>NZ_JBSWWU010000008.1:0-356369 GCF_056160245.1 Aquimarina sp. AWH4_224 | reverse complement strand
ATTTGGCGGCAATAGCCTATAACTTGAAGAAATACCTAAAATTCATCAATAAAAACCCAATAAGTAAGCTAGGAAGCTATATTGCTCATATCTTTCCATCAAAATGCCTTTTTAAGCATGAAATAAGCGGTCTAACGTAAGTTTAATATTGACTAATATTAATATGTCTTCCCAGAAAATCAGGACTTATACTCAAGATTATTGGTTGCTTTTTGATGTTTTATGGGCTTGTGCAACGGTTGCAACAGTTACCTATGCGTATACCTATTATTTTTATAACCGCTTACAACTCATATTTACAAGAGGCCTTTCAAGTAAACAGTATTCAATACTTAACAAAACCGTTGGAATATTCTAAACTTGAAATGGCTCTTCAAAAATTTGAAAAAGTAACACAACAATCACACTATACTAATCACAGTCAGCTGATAAAAATTCTACAGCAAATTCCACAGTCTAAAGCTAATTACAAGACTCGTTTATTAGTACAACATAGTACCAAGTATTCTATACTTGAAACTTCAGACACTCTATATTTTGAAGCTGAAGATGGTGTGATTTTTGCACATACAAATCTTAAAAGGTATATGATCAAAGAACGTTCACTTCAAAAATTAGAAACGATGTTAAATCCGTTACATTTTTTTAGGATTAATCGTAACCTAATGGTTCATAGTAAATTTATATCCAGTTTTTCGCGCTTTGATAAAAATACTTTTTCCATCAAATTAGCGAATGGTAAACAACTAAGAACAAGCCAAGGTAGAACTCCACAATTTAGATCTTGGATTCTTGATGGTAATCTACTTTAAAAACCAATTTGTATTGCGTATAATGATAAACTTACCCATTTAGAATTTTAATAATACTCAAAAAGCGTTTTTGCCAGTATTTAGTCCCATTCCAAAGCTTTATCTGTAATTGGTAGTTTAAGCATTTTTTTATCCTTATTGTAGTTATGCAATACTCTCCAGGGCAATCCTTTTCCCTGTCTAGGTAATACGTTTCCTCCTCTTTGAATATAACCAGAATTTAGCGAATCCAGAACGTTTTCATCAAAAAGCATTTCATCTGTAGTTCTAGGAATTACAACAGTAGCCTTGCGATTTTTGATTTCTTTTAATAATCGTACTACATAGTCTGCGGCAATATCTATTTTTAACGTCCAAGAACTATTGGTATACCCAAACAAATAGGCGAAATTAGGAATATCCTGAACCAATACACTTTTATATGTCATCTTTTGATGTATCATTTTTTCTTGTTGATCTATCATAAGTTTCATCCCTCCCAGAACCTGAAGTTTAAGACCGGTAGCTGTTACAATAATATCTGCTGTTAATTCTTTCCCCGATTTTAATAAAATCCCGTGTTTGGTAAAAGCCTCTATTTGATCGGTAACAACAGAAGCTTTTCCTTTGTTTATAGTATTAAAAAGATTGCTGTCAGGAATAGCAGCTACGCGTTGATCCCAGGGGTTGTACTTTGGCGAAAAGTGCTTAATATCTTCTTTCTTATTAAGCTGTTTTTTTATTTTTGACAAAAAGAAAGAACGCATAGTTTTAGGAAATTTACGACTCATTCTGTAAACCAACCGTTGAAGAAAAATATTACGCCATCTAGCAAACCTGTACACTGTTTCTTCCGAAAATAATTTTCTTAATTTAATGGCCAAATGATCCTGTGACGGTATAGAATATACATAAGTAGGCGATCGTTGCAACATAGTTACATGTGAAGCTTTATCAGCCATTGCCGGAACAATGGTAATTGCGGTGGCACCACTACCAATCACAATCACTTTTTTATTTGTATAATCTATATCTTCAGGCCAATGTTGAGGGTGTATTATTGCACCTTTGAAAGTATTATATCCTTTAAACTTTGGTAAATATCCCTTTTCAGAATCGTAATACCCCGAAGCGGATATTAAAAACTTACATTTGTAAGTTGTTGATATTCCGGTTGCCTTATGGATAGTATCAATATACCAATATCTCTCACTACTATTCCAATTTGCACTTAAAGCCTTGGTTTGGTAAATTATATTTTTATTAACACCATAGGTTTCTGCCGTTTGCGACACATAATTTTTAATAGAAGTACCATCTGCCAAGATACTTGTTCCATTCCATGGATTAAACTTGTAACCAAAAGTTAACATATCAGAGTCTGATCTAACACCAGGATATCGAAATAAGTCCCAGGTACCTCCAATCTCGTTTCTTTGTTCTAAAATTGCATAAGAACTATCAGAAATATACTTTTCCATGTAGCAAGCCATTCCTATGCCAGATACACCTGCTCCAATTATTAAAACATCTAATTCTTTAATCATAAAGCTATACTTTAAAGTGATATAACAAAAATCATATAATCAAAAAAAATAAAATTGACAATAGAGGACTTTTTTTTTACTTTAGGAGACATGGAAGAAATGGTTCGATCAAGCAGTTTAACCGGATATGTAGAATTAATGCGTCAATTTCAAGCTGATCCAGCAGAATTGTTGAAAAAATATGACATAAGTTTAAAAGAGCTAGACAATCCAGAATCCTTAGTATCACTTTCATCGGTTTCTGAATTATTAGAAGAAAGTGCTTTTATAACAAACTGTAATAGTTTTGGCCTTGAACTATCCAACTATCAAAATATTGAAGTCTTAGGACCTATATCTTTGGTAGTTCAAAGTGCTAGTACTATTGGGAAGGCAATAGAATTGGGAGCAAAATATCTTTTCGTTCAAAGTCCTGGATTAATTCTAACAATTAACAAGAAAAACTCATTAATCCCAAATACGATAGAGTTAGGCTTTAAAATTAATTTAAAAAGATTTGTAAAAACTGAACAATGTCTGGAATTATGTATCGCCGATCTTCATAAGATTTTAAAAGTAGTCGCTGGATATGCATATCAACCAGTATGTGTTGCTTTCCCACATGAGAAAAAATCTAACAAATATCATGATGTTTTTGATTGTGAAGTGACTTATGGGCAATCAAAAGGTGGAATCTACATCTATCCAGAACTACTTGAACATCCTCTCAAATCTACCAATCAGTTTTATCTCGAAGTTGCGGAAACATATATCAGAAATCACTATGTATTAAATGAAGAAAGCATCAAAGTCAAAGTAAGTAAACTACTATTAATGTTATTGAGTTCTGGACAAGCCTCTAAAGAAAAAATATCTCATTTGTTAGCAATACACCCTAGAACTCTTCATCGAAAACTCAGGAAAGAAGGAGTAAGTTTTGAAGAATTAAAAGACCATATAAGAAAAAAGGAGATCCATAAATATCTTATGCACACCAGCATTCCTCTGGATCATATAGCAGAAATCTTGGGATATTCAGAACAGTCATCAATGACCAGAGCCTGTAAGCGATGGTTTGGAAAAAGCCCCAAAACCCTAAGAAGTCAAAACCATTATTAAAAAAATATCTTATTCAATAGCTACAACACTTTTCTACCTCTGGAGCATAGTAGTCCCCTTGCTTTGTTTTATCCATTACAATACCTTTAGCAACATACTTTTTGAGGATTAATACCTTTGTAACAGCCTTTCTTTATGACAAAGGCTATCATATGGTAGTGATTAAAACAGTACATGATCTGGCTACAGAAGTGATGATAGCGATACCGACAGTACCTGCTCAAGCTACTGATCCAGTGAATAATGTAGGAGAGTTTCAATACAATATGAAAGAAGATCATTATCAATGTAAACAAAAAAACACATTCAAAACTATAGCAAAATAGCGTCGGGCTAAAACCTAATAAACTACCAAAAATTGTAAACAATGCTTTGTAAAAGGCCTCTGTATCTAAGCTAAATTGAAAAAGTTGACTTTTCCATATTTGAAAACATAAATAATACTGCAATTGGTGTAAACTACACTCTAGCTATTTTTGGGGCTCTAAAATAGGTATTTAACAACTAAAAAAAATCTCTAAAACAAACTATTATAGGATTTAGAAAGTATTTCACAAAGTTAAAACGACTATCTACAAATCAACACAAAGATTGTTTTTTACATCATAATATCTTCGTAAAATATTACCAAAACATGATTCGGTATCTAACTATTGGTTTGTAAGAAGGTAAAATCTGTTTTTACTTAGCAACCAACAGATATGCACCAAAGATTTGCAAAAATTAAAACTATTTCAAGGATTTTAAGCATTATTTACACTATTACAATATTTACTTTAATCATTTAATTCACCAACTTATGAAAACTATTAATTTTTTTAGATCGCTGTTTATTTTCTCTGCTATTTTCTTATCGTCTTGTAACGATGAAAGTGAATCCCTGGATGAAAATGTATCCTTAATTGAAGATCGTTCGATGAATGAAAATGAAATCGAATTTGTGGCAAAAAATTATTACACAAAAAATAATCAAAGTACTATCGAAAGAATAGTAAAGAGTTATCGTTCTTTCGATTACGAAGCCATGAAAAAATTTATTGATTTAAGGTATCAATTCAGTATAGAAGAAGGGCTACCAATTGAGCAGGCCGAAAAAGCTAAAGTATTGATGCATCAAATTAATGATCAGGTATTCAGATTTAATGGTAAGTCTTATGCAACAGCGAATCAGGATTTGGTAGCTGACATTTATTCAGGATTAGTAATGAACGATAATGATGAAAAAAGCTCAAAAGCAGCTAATTGTGCAGATGGAATTTGGTTCAGGACAGGAACTACAGACTGGGATAGTAATCAAACAGGGCCTATGGCCTCCATAACATTTAACGGAAGAGTTAACCTAAAAGGAACTTCTGATGATTGCGATTTGTTGTTCAGGTCTCAAAATTTTAATTCATTCTTTACCGTTTCCAGGCTTTCTGCCCAAACCGGTGCAGCAGCCAATGCTTTAGGTTTTGGAGGCAGCACACGATCTTCATCAAGAGAAGATATTCTTAATTCTCAAGAAGCAGTTTTTGAGTTCATTATAGGCTCTGCACGTGTAAGACTTAATTACCTTTTTGGAGGGCCAAATGCTTTTGCCAATGACGTTCTACTGTCCCTCTCCCCAAGATAGGATAGCAACTTTTTCTAATAAGAAAGAAATGAATCTTTTTTTACAATCTTGAAATTTTAAATAATGTAAATACATATCCGTATTCATTAATATTTAATTTGGTTAGTCTCTCTACTTGATGAGCAATCTTCTACAATAAATGGATCAAATATCCTGCATCAAGTTCAGAATTACATACCATCTATTAGTGAATACGGATATTTGAAAAAAATCATTACAACTTAATACTCTTTTTCACTTAATTGAGGTTTTGAATTTGATGTGTGTTCTGTTGCAAAAATAAATGGTTCTATAGATATTCCTTACAGTTAATTGTACTTTAATAACTATTTATAAAACCTAATAAACGTGAGTTCGGCACAATAAAATTTACGTCAGTCTGAGTGATTTTCGATAGAAAATTGTATTGAAGACAAGTAAATTTTCAAACCAAAGCCTAATTTCGATACAATTTTTCTCCGTTTCACTATGAAAAATTACTCAATTTGACGGCTTTTTAGAATCAAATTCTTACATCGAATTCACGTTAATAACATTAATTCTCAATAATTTCTGATTGAAGAATCTCTAGTATTGGTTGATTGTACTTCTCTTTTTTATCAAGAATTCTTCTTTTCTAAATTTCTTAATCGTTCTAACTCCGAAAGATCTGAATCACGATATGGGTCCCAAAATATGTGCTTCATTTTGAGTTACCAATCTCTTAATAATATAACTTCTTATTTGTTGAAAAGATAGAACCCCAGTCCATCAACCCCTTATTCTTTCAAAAACAGGTAATCGATTTTCAAAGTACAACTCTCTTGTTAATCCTGTGCAACTTCTAGTAATCTTACCCCATTTCCCTCCTTTGATTTTAAACTAATAATACCCTCTAAGATAAAAAAAGTTGCTATAATCGAACTATATGAATATATTTAGTTCGATTTTTTTTGTTTTAATCAATCTAAAACAGCATCTTAATTTACAAACTCAACATAATGAATCACTTTTTAAAAATTGCCTTATTTTGTTGCTACTTTAATACTCTTGGCATTATAGGTCAAGAAAGTCCTGCAACGGTCAAAGCATACAAAAATTTGGTGAAATTAGGTGCAGGAAAACTTATTAACAACACTTCCTCATCCAATCTTGAAGGTACGCTTACACCTCCTAATTATCAAGTTGATGTAAACAATCCCAATGGAATTGCCGGTTCCTATACTCGATTTATTGGAACCAACTTAGGTATAGAAATTCTTTTTGGTCTCCCCCTTACCCTTGAGATCGAAGGCTCCGCAGCGGCCTCATTTATTTCGTCTGTTGGCAGCGTAAAAGTATTACCTCCTACTTTATTATTAAATTACTATTTCCTAAACCAACAAAACAGATTCAGGCCATATGCGGGACTAGCCATAAATCATACTATTTTCTATGATGCACAGCCCAGTGTACAATTAGAAAATACGCTTTTTGGTCAAACCGAAATTGAACTCACTCCTTCTACAAATATTGGAGGGTTTTTAGGAATAAATTATCAAATGCATGATCGATATTTTGCATCATTCATGGCAGGATATGTACAAGTGAGTACAACCGCTACGACAATTACAGATACTAGATTTATCGGAATACCTATAGCTACCATAGAGCGAGAAATAAATGTGGATCTCAACCCCTTTGTTTTTCTACTTACTTTGGGAGTCGGATTCTGAAGTTACAAAAGCTTAACCTGTAACCCATTTTAAATATTAATAATTATGAAAAGACTGAAGTACCTTTTGGTATATATTTTACCAATAACAGTATACATTTCCTTCAATAGTAAGGGAATTATGACATTTTTGCCTATCATCATTTTTTTTGGTTTCGTTCCTCTTATAGAATTAATAATCAAACCAGACCCGACAAATTTTGATAAAGAAACTGCAAACAAAGAAAAAAATAATCCAATCTACGATTGGGTGATGTATCTGGCACTGCCCGTTCAAGTAGGAATGTTGATATACTTTCTATTTATTATTCAAGAGACTACTTTTAATACAGTTGAGTTTTATGGTATGGTATCTGCTATGGGCTTAATGTGCGGTGTATTAGGTATTAATGTGGGTCATGAACTAGGACATCGACTAAATAGAAAAGAACAACTTTTAGGAGAAATTTTACTTTTAACCTCGTTAGACACTCATTTTTTGCCATATCATAATGGGGGACATCATAAAGATGTGGCTACTCCTCATGATGCTGCAACTGCAAAGAAAAATCAAATTTTATTTGTTTTTTGGTTTGCTTCTCATTTCAAAAGCTATTTTAAAGCCTGGAAATTGGAACATCAAAGACTTCTAAACCAAAACAAATCTTCATTTTCTTTACGAAACAGGATGATTTCATATTCTATAGCTAACATAGCTCTTCTTAGTACTATTTATCTGTATTTCAATATTTATGTATTTTTATCCTTTCTTTTGGCTGCAACATTAGGAATAATGTTATTAGAAACTGTAAATTACATAGAACATTATGGATTATTGAGAAAAAAAACTCATACAGGTACTTATGAAAGAGTTCGACATCATCATTCCTGGAATTCGGATCACCCAATAGGAAGGCTTATATTATTCAATCTTTCCAGACATTCTGATCATCATTATAATGGTAGTAAAAAATATGCGGTTTTAAAATCCTTCCCGGAAAGCCCACAAATGCCCACTGGTTATCCTGGAATGATGGTTTTGGCAATTCTCCAACCATTATGGTTTTTACTTATGAACAAAAGGCTAAGAAAACTTCAGAAAAAAAATGAATAAACAATGTAATTCAAAACTAATAGAGAGAGGATATACATACTCGAATTATCGTTTGACGTAAAGGAAAAGTTTTTAAGACACCAAACTACCAATTGTTTTCGGAAGGAATACAATAGTTGGATATGTAAAGTAAACCCTGTCTAGGGTTCAAGCCAAAGGCTTCTGGGAGCTAGCTCCCAGAAGCCTTTGGCTTGGTCGCTAAATCGAGTGCTACCCGATCCCCAAATTTAATGTATAATTGTTGGATGATCAAACTCCAATTATGCAATGGGCTTGTCCATTTCTTTTCAATATTCTTAGTAGCTAGATAAACTAGCTTTAGTAAGGCCATATCATTGGGGAAAGTGCCTTTAGTTTTAGTCACTTTCCTGATCTGTCGATGGAAGCCTTCCACGGCATTGGTCGTATAGATCATTTTACGCACGGCAGCGCTAAAACCAAAATATTGTGAGAGTTCCTCCCAGTTATTTTGCCAACTATCAATGACCACTGGATATTTAGCCCCCCATTTTTCCTCTAAAAGCAAAAGTTCTTCCTCTGCTACTTCTTTGCTTACAGCTCGGTATACCTTCTTTAAATCCTTTAAAAACTCTTTTTGATCCTTACTGGCTATATACTTAAGAGAATTACGGATTTGATGGACAATGCAAAGCTGGGTAGTAGTTTTTGGAAAGACACTTAAAATAGCATTAGTAAATCCCTTGAGGTTATCTGTGCAAGCAATCAAAATATCTTCTAGTCCGCGATGCTGAAGATCTATTAAAACCTGCAACCAGAAATTGGCACCTTCGCTTTCTGAAACATACATCCCTAAAACTTCCTTATAACCTTCTTTATTGATACCAAGAATGTTGTAAAGAGCTTTATGCACAACCTTACCATCTTCACGAACTTTATAATGCATCGCATCCAGCCAAACAATACAATACATCGATTCTAAGGGACGACGTTGCCTGGCTTTCACATCTGGGATAACCTTATCTGTAATCTGACTTAAAACCGTATGGGAAATATCAGTATCGTACATCTCTTTGATGTGAGAAGAAATATCACGCAACCCCATCCCCAAACCATACAAACCAATGATTTTATCCGATAAATTCCCTGCTAATATTACTTGACGTTTTTTAACTAGTTCTGGTTCAACACTACTTTGACGATCAGTAGGAACCTCTAATTCAAAAGTACCTTCACTACTCTTTTACTCTCTTTTTGGACTTGCCATTACGTTTGTTGTCTTTTGAACGCTCTTGATCACTTAAATGACCTTCCATCTCGGCTTCCAAAGCCTTCTCTAAAAAACTCTTTAAAAGCGGTGCAAAAGCCCCGTCTTTACCAAATAAACTCTTGCCTGTCATAAATTGCTCAAGAGCTTTTTTCTCTAATGATTCTTGTTCTTCTTGTGTCATGTCTGAATAAATCTTAAAATTAATAACTCACCTTACGCATAATGATATGTTAAAACGCGGATTATGCAGCTCTAGGTGTTGATAACTTTTGTAATTCACTATAAGCCGCTTGCTGTGCGGCTAAATATATTTGAGCTTTCATGGCAAAATGATTTTTATGAGTTCTTTGCTTTAGCCACTCTAATTTTGTGTATGCGACAATAGATAGCATATAATGGTTCATTTGAGTTTTTACTGTTTTTGTTGGGGATTTAGCAAAACCCGTATTGCTTTTTATGGATTTATGAAATTCCTCTACGCCCCACCGTTTTTTGTAGGTAGTAGTGATCTGGTCATACGATAGGTTTAAATCACTACAAGCCAAGTACAACTCGCCGACTGTATCATTCTCGTTTTTGAAAACTTGCTTGGTAAGCAACAGCGGAAAATCCAATTCTTCGAACCAAACCTCCACGGTTTGCTGTCCTGGCTGTAATGTTTCAATACTTATGTATTTGTTAGTATTCTTATCATCTAATGATAAAGCAACCTTACGATTGCTCTTTAATGCTATAATAAAATCTGTGTTTAATTCCTCTTTGCAACAAACCATATTTTCTATAGAACTGAACCAACTATCAGCTAAAACATAATCAAACAGAAACTTCCCGTAACATTCACGAAGCATTTGTCGAAACAACTCATTTTTAGTAACACTACTCTTTCGTTTTTTCTTCCCTGTTTTAGCATCTGTTACCCAACGATCTTTCTTGATAAATTCAACGCAACAAGGTAGACGCATACCACCAACTTCAACTAAAGCAGTCAAAAAATTAACTCCTTTCACTGATCTACCAAATACATGGTCATAATGCCAAGAATTAAGTGTACTCTCATCAGTATATTGCTTTTCCTGTATATAATCATCAAAACTTAAAACAACTGTATCCGATGATTGGGACAACTCCTGAATGTAAGGCTTGACTTTTTTCCATAAAAATTTGCTGTCGTAAATCCCTTTGGATAATTCTTGGGTGATTTTGTCATGCTTTATAGATAACAGAGAAGCCATACCTGTAGCTGTGGTATAGGAAGTTGAACTAATCAAATAATCCGTATATAAATCTTCAAAGTTTTCCATAGCAATATCAAATCAAAGATATTAACAATCTAAATGTTAAAATCAAAAATTACAACTCCTTTTTTGCGTAAGGTGAGTTAATAATTCTAATCTTCAGACAAGGTTTAATTTACAGTCTCCAATAGTTTTATCCGTGTGATTGTTGTCTAGGTACACTACTGAATTACTCAGACAAGATAATTTTCTATTGAAAACCGGGATCAATTAGTATGTATTTCTTACAAATAATTATGCTTCCTGCTTTATAAACCCTCTCTCAAGGGAAGACTAAGATGGGGGATGTTTTAACAAACCTCTTCATTCTCGGCTTGAATAAGTAAGAAGCAACAAATACCCCAAAAATTGGTTTACTAAAAAGTGTACTTTCCTAGGTTTTTCATTTGTAGATAATTCAGCGTATTTCCTAAAATCGACTTCTTCAATATGTTTTAATACATTAGAAAAATTATTGTAAAGTTGATCTAGTTCTCGGTTTTCTTTTTGGTTATGAGCGACTGTTAATAATTTGTCTGTTTCTTCCAAAAATTCATCGATTCCAATTGTTGATTTATTTTGCCCCATAAGATCGTTTTATTAGTATTCAATATTTTGATTGATGTATGATATGCTCCACCAAAAGAGGCTCCCCTAAATGCTCTACAATCATCCGTACTTGTTTAGGTGTATATAAGCCACCCTTATATGCTCCAAGGTCTTTATTGATTTTTCTTATCCATTGACGAAATGTATATGGAGAACATCCATAAGCATTATGAAAATCAGATTTAGATACAGCCTTATATCATTGATTAGCATTTTTAATGAATGAATACTTTTTCATTTGGTAAGATTTAATTGTTTTATAAGCTTCTGATCGTGTAGTCTTTTTAATGTTTGTGTATTGTGTTTAGGAATTCTATTATTCAATAATTCCTCAATAGTACAATCAAAAAAATTGGCAACGATCGCCAATTTATCGGCTGATATCTCCAATCGTTCTTCTTTGGTGACATATAACCACCTCTCAAATGTTCGTTTGCTTACTTTACAGGCGACTGGTAGTTTACGTTTAGCTATTATGTATTCCTGATACGGTAATTTCTTAAGGTGTTTTAAGATATTATATTTACGTTTATTAAAATTCATCTCTACTTTCATTCTTCTTTGTTTTTAATTAATAAACACTGTTTTTCAGATTTTTACTTTTTTAATCTTTCCTTGTTTCTTTTTGTGATATTACATCTGATTATTAGTTATTTTACATTGAGTTTATATTGTTTTATCAACTTTTTGTTGATATTTTTTGAAATTTTCATTTATTTTGTGTTTTAAATTTTTATTCTAGGAGGGTTTAATACCCCGAGGCTTGCCTCGTCAGTAAAACTTAAACAGTTTGAAAACGAGAATTCCTTTGAATGCTCCGCGAGCTTGCTCCGGAGATTTTTACTATTACTTACTAAAATCAATTTAACGACATTTTACACATATTATCACTGTTTTAGACGTTAATTAACGACATAATTTTAAATGTAAAGATAATAATATGTACTTAATGTATGTTTTGATTGGCATTTTTTTTACGAATTTTTATTTTTTTTAGATATGGGACAACATATAGTGACCAAACGAATATTAGATATCATGGAATTAATTGTCAGAGAAAAAAAAGTAAAATCCATGAGTGCCTTAGCGCGTAGCTTGGATTATTCTCCACAATCATTAGACAAGATAAAGAACGATGAAAGGAACTTTCCTTTAGAGGTTATCTATAAATTCTTTGATAAGTACGGAATCAACCCTAGTCTGGTATTTATTGATGATTTATGGAAAAGACATAATGAAGCAAGTGAAAAGCATCGATATTACGACCCAAAAACTTTTGGTGTTGCCGAATTAGCAGTGTATGTTGACATAGAATATACACGGCAAGTAGCAATGGTGAGTAATGAGAATGCCAAAGACTACACATATAATCACGAAAAAGAGGAGTATATAGAAAAATTAACTTTTATGACCTTTTCAAATAGGGATAATGATTTTAGAAGTATCAGAGGTTTTCAAGTTAACGGAGATGATATGGAACCTAATTTTTTTCATGGAGATTGGGTGTTTGGCATAAAAAAAAGAAAACTAAATAACTTTAATATAAATAGGATATACATTATAGTCCTTATGCATGAGATTATTGTTAGAAGAATAAGAGCACATGATAAAGAGAATAAACTGATAACAGTTTCTATGGATAATTATGCATATCCAGATTATGATATCTCGTTAGAGAGCGTATTTGAGATTTGGGAATTTGAAAATGCTTTGAAAACCCGATTCCCAATGCCAAAGTAGTCATGTTTTAATATAAAGTGCTTGTTTCCAGAAAATTAAAGGGTAGTCAGTAGTAGTCAGTAAAAACTAGAAAATCAGCTATAAGAATTAATCAAAAAAAATCCTTGATATACTTGCAGAAATCAGGATGTGTTTTATATTTGCGGCGCTGAAAACGTCAAATAATAGTATAAATATATGGGTAAAGTAGCAGGTTCGAATCCTGCCACCCCGACCAACAAAATCCAATCACGAAAGTGGTTGGATTTTTTATTTGATGAAACTTCAAAACGTAGTTTTAGAAAGTGAAATCAAATAAAAAAGACAATCTGGCGATAGCAGGGATTGGGTTTTGTTGAGCAACAACTCCAAAACCAGGATCAATAAAGTTAATCCTGCCACCCTGACTCCTAGAAATGAGTATAAAAAAATACTGTTAATTATTTGAATTTCAGTGTTTTTTATTGTGTAAGATTAATTCGTCCAAAAAGGAGTAATTTCTGTGTCGTTGTTATTTGTTATTTGAGATAAATTTGATCCATCTTTGTTGACAATAAAAAGTTCTAAATCTCCACCCACCATGGCATTAAAAACGATTTGTTTCCCGTCGGGGGACCAACTTGTTTTATAGGCCCAGATACTATTCACATCAGCATCTGCTGATTTTAGATTGGGAGTAAGGTTTTTTAAGGAGCCTGTGTCTAGATCCATAACAAACAGATCAATTTTACCAGTTTTATCAGATAAGAAAGCAATTTTGTTTTCAACCTTAGATGAAGATACGGCAAAATCATTAGCATTATGCTGTGATAGTTTTTTGAATGTTTTTTGGTCTAACGATTTTAAGTAAACCCTTAATTTTTCATTTTCGATATAAGTAAGGATGATCGATTTCCCGTCTTTGTTCCAGGCTAAATTCTGATCACTGATAGTGTTGGTGAAGAAGTGCTTGGCATTTTTTCCTGTTTTGTCGGCTATATAGATATCAGCAGTTCCTCTTGCCCAGTTGTACTCTTGATACACAATTTTAGAGCCATCTGGAGCATATTTTGCATTATACTCATAGTTAGATCGAGAGGTTAGTTTAGAAATATTAGTGATGCTCTTCCCATCAAAATCACCAATACCTAGTTTCCAACCACTAAACATGTAGGTATTAAAAATGATGTTTTTAGAGTCTGGAGAGGTAACTGCATTGTATTCTCCTCTTCGGTTTACTGTACCTTTCAACAACAGTTTTGTGGTGTTATCTACAGGATTATATAGCATGAGATCCAAAGTCCCTCCAGTATTTAAGCCTCCAGCACTCTTAGAAAATATAATTTTGGACTGCGCATAAGAAAATAAGCAATGGATTATCAAGAATATGGTGATGATATTTCGTTTCATTGAATTGGGATTTATGTAGTACTAATTTTAATGGGTAGTTAAGGCATTTTGATGTGTTACGGATGAATCATTCCCCAAACGGGAGTTAATTCTGATCCCTCAGTTTTGGTGATTTGCTGTAATTCAGTACCATCTTTTTTGATGGTAAATAGATCGATATTGGCGGTATTGGCATTCGAGAATACCAGAGATGACCCATCAGGAGACCAGGAGCATTTAAAAAGCCAAAATAGATTGCTGTTTTTGTAATAATTGTATTCGTTGTTTTTATTGTGAAGGCTAGCCGTAAGGTTCTTGGAGTTAGTTCCATTACTATCCATAATATATAGATCCAGATACCCGTTTCTATCCGAGAAAAAGGCAATTTTCTTTCCATCAGGAGATATACTCGGGTTAAAATTATTCCCCTTTTCGGTTTTGGTGAGATTGGTGATATCTTTTTTCGTTATATCATAGCGATAAATATCAGTTCCTCCATTTTTATCACTATAGAAAATGATGGATGTACCATCGGGACTCCATACCGGCATCCGGTTTTCAACATCTTTCATCCCTACAGAAACCAAAGTTTCCTTGCCTCCATTTTTATCCGAAATGTATATCTGCGTTTTTTCTCCGCGTCCTACTTTTTCATATACGATTTGATTTCCATCAGGCGAATAGTGACCATTAAAATAATAATCAGTAGAAGATGAAATCCTCTTAAATTCTTTGGTGAGCAGATTAGTAGTTAATAGTTTCCATCCACCAAATCGATAGGAGTTAAATAAAACCGTAGTCCCATCAGGAGAGATGTCTGGATTGTATTCGCCTTGTCCGGATGCGTAAGGGATGACGATTTTTTCTTCAGTTCCATCTGGGTCGATAGCAAATATGGACCACCCATTTTCGGTGTTATGTTTTCGTGCAAACAGAATTTTAGAGGATAGTGCTTTTTTGACTTTTGTGATTCCTTGGACAGCCTTGTTTTCTATTGTATTCGTTTGACTTTTACCAGTACAAGCAAAAATTAGTATTGCGATACCTACTACATGTATTTTCATAGCATTTTGAATTTGAAAGATTGATTGATGATATCAGTACGCTTTGAAAATCAATAGGTGATGTTTCAAATGGACTTGGATACAAAGCTTATAAAACAATACCAGATCGTAGTAAATACCAGGAATAATGTAGTGTCAAAACTTAGTTTTAAGACTAGTTTACAGATTGATCATGCTGTTTTGCATAGGACAAAGGAGTTACCCCTTCCTGATCTTTAAACACTCTGAAAAATGTAGATTTAGACGAAAACCCTGCCTCATTACCAACCGCTTCGATGGTTAGATCCTTCAAGATTCCATGTTCAATACGGGTCTTCACTTCTTGTATCCTGTAGGTATTGATGAATTCTCTAAAATTCACCCCAAGTTCGCTGTTGATCATATTGGTGAGATAATCTGGAGATACTTCCAGGGCATCTGCGAGTTGATATCGGGATAACTGTTGGTTTTTATAGGGTTTGGATGCCTTCATGTGGTTTTGTAATACGATGATGAAATCGGAACTGGTCTGGGAACTTCCAAAATGTTTTAAACTTTTTTGAGATAAAGGCCAGAGCAGAGCTGCAAAGAGCAAAATAGAAACATAAAGAGGACGCCAGATCACAAAACTGTTCAAAAACCAGTAATACACTTCAAAAAAATGAACAAGTGCATACGCCAACTCGCTCAATAATACAACCGTTAAAAACCCAAAAATGATAGTCCGCAACCATTTGTAGTATGCAGATTTTTTTAATCGCTTGTCAGTTTTTACGACATCCAATTTTCGTATGGATACAACGAGATAGATAATAGGATGGATGCCAAACAGTACTAACAACTTTATATAAGAGGATAGACTAATGGGATATCCAAATCTAAGTTTCGGATCACTATCCATATCAGTAACAAATTGAGTGGCCATATCTAAATGCTGGTCAATATGCTCGGGAGATTTATAGCTTAAAAACCATATCAAATTGATCAGAAAAGGGAGGTAGTGCAGATATTGGTATGGGTTGAATTTTTTATTAGGATGTAGTACCGAAAGTACAATGAAATAGATGGTGGGGCCATAAAGGTACTGGGCGATAGAACCCGCACCGATAAAGAAAGGAATACTTAAGATCGCCTCGGTTGAAATGATTATGTAATGAAATAAATCAAACGACAATGCAGCAAAGAATAGAATCAATAAACCATTGATCCGATTCATTTTTCTTTTAAAGCATAGATATACGATTAAAATAAAAAGCTGTACCAATGCTACAAAAGCCAGAATACTATAAAAATCAAACCGATACTCCATAGCTTTGTATTGAAGATATGAATATAGGATTTTAAATTATTATGAAGCGTTGGAATTGAATGAAGAATCATAGTATCTGAAGAAAATAAATTTAATATTTTTGTATAAGAAATGTTTAAAGCACAAAAATGAATAACCACCATTGTCATATCAATTGGACAGCCTATACTTTGTATAGTGTGGCTGGTTATATAAATATAAAATCTCCTTTTTCATAAGCTTCTCTTTTCTTTTTTAGATTTTTTCACCCGAATGATTTTGTGCGCGAATTTGTATAAAATCATCATCAGGGATTTCCATTTATTTTAATTTTTTCAATCATGAATAGAGAAGAGTTGCTAGCAGCAATAGATAAAAAATATACTGCCATGGGGCAAAATCCAGATGTATACTTATCTGGCTTATTACATGCAGAGCCCATAAAATACTGGGATTACATCCAACTAGATGCCCTTTTAGGGTTACAAATCAAACGAACCGAATTACCCGACGAGATGGTATTTATCATGTACCATCAAATCAATGAATTGTTATTTAAGATGATCCTTTGGGAGATGGGACAAATTTCTTATGCAGAGGATATCACCACCACACAATTTGAAATGCATCTCATGCGCATCAGCCGCTACTTTGATATGTTATCAAATTCATTTGATATCATGACCGCAGGGATGGAAGTGGAGCAATACCTAAAATTTAGAGATACGCTCACTCCAGCCAGTGGTTTCCAATCGGTGCAATACCGAAAAATAGAGATTGCCTCTACACAATTGATCAATTTGATCGATTATCGTTTCAGAAAAACTATCGATAGAGATACTCCTTTTGAGCATGCCTTTGATCATATGTATTGGCAGGCAGCGGGCAAAGACTACCAAACTGGTAAAAAAACCAAGTTGCTACTCAATTTTGAAGATCAATACAAAAAAGAATTGATCGAATGGATGAAGGAGTACAATACCGTGAACCTTTGGGACAAGTATATTCAATTGCCAGCAGCAGAGCAACAAGAAAAGAAATTGATCAATGCCATGCGTCACTACGATCATACGGTGAATATCAAATGGGTGATGCATCACTACCAAACAGCAGGTAAGTATTTGGATTCTGGAAAAACCAATAAAAAAGCAACCGGAGGGAGCGATTGGCACAAATACATGCATCCCAGATACCAACGAAGAGTATTCTTCCCAGATTTGTGGTCAGAAGACGAGCTAGAGAACTGGGGAGTGACCAATCTGGAGGAATACGCTACCATCTAGTAAAGCTTATTTTTTTCTAAGTACCTGTTCTACAAAACCATATTGGTGTTTGCTAATATGTAGTTCCTAATATTCAGATAGAAATAACTGCAAATCCGAAATTTTGGAGTTGTTACGTTTTCGATTCCTGAATAACAGGGAATCCTATGCCTAAAAATTTGACAAAATAGCTGTGCTTTTTTTGTACAAAAAATAAGGTTTTAACATAAGTGAAAATAAAATATTAACACTCAATCGTTTGCGAGAAAAATAGGGACTTCCAATGTTACCAAAAGCGGATTTTTTTTAGAAATATTTATTACAACGTTTGAAATATTTACTAATAATTGATTTTCAGATGGTTTTATTAACAATCACACAAACTAAGAACTAATTATGAAAAAACGCTTACTCTATTTTGGGCTGCTTTTAAGTCTATTGCTCCCAAAAGTAGGAACTTCGCAATCCCTTCGGAATTTACCATTCTCCTGGGATAATGTAACAGTCTATTTCCTGATCACCGATCGATTTAATAATGGAGATACCACAAATGATATTAACTTCGATAGGAAGCAGGATAGTAGAAACAACGAGATTGACTTTCATGGGGGAGACATCCCCGGGGTAACGCAAAAATTGCGTGAAGGCTATTTTGATGCACTGGGCGTAAGTGCCATTTGGGTGACTCCGGTAGTAGAAAACAGACACGGTTTTAATAACCCACCAGCCAACGATCCAACCTTTAGAGATTATCCGTATCACGGATATCATACCAACGATTGGACGGCTTTTGATCCTAACTTTACTACTGCAGAGCAGTTTCAGGAGTTTATCGACGAGGCGCACGATCACGGGATTCGTGTATTGCTGGATATCGTGATGAATCACTCCGGATATCGTACTTATAAAGAAGTAAATGGGCAACTCCAATTTGTAGACGAAGATTACCCAAGCGATTGGGTACGATTAACATGTGGGGTAGAGAACGGAGAGCTACCATGTGACGATCTAACCACACCTTTATTTGGATTACCGGATATCAGAACAGAGTCGTTTAGCGAAGTAGCATTACCACAGTGGTTATTAAACAAGTGGGATGCGGAAGGAAGAAGACAGCAAGAAGTAGATGAGCTGAATGCTTATTTTGCCAGAACCGGTAAACCAAGAGCACCTCGTTACTACCTGATCAAGTGGTTGACGGATTGGGTAAGAGAATACGGTATCGACGGCTTTAGAGTAGATACCGAAAGACACGTTGGAGTAGACGCCTGGGCCGAGTTAAAGGACGAGGCAGTGTTAGCCCTTCAAGAATGGAAACAAAACAACCCGACTAAAAAGCTGGATGACCTTGATTTTTATATGACCGGGGAGCACTCTGGTGTAAATATCATTGGCAATGTTGGGGATAACCTACCAGACGATTTTACCGTAGGTAAGTTTAACAGTATGATCAACTTCAGATCTCCAAAAGAAGCCTATACCGATCTAGGACAAGAAGAGATCTTCAGTTCTTTTGCGGCTAAACTGAACGATAACGATGGAGGATTTAATACTCCTGGAGAATACAATATGATCAGTTACCTAAGATCTCATGATTTTAGCGAATTCTACACCGGAAACATGTTTTATGGGGGAACTACCTTGTTACTATCTCCCGGTGGAGTTCAGATTTATTACGGTGACGAATCCGGAAGACAGTTTTTTGAATCTCAAACCTATGTGGATGCGGGATATCGTGGCGATATGAATTGGGATTCTATCGATGAAGCCATGTTATTTCACTGGAGAAAACTAGGAACCTTCAGAAGACAGCATATCTCTGTAGGAGCAGGATCTCACCAGCGTATGAATGAATCTCCGTATATCTTCAAAAGAGAGTATAACCGAAATGGAGAAAGTGATAAGACCTTGGTGTTCCAGGGGCAAGATGGAGATTTTGCAGGCGCATTAAATGTATATGGCTTATGGCCTGATGGTACCGTGTTAAAAGACTATTTCTCTGATCTTACCGCTACAGTAACCAATGGTACCGTGAATTTTGGAACTACCTTTGGTTTGGTATTGGTAGGACAGCCACTAGACCTATCAGATTCTGTGTCTTTAACTGTTAATCCTGCTTCTGGAGTATATACCAGCCCGGTAACCGTAGAGATGGCGGCTTCAACTACTGCTGATGGTGCAAGTGTATCTATTTTCTATACACTTGATGGGTCAACGCCTACAGCGGCAAGTACACCTTATACTTCCTCATTTGAAGTAGGTGATAATACGACGGTGAGAGCAATAGCTATTGACTCAGATGGTAATGAATCACCTATCATCCTTAGAGATTATGTAGTGGGAGATATCAGTGCTTTTGATGTACATTTCAAAAAACCAGCAGATTGGTCTTCGGCCTATATCTATATTTTCAATCAAAACACAGGAGAAGCATTACCAGGATTCCCAGCATGGCCGGGAGTAGCAATGACACAAGAAGGAGATTCTCCCTGGTACAAGTACACCATCGATCAAGATGTACAAGTAGGTATTGTATTTAATGATAATGGAGGAGCACAGTCAGACGATTTGACTAGAATTAGCGAAGGTTGGTACGATAACCAATGGTTTGATACTTGCCCAAGCGAATGTCCTGGGGATATTGTTGATACTGCTTTTGATGTGTATTTCAAAAAGCCAGCTTCGTGGAACAGTGCGTATATCTATCTGTACGATAGAAATGCCAATGCGGCTATTCCTGGGTTCCCAGCATGGCCGGGGATTCCGATGACTACCGTAAAGGACACACCATGGTTCAAATACACTATCGATCAAACGGTTGAAGTAGGGATTGTATTTAACGATAATGGTGGTGCCCAAAGCGATGATTTGTTTAGAACTACCGAAGGTTGGTATGATAATCAATGGTTTGATACCTGTCCAAGTGAGTGTCCTGGAGATATTATCGATACCGCTTTTGATGTATATTTCAAAAAACCAGCTTCGTGGAATACGGCATACATCTACATATATGACAAAAATGCCAATGCGGCTATCCCAGGAGCACCGGCATGGCCAGGAGTACCAATGAAAGCCTTGGTAGGTACTCCATGGTATTCGGTTACGATCGATGAAACGGTAGAGGTAGGGATTGTATTTAACGATAATGGGGGAGCGCAAAGCCCAGATGTGTTTAGAACGGCAGATGGTTGGTACGATAACCAGTGGTTCGATTCTTGTCCTAGCGATTGCACCAGAGCTAGTGCACAATCTGGGGATTCGATTTTCAAAAAAGGAAATCGAACCATCAGTGCTTCGCCAAATCCATTTACCAATACGCTCACCTTGTCGGTGGCGAATGGATTCAATAAGTCATCCATAGAAGCTGTGGTGTATGATCTACAAGGAAAGCAAATGAAGGTGTCTCCAGTAGAAGGAGCAAACACCCTAACTTTTGATACATCTGCCTTGCCAAAGGGCATGTATATATTACGTGTTAATTACGGAAGTACTTCCGAAATAATTAAAGTTGTAAAATAGATTTTTGGTTCTGTAAAAGGCTTGCTACTTCTTCGAGGTGGCAAGCTTTTTTTGTTGGTATCAACTAGTTGGTTGTTCCTGTTTTTTCTTGACAAAAGTTTAACGATAGCAAATCAAAAACATCCTTCCCTTTTTCTTCCTTAAACAAGCTTTGTGTCGTATCTTTATATCCTAATTGGAAACCAATTTCTTCGCTAAATATTTTTTATGGAAAATCTTGATGCAGCAAGGCTCCAAATGGCATTTACACTGATATTTCACATTGTATTTGCCTGTATTGGTATGGTGATGCCTTTTTTTATGGTCGTATCTCATTACAAATGGTTAAAAACGCGGGATCAAATGTATTTGACGCTCACCAAAGCCTGGCAAAAGGGGGTCGCCATCTTCTTTGTGACCGGAGCGGTTTCGGGTACGGCATTGTCCTTTGAGTTGGGATTGCTTTGGCCCGAGTTTATGAAACATGCAGGTCCTATTATCGGGATGCCATTTTCGTTAGAAGGTGCCGCCTTTTTTGTAGAGGCGATTGCTTTGGGATTTTATCTGTACGGTTGGGGGAAATTGCCAGAACGCTTTCATTGGTTTACCGGGATTATTATTGGCTTATCGGGAGTAGCCTCGGGGATATTGGTAGTCGCCGCAAACGGTTGGATGAATGCCCCAAGTGGGTTTGATTATATCGATGGACAGTTTACCAATATAGACCCCATACAGGCCATGCTCAATCCTGCATGGTTTACACAAGCTCTGCATATGACCCTGGCGGCATTTACCGCTACAGGATTTGCCGTAGCGGGTATCCATGCGTATCAGGTATATAAGAAACGAAAAGTAGAACTACATAAAAAAGCCTTCAAGATAGCCCTAGCCTTTGGTGCGGTGGCTGCCATCTTGCAACCCATTAGTGGAGATATCTCTGCTAAAGACATTGCGAAGCGGCAACCCGTAAAATTGGCGGCTATGGAAGCGCATTATAATACCGAAAAAGGAGCACCTTTATACATTGGCGGGATCGTAGATGCCGAAACCCAGGAGGTGAGTCATAAAATCGCCTTACCTGGGATGCTATCTTTTTTGGCCTTTGGAGATTTTGATGCCGAGGTAAAGGGCCTAAATGATTTCCCCGAGGATGAACACCCCAATGTGCCTATGGTACATTATGCGTTTCAGATTATGGTGGGGATAGGGAGTATCCTATTGTTGGCAGGAATCCTCTATTTTGTGTCGCTCAAAAAAAGAAAATGGCTGAATAGTAACAAATATTGGCTCTTATTCATACTACTGGCTCCTATGGGATTTATTGCCTTGGAAGCAGGTTGGATCGTAACCGAAGTAGGGCGACAACCCTGGATCATTCATAAAGTCATGAGAACCAAGGATGCCGTTACACCCATGCCAGGGATTGTGGTAAGTTTTTACACCTATATTGTAGTGTATGCCACTTTATCAGTTGCGGTAACCTGGTTAATGCTACGACAGATCCGAGTTCTTAACCATTCAAATTAATGCCTATGTTATACGTTGTCTTATTTTTTCTCATCTTTTCTTTATATCTGTATGCGGTGCTGGGGGGTGCGGATTACGGCGCAGGGATCGTAGAATTGTTTTCTTCTGAAGAGAACCAACAAATCACCAAAAAAACCATTTATCGGGTAATGGGTCCCGTTTGGGAAGCCAATCATATCTGGATCATTATTTTGATTGTGATTTTATGGATTGCTTTTCCTGCGTATTATAACATTATGGTGGTACATCTGCATATCCCATTAACGATTGTGTTACTGGGGGTGACCTTACGCGGAGTAGCTTTTGTCTTTAGACATTATGATGCGGTGATCGATAACTCCCAAAAGGTATATGATACCATGTTTAAAATCTCCAGTTTGATCACACCTATCTTTTTGGGGATGGTGTTTGGGGGATTGATTAGTGGAAATATTGTGATCACCGACGATGTAGCGAGCCTATCCTTTTATGAGGCCTTTTTACAGCCCTGGTTTAATATCTTTAGTTTGTTGATCGGAATGTTCTTTGCGGCTTTATGTGCCTTTTTATCCTCGGTATTGTTGATAGGAGAGGCAGAGCCCGGTAACGAAAAGGTATATATCAAAAAATCAAGAATAGCTGCTATGGTGGTAGTGATCATTGGCTTGGTTACTTTTCTGTATGGATTTATTACAGGCAAGGCCTTTGTAATGGGATTTATAGAAAACGGATTTGCGGTAGTCTCGGTAATGTTGTCTGCGGTATTGTTATATCCTTTGTGGATGACGATCAAAAAAGGAAATAAGGTATGGAGTCGTTTTTATGCAGGGCTACAGGTGTTTTTGATTCTGTTGGCGGCCCTGGTGTCTCATTTCCCAAATGTGGTGATTACTACCAATGCCAGTGTAAGCCTACTACAGGATATTGCACCCGATAGTGTGATCCAAGCCTTGGGAGTAGCCTTGATCATAGGGGGATTGGTGATCTTGCCTGGATTATTCCATTTATTAAAATCTTTTAAAATGATTAAGATTTTGGAAAGATAGCCAAAGGATTTTCTTTTTGTTGTACAAGATATTTTTATATTTGCTCACCGATTTCGGGATGTAGCTTAGCCCGGTTAAAGTGCACGTCTGGGGGGCGTGAGATCGCTGGTTCGAATCCAGTCATCCCGACTACAAAAATCCAATCCATTAGGGTTGGATTTTTTGTTTGGAAAATTATCTAGTAACTACACACATTCGTTGTGATGTATTAAAATGATTTCCCTAATTAAAAGTATAGTTTCGCTCAATACTACTTTTTCAGAATCAAAAATGAAAATAATTTAGTATTCAAACTAAACCCATCGATTTTGAAAAAAATAGTGCTACTATTATTAATATCCTTCAACGGAATTTTGTTCTGTCAATCTACAGAGTATGCAGGAATTGTTAGAAGTAAGAGCGACAACGTTCCCTTACCTGGAGTAAATATAATTGTAAAAGGAACCCAAATTGGTGCTCAAACCGACTTTGATGGAAATTTTAAAATTACTGTCCCTGATTCACTCAAAGTTTTGTCATTTACGTACTTAGGGTTTCAAACTCTAGAATTCAAATTAAAAAATGAACGAAATGTTGAAATAGTATTAAAAGAAGATTGTCATATAGACTGGTTTGATGCGCAACATATTGGATTTTATATGAACAGTGGAACAATAAACACTCCTATTGGCGGACAGTTTCACCTCTCGTTTCCGGTAATTTTTGGACAACCTACTTTTAAAACTGGAATTAGTTACCAAACAAATCTTGAGGAAAATAAATTCACAAATGCTTATTTAAATTTAGAACACCTTTTTGTAAGCTGTGATTTTAATGCAGACATTAATTCCTCTTTTAGAAGTTTAGATTTTGACAACAAAATAGACTTATCAGCCTACTCCATTGAAACTAGTCTTAATTTCAATAAAATAAGTGTAATGATAGGTGCAAGTAAAATTGATTTCACTAATACAACTGAGAACAAAATTGTCAATTCAATTGGTCCTACGCTCGGACTTAAAACTTGGGTTGGAAAACCTTTTTTAATGTCAATGTCGGCAAAAACAACGATCTATAAAAACGTGAGTGAATATCACGCTGAAATAAAAAAAGGTTACAGAGGATTTTATGGATTTATTAAATACTATAAAGTAAATGATTTTAATGAGTTAAGTTTGGGTGTTGGATTTGAATTCACTTATTATCTAAGAAAAAGAGGGAAGTAAAAATGCAACATACAAGAAACGTTCTTGCCTTAGAAATTATCTGGTAACAAAAGAAACCGGTTAATCACCAGGCTTTTTGATTTGATAAGATTTTTTTAATGAAACTAAGTACTTATAATTTCTATATTTAGGATATATAGTTACCTTTTGTAACTATAAATATGAGTTGACAACAATTTGACCCAAATTGTGTAACATTTATGAAAAGGGGAATACTTATTCTATAAAAATAGTCTCAAAATGAAAAAAACAACAAAAAGAAAAACAATAGTATTACTATCAATTGGATTGTTCACCATCGTAGCTTCTCAAATAATATCTCAATATGTAGAGTTTAATGATGTAACAAAAGGCTCATTTGTTGGAATCGGAATAGGATTATTAATTACATCTTTGATATTTGGAAACTTCAAAACTGTTCGCAATTAAAATCGTAAAAATTTCACAGTCGAAATTATCAAATTTTTTGTGAATGGAATTTACAAAAGTTGAGCAAATGGAATTGAATTCCTCACTACTAAATTCAAAGACAAAAGAGACAAATTAAAATTTATCTTTAGGAGATTTAAAGTAACTGAAAGTCATACTGTAGTTTCTAAAAATAAAGAATGTTTGATATTTGTTGTGTAAAAATGCAGTTTTGTTTTTAAATATATTGACAATCAGTAATAACATATTAGTCTGGAGGCATGAGATCACTATTTCAAATCCAGTCATCCCGACCATAAAAATCCAATCCATTAGGGTTGGATTTTTGTTTTGAAAAAACC
Source organism: Aquimarina sp. AWH4_224 (assembly GCF_056160245.1). Taxonomy (NCBI): domain Bacteria; kingdom Pseudomonadati; phylum Bacteroidota; class Flavobacteriia; order Flavobacteriales; family Flavobacteriaceae; genus Aquimarina; species Aquimarina sp. AWH4_224. Next base: position 330,716 of record NZ_JBSWWU010000008.1, on the reverse strand, counting down.
TACATAAGTAATTTCTTAAAATATGGTGATAACAATTATAACATTAAGACACTTATTGATATAAAAGAAATAAAAACATGGCAAATACGAGTTGTACTAATAGTATAGTGAATTACAACACCAATACCCCTACAAAAACTGTAACAATTTTAGAACCGACTTGTCTGTAGTTGGTAACATCAATCAATCAAATCATGAACAAATTCGTTATTCTTATACTGTCCCTATATATTTTGGGGTGTAGTAACACAAAAACACAAAAAACACCGCCTTTTGAAAAATATTATACAACTATAGACTCGCTCATGCAATATAGTTTTGACAAAGGTATTTACAATGGTAATATTCTGGTTACCAGAAACGATTCTTTGGTGTATCAAAAATTCTTTGGGTACACAGATGGTTCTGGGCAAACCAAACTGACTAAAAACTCCATTTTCAGTCCGGGTTCTATCGGGAAAGAGTTTGTAGCCGTTTCTATTATGATGTTAGTCGAAAAAGGAGATTTACAGTTAGGTGATAATCTATCTCAATTTGATTTGGGCTTACCCGCCTGGTCCGAGAAAGTAACCATAGATCATTTATTAAATTATGTGTCTGGATTACCCAGGATAGACACTGAAAATGCAAAAAACAAGGACGATATTTTAAAAAACTTACAGGAATTACCTAGCTTGATGTACGAACCGGGTTCAAAATTTTCGTATAATAACAATAGTATTTTTCTTCAAAAACAGATTATAGAAAAGGTGACTAAACAAACCTTTCAGGAGTTTGTGACCGAGCATATTATTGGCCCTTTGCAAATGGAAAACGCAGTTTTTGATCCAGCTTTGGAGTATCCCAACAGAGTGCAGAGCTTTACTACCCACAAGCAGAATGCCGAAGAAGTTTCACGAAGTGATGGGTGGTTATGGGTATCTGTGGATGACTTAAATAAATGGATTACTGCCTTGCATAACCATCAACTTATTTCTGAAGCCTCCTTAAAAACACTCCTTCATAATCAATATTTCAAAAATCAACATTCTATTTTGGGCTCGGCAGATGAGGAATTTACGCTACATCTTCATGGGGGGCAGTACCATCAATTTGAAGCCGCTTTTATGAGCGAATTGGATACGGATCTCAATATTATTTTGATGTCCAATAGCAAAAATAAGAGTTTTGAAATCATACAATCGGTTCATAATATTATGAATGACAAGGTTTTTACCTTACCCAAGAAATCAATATACCGACAAATAAGAGAAACCTGTTTAGCAAATATTGATAAAGGGATCAAGCAGTACCATGCATTAAAAGAAAGTGATTATGATATGTATAGTTTTGATAATCCCAATGAGCTGAATAGTTTAGGTAAAGATTTATTATCAGAAAAAAAGATAGAAGAAAGTATCAAGATATTTTTGTTAGCCATTTCCGAATTTCCTGAGAATGCCAATTTGTACTATAGCCTTGGGGAAGCATACTACACCAATGAACAATACGATTTGGCATTATCCAATTATCAAAAGTCTTTAGAGCTTAACCCCAAAAACACAAAAGCCGAAGAAATGATAAAGAAGATTAACAATGTCGAAGAAAGATAGAGATCACTGGTTCGCATCCAGTCATCCCGACTACAAAAATCCAATCCATTAGGGTTGGATTTTTTGTTTTGACAAAAACAGCTACTTCACTTTTTTCCTGGGCGGTAACCCAATTGCAGCACTTTATGATTCTGGTACGGATATGAATTATACCCACTAATGGGTATTGATTTCGGATGGATATTATTCAACCTTTATTCAAAAATTATAGAGTGTATCCTATGACGCTGAATTGAATACTAGTACTGATGAAAAAACTAAAAGGATTTATAAAAGAAAATGATGAGTTTCTTGCTAGCTTAATAGCATTAGTTGGATCTATTGGCGTGATCTTAAACGCGATAAAGATCACCTCATTTCAATACATAGAAAATATAAACCTCTTTACCGATGGATTAAACCTGGCAGCACTATTTATAGGATTGTATTTTATCAAAAAAACAGTTCTGGTGATTAGCGATGACGAAAGCGTTCGGCTTTGTGAGCAATACGATTTAACCAAACAAGAATTGTCGAGCAAGTTATTAAGAACCAATTCACTAATTCGTCAACTTTACAAATCAATCCGTTGGTTTATTATCATTCTTTTGGGGTTCTATCTGTTACAATTTTATGTGGACAGTTATTTTGATTACGATTCCTTCAAAAGTGTGCTCAAAATTGTAAATGAGGACTATATTGATTTATTAGTAAATGACAGTATTGGAAGGAAAAGCGCTGCCCAATATTTGGCGATAGAAGTTTTAACCAATGCCACTAATCTATTTAGTGCCACCTTTTTATTTACCGCTTTCCTTGTACTCTTTAGTGTCACTTTAGAGGATGACGACAGAACATCAAAAATCAACAACCAAATCCCCATTGCAATCGCAATAGGAATCACTGCTTTAAATATTTTGATCCTGTGTAAAGGAATTCCTGGTTTAACTCTTGAAGAATCGGCAACTATTGTACGATTACTGGGAGGACTGTATAACGGAATTGCCATGGCGTTGCTCTTTAGTAGATTTATTTCTATGGAATATTATTTCCAAAGCTCAAACAAATCTTTTGAAAGACTGTTTTACTTCTACGGAGTCACTATTTGGCTTCCTCTTTATGTGGTGGTACAACCGCTGTATTCACTTTTTAATTTATTTGATTTGGGCCAGACTGCTGTGATAAAAGCAATAGTGTTTTTGATCACATTTTGGGGCAAATTGGTCTTCTTGTTTTTCATCTATACCATGCTCAATAAAAAATGGATTCACTCCTATATTCTATTAACACTTATGGAAAAAGATAAGTTAGAAAAGCTGTCTTTTGAATTAGAAGATGTAGAAAAATTAAAAAAAGATTGAAAATAACTACAACTCATGCATTGGACTATTGGCAATACACTAAAACCAGAAATATGAAAAAACATTTCATTACACTTTTATGTACTATTACCTTTTCAACAGCAATCTGTCAGCACAAAGAGTTTAAAATTGATTATTCTTATGGTATAGCAGGAGGGATGACTCCTACCTATACAGAATTCAATGACGAGGATGCAATTACCAAAAAAGAAGCCAATGCCTTGGTCAAATACCTGTTGGAAGCATCTAAAATGGATTTTAAATGCGTATATAATGGTTGTCAAAACCGAGCAATGATTGTTTCATTAATTCTTAATGAAAAAAAAATCAATCACCAGAAAATATGGAATTTTGATCCTTTCAAAATAGCACTATACCACAAGCAAGATGCATTGGATGTTGAAGACCCGTTGGGGTTAAAAAAAGACAGCATATTTTGGGATTTTCATGTGGCTGTTGTTGTTCTTGTTAAGAATGATAAAAATGAAAATGAAAAATTTGTAATTGATCCATCTTTTTCAGATTCGGTGTTAACGGTATCGGATTGGTTATCCCTACAGAATTCTCCCAATTCGCACTATACTTATTTGGATCCAGAATGGTATAATTTTGTCACCTTACAATCCAATTCATCCATATCCTGTAATAATAGTTATTCTAATATTACAATCCCAAATTGTTTTCCTCACCTCATTACCGGGGATTTTTACAAATACTCCTCTTCTAATTTTAGTGCAATCGCAGAAGAACTAGCCACCAATGAGCAGATAACAGATTTTACGATGAAAACAATTTACAATCTTGATGAAAATCAGCATGTTGAGAAAGCTCAATTGGCAGCATTATTTTCTGATTATAATAGGGTCAAAGCCGTACTAAAAGGAGAAAAACTATTAGAGAATTCTCACCCTTTCATCCCATTTTTAACTGAATACAAGGAAGCATATACCAAGTCTTTTAACGATTGGCTGAATAAACTAAATAACTAAAATATGAAAACAACAAGAAAACTATTAGTCGTACTGTTCATTTTGGGAACCATGATCGCTTGCAATGATTCTATCGACAGTACAGAAATCAATTTCACCGAATTAGCGAGAAGCTTAGAGGCATCAGACCCAGAAAACTTTACGGTAAAAGCTATTACTGATTCCATCCCAGTGACAAGAGATGATTTAAACAGTATGCGAACCGTAGTAAAAGTGTTTAACGGTAAAGATGATGCAGGTGTTACTATTCCCGGTTTCGGTGGTTTGAAACTTGGGAAAAAGGAAACCAGTCTTAACGTGTATTACGTGGAAACGAAGATTGTAAGACGACAAAATGATACGGTAGTTTATGGGATAGGATATTCCACACATTATTTGTTTAAAAAGCTGAAAAGAGGTATCGATATATCCAATTTGGCAAGTGTTGCTGCCTCTGCACAGCTTCAAAGCAACAGAACATCGGTGTATTATAGTTTGCAAACATTTGGAATTAAATCTCGGGAGTTGGTCAACTATTTTAAACCTCAGGTAAATAGCAATTTTGATGTTGATGGTTTTGGAGTGATTCAATCAAGTATTGATGGTATTCATAATGTTTTAGCCGATTCTCTATTGTCAAAAAGAACGCAATTCACTCCAATGGAATTGAAATTTGTTAAACCAACGGATCTACAGCAATAGCTAGCCGTAATTACTTGTATTTATCATATATGGGGTACTAGTATATATTTAAATAAGGTAGTCACAAGTTACATTTAAAAATAAAAATTATGAGAAAACTATTGTTTATAGGTTTACTGTTTTTTGCACAAACTATGTTAGGTCAAAAAGTAAAAGTAGCATCATCCAAAATTTTCACAAGCTCGACCTATCAAAAAATTGAAAAATCTGAGTCTTTGAAATCTAAATCCATCAAAGAATTAAAAAGCAGCACGAACGAAAGCTATAATGATGCTGTAGAATTAAGATATAAAAAGAACAAAGCGCGCTATAATGTGCCCAGGAATGGAACATCGTATATAATTTTATCGTCGACCAAAACTACATTAGACGATTGTTACCGATGTCCGAATAGGGATTATACAGATTGGTGTCCTGCAAAATACGAAGTCCAATCGAGACAATATACAGAATGGAAAGATGGAGAAATAGAAAGAGTATGGAATACGACTTCTAATGTTTTTATGGGGTGTGGAGTCTGGCGTTATTATTAATCATCTATTAGCGAAAAAGGGGGTAAGAATGCATTTTACAAAAAGCTTTCTATTTACCTCACTTTTTGTTTTGAATTGCTTAGGGTTGTGGGAATCCGTAAGGGGGGTGTTTGAAAATTATTGATATTGTGGCGTAACAAATTTAAATGACCTGCTATTAGTAGTTAGCAACCATTTACAAAAAATATATGACGGAAATATTTAGTAATAGGGAAATTTCAATTACTTTTTGGGTTATAATTTTCCTTTTGTTTGTAGTTACTCAAAAAAGTGTACGAAATTCTTTAGCCCATTTAATAAAAATATTCTTCAATGAAAAAATAATTGATATAGTATTTCTGATGACAATCTACATTGGATTGATTATTCTAATTTTGACATTAATCGGTTTTTGGGAAATATCATTACTAAAGGATTCTATATTTTGGATAATTTTTGTTGGATTTCCTTTACTGATGAAGACTAATAACATTAATTCTGAACAAGGCTTTTTAAATTCAATTATGATCGATAGTATAAAGGCGATTGTAGTCATCGAATTTATTATCAATCTTTATACATTTTCACTAACCACGGAGTTAATTTTGATCCCGATTATGACATTTATCGGAATAACACCTATAATTACGAAAGGGAAACCAGAATATCAATCAGTGGAAAAACTATTTAACGGAATTACTTCTGTATTTGGATTAATAGTACTAGGACATACTATTTTTAATATTATTCAAGGATTTGGTGATTTTGCGAGTGTAATGACTGTAAAAAGTTTCTTATTTCCTATTATTTTGACATTTTCATTTGTTCCTTTCTTATATTGTATTGCTCTACAGTCATTATATGAGATAGTGTTCATTAGAATGAATCGTAGATTAAAAAAGAAAAGTCAAAAACAATACCTAAAAAGAAAAATGTTTATTACTTTTTGGTTGAATCGTAAAAAGCTTAGGCAATTCCAACTTGAAATGGGATTTCAGCCAATTATGAATAAAAAAGATATTGATAATGTTATATTGGAATTTTTAAAAAAGAAATAGCATAATGACTGGCACCATAAATTTGATCATGGTAGATCCACGATAAGTTGTAAATCATATGAAAAAATACGTATTTCTCTTATTCAGTTGTATTGAGGTGATCGCTTTTGGGCAAGATATCAGAGTCCAACATATTGAATCTGAAGTGCAATCTATTGATGCGGATTCAAAACTCGAATTGACAGAATTTGATTGGGTTGAGCTGACTGGAATTACTACGGATGGAGGTGGGGTGATAAAAATCTGGAAGAATGAAGAAGGAATCAAGAAAATTATTCAAGAAATCGGATTTTCATACGGTAGAGTTAGAACTACTCTTTATATGAGTGAGGGAAAGCCAATAAAAATCATTGAGACAGAAGAGAATTTTGAACTGACTGATAACGGATTGAATTACAAAAAACTAAAGGAGGTATTTAAAGAAGAGGTTTTTGTTTTTGATTGGAAAATGTTAGACGGAAAAATAAAACAATCTGGAAAAAGAGTGATGAGTGAAGGAAGTTGTTCAAGTTTTGATTATGAACCGATAATGGAACTTGCTGAAAAAGCTATTTCTAAATAGAAGCTTGGATGTTATCAAAAACCTTTAAAAAAGTGGAATAAGTAAAACACAAATAAACTTTAGACATATTAGCTCTTTTTACTGGATTAGGTATTGGCACGTTGTTTGAGCCTTAGAACCTTAACAAAACCAGTGACAAAGATGATACATATCCCCAAAATACCCTTTTTGACCCTTTCTTTTCTAGTATTTTTTGGTTCTATATGCCTATATGCCCAGAACAACCAAACATCGGATTATTTGGTGTTGCATACTGGTGATACGGTATATGGAAAAGTAGAGTATATTAAAGAAGGTGGATTTGGGGGGAGAAGGTTCCATAAAAAGGTCAGGATCACTGATGCCAGGGGTAAAACAAAAAAGTATCAAAGAAGGGACGTCTCCAGTTTTAGGGTAGATGGTGTTGTGTTTGAAAGCTTTTGGTTATATCAAGAATCACAATCCTTGATAGGTGGGGCATTGGGAAATCCTGAGTATACCATGGATCGTAACCAAGGAGAACAACATTTTTTACGGGTGATACACAAAGGCAAATTAAGCCACTATCAACTAGAATGGTTTGAACAAGGAAATAGTACACTATGGTCCATGTCGTTACTCAAAAAAGAAAAAGATCCCTTTTTGATCCGCGCAGATCAAGGCTTGTTTGGACTAAAAAGAAAAGTATTACAACGTTATTTTTCGAACTGCCCGGAACTAGGAAAAGCCATACAACAAAAACAAATCCGTAAAGTGAGACAGGTTGTAGAGTGGTATAATAAGAGTTGTATCGATTAATTGATCGTCCAGTCATTACAAATACAAACATCCAATCCTTTAGGGTTGGATGTTTTGTTTTTTGTAATAGCTTCTTCATTTTTTTCGTGAATAACACCCAATTGTGGAAACCCGTAAGGGTTGTGTTTGCAAATTATTGATATTGCGTAGATATAAATAACATGTATATAAGATATATAGTTACTGGTAACCATATATACTTGTTGTGCATAATTTAAAAAAACAAGATAATGAGTAAAGATTTACCATATATAAGTTCCCCCGGAACAATTCCAAAAGTTTTAAATAAAATAATTGAAGCTAGTGTTCCTGAATCTTTTAATGCAGACTTCCTTGGAACTAAACTGGGTTTTCCTGGAGGAAATCAAAGAAGATTTATTTCTTGGGCAAAAAAATGTGGAATTTTAAATCAAGATGGAACACCTTCGCAGATATATAAAAATTTCCGTAATCCAGACTTTCGTGGTGGTGCAATGGCAAAGGCATTAAAAACTGGATATGAAGAATTATTTATTAGAAATTCTTATGCTCATGAATTGTCAACTAAAGACTTAACGAAATTAGTATCTGAAATAACCGGAAAACCACACGACAATGCAACAGTAAAATATATAGTTAGGTCATTTGAATTCGCCAAAGAGTTTGCAAATTTTGACTCAAAAGAAGAAGTATCAAAAGTCACTACTTTAAAACCTAAAGAAACAAAGAAAGTGCAAGAAGATGTTCCAAACATTGATTTTCAAAACAATTCTAAAAACCTGAATTTGGGACTGAACTACACAATCAATTTAGTCCTTCCCAAAACAGATGACCCTGCCATATTCGATGCAATCTTCAAGTCGCTTAAAGAAAATCTATTAGATGAATAAACTAGATAAGATAAAGTTATTCAGTTTAGCTAATTCATTGACTGAACACCAATTGGATAATATTGAAAAGGAATTCGATTTAAATTTAGGTAGAGTTCCAAACCAAGAGGTTCAAAAGAAAGAATATTATCTTCAATTCGATTCTGAATTTAGAAAAGAAGCGAAGTCAATGGCGGAGCATTATGAAGTATTCTATTGTCTAGAAAAATCAATTAGAAAATTGATTTCGGAATTAATGGAGGAAAAGTATGGCGAAAATTGGTGGGATGAACAAGTTAAAGAGGCGATTAGAAATAATGTAGACAATAACATTAAAAGAGACGAGGATTCAGGTTTTACAATTCGTTCAGAAGAAAAAATAGATTACACTACATTCGGTGAATTAAGTCAAATTGTAACCACTAATTGGGAAGCTTTTGAAGAATTATTCAAAAGAGGTCAAAGGTCATTTCAAAGAATAATGACAAATCTAAATCAGCTTCGTGGACCAATCGCTCATTGCAGTCCACTTGCCGAGGATGAAATTGTGAGATTAGAATTAACAGTTAAAGATTGGTTTCGATTAATGGATTAAATAATATGCTAGCAACTCAAATCAGACTTTTTAGAGAAAAATTAGCTAATGATAAAGAGAACTTAGATATCCGCAGAACTCTTCACGAACATTATGAATGGTTAGAATCTTATTGGCAAAACAGGTATAAAGGAAATAATCACCTAGATAAGTTTGACAAAGAGTTTGGAGACTATTTTTGGAATTTAAAACAAACAAAAGGTATAGCCTATAAATTTGCATTTTATCCACCTGTAGGTAGTTCTAAAAACAATTTCGAACCTACAATTTCTTTAGAACGGGCAACTTTTTATTTACGATATTTTTCAGAACTTTTTGAAGAAGAATTTCCTGATACTTCGAACGAAAAAGAAATTGGAGTTTTATGGAACAAGAGTTCATTTGTAGCTTTATTAACAATTGTAAAACAGGTAAGAGATAATTTGTTTCACGGCAGAAAAATGGAATTAGAAGAGCCGCAGTATACAAGAAATAAGGAATTAATAACAATATCTGTCGAGGTTACAACAATAGTTCTCGACAATTTAGAAATAGCAGAAAAAACTATGCACAACGATGGCTATAAGTAATTGCTTGTTCTCAAATACTTCTGAAAATCCGCTAGAATTTTCAGCTTGGTGTGTACTTGCAAAGTTAACCGCTAAACCAAGCAACTACTCATAGCCGAGACCGTTATACCTAATTTAAAATCATTGCGAAAAATTGAAAATTGACATTACATCCGAAATTGAAAGATTTAAAACTCACTTAAGTCTTTCAGATAATAAACAGATAATCTTTTCTGGAATATTTGGTATCGGGAAAACATATTTCTTAAAAGATTTTTTTGAACAAAACTCTGAGGATTACGAGTTATTTTTACTTTCACCAGTCAATTATTCAATATCAAGTAATGATGATATTATTGATTACATAAAGTATGACATTGCATTTGAACTTCTTGGTAAAAATGTGGAATACGAAAAAACTGATTTTTCAAAATTACTGACTGCTCAATTTTATTTAAAAGACAATTTTTTGGATACAATGTTTCTTTTAGCGAAAAGCGGAGGGAAAATTGGAAAAGCTTTCAGCGATATATATGAAAACTTAAAAAAAATCGTAAATAATATTAAAAAGCATAACTCTGAATCACAGATTGACGAAAAGAAAGAGTTAATAGATTTTTTAAAAGAACTTACTGCTAGAGATAATTCTATTTATGAGGAAAACAGAATTACCGAATTGATTTCAGGGCTCATTGAAAAACTTAAAGAAAATGATAAAGAAATAGTTCTGGTAATAGATGATTTAGATAGACTTGACCCTGAACATATTTTTAGAATACTAAACGTTTTTGCTTGTCATTTTGATATTGGAAATTTTACTAAAAACAAATTTGGTTTTCATAAAATAATCCTTGTTTGTGACATTGAAAACATTAGAAATTTATTTCATTCAAAATATGGTTCTAATGTAGATTTTTCAGGTTACATAGATAAGTTTTATAGTAGAGAAATACATTACTTTGATAACAAAGAAATTGTAAGTAAATCTGTAGAAAAAATACTTTCATCAATCAAAATCCAAGGTGCTTACGACCACATAATAAATTTAACAGACAGAAATAAAATAACAACTATAAATTTTAAAGAAATTTTAGAAGATTTAATTAATAATGACTTATTAAACCTAAGAACTTTACTAAAACTATTTGATAAGGAATATACTTTAAGTTTCTTTAATTTTAAAATTAATGAAAATTACAGAAGCGCTTCTAGTTGGCACTTCCAAAAAATATTAGTTTTTGATTTTTTAATATCATTTTATGGCTCAATCACAAGTTTGAAAACAGCTCTAGAAAAACTAAGTGAACGAAATCCAACCAAATTAGTAGACGACAGACAGCTTAGGAGATATGGAGATTTAATAGCCTTAATTGACTATAAAAACCATAAAACAAGCGAAGGTAACTTTGAATATATTAACACTAAATTAAATGTTTTCATTAAATATTCAGCTATTAGACACGGGAATTGGAGAGACCAAATAAGAGCTAATATTAATGAAGTTACTTATTTAGACAAACCTGAGATTAAGAGATTAGATTTTCCATTTGCACCACTTTTACAAATAGCATTTGAAGAATATTTAAATTTAACAAGAGTAAAAAACTAGGTGGAACAATGTGTATAAAACATAGCTAATAAGCACTAAATCGAAAGCCTTATGCATATTTTAAAGACCGTCGAATTTTTAAATTTGGCTTTAAAAAAAATGAAGAATTAAAAACAAAATATAGAAATTTGGCTCTGTCTTTATCCGAAAAGTTAGTGTTTTTATGTGCTACATTTCATCCACACTACATTTGCCTTTAATACTAAAATGAATTGCAAAAAATATCAAAACCACAGGTAAAAACGATAATTAAAGACACTATTATTCTTGTACAGAAAGACAGTGTTTATATTAATTCGAATGAACTAAAAGAGTTAAATACTCACGTCAATGAAATTAAAAATGAATTAAACAAAGAAGAAAACACGTTTTTGGGAGCGACTTACGATACTGCATTTACGGTTTTAATCACTATTTTAATATTTGTTCTTGGAATTATCATTGACCGAATAATAAAACATTATCAGGATAAGGCGGAATTAAAGAAGCTTAGAGTTTATTTTAACAATCAATTCAATGACTTAAAGAATAATATCCTTCCTGAATTAATTAAAGGTTATAGGAAGAACTATCAAGAAACAATAACGTTAGACAGAGGTTTACCAACAACGTCTCCTAAAATACTTACAAATACATATGACCGACTATCTAAATTAGAATCACCTCTATTGTTTAAAACTTTTAAAAACAGTTCTAGTTTTAATACTGCATTTGCTCAAATAGACTTGATTAAGAAGTTAATGGCTGAAATTGATCAATATCATTCCATTATTTTGGAAAGAAGTTCATCAATTCGAATATCATTAGCAGAACTTGATTCTAATTATATCAACAAATTGGTTGCTTACACAGAATTCCAGAGAAATAATAATCCAAATTTCGCAAATGAACCTACTTTTCAGTTGATAAATGAGAAAATTCTTTTCTATCATCAACATATCGCAGGGAAGAGAAATCTAACAAAATATTATATAGAAGTTATCCGGCCAATACAAGAACATTTGGTTGAAACAAATCTCTTTAGGACGGACCTATTTTGCAATGAGATTAGTGAATATGGAAAGTTAATTTCCCATAAATTCAATGATTTGAAAAGACTGTTTATTGAAATCAGACTTCAGTATAGATATTTTAGCAAAATACTAAGTGATTCAAAAATTAAACTGGATAATTTAAAAACTGAATAAGTACTGGTGGTAAATTTGGCTATAATTCATTGTGACTTCGGTATAAAATGAAAACAATGACAATAACAATATGGCTAGATTCCACAAAGAAATCATAAGATAGTATTTAAAATATGATGGTAAAATGTAAAAACTTAAAGGATATAACTTTAAAAGCCTTCAGATTTTTAAGACCTTATTATCGGAAATACCATCTCAGTCACCACTTTTTTATTCCCACCTTGATCCTCAACATTCTTCATTTCAAACTTAAAATCTCTATTGTATAAAGAATCCATACGCGATATGATATTACTAATCCCAATCCCCATAGCAGGTTCGGTTTCGGGTAAAGGTTGGCCATTGTTGCTAATGACCAAATGTATATTTTCCTGGGATGCAGTGATGGCTATGGTAATGGTCAACACATCATGATGTAAGGAAAAGCCATGTTTGATTGCGTTTTCTAGTATGGGTTGTAGTAATAAGGGAGGCACTTTGGTGGTTAGTAGTGCTGGATCCACATCCATCCCAAATTGTAGCTTGTCGTCAAATCGGATCTTTTCGAGTTGTAGGTATTTTTTAAGCAGTTCTAATTCTTTTTCAAGCGATATAAATTTGGAGTCCGTCAAGTTTAAAGTATCTCGTAACAAATCACTTAAATCGGCAATGGCATCCTGAGATTTGGTAATGTCTTCTTCCATCAAGGATGAGATATCATTTAATGCATTAAACAAAAAATGCGGTTGCAATTGGGATTGTAAGGCTTGTATCTTGGAGTCAAACAACTGGTTGGTTAAATGCATTTGCTGGATTTCATTTTCTTTTTCTTTCTGCAAATAGTTATAGGCATACAAAATGGCCACCATAGAGAAATAGACAAAAAAGTTAAAGCTTAGGCCATTTAATCCTCTAATGTAGACGCTTTCAAAAGTCACCTCGATGGCACTGCCCATAATGTGTTTGCTGATCAACAATTGTACAAAAGAGGTATAAAAGGAGAGCAAAAACGCCAACAAAATATGGAGGGTCGATTTTAATACGATTTGTTTACCACCAAAAAGATATTTTTGGGTAAATACCAAGGCCAGGTAGATATACAACGACTTGGTGAAATAATAAAATACATAGTTGATCAATAAGCGCAGCAGCCCATCATCTTGTATAGGGGCTGTACTTGCCAAAGAAGAAAGGTATACCCCCAAAAAATCCACCAGATAGGCGATCAGGTAAAAAAACAACAAAAACTGCAGTAGTTTTTTGTCAAAATAAAAAGGGTTCTTTTTTCTGGATTCCACAATTATGATTTTATACCCATTTTTTTTAAAAATGCCTGGCGATAGTTTTTGGTTACGCTAAATGCCGTACGATCTTTCATGGTGATGCTATAATCCCCCAAACCTTCACTAATCACTTCTTTAATTTCAGGTATCGCCACAATGGTAGACCGATTGATCCGTAAAAAGCGATGAGGATTCAGTTTTTCTAGTAGTGCCGCCATAGAGGATCGATACACATGTTTTTTCCCGTCCTGCATAAAAATCTCTGCATAGTAAGAGGATGAAGTAATATATTTGATCTGCGCGGTATCCGCAAACACATACTTTTTCCCCATTTTTAAGGCAATCTTCTCCAAATATTGGTTTTGGTTGGTGTTGGGCGCTGCGTTTTGTGTAGCCAATTGTTGTAGCAAGTGCTGCATCTTCTCTTGATATGCATCCCGCTCTTTGGAGTTCACTCTGGCAATGGCTCTATGCAAGGCAGCCAATAGCCGGTCGTTTTTATAAGGTTTTAATAAAAAATCCACCGCCTCGACCTCAAAAGCTTTGATGGCAAAATGATCAAAAGCAGTTACAAATACAATGATAGGCAGTACAGCGGTATCGATATGTTCGATCACTTCAAAACCCGTCAAATCCGTCATTTTGATATCCAAAAACACAATATCGGGTTGGGTGGTATTGATTTTTAAGATGGCTTCTTTCCCAGAGCTGGCCTCATCTAGCTGATAGGGATCGCTCTCTTTTTCCAGAAGGTTCAGGATACGTTTTCTGGCCAGGGTTTCATCATCTGCAATCAAGATTTTCATCAATATGAGCTATAGCAATTTGGATTCGAAAACCAAGTTATGAAAAAAATGAGTGGCATACCAACCAAAGATATACTTGCCACAAATATTGCTATATACCATCAAAAAACAGCCAAAAAATGCCTTTTTACATCTTTAAATCAGTCGTCCATATCAAAATATAGCCATTCGAGCTATGGTTGGAGTACCTTTAAAGAAAAGAACACTACATGAAGCATATACTATGTGTTAGTTTGTTTTTAGCGGCATTTTTAGGTCAGGCACAAGATCTCAATAGTCTGTACAAACAAAGTATGGAGGCCTATAAAAACAAGGATTTTCAAAAATTCAAAGCCTTAAATCAAGAAGCCTTGACCATACATCCTTCGCAACCTACTATACTGTATAATTTGGCGGCATCTTATAGTTTAACAGGAGATGCCCAATCCGCAAAAAATACCTTGCAACAATTGTTATCCTGGAATGCGATGCTGGAATTTGAAAAGGATGCAGATTTTGAGGCGATGGTGGCAGCAAGTGATGTTTTAACCGAGTTACGGCAGGCTTCCAAAACCTTGCAAACGCCAAAAACCACCAGTGAGGCCTATGCAACAATCGATGCGCAATATCATATCGAAGATCTGGTACAAGTAGGCAAGATCCTGTATATGACAGATATTCGAGAAGGGCGTCTAATTGCCCATGATTTGAAAACAAAACAAAGTGAAGTGTTACTCAAGTTACCTGGGGCACTGCTAGCCATTGTGAGTGATACCTTCCAAAAGTCTGTATGGGTTTCTATGGCTGCTTTGCCTCAGTTTAAAAGTACTTCCGAAGAGAACAATAAGGAGCAAAAAGTATTGTTGGTGGAGTTCGATATCACCAAAAAAGAAATCATTTCAGAAATCACATTGCCAGACAAGGCCGTAGTGGGGAGCATGGTGATAGATCAACAGGGGAGGTTGTATGCCTCCAATTCGGGAACACCAGAGATTTTTGTGATCGATACCCGCAAAAAAGAGTTGATAGAGACCATTCCCGTACCCGATGCCAAAAACTTGCAGGGGATTACCCTGGATCCCAATAACCAGTGCCTGTATGTAGCCGATTATATCAAAGGGATATGCAAAATTAATATCGAGGATACCGATAAAACACCAGTTTGGATGCGCTCCCCCCAATATTTACTAAAAGGAATAGACGGGCTTACCTATCTGGACGAAAAGACGCTATTGTCCATACAAAATAACACTACACCAAAACGGTTAATAAAAATCAATCATGATGAGATGAGAGTAGTGGATGTTTTGTTGTTGGATAATGCTTTACCGGTTTCGGGAGAACCTACCAATGGTTCATACGATCCCGAGATCGGTTTTATGTATATCACCAATAGTCAGTGGCCACATTATGACAAGGAAGCACAACCTATCCTGGATCAATGGGAACCACAACAGATTCGGTTGTTGAAGCTTGGCAAATAAGCCATTGTTATCGATCGATTTTACCAAACGCAATACGATGCCTATGAAACGAAATTATAAGAGCAATAGGGTATGGCGTGTTGTACTACTTCTAGTATGCATATTCACCATATCCTGTTCTGAAAATAAAAAAATAGCAACAGATGCACTAATTGGCCCAAAACCAGAGCTGCCCAGTATTGCGATTTTGGGAACCTTTCATTTTGGAGCGACTTCTGATTTTTCTTCCATGGACCTGGATAATTTTCAATCCCCAAAACGCCAACTCCAAATCAAGAACCTGTTGGATCACCTTAAAAAATACAAACCCACCAAAATCATGGTAGAATATCCTATGGATCAAGCCGAAACATTAAACCAAACCTATTTGGAATATCTGGAGGGTACCCATGAGTTAACGATTAATGAAATTGAGCAACTGGGATTTCGATTGGCCAAAGCACTGGGGCATATACATATGTATAGTATCGACTATACGCTAAGCTTACCCTTGGATCGATTAGTTACGTTTGCACAAACCCATAAAGCAGAAGAGTTTGACGCCTTTTTGAAGAGTATCAAAGAAAATGACAAAAAAGACTCAGAGCTTTTACGGGAGCGTACGTTGATCGAATATTATGCCCACAAAAACTCTGAAGAAGAAGACCTCAGGAACAAGAATCAATATGTAGTGGGTACGGGGCAGTTTGTTTCAGATTCGACCTATATCGGAGTGGAGTTTGTGTCCAAATGGTGGGAACGTAATTTTTATATCATGTCCAACATCGATCGGCACATCACTAAAGATGATCGAATATTAGTAATCATAGGGGGTGCCCATCGTGCCGTGTTGAAGGACTTTTATAAGGATAGACACGATATGGAGTATGTTGAAATTCAGGACTATTTAAAATCCTAATGGCTATGCGAATCCAAATACTGTCGTTGTTGATCGCACTAAGTATGCTGGGTTGCACTACCCAAGGGCAGGAATCCATAGATGGGGCTCATGTGCTATTTGTAGGGAATAGTCTGACCTACACCAACGATTTGCCCGAATTGGTGAAAAACGTAGCGGCAAAAAAAGGAATGGTGATTGAGGTAAGCATGTTGGCAAAACCTAATTATGCCATTGTAGATCATTGGGCCGAAGGAGAGGTGCAACGCTTGATCAACTCAAAACAATTTGATTATGTGGTGATCCAACAAGGGCCTTCTTCACAAAAAGAGGGCAGAGATATGCTCATTCGTGATGGGAAAAAATATGCATGGCTATGCAAAAAGAACAATGCGCAATTGGTGTATTTTATGGTGTGGCCAGCGCAATACTATTACCACACTTTTGACGGGGTGATCGCCAATTATACCGCCGCTGCCCGAGTAAACAATGCCATGTTGTGTCCAGTGGGGAAAGCTTGGAAAGCACATTTTGATACCACTCAAGACTTTTCTTACTATGGGCCAGATGGTTTTCATCCTTCTCTACAAGGGAGTACGGTTGCAGCACAAGTCATTGTGGAGCGTTTGTTTGTCAATAGGAATACCAAAAATTAATAAAGTATCCATCATATGGTTACGCTATTAAAAAAACATGCCGATTTTTTTATTCGAGGCCCCGTAGGTTTTCATTTGATCTATGGCTCCCAGGATAATGTGTTTTCTGTTGAACGTATGCAAGAGTTCGCCGATTTTCTGGCCAATTACCAGGTTATTTTTCCATTAGTGGCCGCACACATTTCGGTGTACGCTCAATTTATTTGTGGGATATTATTCATACTGGGAAAGCAAATAAAATGGGCGGCATTGGTCATGATCATCAATTTTGTAGTAGCCATTGGTTTGGTGCATTTGAGTGATTCTTATCCTCAAAAATTCCCGGCTATTGTGATGTTGTGTAGCTCGATTTTCTTGTTGCTGAATAGCCTATCACATCCTTCTGAAAAAGGAAATCTACATTCTCTTAAATAGTGATATAGTTTTTTTAAGTTTTAGTTATTGTAAAAATCTCTTGAAAACGTTTACTTTTTGATATCACAAGATGAATATGAATCTTTTGTATCTTTAAAGTTCATTATGAAACCAGCTGATACAAATAATTCGTCTACTACACAACGATTAGAGCAACAACTGAAGTTTGAAAAATTAATATCTCAATTTTCGAGTCGATTTATCAATTTACCGCCGGAAGAGATAGATAAAGAAATCAACCGTTCGTTAAAGCTCCTCACAGAATTTATGGAGGTGGACTATAGTTGTCTTAATTTCTATTCTGCTGAAACGAGGTTGGCATCTACAACGCACTTTTTTGCCCAACCTTCTATACAAAAGTTTATTACTCCAGATGATTTTCGTGAGGTTGCAATGGATGATTTTCCCTATATCATGAGCGAATTAGAAGGCCATGGATTGATCTCTATTACAGATCGGGAAGCTTTACCAGCTGAAGCAAAGAATTTTAAGAGTTTCATGAAGAAATTTGATTGTAAATCTATTCTATATGTAGCAATGATCGTGGAGGGTAAAATTATAGGATCTTTAGGTTTTGATTCTTATACGCGGAAAATAGATTGGTCCGCAAAATATATAAGCCGACTAAAATTGGTGAGTCATATTTTTGCCAATGCCATTACCCGAAAAAAGCAACAGGAAGAACTTTATAAAACCTACCAGGAATTAGAAAAACTTAAAAATCAATATAAATACGAAAGTGAGTATTTGCAGGAAGAGATTAAAATTGAAAGTAATTTTGATGAAATAATTGGAAGAAGTGGTACCTTAAGGAAAACCTTACGAAAAGTAGAGCAGGTGGCTCCAACTGACAGTACAGTATTAATCCTGGGAGAAACGGGTACAGGCAAAGAATTATTGGCCAGAGCAATACATCATATCAGTAAGCGTAGTGAACGTCCTCTGATCAAGGTGAATTGTGCTGCTCTACCCACATACCTTATAGAAAGTGAGCTGTTTGGACATGAAAAAGGTGCTTTTACAGGTGCTATCAATCAACATATCGGTCGTTTTGAAGTTGCTGATCAAGGAACCATCTTTCTAGACGAAATAGGAGAAATGCCTTTGGAGCTTCAGGTAAAACTCTTAAGAGTATTGCAAGAGGGAGAGTTTGAGCGTATTGGCAATCCCAAAACGATTTCAGTTGATGTTAGGGTAATAGCTGCCACAAATAGAAACTTGCTCTCTGAAGTTGAAAAAGGGAATTTTAGACAAGATCTTTATTACCGGTTAAATGTATTTCCGGTAGAAGTTCCCGCCTTACGAGATCGTAGGGAAGATATTCCTTTTTTGGTACGACAATTTGTAAGTAAATCAGGAAAGAAAATTGGAAAATCTATTCATACTATTCCACAAAAGGTGTTTACCTTACTACAAAAACACAGCTGGCCTGGTAATATACGGGAGTTGGAAAACGTAATAGAACGTGCTGTAATTACTTCAGAAAACAATGTATTGACACTTAGTGATTTTTTGGTGCAAACTTCTATATCAAAAGATGATACTCTTTCAGGGTCTCTAGAAGAGGTAGAACGTAAGTATATTCTAAAAGTTCTACATTCCTGTAATTGGAAAGTAGAAGGTGTGGATGGAGCCGGAACTATTTTAAATCTTAATCCGAGTACGCTTAGATCCAGAATGAATAAACTGGGGATCAAAAAAAATCTTCGTAAATAACCTACCTCAGATTTCATTCTTCTTTTTTGCCATTCGTAAAACCACGAAATATCATAGAACCTTTATATATCGAGGTTGTATCCTACCCTTTTGAAATTTAAAAACCAAATTAAAACACTGATATTCAGTATTTTAATTTGGTTTTCTTGATTTTGGCATATCCGTTGGATGGAATATGTTCAATTGAAAACAATACAAAATAATGATTGGTCTAATGGCAACCATAGTGGTCAGAGCTGAAAAACGAGATGAATTTCTGAGTATACTTTCGGAAAACAAGGGAAAAATTAAAGAAGAAGAGGGATGCGAGGATTTTGAGATTTTCAAGGACTTGGAAGATGACAATACATTTTGTCTGATAGGGGTATGGAGAAATCGAGAATCATTTATCGAACATACGAAATCCAATCAGTTTGCCATGATTTTGGCAGCGCTTAAGTTGCTAAAAAAGACCCCTCAACTACGGTATTTTAGTCATGAAATCGGTAATGGTATGCATTGGCTTTTGGAAACTATATTCGATAGTACAAGTACCCAGAAACAAAATTAATATTAACATAAATCATAAAAATCATGAGTGAAATTTTAAAAGGTTATTGGAACGAACTTAAGGGAGATGCTTTAATCACCTGGGGTAAACTTACTAACAATGAACTGGATCAAGTTGCAGGAAATGCAGTAAAACTTGAAGGACTATTACAACAAAAGTACGGGCATAGCATTGAAGAAGCCAGGAAGCAAGTTGCAGAACTTCAACATCGTTACGATAATATGACCTTAAAAGGGGAGTGGAATCAAATTAAAGGCGAGATGCAAAAGATTTGGGGAAACCTTAGCGATAATGAAGTGGATCAAATTAATGGAAGTAAAACCAGATTAATAGGAATGCTCCAAGAAAAACTTGGTAAAACACGGGAAGAAGCTTTGGAAGAGGTTGATTCCTTCTTAAAAAAAATCTCATAAGAACATCATAAACCACCTCTTTGCCTGGCTTGGGGTGGTTTTTTTAATTCAAAACTATACATCATGAAAACACAAATTAAAATAGTACTGATAATGACACTTGCAAGTGTAATGCTTACAAACTGTAAAAGTATAACTGATCTTAAAACTACTTCTGAATTTGATAAAGAGGCCAATTTTACGTCTTATGAAAGCTTTAAATTTTTCGATCATATATCATTATCTGATGTGAAAGATAACTATAGTAGCATGAATCAAAGAAATATCGAAAATGCAATCCATAAACAGTTAAAAAAGAAGGGATTTGAAGAGACCGAAACTCCGGATTTGGCTGTTAATTTTTTAGTAATCGATGAGCATAAGTCAGAAAGTATCACACGTACTTCTTATCAAGAACAAGCATATGGTGGATTAACACATCTTGATACTTACATTAAAGATTACGAACAAGGAACCCTGATTATCGATCTCATAGATATTGAACAAAATAATTTGGTTTGGAGAGGACTCGGTACAGGTGTGATTACCGGAAATCAAGAAGATAATGAAGATGTAATCAATGAAGCTGTTAAAGCAATTTTGTCAAGCTTTCCACCAAAAAGATAATCGATTTTGAATCATGATAAATCAAAAATTATGAAAAATAATAGAAATTATAAGTGGATGTATATCCTCAAAGGTATTGTATTTATTGTTGTGGCTGTTTTGATATTCAAAAATCCTGTTTTGTCTTTATTAAGTTTGGTAGCAGTTATAGGAATGATGATCATATTTACCGGAGGGCTTTTTGTAATAGGAGGTATAACTTCCAGAAAATTTACCAAAAAGTGGAAGTGGATACTCCTATTTGGAGTTCTTGATATTGTTTTAGGCATATTATTGCTGACTTCCCCACGATTAAGTGCTTTATTGTTGGTGGTCTTTATCGGTTCCTGGGCAGTATTTACTGGGGTTCTGGAATCTGACTTTTCTTTTCAAATTAAAAAAATAGGCATCAAATCCTGGTGGCAAGTATTGATTGTTGGAATACTTTCAATAGTGATGGGACTTATGATTCTTTTTCGACCTGAAGTTGGGGCATTATCTATTACTTTTTTCATTGGGTTTCAATTTGCACTCTATGGTACTTCACTAGTCATAAGAGGTTGGCAAAGAGAAAATATAGCCAAACCGTATCAGATTACTGAATAAAATAAGCGAAAATACAAGGTCAATATGAAACGCAATATATTATGTATAACCGATATCATTAGAACGTTAGAGCGATCAGATGCTATATTGTCTGATACATCCAAAAAGTTTAAACTTGAAGGGTACGATCAAAAGACCCTTGATTATCACATCCAACTTTTAAAAGATGCAGATTATATTAAAACCAAGTGTTTTAATGGCAATGAAGAATTACCTACTCGTCTTACCTGGAAGGGCCATGAATACATCGATCAAACATTAAATAGTACATTAAAAGTAATCGACCAAGGAATCGATATTATTGGAGAAATAGAGTAACCCCCACCTACATAATTACCCTCTTAAATTACACCCCTTAAATGTTTTTGAGGGTAATTTCTTTACATTAGACGCATGATACAAAAATACAATTATATATTCCTTATCATTCTAATCATTGGTTTTGAGACAACTGCACAAATTGTGAATGTAGAATCTTTACGAAAAGTAGCAGATACTTCGGGTTGGTCAGGCTTTATGAGTCTAGATTTGTCCTTAATCAAGAACAGACGAGATATTTTTAAGATTGCCAACCGAACCCATGTGCAATATAGTGCAGGAAAACATCTGCTGCTGTTTATTAATGACCTGAATATTCAACAATTGGATGATGAGAAGTTTGTAAATCGTGGGATTCAGCATTTGCGATACAACTACAAATTTCATCCGCGCATCGCCTGGGAAGCTTTTGTACAAACTCAATTTGATCCGGTTTCTAACATCAATATCCGTGCATTGGCAGGTACGGGAACCCGGTTTAAAGTACTACCCTCCAAAAAGCATCGCTTTTATATAGGAACCTTGTTGATGTATGAATACGAAGAAACCGAAGAAATGGAGATGGAGGTGATCAATTCAGACATTCGAGGGAGTATGTATGTATCAGTGAACTTATATCCATCGGATAATATGTCGATCATTAGTACTTCGTATTATCAACCACGGGTAGATGCGATTCGGGATTATCGAATTTCGAATGAAACTTCAATCGTGTTTACAATATTTAAAGACCTCAGGTTTAAATCGACCTTCACCTTTTCGTTTGATTCCTTCCCTGCTATGGATATTCCGGATACCCAATACGAGTGGACCAATGGGTTGGCATATACGTTTAATTGATTTTAAATTGAACTATAGAGGTAACATCTTTCCTTTTGGAAACATTAAGAATAATAGAAAAAATGATCATATTATGCACAAAATAATTACACTCTCGCTTTTGGTTTTTGTATTCATCTCTTGCGGTTCTGATGATAATGAGGATTGCATGAAGATTATTACCATACCACAAACCTATTTCGTTAATAATCGGTCTTTTTCTTACGATATAGAGCAGCTTGTACCTTGTGATACTCCAGAACCTACGGTTGCTGAAGTTTTGGATACTCCACCTTTGCTTGAGAATTTTTCGTTTGAAGTGCTTAGGTTTGAATTTACTCCAGATACTGGTAATAATACCATTAGACTTCAATTTGAAATTAGATTGACCAACAATAACAATTTTGACGTAAATGGGATTCCCTATATGACCATAAGAACTGATGATTTTGAGGTGTCGAGAGTGTATGAAAATGCCATAACTCCTTGTTTACAATTGGAAGCAAATTCTAGTTGTACATATACCTATGATCAAGAAGATTCTTTGGTTTTTGGAACAATAAATACCATAGAGTTTGTGGACTTGCAATATTTCTTAACCAATTAAATGTATATACCTATCCGCAAATGAAAAAAATCCAACCGATAAGATTGGATTTTTAAAGGACCGCCACAAATCCGCGTCGCTAAAACGGAAAACCAGCTAAATCATTTTTAAATTTATTCAAACGTTGTGACCTTCACATCTGATCATTGGTAAACTTTTTTGAAGTACCATACCGTTCTAAATCGGCTACAGGGTACAATGTCGATTTCTCGAAACTATCAAACTTGTAGTCTCTGGTCGTGTATTTATATACATGTTTTTGCTTGTCCCTAGGTTTACCCAGCTGGATATAGGTAGTACTGGGTAAGTAGGTGCCATTGCTGGCTCTCTCCCGATCCCATTGTACCGTTGCATGTTGCATGCCTTTGGGCATAGGTAAAAAGAAATCCCCAATGGTGAGTTCTGCAAGATCAATAAATCGAGTTTCTTTGTTGATGTAGATAAGGAAACGATCGTATTGTTTGTTAGGAGCTTCGCTTCCCCAGGTAACATATACCGTTTCATAGGTTTTTCCTTCAAATTTCTTTTCACCTGCGTATCGCACAATTTCAGCATCTTTTATCGTCAATGGTGCTTCTATGAGATAGTGATAGGTAGCAAGTCCCCACAAATAACGGTCATGTTCGTGCCTGGTGATTTCTTCGTGATCAACACAGGTTTTATAGCCCTCCCAGGATTGGAGTCCCTGTACCAGCCCTTCTTTACGACCTTCGAGATATTCTACCTGTCCATCAAAAGAATTGGTGGCAAAACGAAATTGAACGTCTTTATTCAGGTTCCCTGGCAAGGCATTCATTGGCATGAGTGGCCAAAGGCCTTTCCATTGAAAGTTGGCCACCGTTTCATACACTTCACTATTGGCCAATTGGTCATATCCCATTTTGTTGGAAGATTCTATTAGCAACTGTCTGCCTTTCTCTTCCAAGCTTTGTGGAGATTCACTTTTTACATAGTCCGTTCGTAAATCAACAGATTTACAGGAGTACAATATTAGAATTAGTATCCATATGGGTATTGATTTTAAAATGTTTTTCATGATTTTAAAAATTTAGAATGTTCGTTTGCTATTTGCTTAGCGATAATCTGTTTTGAAAGCTTCAAGTCCTTCCGTAAAGGGTTGCATAGGCTCATCCACTTCGTTGATCGCAAGTTGATTCGCAAAATTAGAGATCACTTTTACTGCAATGTTGGTAATTACATCCAAAGCTTGTGCATTATTGTACCCTGCATTTCTAAATGCTTCTAGTTCGGTATCATTCACACGACCGTGTTTTTGGTAAACGCTAATCGCAAAAGCACGTAATGCATCGAATTTTTCGCTAGATAAGGCAGTTTTACTGCGTAAAGCAGCTAAATCCTCTTCCGCAGAACCAAAAAATACTTTTCCTGCCAACGTATGTCCGGCGGTACAATATTTACACTCATTTTCTACGGCTATACTCAATTGCACGATATTGTTTTCTTCTGGAGAAAGACTACCGATTTTATCCAGATTCCATTGGGCATGGATATAAGAAAGTAAGGTCGCTTCAGATCCGCTTAATAGTTTGGTGAGATTAGGGATAAAACCAAAAGTTTCGCTCGACCAATCATACACTGCCTGTACTTCTTTTGACGGGTTTTCTTGCAGTTCTAAATCGAATCCTCTTAGGGTTTGTTTCTTTTCTGTTTTAGTTTCCATTTTTAATGTGTATTTAAGTTATTCAATGTTATCAAAGATGTCTATATCGTTTTGCTTTGATTTCTTTGTGTAGTGAATAGGTATCAAGAATGAATGATGAAGAATCGTCTTGTAGTAAATGGGTAAGACATTCTATATGCTTGTTTTGAAAATTGAGCGAGAGAGCACATCATCCCGCCCAATTTTCGTTAAACAAACGAACAATCATCAATCAATCACTATTACTACCAAAATCCACCTTTGAAAAGAAGGTAATACAAGCTCTTTTTAGATTTCTGTGTTTGACACTTGCATTCTTTTTTTGTTGAGTTTTTTTTGGAGGTTTTTTCTTTCGATCTCTTTTTATTTTTCATAACAACCTCCTTTTGATATTATAGGATAGGTTTGATGTGAAATACATCGATATAAGGAGCACCCTGGCTTCTTTTTTCCTTATGCTGTTGAAAAGCTTTTGTTTTCTCAAAGCGCACCTGAGAGTCTGGCCCACCTTTCCATTGTGCAAAGGCAATTACCGAAGGGTGATAATTTTGGTCATAGACTCCCGGGATAGGGTTGAGGTTAACAATAGGGGTGTACCCAAATTCTGGTTTTGAGGCCGTAGGCAGCACCGCCTGAAAGTATTCTTGTAGCAAGTGTGCTTTTTTGGGATTGATAAAAATACCTGCAAAGTCATAAATCTGATCCGAAGAGATGGTAACAGTGACATCCTGTTCTACCTGAAAGTACCCCTGGCTTAAGAAACTCAATGCATTATCTCTGATGTTTCTTAGTTTTAGGTATTCTGGATTGGATTCGAATGCTCTTTTTTGTTCGATACTTTCCCATTCAAAAAACACTACCATTTGGTTGGGTTTATCACCCAATACTGTTTTTACTACGGCAAAAGAAGCGATTGGTTTTGCTCCATAAGGAGTAGCTACCGGCATTACTTTTGGGAAATACTCTTCCATAAATGCTTTTTGACCTTCTGGTTTTACAGATAATAAGGCTACTTCGATAAGTTTACCCGATTTAAAAGTGATGCTGGCAGATTTTACTGTTGTAGAAGCATTTTCAGTTGCTGTATTAGGAACTTCTGCAAGTTGGTTTGTTTTTTCGGTTGATGGATTTTTGCAAGAGGCTATCGCCGAAAAGGACACGAATAACACCATCAAGGTTAAGAATTTTACTGTTTTCATTTTAATGATTTTTAAAAGTTTATTCAAATGTCGAAAGTGCACTTGCTTTTAAATCATTTATGTGATCAATGGGTAAGCAGTGAAAAAAAATGTAGAGAATTGTGTAGTAGTTGGGTAGGAATGACTATGCGGTGATATTGGTTAACAGCGTATGATCAAAACTGCGGCTTACTGGTATTTCTATATCATGTTGTGGCTGGGTAACAAAGCGGGTTTTAGAATTCCCAAAGAGTTGAAAAGGGTTTGTGGTATTTAAAAGATAGGTGCGATGGATGCGTACAAATGCATTAGGAAGCTGTTTTTCTATAGTTTTGAGTGTAGCGCGTACCAGTTTTTGTTCTAATCTAAAGTTCTGAAAGAAATACATACGCGAATAATTGTCTTCGGCTTTGATAAACAATAGAGCTTTTAAGTTCACCCGAATGGTTTCTTTAATATCGGTATGTAAGGAGATATAATCAACGTCTTCCACTTTTTCTGGCAACCACACCTGAGAAACCATTAATTGATACCGTTTCCATTTGTGGATGGGTGCTAATTGAGGATCGGTGAGAATGAATAGCATGCCCGTACGTGCTTTCCAACCTTTTTCGATAAGGTCCATTACAGCTTCCCAATCTTTTCTGCCAGAATACACCTGAGCTTTGTAATTATGTAGCACACGATTAGGAAATTGTTGTTCTATGGTATCAAAATGATCCAAAAAGTCCTGGGCTTCCTGATCATAACCAAATTTTCCGTAGAAATACCCCATTCTGGGAACATAAGGAGTGGTGTCTGATAAGTTTTTTTGTAATTTCCGTAGGTAACGAGAGGCAAGAGCTTCGTTTCCTCGCAAAGAGGCGATGTACATTAGATTCTCTAGAGAAGCAATGTCATTAGGAACCATCTTTAAGATGGAAAGAAAGGTTTTTTCGCTATCATCATAGAGTTCTGCACTCAATTGTACATCTCCGATCATATTCAAAATACCGGTGGATAGTGGGTCATACTCCAAAGCCGAATATAGGGCATCCAATGCGGCATCGTATTCTTTTAACCCATACCAGAAAAAGGACAATTGTTGGTAGGCTTCGCTAGCATCTACGTATTTCTCTAGCCCTTCTTCTATACTGTTGTAGATATTTCGCCAATCCAGATTGTAAAAGAAATCGATGAGGTTTTTGTCAATGATAGCTTCTCCAGATTCAGGATTGAGTTGTAATGCCTGATCGATGGCTTTTCGCGCTTTTGGATACACGGTATCTGGTTTCTCTAAGCCTCGCCCTGCCTGAAAGATGTAACATTTGGCCAATTTTAAATAGGCAGGTGCAAAATTGGGCTCTTTTTGGATCACCTCCTGGAATAATGCTATGGCCTCTGCAACATTTTCTGGAGTCCATCGGTTAAAATGATACCCCCCAAGCATAAATTTTTGATACAGCTCAGGGTGGGTGAGTTTTTGTACGGTGAGGGGTTTTTGTTTTTCTTCTTTGATCTGTAGCAATTGTAAAACAGCAGTTCGACAACGCTCTCCAAGGGTAAAGATGCTGGCTTTGGAAATAGAAATGGTGGTTTCTTCTATTTCGTTAAGGTCAAGCCTGTGGTATTGTATATGCACTGTTAATGCATCTTGCTCTATGATTGTACCAGTGATTAAACGAATCACATCTAGTTGGGTGCCGATGTGTGCTAAATTAGTGGATTGCGCTACGGCTACCTGGGTGGATTGCTTAGAGATTACCGTATACTTATGTGATGGACCAAGCTCTTGCATTAGCACTTCCTGAATGCTGTGCGACAGAAACTGTAGTTGTTCTGTTTGATACTCAAAGGGTAATATGGCTATTCTCTTGGTCATATAGATATGGATGATCCTTTATGGTACAAATATATTTATAAGATAAAAATTTTGGTTGGTATGTAGTGAATGGGTATGTAGGGATACTATATACCGTTACATTTGTACTTATGATACCCTATGACTTCATACTGGATTTATTATATTCGTTACCCTTACGAACCAAAAAGATGTTTGGGAATGTAGGGATCTATGTAGAAGAAAAAATCGTATTGGCCACCCGATTCAAAGAGCATAGTCCTGTAGATAATGGGATTTGGATCGCAACCAAAGTAGCATATCAACCTATTTTGAAGGAAATGTTCCCCTCTTTACGAAATTTGGAAACCTACAATATTAAATCCTGGCTGTTATTACCTGATGAAGCAGATGATTTTGAGGAAGCAGCCGCAGCCATAGCAGAGCTAATCAAACAGAATAGTCATTTAATCGGTGTAATTCCTAAATCAAAAAATAAAAAATGATCCCAGAGCACATTCAAAACAGAAAAGGCCCAAGAAGCTTAAAAGACTTAGATCCAGAAGTCATAGAATACCTGAATGCCGGAAAAGTAGAAACCAAAAACCTGATGGAGTGGTTGGCTACCGATCAGTTGGTATTGCTGAAGACGGTTTTGGAACCTTTGGGAAAAATGGATTGGTTTTCCTCTTTTGAAGTTGCCGTAAACGCACAAAAAAAACCAACAGCCAATAGCAATACTAAGGTTATCGGAGAGGTTTTTGCAGAGCTTTCGGATGTTGCTTTTATTCGTAAACACTTATCCAATCACCCCAGTGATATTGTAAGATGCTGGAGCTGCTGGGCCGAGAGTTTGTTTTATGATGAGGTTGCCGATTTATTAGCTGCCATGCAACCCTATGCAGCGGATTCCCATTTTGGAGTACGAGAGGTAGTTATTTTTGCAAGCAAAGAGCGAATGATTGAGGATCTGGATTCGGCCATTCAAATATTGTCTGGTTGGACAAAGGATCAAGACGAAAATATTCGTCGCTATGCGGTCGAATCTTTACGACCAGTAGGGGTATGGACCAAAAAAATACTGGCTTTTCAGGAGGATCCTCAAAAAGGGATTTCGCTTATCGAACCTGTAAAATCCGATCCCTCAAAATATGTACGAGATTCGGTGGGGAACTGGCTCAACGATGCGAGCAAAACACAACCTGATTGGGTGAGTATGATCTGTACCACCTGGACCAAAGACTCGGCTACCAAAGAAACGGCTTACATCGTTAAAAAAGCAATGCGTACCATCGCCAAGATGAAGTAATAACAAAAGTAAAATTCATCAGAACAAGTGATGCATTTCTTTTATTTTATTCGTTTATAATTTTCGGCATGGTAATAATGTCCATTTTCATCCAGATCAATTTGTTGATAAGAATCAGGACCAACAATTAGCTCAAAAGTAAATACTTTGGTCGTATCCAGGATTTTCATCATAGAACCAGAGGCGTACTCTAGACGTTCTTCCAGAATGCCATCTTTTATGGTGTACGTTCCGTAGCCAAACCATTCGTTATTGTCTTTTGGATCGTAACGGGTCCACATCACTTTTCCTTGACTGTACATTTTGATTTGTCGATATCCATTTTGATTCAGCAAGGTATCCGCAATATGATTGTCTTGATACATAAATTGATGCTGTAATTCCCAAACACCTTCCAGGTTATAGAGTTCGCTATTGGGTTTGTTATTTTCCTGATTGATCGCTAGGAAGGAACAGAACCCCATTAGAATAAAAATTAAGGTTTTCATGATTGAGAGGTTTTAAAGTCTGTACCTCATTAAGTTACAAAAATTTAACGAGATAAAATCATTTTGAATAGCTTTTAAGAAAGCTTTAAAACAAGTTTGATTCCTTGATGTATGGATAGCACAAAGAAGAAAAGAACGCTAAGATCCAGAACTACCATGAATCGGCGTAGGTTAGCTTTTAAGGTAAAACATTTAAACAACCATTATGAAATGGTTTTAAAAGTACTTCTACGCCGAAAACATAGTAGTTTGAAAAGTATGTTATAACGTTATCGCCATTTGAATATTACAACGCTCGTAAGGAGTAGGGTAGCCTACCACTTTTTTGAACCCAAGTTTGTGATAGAGATGTATCGCTGGTTTCAACACCGTATTGCTTTCTAAGTATACCGCTTTGGCCCCCAGGGATTTTGCTTTATCTAGCGTAGCTTGTCCTAATATCCATCCAATGCCTTTTCCTTTGGCCTCGGGAGCAACCGCCATCTTGGCGAGTTCAAAATCGTATTCTGGATGATCCATTTTGATCAAAGCACAGACGCCTACAGGTGTTTCGTTATACAATGCTACCAGAATTTCTCCTCCTTTATTCAAAATATAATCTTCGGGATGATCCAACGATTTTCGATCGGTATCTTCCATTTTGAAGTGTTGCGTTATCCATGCCTCATTGAGTTCCTTAAAATGAGTTTTGTATTTGGGAGCGTAAGGAATGATTTGAACATGTTGCGCTTCTCTGTTTTTCTTAAGGGCTTTTACCCGTGTCAAAAGTGGCTTTTGCTCTAATAAGAACTCGAATTCTTGCAAGGCATTCCACATATTGTGGGTACTCTGATTTAGAATTTCCTCAACGGCGTTTCGCACATCCAGATATTGATCTTCAATCTGAGAGGCAATTTCTTTTCCTTTTGGGGTTAACCGAATGTTGTTTTTGCGTCCGTCGATTTTGTCTTTGTGTTCCGAAAGGATTCCTTCTTTGATCATTTCTCGTACAATCTTACTTACAGAAGGGTGGGAGTGACCAATCTCTGTTGCAATTTGTGTAATGGATTTTGATTCATCGTGGGATAAGAGATAAAACACAGGAAACCATTTTGGTTTTAACCCTACATCGTATAGATCATAGATTTTTGTAGCTTCTTCGGTAAGTTGTTCGCTCAACATTCTCAACCTTGAACCTATAGCCATGACGCCTGCTTTATCAAAAAAATCCATATTGTTATATTATTTACGTAACTGGTTACGTAAATATATTAATTTTAATTGAATTTTCAAAAACATCTATAAAGTAGAGGTATAAAAAAATCCGATCAATACGATCGGATTTTAAGATATAAGGAGTTGTTTTTTTATCCTTTGTCGTTTTTCATATTATTCTTCACCAAATTGAAAAAACTATCAAATTTTGGATCAATAATAATCTTGGTCACCGTTTCTATACCATCGGTAGCGTATTCGCTTTTACCTACAGCTTCCAAACGTTTAGGATCTACTTTGTAATCGTTTTGCAATACGCGAACCACAGAGGCAGCTTGTCTTGCACTTAGATCCCAATTATCTAATAGCGTTTTACCATCCAGCTTTAGCGCATTGCTATTTCCTTCAACAATTACGTTTAAGTCTTTACTTTTGTTCAGTACAGCAGCAATTTTTTCTAACATGGCTTTTCCACCATCTGCCACCATATAGCTCTTATCATTGTCACCAAAAAGCATATCATTTGGCAATACAATATAGATCACACCTTGTCCGATTTTTACATTATCCCCACCAATAGCATTTTTAAACGTGCTAAAAACAGCCAGATTGGTAGAATCAGATTGCGTTAACGCATCATTTATGGTCTTCAGTTGTCTGTCTTTCTCCTGAATGATCTCTTGAGATTTCTTAAGGTTTTCAGCTTTTTGATTAGACAACTCTGTAAAATTACTCATGTTGGATAGTAAAGAAGCATTAGTATCTTTAAGATCCTTTACCTGAGCTTCCATGGTCGCTACTTGTGTAAGTGTGGCTTTTTCTTTCTTTCGGGAATCACTTAGATCAGCTTTTGTGGTTTTTAGCTCTTTTCTAAGCTTGTCTATCTCTTCAAGAAGGTCCTTTTTCTTCTGTGCATATCCTGAAGATGCCGAAATAACTAGTACGGTTGCAAATAAAATTATTTTTCTCATTGGTTTAAGTGATTTGTTGCAGCTGCTAAAGTAAAACTTTTTTAGAAATTATGATAGCATAGTACTTTAGGGCTTTTGCAATATCGCTTTTGCGTTTTTAATACTGGTGTTAATTTGATCTCTTAATTTTTCAACTTTCACCTCTTCTTCTTGTAGTAATTTGAACTTAGCGGCCAATTTTTCCGGATCAGTACTATCGTTAGTTTCATCATGAGGGAAGGAATCGCTAAAGTTCCCCATCCAGCTCATCATATAGTCATAAGCGTCTTTTACATCTTGTTGCGCTTTTGCGTAGTTCTGCCCTTGAGCAGTAGTATCTACTTTGGCTTCCAACTCTTTGATGAGTGAGCTCATTTCTCCCATTTTTGGCATTACTTCGTCGTGTACATCAATTACCTTTTGCATAAGTGCATCAAACTCCTGTTCTTCTTTGGATAATTGATTACAAGAGAATAGTAGGATTGATAGTATAAGGGAATAAAAAATACGTAGTTTCATTATGATTTGATTTTAATTGTTCAAAGATATTATTTATTGGTGTTGTTTTGTGATAAAGCGTCTATTAGTTTTTGTCCGTAGACACCGTCTGTAATAACTGGTCATACATTTTTTCGGTCATAAAGGTAACCACCTGATCGGTTTTATCCGGATGCCCGCCTTCAAAAGGAGGATCGGGATCGTATTCTAAGTTCAACGCAGTAAACTGCGCATAATTGCGTCCCATGATATGATCTACCAGAGCAAGACTCATATCAATCCCTGCCGATACGCCTGCGCTGGTCCAGTATTTACCATCATGGGTATATCTTTTTTGTACAAATTCGGCTCCGTATTTTTCGAGATTTTCTTCGGCTTTATACCAATTGGTGGTCGCTTGTTTTCCCTCTAGTACACCCGCAGCTCCCAAAATCCAGGCTCCGGTACATACACTTGCGGTATATGTACTTTTTTGATCAATTTTACGAATCCAGGAGAGTAATTCCTGGTCTTGGGTAGCCTTATAGGTTTCTACCACACCACCGGGTA
Organism: Aquimarina sp. AWH4_224; assembly: GCF_056160245.1. Classification (NCBI taxonomy): domain Bacteria; kingdom Pseudomonadati; phylum Bacteroidota; class Flavobacteriia; order Flavobacteriales; family Flavobacteriaceae; genus Aquimarina; species Aquimarina sp. AWH4_224. The sequence goes on along the minus strand of NZ_JBSWWU010000008.1, from coordinate 297,681 downwards.
CAATGAGAATATCCAATTGTTCGATGTCGTCGATGCTATGATCCACTTGTATCTTTACGTTATCGCTACTGGTTACCATTCCTTTTTCTCTACCGATCAGTAGTTTTTGAGCGGGAAGGATATGATTGAGTACTGAGAGTGGTCCCATGGCATCCAACATAAAATATCCTTCATACAACAAGATTCCTATGGTTTTTATGGTATCTCTTGGCGGTTCGTAAACCGCTCGCATTAATTCGGTATGCGATAATGCATTCAGCTCTTCAATAGTATATGGTGATCCGTCTTGCTTTACAATTCGATCTTTGGAAAGATTGGCGTTTTTTTCTTCTTTTTGTTGTTCAATGTTGTTCTGCTTAGTGGTAACAGTGGTTTGCTCTTGTTTTTTACATTGTGCAAATAGCACCATGCTTAGAAGCAGTATTAAAAAATTTTTCATGACTTTTTTCTTTTATTCAGTGTTTTAGAAGTCAACCCATACAATAGAAAGCCAGAGAAAATAGTAAAGAGTCCAAACAGCGAAAATGCTCTTAATAATAGGTTATTGAAATTATCACGCTCCTGGTAATCCATGGTGTGTAACATCCAAAAGAAATCAAACACCCGCCATTGGTTATTCCTAAATGTTTGCACATTACCATAGTCTACCGAAACGTAAACCGTGGTATTGGCAGGTTGATCAAAAGTAATGGCATAAGCGGGTAACGGCCTGCCTCGATATTCGTGATGGTTTCCGGTTTCGGTGATATATTCAACCTCGGTCAGCTCGGCAGTAACATTCAGTTTTTCTTTGGCTACTGCAATAGCTTCTTCCTTGGTTAGCTCTTTTCTTTTTTTTCCAGTTATGGCATCTACCAAAAGCACTTGTTTTTGTTTGGAATTGCCATATTGTATTCTGTATATCGGTTGTTGTAGAATAGTAGAGAGTTCGAGGGAAATCAAACTATCTCTTTCTGTAATATGGTCCTTCAGAAATAGCTGTGGAGCAACATAATCCAAATGATACGGAATCTTTGGAGCATTATTTTTTAGGTTGTCCCCTCTAATTTCATCAATATTGGTCCAACTAAAATAGAGTCCTCCTATTGTCCACATCAAGAATTGTAATCCTAAAATCAGACCCAGGTATCTGTGCCATTTTCTGGTCGTTCTTACTATTTCACGTTTTTTCATAATTATCTTTTAAAGTTAGGATACCGGAACAGGATGTACTTTTTTTCTCTTCAGCTTTCTAAGATACTCGATTAGTACTAACAGCACTATACTTGCCCCAAACAAAGGGAAAATAAGTCCTAAAATTACGACAACGATAGCTATGCCATACCCTACACGAAATGCAACAGGAACTTTTGGGACACCCCAGCTTCCTTTACGTTTGCGTAAAACATAGGATACTAATGCCGAAACACTCATTATCGTTAATACCAAAGCGACTCCAAGCATCAACGACCAATTCCATTTGCCAAATTCTCCTTGATGAAAAGCCATCACCCACATTCGAGCCCTCATCAAGATCCCAACATCTGCCCAGGCTACCGTCATCATTTCTTGACCCGAATACTGATCATAATGGATCTTTTTTTGCGATCCAAGATCACTGGGGTTTTGGTTAGAGATGCTAAACACACCTTTGGGACCCTTCGGAAAGTGTATAGTAGTTTGACCAGGAAGATCTAAGGCAACCGCTTTGGCTACCATTTCATCCAATGTAATCGTATTTCCTGTGGGTTGCGATTGTAACCCTATCCCATGCCAGGTTTTTGGAAAACCGGTATTCGTTACTTTTTGTACATATTTAAAATTTTCTCCAAATACATCCGTCCAGGGGAAACCTCCAGCCAATACCAGAATCAATAGTCCCGAAATCCAAAATCCACTAATAGCATGTAGATCTCTAAAAAAGGTACGCCTACCATGTTTCCATCTAGGGATAAAGAATCCAGAGAGATTCCATTTTCTAGCCGGCCAAAACACATAGATTCCAGTTACTATAAGTACTACCATCCAGCTGGCGATAAGCTCAACGATTTTAGTCCCAAAAGACCCCATAAGCAATTCACCATGGAACTTTCTGACTTTGTACATATCGGTTTTTTGGGTAATTACCTCACCAGAAACTTTTCCTGAGTAAGGATTGACATATAAGTCACTTTTCCCACTAAAACGACCTGAGACAAATTGAGTTGCCTGGTTGTTTTTTGTGGGAACAATCATCGAATTTGGTTTTTTGACCGCATTTTGATTTGCAATTTCCCATTGTTCCTGGAAACCTATAGCTTTTCCTTGAACACTAACCTCTGTAATGTGCTGTTGTTTCTTGGCTTCATAATCCGTTTTGAAAAGATAGATGCCACCAGTAATCGAGAGGATACTAATAAAGGGAAGAGTGATCAGTCCGGCTAGGAAATGCCATTTCCAAAGCCATTTATTTAATTTTTCGTTTTTTTTCATCATTCAAAAAAATAAGACCCGATGAATGGTAGTTTCATCAGGCCTCCATAGATTAAAAATTATATCGCATCCCTACATGAAAAGCTCGGGGATTTCCTACCGTAAAGCTATTTTCTCCTCTAAATCGATTAAAAGAAGCTCTTGCGGCATACAACTCATCAAAGACATTGAGCGCATGACCCCACAACTCGAATCCTTTGTAAGCCACATTGGCTCTTAGGTTGAACACACTATGTCCATCGTAGGTAGCGGTACTAAAAGTACCATCTTCATTTTCTACTTGTCCTTCGAAACTGGTATTGTATTCACCCACCAATTCGTGTTCTGCAGTAACACTAAACCCTAAATCGGTGTTGATATTTTTTCGATAGGTGATCAAAGAATTCCCTAATAAGTTAGGAGCCGTTTCTCTATCGGTATCCGAGAAGTCTACCCCACGATCAAAGAAATCTATATATCTGTGCATGGCATAACTACCATTGTGCGTAATGGATAATTCTTTGATAGGGGACCATGTAACTCCATATTCAACACCATAGGATCTTGTTTTACCAGCATTGGTATTGAAAAAGTTATCATCAAGATCTCTTAACGTGATTAAGGTGTTTTGTCCATCCAAAACATAAATAGCAGCATCTACTTTAAATTTTGAAGAAGATAGGTATCCTCCAATTTCATAGTTATTGTAACGACTTGGCTTGATTCCTATTAAATCGTTACGATTACGGTACAATGTAGAAACTTGTGGTGGTGTAAATCCTTGCGAATAATTAGCATATACTCCAGATCTTGAAGTGAAATTATAATTCACTCCCAGTTTTGGTGTAAGATTGTTGAAATTATCTACAGCATCATCAACTCCTACAATACCATCTACCTGGTTGTCATAATCATATTCGAAGCCATCATAACGAAGTGCTGCCGTTACTTTTATCTGATCCACAGGAGATATTTCGTACTGGAAAAAACCAGCGTAGTTAAAAATATCCGCCTCGTAGTTTAAGATATACTGTCCAGAGTTGATCGTAAAATCAATGTTTCTACCCGTTTCTGGATCTACAATAACATTGGTGCTTTCTGCCATATACTCCTGAGGAGAATAATCTGCTGTGGCTCCTACAATCAAAGAGGAGTTGGCAAAGTTCATGTTTACTTTGTGTTGGACTAAACCAACATAACTTCTGAATTGATTGGAGTTGATTTCTCCAGATCCAAAGCCGGTAAGTTGCCCTTGGTTTCTGAATTGGCGAATTCTATAGGATGGATTCTGATCCATACGATTATCACGAACGATCAGGTTGAACGAGGTTTTGTTTTGCTCGTTCCATTGGGTGTTGAATGTGCTACGCACTCTAAATGCCAATGCATCTCGCTCTGTAAACGTTTGGTCACTTTCAAAATTACCACTTTCGTAATCCGCTTCACTCAAAGAACCGGTCATATCCGAACGATAATCTACCAAATCTACTACAGTCGTCCAATTAAGCTTTTCAGAGATATCGTATACCGTTTTAAAGGTAATAGCTGTTTTTTCGTAATCACTATGCTCGATAGGACCATCTTGTCGTTGTACATGTTGTCCACCCAAATAAAACCCAAATTGTTCACTAGGTGAATCAGAAACTTCAAATTCGTAACGCGTTAATCCTAGGTCGTTGGTTTGAAAACCTACACTACCACTCAAATCTTCGGATGGAGACTTTGTAATAAAGTTAAAACTTCCTCCTATCGATTCACTACCGTAGATACTAGATGCGGGTCCTTTTAAAACCTCTACACGGTTATAAGCCACATCATTCATTTCTAATAATGCATTGTGATTAAAAACGGAGGTAGGTCGTATTTGCAGACCATCTTCCAGATACAAAAACAATGCTTTTGTAGATATGGGAGAACGAACGGCCATAAAGTGTTGTTCGTTACTTGCTACCCTTGAAGTCGACATAAAAACTCCAGGTACTTGATTTACCAGTTGATCGATTCCAAATGCTTTGGTTTCTTTTAAAGCCTTTGCATTTAAGGTAGAGATAGAACCTGGTACTTCAGATCTTTTTTGTATTTCTCGACTAGCCGAAGTCACAATAACTTCTTCTAGGGTTTCTTCTGACATAATTGTATCCTGTGTTTTTGTTGGATACTCATTTTGTGCATAGGTCTGTATTCCTGCAATAAGGAATAAGATATATAATAAATTTTTTTTCATTGCTATTGAAATTATTGCTCATGTAATTACAATACTACACGTCAACAGTTGTATATATTTATAAAGCGTATTGTAATCCTAGTGTAATGGTTTCCTTATTTCTAAGCTGAACACCGTTCATATTCTGAAATACAGGTAGTGCTTCTTCGAAACCTAGTCTTAGGTTCTTTAATCCCCCTTGAAAAGCGTAAAGATTAAAACCTAAACCGGCATTAGCATAGGTCATTCCAGAGTTTGCCGTATCTGCAGTAATCACCATCATAGGATTTAATGCTGGATTAGCTCCTTCGATCCTGTCGATAGCGCCTAGTTCAAAACGTCCAGAAAAACTTAACCAGTTGGTAGCTTTCAAGGCTAACCAGTTGTTGATGCTATATCGATTTCCTAATCGATATTCGTTATCGTTCTTACCTAATCGAAGTGTAGTTCTGGCCTGTGTCCCAAAAGAAAGCTTGTCCCATTGTTTTAGGTAGGTCAACGCTAATTCTGGATCCCAGGTTCCGCTACCTATTTGCATAGGGTATGGCAGTATTACTTCGTTGGGAGCAGAAGCAGGAGTCACATCCATTTCATCAATACTACCCGTAGGGATAGAGATTCCTACTTGAGCATGCAACTGCTGCCTGTTGCTGTTAAAGAACTTGTATAGCGCTGCAATTTTGGTGTCTCCAAATCCAGAAGCTTCTGTGGTAAATGTCCCTCCCATAGCGGTAATATGATCCATTTCGCTGGATAGGTAATTGGCCATGACCATCAAAGTGATTTTGTCACTTGGCGCGTACATGGCACCTAGCATATGCATTTGCATAGGCATCTGTGTAGGCGTAACCATGTAAATGTCGTTTGGTCGCAGTGCATTAGAGAAAGGTACATTTTCACTACCGCGATTGAGATCCTCCATATTCATATACATATAGCGATATGAAAACATGAATTCTCCTTTTCCGTGCGTATGATCTCCCATTACCGAAATAGGAGCGTGTCCGTCTGGTCTTGATCCTGACCATTTATTTTCTGCCGTTTCCTGAGCAAAAAATAATTGTGTTGCCCCAAGTAATAGGGCATATATATATAGTTTCATTATTGATAATTGATTGTATAGTTCATCCATTGTACGTGTTGAAACAGCTGTACAATAGAATTGCCATTTTTATTTAAAAATGAATGCATAGAATACTGCAAAGACGTATTGCTTTGAGTGTTCTGTTAAAAAATTAAATGGTTAAGAGAGTAAGAATTCCGGCGGATGATCTATATCGTTGAGAATGGTTTTGGTAACCAAATCCTTGGTTTTCCAATTGTGTAAGTATTCAAAACCTAAAAAATCAAGGTTTTTGATGCGAACCGTATGATCTTGAAAGAAAAGAGGAATAAAAGCCTCTGCACTAATAATGGTGTCAGATTTTTCTTCTGAAGGTTGTGTTTTGGCCTTCATTTGGCTCATTAAGTAACACTTACCATTACAATTAAGTTTGGGTCGCTCTTTGTTTACACAATAGGTTTCCACAATATAATCGATATTGAGCTGATAGTACATGATTGTACTCATCTCCATAACCGGTTTTACGGCGAATGTGGCAAACAATAGTATTGAGAACAAAACCCTCATTAAATGCTACTAAATTTCGCGCAAAAATACGAATTCGTGCGGTTTGATACTCACAAAAAATAAATAAGTTGTTGTTAAAAGTTGTTGGATAAGCGTAAGAATATCATATCCGTGGTATTTTCAGAAGATTACGTTATTTGTTTTTAGTAACATACTTGCCAGGAATCGGATTTTCTTCAGTTTCCTGTGTCCAATAAATATTGATAATCCACCATCTTTTTCCATCATTGAGCAGTTGGATGCTATTGATACCTCTCATAAACGGTGTGGTATCATTTTTACTTTTGAAAGATTCATACGTGCTAAATACTTGTGCGATATTACCAAAAGTTTGTGTTTCCCGATGAATTTCGTTTTCAAAAAAACCGTTTTGAATCAACCATTTTCCTGAAGTTTTAATATAATCATCAGGAGATAGGTAGCGTACTTGATAAACTCCCTCTTTATCTTTTCCAGATGGGATTAGTTTTGCGTCGGGTTTAAAAAGAAACCGAAACAATTCCCAATTGCGTTCTTCTCCTTTTTCTCCAGAGATTACGTCGTATAGGGTTATAATAGTTTGGTCGAGGGTTTGTACTTTATCGGTATAATCTGTAGGACTATCTTGTCCATGTATTTTGCAGCAAAATACAAAAGCGATGAGAACCAATATTACATTTTTCATCTGTATATATTTATTGTTTTTTAATAGTTCATACTTCGATGACACTCAGCGCGAGAATGGAATCGCCACATCCTCATTTCGATTTGGTATCCACTTAATCGTTATGACTTATTTCATATCAAAAGAAGTTTAATCAAATATCCTGAACAAAAAAGATAGCGTTATTGTTGGGATCATAAAAACCAAATTCGTGAGTATTCCAGGGAGTATGTTTTCTTAATTTGTCTTTGTTGACTGTACCCCGTTCTACAAACTCTTCAAAAATGGGAATAACATTTTCTACAAAGATTTTGATTACAGAGCCGCCTAATAAAGGATCGTCTTCGGTATCGGCATGCCATTGCAGATGTATTTCGAGATCATCTTTTTGTAAGCCTGCATACATATGATCTCCAAACACCAACTCAAAGCCCGTCATTTCTTTATACCATTGTATGTCTCTCTTGATATCTGCAGAGGGAAGAACAGGAACCATAACCGGAAGCTTTGTTACCATATGCTAGTAGTTATAACAAAACATTGGATATCAAACGTTCAACTGTAGGATGATCATTGCCACCTTTGGGTTCGATGGTAATATTAATTGATTCGGCATTGTCAATATACTTCATCACGATCATATTTTGATCTGATGGGATCACTCCCATATCAATCATTTCGCCATCTACATCTGCCCACATTTGATAGGTTTCAGCATCGTTTAACTTTGTTAGTCCTTGTGGATTTAAAATCACCGTTTTTTCTGAATGGTTGACATAAGTGATCGCAGAAGAGGTAGGTGAGATTTGATTACCTTTTAAGATCAATTTTACCGTGTTTGGATTATTAATAGCCGTATACCATTTGCTGGTTTCATTCAGGTTGTTCTCCAGGGATAGAATTCTATCTCTTAAGTCATTGGTTTGATTTTGTACCACTTCTAAAGTTTCTTTAGCATCTTGCCATTGTGTATACAACCATAATCCACTAACCATAAACACCATGGCCAATCCAGCTGCAATAGCCAGATAAGTTACTAATTGACTTTTTTGTGGTCGAGGAATGGTAGGAACTTCTTCATCGGTATCAGTTATATGATTTAGTACATCGGATTTGATATGATCAGGTGGGGTAATTGCGTTTTCGAAAGCGATTTTTTCAAAATCATCTTCGATTTTACCCAAATAATCTCGCAAATCGGCATCTTCTCTCAAAAGATCTTCAACTTGAGTTCGTTGATCTTCGGAGAGCTCGCCAAGCAGGTACTGCTCTAATATTCCTGTATCTTTTATCGTATTCCTATCCATCATATCATCATTTCAGTAAGCACCCATAGAATAAGGAGTTCTTTTTGATATACTTCTCTAAGTTTTTTCAAAGCCTGTTTCACATATGATTTGAATGTACCCAAAGGGACATTCATTTCTTCATGAGCTTCGCGATGCGTAAGTCCATTAAAATAAACCAGCTCCAACGCCTTTTGATGATGAGGTTCAAGTTGCTTCAGAGAACCGTCCAATTCTTGTATATCGATTTTCGGTTCTTCGTCAGTCTTATTTATATATACACTCAAATCTTCATTTTGGATGAGCTTATTGGGACTACGTAAAGAATTTAACGTTTGGTTTTTAGCAATTCTATAGGACCAGGTAAAGAATTTTCCCTTTTTCGGATCGTATTGATTCGATTTTTCCCAGATCTTCACAAATGTTTCTTGCAATAGATCTTGTGCCATAGCCTCATTTTTACAAATACGTAAAATAACCCCATACAATGCACCAGAGTAGTGGTCATAGATCTCTGAAAGTGCTTTGCTGTCCTTCTGTTGTAACCTTCGTATAAGCTCTAAATTATCTTGCATTTTGTGGGCTAGGGTTATTCAAATTTAAAAAAAATGAGTCAATCTCATCCAAAAGGAAAAAACATGTGTATATGATAATGTAAAGCGCGCAGAAAAAATGTTTAATTATTAAAATAAAAATCATGAAAAAGTTAATTTTCGTTCTTTCAACATTATTCTTATTCTTAGTTGCCCAAATGGCTTCTGCTCAAAACAATAAAGACATTGTAGATGTGGCAGTATCTGTAGACGATTTCTCTACATTAGTAACGGCAGTAAAAGCTGCAGACCTAGTAGGTGCATTAAAAGGAGATGGACCATTTACAGTATTTGCTCCAACCAATGATGCATTTGCAAAAATCGATTCAAAAACCTTAAATAGTTTATTAGAACCAGCAAACAAAGAAAAACTTTCTGCTATTCTAACTTATCACGTAGTAAGCGGAAAACTGGCTGCCGGTGATGTAGTAAATGCTTTGAAAAAAGGAGGTGGTAAAGCCGAAGTAACTACGCTGCAAGGTTCAAAATTAAAAGTAATTAAGAAAGACGGTAAAATTTGGCTGAAGGACCAGAATGGTAACTACAGTCAGATTGTAAAAACCGATGTAATGGCCAAAAATGGAGTGATCCATGTGATTAGTGATGTGGTAATGCCTAAGTAATGAAGGCGGACTATCTGTTGGATCATCCAACAGATAGTCTTTTCATAAAAATAACATTATGAAACATTTCTTATTACTACTCATCGTTGCTGGTGTTTTAAGTTCTTGTGATGCTTATAAGACCACATTAGAATTAGATGCTTCTCAATCTATGGGAATTACAGGTATAGGGCCTGGTCAAGATGCTGTAATTAATCCTTATTTTGGATACGATAGTTTTATTATCATTAAAAATAGAGGGGAAAATCCTTTTGGAGTTAGAATTCAAAACAATGGAGAAATTATAAAGAGGACTGATGTTGCTCCCACTACAACGGCAAGGTTTAAACTTAACGGAAAAGATCGAGTATTCTTTGATGCTACATCAAAATCTGTGGCAGTTGTAAGATTTGAAGGGATAGACTAGGGAATCAAATTTGCTATGAAAAAAACAGAAGCGCCTTAACCAAGGTGCTTTTTTAGGTAAAAGGTAACAGGTCCGGTGCTACGTATTCTTTTTTGGCATGATCGGCTGTAAAAATATTCCAGCTGTAATGACTGGCTATAAGCTCTTTGAAATTATTTTTCAACCTGGGAAATTCTTTAATGAAGTCTGTAAAATTATTACTAGTTGACTTCTGCATAAAATGATAGACCATTTGCACAGCTGCGATGGTTACTGTTTTATTAAACTTGCCAGGATCACCATGTTTGGTAGCAAAACGAAGAATTTGGTCACAAATGGTTGTTGCTGCTTTTTTTGGTCCTGTATGTTGGATATGAATCCAGGCCAATCGCAAATGCGCTTCGTGAGTAAAAAGAGCAGGAGCAAGGCTTAGTTGTTGAAACTGCTTTTTGAAATCGAGATCGGATAATTCGTTGTGCTTTTCCATAGGACAAAAAATAAGTAATTACTTTTTCTACTGAGGTTAGCCCTTTATAAAAAAAGTAGGTAATGAGATTTTATATTTCACAACTACCAGGCGTATCGTAATGATAAGCAATGTGGTAGCAATATAAATGATGTTTTGGTCAATAGCAAAAGCATATAAAACCATAAAACATATTCCTCCGGCAATAGATGCTGTAGCATAAATTTCTTTTCTGAAAATTACCGGAATCTCATTACAAAGAATATCCCGTATTACACCACCAAAACATCCTGTCATAGCTCCCAAAGCAACAGAGATAATAGGCTCTAGCCCAGCGTTTATTCCTGTTTCTACCCCAATAATGGTAAAAATTCCCAATCCAATGGTATCAAAAAGGAAAAGCGATCTTTTAAGATATCCTAATTTATTTCTAAAAATGATCGCCAAGGTTGCCGCTATTCCTATCAAATAAATATTGAGCGTATTCTGCATCCAGGAAACAGGAGTATTACCAATTAGGATATCTCTCATGGTTCCTCCTCCGATAGCGGTTACAAAAGCAATGATAAAAATACCAAACGGATCAAGTTTACGATTGATCGCACTAAGCGCTCCAGAAATAGCAAAAGCTATGGTACCCAAAATGTCTAAAGCAGTAAAAATGGTCATTAGGCTTCATTTTGGGGATAAATGTAGCGTATCTATTTGGGATTATGATCTTTCGTATAATATTTTGTGTTCTTTCCATTGATTTCTAAATGAACTATTCCGGTATCCATTTTCAATGTATCAGGGATAATACCATATTTTAAACCAATTCCTTGAATAAGAAAGTAACTCAAATACTCTCTGGCTAGCTTTAGGTTTTCAAACAAATAGGTACCCCCAATAATGCTAGTTTCTGGATTGATATAGTAGTACTTGGTGATTAGCCCTTTTACATTTGCCATCTCATCCAAACTTTTGATAGAGATTTTTTTTAATTGTTTAGGGGATAAAGTTGATTTAAACTGCACGTTGACAATTACTTTTTCATTTAACATGAATGCTTGCTGTATTTATGATGTGATTTTATTTTGATTTGAAGGTGTTTTTATTGAGATATAAACAGATATCAGTACCATCAGAAGCGCGTTTATCTTAAGCAATATGGCGCTGGTTTTGATTTCCGTTGCATTGTTTCGAATTGCATATAGATAGATGATGAGTATCGCGGAGATCAGCACGTTTACAAGAATTTCAATTAAGTCTCTGGAAAAGACATGCTCCTTTTTGGGATATAAAATATCGCTTGTATAAAAAAGCATATTTACTATGATATAAAACAAGGTGGCATTATATACTTCGAGATACACCAATTTGGAGGTACTCAAACTTTGTTCCGGGACAATTGAAAACAACAGTATACCATATACTAATGCGCTTATGGTAGATCGATTATTTAAAAATCTGCGGTAGATTTTGTTACCTATGTTCGTGATCGTTTTCATGAGATACATTTTTTGGGGCTTATTTGAAGAATTGCCCCGGTTTTACCCTACAAAAACCAGGGGCAATTGCTTCTCGCTCAACTCAACCCTCACTTTGTTGTGAGATATCTTTGAATAGTAACATGTCTTTTACTTTACTTGAACCACCGGGATAAAAACCAGTTTCATGATCATAACTTTTAGGGTTTCTGAATGTCCCAAAAATCATATCTATAATGGGTAAGTCTGCATAGTTATCGGCATGAATCCCTCGGGCATGGTGATACGTATGCGCTTCCGGACGTTGCACGATATATCCTATCCAACTTGGTGTTTTGATATTGCTATGCTGAAAGATTGCCAAAAATGTAGTTCCTAGGATGATCAATGTGGTAGCTTCTGGTGTAAAACCTGCAATAAGTACCAGGCATAAACTACCCAAAAAGGTAAACCCGATCATATCCATTGGACTAAAATAGAAAGCCCCGTAACTGTCTAAACGTTCTGCGCTATGATGCATTTGATGAAATATCTTCCACAGCGCATCATTTTTATGCATTGTTCTGTGCCATAGGTATAACCCTAATTCGTATATCAATACGCCTACAATTACTCCCCAGGCGGTACCTAAAAAGGTAAGATCAAAAAGTTGATACTTGGCCAGATATCCATCCCATAACAATGGGAAGTAAGTAGATAAAAAGAAAAATACCACAAAGGCAATCATACCTTTAAGTTTCCAGAATTTTACCTTTGGTAAGCTTCGTGCTGGAGCAATGCCTTCCCAGATCATTAGACCGGCATACATGGCCAATACAATTAGTGATATGGGGTCTGTAATAATTTCTAAAGGGGTGGGTAACATGTTTATTATCTCTTTCATAATTTCTCCTACTTTTTGTTATTTAATATATTCGTACATTCAATTTTCCTCCTGATCCAAAATTGTTTTATGGATCTTGTTCCCTCATTTTTCTTGCTTTTAAACATCATGTTATTTTTTACAACTTTAAACTTTAATTTGTTTTCCGGGATCAAAAGTATAAGCGTTGCTGAGGTTTAGGAAAGAATAGGGGTATACCCGTGGTGAGCATCTTTTTATAAAAAGTAGACCACTATTTTAATGGTCTTAAACTAAAGTGGATTTTAGGTAGACAATGGTGTTTATTTAACTGATAAACAGGTGTTTGTGTGATGGTTGTTTTTAAGAAGTTCTGACCGTTCGAACTGTCCAAAAATCAAGGGATTAATTTTCCAGTGATAATAAATAGGTAAATATTTCTTGTTCTTGAGACAGTGCAAGCTTTTTTCGAAGTCGGTAGCGAGCTGTTTTTGCACTTTCTGGAGAGATCCCTAGTATGCTGGCCGTTTCTTTGACATTCAGATTCAGTCGGGTTAACGAACAAACCTTAAGGTCATTTGCACTTAGATCCGGATGTTTAGCCTTTAATTTTGCATAAAAACCAACATACACTTCTTCAAAAAATCGCTTGAAATCCTCCCAATCTTTATCAATATTCAGGTGTTGTCTGATGGTTTTATTAAGCTGATCGATCAGTTTATCTTTTTCTCTTGGGGTTGCTTTTTTTGCTAATAACGCAGTGTTTCTAAGTTCTTCAAGCAACTCATTCTTCTGCACAAAATTGATCGCATATGAAGTGAGTTCTTTGTTCTTGAAATTGAGCTGTTGCTTTAATTCCTGTTGTTTTAATGTAGCATTCTCCATTTCTTGTTGAGCCAATTGAGCTTTGGATTGCAGTAATTCGTTACTCTTCTCCAGGAGGTCATTGTTCTTTCTAGAGCGTTGCCGTAGATTTCTGAACACCAAAAAGCCTCCGCCAACTAGAATGATGATACCCATCATCAAACTCCATTTGATTAAAGCATCTGTTTTTTCTTTCTCTTTTAAGAATACAAGTTCCCGGTTCTGACTTTCAAGCTCTTTCTCGAATTCGAGATAAGCAATTTGCTTAGATTTTTCGGTATTGAAAACAGAATCTTTGAGCGTTATATATTGATCGTAAAAGGCCAGGGCTTCCTCTGGTTTGCCTTGTTCTTTTCTTAACTCTTTTAATTCATTATATGCCTGAAGCACATATTTTTTTAAGTTATTTTTTTTGGCTCTTTTTAACCCTAGTTGTAAATGAATATCTGCTGCTTCATAGTTCTTTTCATACCGGAGCAATTTCCCGTATTGAATCAGGTTACTGGTTATCCCATCCCTGTCGTCTATAGATTTCCCTGTGGTTATTGATCGTTCGATATGATATTTAGCCTGAGCAAACTCTTTGTTTTTGATATATAAAATCCCTAATCGATTATGAGCTTCTGCGATGCCGTAAGTAAAGTTATTTTCCTTATGAATTTTTAGTGCATTTGATATATATTCTTTGGCGTCATAATGTCTGTCTTGCTCCAAAAACACGGTTCCCATTTTTGTAAATGTCGTAGCAATTCTTCCTTTCAAGTCGAGTGCTGTAAAATAGTCAATAGCATTGTTGTAATTCTCCAAAGCTCGATCATACTCTTTAAGATCGGCATACACCATACCTATGTTGAGCATAGTATTGGCAATTCCTTCGTCGTCCTTTAGTTTTTGAAATTCCTGTTGAGAGTGGGTCAAAAATCGTAATGCTTCATTTTGATTCCCTTGCGCCCAGTGAGCGACACCGATAATACGTTGGGCTGTGGCCAGTCCTTTGGCATAATTTAGTGTTTTTGATAAATCTAAAGCTTGTTGCCCAAAATTGATAGATTGATTGGCATCACTGATCCAATATTCAAAGCCAATAGCATTCAGTAAATTAACTCGAATAGTATCTTTTTTTGGGTATTGATTTAATACATTTTGTAAACTATCTGCTTTTTTATTTTGTGAATAGCTAAAAGAAACAAGGAGTAATAAGGATGTAATGAGTATTCCCCGCATTATGGTTTATTGATTGATTGACATACAAATATAGAGTTGTTATGCCTGTTTTTATATGATTTAATAATAATTTAAGATGTCTATAACTTCATAACAATTCTTAATAACTTTAATGTAAGGTTTATGTTCAAATTGCTACTTTTACATCAGATAATAAAGAAATGATTATGTCTGATACAATCGAAAGAATAAAATGCCTTATCGTAGGCTCAGGACCTGCAGGATACACTGCAGCTATATATGCAGCGCGAGCTGATTTGAAACCTGTAATGTATACAGGAATGGAACCAGGAGGACAACTTACTACTACAACAGAAGTTGATAATTTCCCTGGATATCCAGAAGGAATTGATGGTCCCACAATGATGGTCCAGTTACAACAACAAGCAGAACGCTTTGGTACCGAGGTACGCATCGGGATGGTAACTGCTGTTGACTTCAGTACAGAAGTTGGAGGAATACACAAAGTTACTGTAGATAATAATAAAGAAATAGAAGCAGAGACTGTAATTATTTCTACTGGTGCCACTGCAAAGTATCTTGGTTTACCTAGTGAACAACGTTTAAGAGGAGGAGGAGTCTCTGCCTGTGCGGTATGTGACGGATTTTTCTACAAAGGTCAAGACGTTGCTATTGTAGGAGCAGGAGATACAGCTGCTGAAGAAGCTACCTATTTGGCTAATATTTGTTCTAGTGTTACTATGCTAGTACGTAAAGACTATATGAGAGCCTCAAAAGCAATGCAACATAGAGTGAACAATACACCAAACCTAAAGGTGATGTATAATACTGAGGTTGATGAAGTATTAGGTGATCAAGTGGTAGAAGGATTACGTATGGTAAATAATCAAACCAACGAAAAAACCGATATTAGTATCACTGGATTGTTTATTGCTATTGGACATAAACCCAATACGGATATTTTCAAAGGGCAGGTGGATATGGATGATACAGGGTATATCATTACCGAAGGTAAATCTACGAAGACCAATATCCCTGGAGTATTTGCATCAGGAGATGTTCAAGACAAAGAATACAGACAGGCAATTACTGCTGCAGGAACAGGATGTATGGCAGCTTTGGATGCAGAACGCTATTTAGCTACTGTAGAAACAAACGCAGGAGTTTCAGCTTAAAAGAAAAAATTTGAAGATATAAAAAGCGGCTGTCTAAAAAGTACTAAAAACTTGTATTTGTCAGTCTGAGCCTGTCGAAGACAAATTGAAAATCAGTGGATTTAAAACTTCGACAAGCTCAGTTTGACAATCGTATATCACTTTTTAAACAGCCGCTTTTTTGTTTTTATAAAATTTTATTTACCTAGTTTAATCGTAACTTACTAGGGGTGTAGTCAATATTTTTCTTGAAAAGCGCAGCCTCATTGGTAAATCCTTGAATACTAATTTTAGGTTCTCCTAACAGAAAAATTTCAGATTTGTCTTTAGCTTCAATGGTTATTTCTTCCTGAATTTGAACATAATTATCACTGGATCCTTCGGCCAAAAGAGACGCTTTTGTAGCATTTAGTTTAGTCCCGTAAAAGTCAGTTTCATTATCGGTACGTAGTTGCATAAACTGCACTTCGCCTTCTAGTTCTGCCGTAGCTTTTTGATACAAATCAATTTTGAATTCATCGGCAGTAACAATACCTTTTACTTCAGAGTTTTCATTTACTTGATAGACAACGCTAGTGGCACTGGCATGTAACTCTGCTCTTGATTTTCCATAGGCGATACAACTCAAATTACCGGTTTCTGTGGTCAAAAATACTTCTGCATAATCATTAACTTCAACAGTAAGACCAGAGGATTTTATAGCTGACAATGATTTTGCATTCACTTTGTCGTACAAAACAATCTTTTTAAGTTCTGCCCCATACAAAATATCAATGTTGAGCGCTTTTGCTCGACGAAGATCTTTGTCAGATTTTATAGTTAGTACACTATCTACAACCTCTATTTGTATGACACGCTGTATATTGCTATCGGCTTCAATTTTTACTTGGCTGTCACTACTTTCATCCAAAGTAACTTCAAACCCTTCGTAAATTTCTATGGTATGAAAGGGTTCTACATCATAACGTTCTGTGCTTACAATTTTGTTTCCCTTTATTTTTTCTTTTTGAGCATAAGCGCTGAAGGTTATGAAACAAATACAGTATAAAAAGAATAACTTTTTCATTGGATTGTGTGATTTTAATTTTTGATAAAGACTACAAAAAACAGCAAATGTTTATGTAGCAAACATAAGTTACAAAAATGGTAGCGCAAAACATGTACCAAAAACAATAACATTTTTCTTAAAAAGAAATTGTGCCAGACTATAAAAACAAAGGAAAAGGAGCTTTGGGACTATAGAATAAATAGTCTAAGGAGAATTAAAAAAAGGTAATAGAAACTATTACCATTTGCTAAACTAGAATCGTAAAATAAAAACTGCCCGAAAAATTTAGTACTTAACATGAACTAAGGTTTCAACAATGGGTGCTTTTCGGGCAGTATGATTTTGGTTGGTTGGGGTTGGTTAGATTGTTAGGATTGATTAGTTTCTTCTTACGTTTCCTCCAGAGTTATCGGTTTCGGATACTTTTTCTGGTTTTCCATAGTATACTACATTGGCACCGCTTGTAGCTTTTCCTGTAAATTCTTTTTGAGCATGAATTCTTATGTTTGCTCCGCTACTTGCTTTAGCTTCTGAAACCAAACTCAATAGATCTTGAGCGCGAATATTAGCTCCGCTTGAGGCACTAGCAGAATGGTTTTCTACTTTTCCTTCCAGATCGATAAATGCACCACTAGAAACCGAAGAGTTTACCGTTTGCGCTTTTATCTTTAATTTGATATCCGCTCCGCTAGAAGCACTAAGTGCAAGATCTTTTTGTGCTACTTCCTGATCAGAATATACGCTGGCTCCGCTATTTACGTGTATTTTATTGAGCTGATCATAAGATACATATACTTTTTTCTCATCTGCTCTATAAATATTCTCATCAGAAGTAATATACAGCGTGTTTTTCTCTACGTAAATCTCAATATGCTCGTGTAGGTTTTCATTAGCTTCTACGATAACTTTCTTGTCATTACTTTCTACTAAAATAACATCTAATCCTCTGCTTGCTTTTACGGCTTCAAAGTCCTGATCTATGGTTCTCTCTTTTTTTACTACTTCTCCTTGTCCTTTGATTCCATTAAGTCCATCGATGGAAATATTGCATGAGCAAAAGGCTAAGGACATACAAAGGGTGACTAAAAATTTGGCTAGTGTGGTCATTGTTTTCAGATTTTAGTGTTGTGATTTAACTGTTCGTTTTTTGATTTAATTTTCGGTTTTGATTTCTATACCGTCCTCGTCTATTTTTACTTTTACGGGTTCATTATTTAATTCAACGCCGTCTTCGTCTATTTTTAAATTGAAATTTTGATCTTCAGAGTTAATATTAATTTTTACCTCGTCTTCATCTTCATCATACTCCCAATCGTTTTCTTTCTCAGGACAGCTTTCGCATACAAACTTACCATCAACCAGTTTCAGGTATTCCTCCTCTTTTCGATCGATAGTGATGTAATCATCATAGGTCCAGGAGTTATTGAAACCAGACGTGTTATCATCAGCATAAATGGTAATACCTTCTGGTAGCGTTAGGGTGATATTCACTTCCTGATCTCTAAATTTGTTTGCGTAATCTGTGATCGCAAATCCGTCTAACAATAGTGTTTTTCCTTCTAATTCATAAAAGTACTTGATGTCTTCTGCACGTTCCGAAGCTTCATCATACGATCGGCCTTCTGCTTTTTTCTTTATGGCCAAACTCACTACAGAATCTCTTTTGGTAGACTTCATATAGATTTCTATATCGCGAACTACAATCACTCTATTACCTTCTTCATCTCTTTTGATTCTATAATCATCTCTATGTCTTAACTGACGCACATATCGATCATTACCTTGCATTTTGATGGTAAGCGTGTCCTTGGCTGTAATTGGAAGTGTTTTTTCTTCGGTAATTACATCAGCATCATACGCTTCTAAAGTTGCTTGTCTAATACCAATTACACTTAATCCGATTACAGAAATGATCCAAACTCCTAGTAATCCAAGCTTTGCAGGTGTACCTATGGATTTAAGATTGTTAATCAAAATCTTCAATCCAAGGATGAATAGGAAGAAGAAAGGGATTCCTACTGCAAAGAATGCTAATAATGATACAATCCATAGTGGAACATCGGGATGGTTACCAACTTCGATGTATTCGGTCCATGGGGTGTCCATAAATCCAAAGGTTCCTACCGTAAATAATCCTATAAACAAACTGATCAAAGTAATACCGGCAGTGATGATAAGGATGACACCAATGAACTTTACGAATATCTTCAATAAGAACAATAAAACATCTCCAAGGGCCTCAAAAAAAGTGGTAGAACTACTTTTTACTTTATTGCTGTATTTTTGATAGTCTACATTTTTTACGGTATCGGCTACGTCGTCAAAACCCTCTTTAATTTTTTTTTCAATATTGCTGATATTCACCGCTTCTCCTTTCATGGCCAGAAAGTCTGAAGTGGATTTGGCTTCTGGTACAAAAATCCAGAAAGCGATGTAAATCAAAATAAAAGCTCCACTAGAAAAGATTGTAAATAAAATCCATGCCAAACGAATCCATGTAGAATCTATTCCTAAATAGTGAGAAAGTCCTGAACTTACACCTCCTACATACGAATTGGTTGTGTCTCTAAACAACTGCTTAGAACTTTTCGGTCTTTGATACGATGCTCTTGGTTCGTCTTCAAAAATTTCCTCATCCAATCGGTAATCCTCTGGTTGCCCCATTACTGCGATTACCTCGTCTACTTCTTTATTACCGATAACTTGCCTTTCATCTCTTATCTTTTCACTAAAAAGCTCTGCAATACGTGCTTCTATATCGGCAATAATCTCGTCTCTACCTTGAGAATCTGTAAAGGAACGTTTGATCGCGCTGAGGTACCGTTGCAATTTGAGATAGGCATCCTCATCGATATGAAAAAATATCCCTGCTAAATTTATATTGACTGTTTTGTTCATTTTACTTCTTTTTTTGTTTGGTTACCAGATTTACAGCGTGTTGTAATTCGTCCCAAGTAGTGTTTAATTCCTTTAGAAACAACTTTCCGGTTTCTGTGAGTCCATAATATTTCCGTGGCGGTCCCGAGGTTGATTCTTCCCAGCGATAGTTTAAAAGCCCGGCATTTTTTAGCCTGGTTAGTAGGGGGTAAATCGTACCTTCTACCACGAGCATCTTTGCATCTTTTAAGGTTCCCAAAATCTCGGCAACATAAGCATCATCGTCCTTTAAGATAGAAAGTATGCAATATTCCAGAACACCCTTGCGCATTTGCGCTTTCGTGTTTTCGATCTTCATAAAACTAATTTTTAAAAGTTAAACTGTTCATTTTTTGATTGATGGTTTGATTGATTGATGAATTTGATTGATTAATTTGATTGATGATTATTTTAAAACATATTGATCAAGACATACAACTCCAGTAACAAAGACTGTTGCTAAAAGATAATTGATGAGGTTAAATTTTAGACCGTACCCTTGTTCTTTTGAGGTTTTGATAACCAGAAACAATAATGTAAATGTTACTAATAATGGAAGCATCCAATACCCAAGTCCAAGTACATAACTTAATCTTGCTTCGTCATTAGGGTTGAATATGGAAATTACCATTGCCATAAGTCTAAAAACAAAAGCGAAAAACAAAAATGGGTACCAGGATACTTTACCAGTTTTTCTTATTACGTAAAAGAACACAAAAGCTAATACGATAGTTATTATAGGTCCAGCAGCAGTTACTAAATAGCTATGCCAATCAGAATTATAGGTTCCCTCTTTTAAGGTTACCGAATTTAATGTCATCTTCATCGAATACCCTAATAGCTCGCCAGTTACATAGTGTGCAAACTCATGAACAATGAAGGTAAGCAACACTGCCAAAGCAGTAACCAAAATATACGATATGTTGATAGATGACTTCATTGGTTATTTGATAAACCTAATAGATAGTGGGTATCTGTATGACTCTCCTTTGTTAGCTTTTAATGCAGCAGTAATTACAAAAATGATTTCCAGAAAGAACCCGATTAGCGCGATTACTCCTATAAACGATGCACCTATAAGTGTTCTAAATCCTCCAGGATTCGAAAAATTGATAGATATCGAATCATGGTGAAATAAATCTGTAATAGAAGCATCTCCAAAAACATTAAAGATGAAAAACGGGAAGGAAAACATTCCTAAGATAACAGTATACAATAATATACTCAGTTGAAAATTGATAGCCTCTTTTCCGTTTTCGTCAATAAACTCTGATTTGTCCTTATTGGTGGTCCAAAGCAATATGGGAACAATGTAATTTCCAAACGGAATAAAGTATTTGGAAAATGCCCCCAGGTGCATGAACGTTGCGATATTTTTGTGGTTATTAGATGACATTTTTAAAAGTATATAATAGTTTCTTATGCAAATATATGTCTAAAAAAAGGTATTATGCAAAACATAGTACCATAATTTAACATAAATTTAAGAAAATATGAATTTTTGAACCCAATTACTTTTACCTATATTGTAACTATCAAAAATGTTAATCAATGAATATCACTCCAGGAAAACTAAATACCTTCTTACTATTTAAATTACCTTCGGCTTGGCTATGCGGAGTACGGGTTAAATCTATCGACAGAACAACTTGTACCGTTACCGTAAAGCACAGATGGTTCAATCAAAATCCTTTTAATTCTATGTTTTGGGCTGTACAGGGAATGGCAGCTGAGTTAACCACAGGAGCTTTGGTAACTGGTTATATTAGAAACAGCGGAAAGAAAATCTCGATGTTGGTAGCTAATAACAATGCTACCTTTACCAAAAAGGCTACAGGGAGAATTACTTTTGTTTGTGAAGATGGTGGATTGGTAGAAAAAGCTATCGAAAAGGCTATTGAAACAGGAGAAGGGCAAACGGTATGGATGAAATCTATTGGAACCAATAAAGAAGGAGTAGAAGTCTCTACTTTTAACTTTGAATGGACCTTGAAAGTAAAAAGGTAACACAAAGCACACTACTTAAACCAAAAATAGATGTAACGCTTTGCAAAAAATGTTTACCAATAATATAAACATTCATTTAATCATTAAAACGTATACCTAGTTATTATGACAGCACACGAAATAGACTACGACATCATCGGAGAAGAAATGCAATATGTGGAGATTGAATTGGACCCACAAGAAGGCGTAATTGCCGAAGCAGGAAGCTTTATGATGATGGATGATGGTATAAAAATGGATACCATCTTTGGAGATGGGTCTGACAAAGATAAAGGAATCATGGGTAAAATCTTTGGAGCAGGAAAGCGACTGCTTACCGGAGAAAGTTTATTTATGACAGCCTTTTATAATGAAGCTATAGGAAAGAAACGCGTAAGTTTTGCTTCTCCCTATCCAGGAAAAATCATTCCTATTGATTTAACGAATTACGGCGGTAAATTTATTTGTCAGAAAGATGCTTTTCTATGCGCTGCCAAAGGAGTTTCTATCGGAATCGAGTTTTCTAGAAAATTAGGTCGTGGCCTTTTTGGAGGAGAAGGGTTTATCATGCAAAAACTAGAAGGTGACGGTATGGCATTTGTGCATGCTGGGGGTACCACAGCACGAAAAGAGCTACAACCAGGTGAAAAATTAAAGATAGATACCGGATGTATTATCGGTTTTTCTAAAGGAGTGAACTACGATATTGAGTTTGTAGGGGGTATCAAAAATACCATCTTTGGGGGCGAAGGATTATTCTTTGCTACCTTAACAGGACCAGGAGTAGTATATATACAATCACTTCCATTTAGTAGGTTAGCAAATCGAGTGCTTGCTTTAGCTCCAAGAGGAGGCGGTAAAAGTAAAGGTGAAGGTAGTATTTTAGGAGGTTTAGGAGATCTTTTGGATGGCGATAACAATTTTTAACTGTGTTAAATAAGCGCTAAAAGACTGGTTTTTTAGTTTTATTTGCATATATTAGTATTAGTTAAATATTAAAATGTAAGCTTATTCCTACAATTACTAGTTTAAACCTAACATTTAAACCCCTATTAATTTATGGCCAGAGCAATGTTTGATTACACTAAAACTGTTCTTAAAAAAGTAAGTTTTGATGTTAATCTTTTTACAAAGGAAGTTCTAAAAGCACTAAACAGACTACTTCCGCACGAGATTGAAGAATTGAAAATATGGATTCAATCCTTGACGGTTAAACAACCAGAATTACAATCTTGTTTAATCTATTTAAAAACAACATAAAAAAAAAGCGACTTTCTAGTCGCTTTTTACTTTTGTAATAGGGCTTATAATTTGAACATTTTGGAATGCGATTGCACCTTTGACTACTCCAGCTATAGTGGTATGTAGTGCATCTATGATCTGCATTTTTAATTCACTTTTATTGAAGATTAAGCTTACTTCTCTTGCAGGTGTTGGTTCATTAAAATAATGCAAATTCGTTTTTTCACTTTCTTTTACATCCATAGTATGCAAATAGGGGAGTAGTGTCATACCCAATCCTTCGTTTGCCAATTTCACCAAAGTTTCAAAACTTCCACTTTGTAACTGGAAATGATCTTCATCATAACTTTTTTGTGTTTTGCATAAGTTGATAATACCATCTCTAAAACAATGACCATCTTCTAGTAATAGCAAGTCATCTATATCCAAATCTGTCGCATCGATCTTTTTCTTTTGGTTCAACCTATGGTTATTGGGGATATATCCAACAAATGGTTCATAATATAAAACACGTTCTTTTATATTTTCATTTTCCAGTGGGGTAGCAGCTATAGCCGCATCCAAATGCCCATCCATCAAACGTTCAATAATAGCTTCTGTGGTTAGTTCTTCAATTTTTAGTTTTACCTTAGGATACTTTTTGATAAAATTGGTTAAAAACATGGGCAACAACGTAGGCATGATGGTAGGGATGACACCAAGTTTGAATTCTCCTCCAATAAATCCCTTTTGTTGGTCTACAATATCTTGTATGCGTTCACTTTCATTGACAATATTTCTGGCTTGTTGCACTAGTTTATTCCCAACTTCGGTAAGCTCTATGGGTTTTTTGCTTCTGTCAAAAATCAGAATATCTAACTCTTCTTCCAATTTCTGAATTTGCATACTCAATGTGGGTTGAGTTACAAATGTTTTTTCCGCAGCTTTGGTGAAGTTTTTGTGCTCGGCAACGGCTAGAACATATTTTAGTTGTGTTATGGTCATAGGTTATATTTTAGAACTACAAAGATAATAAAGCTATTGATATTGTTTATTAAAAAGTATTTAAAAATTTGTTTTATCTATAGTTTTAATAGCTGTTATAAGAAATTACTGGTAAAATTACTTTTTTTTAAATAAAAGTAGGGTAAAACCTCAATATGGTGTTTTAATAATAAAGATGAAGAAACACTAACCTGATCAATATGTACCTTATAGCATATCCCCTTTATGATGCAATAATAGGTTTTGGAAAAGTGCTGGGAAATTTTAGCCATTTATGGATTCTTTATATCCAAAAAGTAATACCGAATTGGGTGATTTTTGGATGTATAGCCCTGGTCCTTGTATTGATTATGGTAGTGATTGTGGTAATTAGTTTTAACAAAGTTCAAAAAAGTAAACGCATCGTTTTAAAACATGAACTGGAGAAAAAGGTTGCAGAAGCATTATTAAAGAAGAGAGAAAGAGAATTAGCCTTCCTTCGATCGGGTAGAGGAAAACATTTGGGGCATTTTTTTGAAGAATATACGGCAAGACAACAACAAGCCTATATTACTGGAAAGGACAAAGATCAACAAATGCAGACCTTACTGCCTTATCATCTTCTTTTGAGCAGCCAATTAAGTACGTTGTATCCCAACTTTTCTAAAGATGAAATTCAGCATTGTGTTTTCCTTTATTTGAATATCCCTTCAGAAAAAACGGCAAAAAAGCTTCAGTTAGAAGTGTCAGAAGTACAATCGATTAGATGTAAACTCCGAACCAAAGTGTTAAAAAGCAACGAACAAAACTTAAAAACACACGTCAGAGCTATTGTTATGAACTAGGGTGTTTATATAGGGCATACAATAGGAAAAAAAGCTGTCTATTAAGACAGCTTTTTTGATTGATGAATATTTTCTGTTGGATTACATTCTTATTTCAAAAGCAAGGTCTTCGTTACCCACTTCGAATTTTGCATCTCCCCACATTGGTGGTCCGTAGCTCATGTTATTGTTGGATACCCCGTAACTTTCTTTTGGCATTCCGTTGGCTTCAAAATCCATTCTTCCATTTCCGTTAGCATCATGCAAACAAGTGATTCCATATTCTCCTGCAGGAATGTTGGTGAAAGTCACTTTGGCCACCCCGTTTTCAATTTCACTTTTTGCAGCCTGAATCGGAGCCGCTTTCATGAACGTATTCTCATCATATAAGGCAAATAATACTTCTCCTTCAGAACCAGTTACATTAGGAACGGTTACTGTAATTGTGATTCCTTTGGCATTGTCTTGCGCAGTAAGTATAAAATTAGAGGTAAACAAGGCAAGTAATAAAGCTAGAGTTTTCATATACATAAGATTTTTATAGTTATTTGATGTTTGAACACTTCAAAAGTCTATAAATCTATGTGCATGTAATAAAGTATGTTACCGAATTGTCAATATCATAGGATGAATTGTATCTGGTACTAAATAATTGGAAATTGAATAGGATCAAAGTCTCTTTATAAAAGTCCTCGTGCTTTAATTTCCAGGTACTTATTAATAGTATTTACAGTAAGATTTTGAGGAGTAGTGAGTACGGTTTGGATACCATACTTTTGCAATTCTTTGACCATTACTTTTTTGTCGTAAGCAAATTGTTGTGCTATGGTTTGGTCATAAATGGTCTGTAAATCTTCCGCCTCGGCTTTGATAAGCTGATTCAATTCGGTGTTTTCGAAAAAGATAACTACTAATAAGTGCTTTTTTGCCAGTGCTTGCAAAAACGGAAGTTGTCTTTTTAATGAAGAAATATGCTCAAAGTTGGTATAGAGAAGAAGCAGACTGCGATGTGTAATTTGTCGTTTGACATGAGCGTACAACAGCCCAAAATCCGAATCCAAAAACTGCGTTTTTACATTATAAAGCGTCTCTGAAACGGTATTGATATATGTTTTCTTACCACTATCAGGAAGAAAATCATTTACCGTATTCGAAAAGGTCAACATTCCTACTTTATCATGCTTTTTTAAAGCAATATTAGAAAAGGCTAGCGTACTGTTTACGGCATAATCCAATAAACTTAACTCATTAAATGGCATTTTCATGACCCTACTCGCATCAATAATCGAATAAATAGGCTGTGATTTTTCATCTTGAAATTGATTGATCATCAGGTTGCTGTGTTTGGCAGTCGCTTTCCAGTTAATGGTACGCACATCATCGCCAACCACATATTCCTTAATCTGCTCGAACTCCATAGTATGCCCGATACGGCGAATTTTTTTCAGCCCAATTTGTGTCAGTTTATTGTCTATCGCCAAAAAATCGTATTTCTTCATTTGGATAAAAGAAGGATATACTTTTACCATAGCAGATTTGTCAAAGCTATATCTTCTTTTAACAAATTGTATTTTGCTCATGGCGTAAATATGTAAACTACCGAACACATATTCCCCTCGTTGAACGGGGCGAAGTGAATATTCAAAATCAAGTACATTTTTTGGGCCAATACGTTCTGATTTCAAAAAATCTCTCTTCTGAAATTGAACTGGGATCTCATCGATGATTTCAACATATGTGGTAAAAGGATAGTTGTTCTTGATCCTTATCGGTACTGCGTTAAAATCACTATTCGAAAATTTATCTGGTAACAATCGGTTACTATCAATCCCATTTTTGGAATTGAAAAGGATGATAACATCAAATAAAAATACAATCACAAACCCCCATACCAACAGCCATGTAAAAGGATATAGTATATGAAACCAGTACGCTAGTAAAAATAGTACAGCTATCGTAAAGAGTATATAAAATACGTTTTTGGTCAGGTATAAAGATTTGAAAAATTGAATCACTACTTAACGGGGGATTTCTACAGATTGTAAAATCATTTCAATAACATCTTCTGTGCTCATTCCTTCCATTTCGCGCTCTGGAGATAAAATAATACGATGGCGCAATACCGGGAATAACGACTTCTTTATATCTTCTGGAGTCACAAAATCTCTACCATTGATTGCTGCAAAAGCCTTTGAAGCATTCATCACTGCTATTGAGGCACGAGGAGAGCCTCCTAAATACAGATGAGGATGGGTTCTGGTTTTGGTGACAATCTCTGCAATGTATCCTAATATCTTTTCTTCAATAATAACTTCTTGTGTCTTATTCTTGAATTCTAATAATTTTTCTGGAGTTAAAACAGCATCAATCAATTCGAGCGGTTTTGTTGCTTTGCGTTCATGATGTGTTTTAAGGATATTGATTTCTTCTTCTAGATTAGGATAATCTACCTTGATTTTAAACAAGAAACGATCTAATTGTGCTTCAGGCAATGCATAGGTACCTTCTTGCTCAACCGGGTTTTGGGTAGCCAACACCATAAAAGGTGGTTCCATAGGATATCGAACACCATCAATGGTTACTTGTCTTTCTTCCATAACTTCGAACAAAGCAGCTTGTGTCTTTGCGGGCGCTCTGTTGATTTCATCAATAAGCACCATATTAGAAAAAATAGGGCCTTTTTTAAATTCGAAATCACTTGTTTTCATATTCAAAACCGAAGTTCCCAAAACATCACTCGGCATGAGATCGGGAGTAAACTGAATACGATTAAATCCGGTTTCTAAGGTTTTGGCAAATAATTTTGCGGTCACGGTCTTGGCAATTCCCGGAACTCCCTCGATCAAAACATGACCATTGGATAACAAAGAAACAATCAATAATTCTATAAAATCTTGTTGTCCAACGATAACCTTCGCTAATTCGGTTCTTAACTTTTCTACTGCCTGTTGCAGCTCACTCAAATCGATTCGATTTTCGAAGTTAAGGTCTTGTTCTGTCGGTGCTCCAGATGACGTTTCTTCTGGCGGAGTATTATTTTGCAGTTCCTCGTTTTCCATGTGCATTTTCTATTATGATCGACTTTTGAATTCTTTAATCAATTGATAAAGTCGGATTAGTTGTTCCTTTTCTATTTTTGGTGTGTTGTGTAGGTCGTTGAAAAAATTAAACAATTCTTTGGTGTCTTCTACTGTATTATTGCTTCTGGCGGCGATGTCTATTATTGTTTTTTCATCTATACTATTCGTTGGCACCCGCAAGGTGTTCCGAACGTACTCCAAAAACAATAGGTTTTGTTTTTTTGCGATTTCCTTGTGCTTCTCTTTTTCAAAATACATCCCACTTATGGTCCTGGTAAAGGCTAGGGTTTGATTTTTTAAAGGTTCGATGATTGGGATACTTCTTTGCTTTCGTTTTCCTTCAAAAATGACCAATAATACTGCAGCAATGAGTACAAAATAATAAGCCCACTTGAGATATCGATTACTCAGTAGTAAAAACAGTGGAGACGTATAAAAAGTTTTTCCAGCTTTGTAATAATTGTCCCAAAGAATAGGCTTCCCCTTAATATAAGTCAGCGCATTTTGAGTGTACTCGAAATTGTTTGCTTTAAGCATAAAGTAATTTCCAAAAGCTTCTGGGAAGGTATGTAATAAAATAACACCGTTTCCAAAAGGTTGCTGGATATAGTTCACCTTAGGAGATTGTATTTGTAACGTATCCTTATACAGCTCAGTAATCCCGAGTACTGTAGTTTTTAGGGTGTCGATGGTTTTGAAATACGAGTTATAAATATCTCTATCGTACAAATAGGGGAGGTCCACTTTTAATTTTTTATTGACGAGCTCTAATAATGGCTTGGTCGTAATATTATTAACCGAAATTAGGTTTTCGGCCTCAAGTTGTAAAGTATCTAAGAGTTTTTCTTCTATGGTTTTTGCCGAGATAAATAGTGTATTTCCTTTATCTACCCAATTCAATACTTTATTCAACTCATCTTTGTCAAAATTCACGGTTCCATTTACAAAGAAATACGTGCCCGATACTGTGTCATTATCGGTTAAGAATTCGTAAGGAGGTTGATTAATGTCCTTTACTTTTTCGTCGGTAAATGCTTCTTTGATCAGATTATAAGAAACAAAAGTACCTAAGGGAATTTTATCAGTTTTGGCATAACTAGGAAACCAATTAACAGGTTCCGGTTCATTAGCTTCCAAAAAAGTAAGCAACCCGATGGCTACGACAATTACAATGATGAATATTTTGGATTTCTTACTCATCTATTATTTTTGAATGCTTTGGGTTATGGATAAGAACTCTTTTTCAGCCTGTTGATAGGTGTTTTGATTGACTTCAAAACTTCCATACCAAATAAAATCGTATAACTTGGTAATTACTTTAAATTGTTCTCTCAAGCTACTGTCGGTAAGCTCTTTACTATAATCTGTATTCGTTTTTTGCGACTCCCAATCGATATACTCCGCTTCAGATAGATTTTTTAGGACTAACAAATAATAATAACGAATCGCCAACCTAAAATTTTGTTGTTTTATGGCTTGATTAATGAGATCTCTGATATCTTGGTTATGGATAATGTCTTCTTCGTCGGTAAAAGCTACTTGTGGGATTTCTTCATTCTCTAAAAGCATTTCTCTTGGATTTACTTTCATAAACAACCAGACTAATAAGAATAATACTGCAATAATGACCAGATAGGGTAATATATTGAAGAAACCTGCCCAAAAACTGCTAGCTTCGTTGGTGCCAAACAACCAATTGATGAATTTCATAAATGCTTGGGCTAACCAGCTTTTGAATTGGGTCCACCAATTATCCACTTCTTGCTTTTCTCTATAATCAAAAGCTCTGTCCTTTTTATAGGATTCTATTTTATCCTGATCTAGCTTTTTAGCTTCTATCTCAGAATCTAAATCATATATGACTTCTTGACTTTGGACTATACTAGTACTATCTACAGCTTGAGCAGCTATAGAAAAAGGAATACATAATAGTAAGAAGTATAAAAATTTCAAGTTATTCAGATTTTCCTAGAGATTCTATTTGTTCAAAAGCTCCTGTAGAATGTTTTCTTTCATTCAGATTAAAATATATAAAGGCAGTAGCAACAGCAGTGATGATATATAGTATGTATTGAGCGGCAGACGAAATCGTATTTAATATAATAAAGACCCAATCAAACATGGATGAAGGATCTGACATTGTACTCTCTGAAGCCGCGGTAAATGTTTTGGTTAAAGAATAGACTACGGCCGGGATTGAAAACACCATACTAATTAACCAAATGATAATTCCTAATACGAATAGGGTAGCAAAGGTAATCCACCATTCATCTTTGACCAGTTGAAAACTTTCATTGATCGAATCAGAAACACTAATATTTCTAAAAACCAAAAGCGAAAATACCATGCTCATTGGCACGTATAAATAAACGCCTGGGAAAAAACATAACATTAAACCAAAAAATATGATGATCCCTGAGAGTAATCCCAATCCAATCATACTTCCAAAATCTTTTTTAACTCCTTGAGATACTGCATCTTGATCTACCACGCCTTTTCCTTCAATATATGATTTGATGAAGTGAAGAACGGTTCCAAAAAGGAGTCCATAAAACACTAATAGGGTAATTAACATAACAAACAGTGCAATAAACATATTTCCAGTGCCTAAAAGACCTCCACTACTAAGATTTACGGGGTCTAGCACATCAGCCGAGGCATATGTATAATAGCCTGAAGCTAATAGTAGTATTACAAAAGGAATACCAGAGGTTTTGATCAACATACCGAATAATGATTTTCCATTGTGTCTTAAAAAACCAAAAGTATCCGTCAGTATATCTCCTAATTCTCTTCTTTTTTTGAATTCTATGTAGTTATTATTCATTTTCTAGTTTGTTATATAGTTGTCTGGGGTAAATTACATAATAAAACAGGATCAGTGATAAAGAGCCTAGTATAATGATTAAGGCAAGCCAATCCGGCATTTCGGTATGTCGAGTTACGAATCCTTCCAAAAACCCTGCAATAATAAAGAAAGGAATTGTACTTATTACAATTTTTAATCCTGCCTTTATTCCTTTTACAAAGGAAGTTAAACGAGTATATGTTTTAGGGAATAAAATGGATTTGCCCACTACCAAACCAGCACATCCCGCAATAATAATTACAGAGATTTCTATGGTACCATGGATCCAAATCGTTCTTGCGCTTTCCCATAACAAACCTTTGGTATAAAAGAAGTATTGAAATGCACCTAGCATGATAAAATTTTGCATGAGCATATATACAGTTCCAATACCAAACATTACCCCTAATATAAAGCAGTTGAGGGCTACTCGAATGTTGTTGATGGTAATACCCAAAAACATGTTAGTTTCTCCCATCTGTTTATACACGGCCATAGGATCATCTTTTGCTATATTTTCTAAAGTCATATTTACATAGGCATCTCCAAGAATCGAGCGAACAAATGCTCCATCTGTGGCAGAAGAATATACGCCTATTGCGGTAAATAGTGCTGAAATTAAAAAGGCAATCAACAACTCTTTTTGATAGCTATAAAATTCTAAAGGAAACTCTTTTATCCAAAACGTATAGAACCTGTTTTTCTTCTCTTTTTTGGTTCGATATACTTTTTGATGTGCTTTGCTAGCTAAGCCATTTAGGTAACTTAGGGTTTGACTATTGGGGTAAAATGTTTGTGCATAACTGAGATGATCGGTTATTTCTATATACAGATCCGAAAGTTCATCTGGTGGAATGATGGTATTATTAACCAGAACACTTTCAAATTTTAACCATTTATCTTTATTTTGCTTCACAAAAGCCGCCTCGCGCATGTATCAAAAGATTAAGAGGTTCAAAGAAACATAATTAATGGATAATTTTCAAATAGAAACTGCCCAAAATGTTAGCATACAACAAAATGCTGCTGGCATCGGAGAGCGAATACTAGCATATTTTATTGACTTTATGATTATCATAGCGTATTACATACTCATATTGTTTGTTATTGGTATGTTGGATGCAGATATGGGGGATCAATGGGCTTTTTGGTTGATACTCAGTATTCCTCCGTTTTTGTATTTTTTGCTCTGGGAAACGTTTTGGGATGGGCAAACACCTGGGAAGGCTACTATGAAAATTAAAGTGACAAGACTTGACGGATCACGCCCTGCATTTTCAAATTATTTGATTCGGTGGTTACTTCGCTTGTTGGATATTTCTTTGGCTATGGGTGGAGTAGCAGTGGTTACCATTTTGATGAATGGGAAAGGACAACGCTTGGGGGATATGGCTGCTGGTACCACTGTGATCAGCGAACGACAACGCGTACAATTTCATCAAACCATATTGGTGGATATACCAGACGATTATGTTGCTGTTTATCCTCAGGTTACTGTTTTTAGTGATGCTGAAATGAGAAAAATTAAAACAATATACTCAGAAGCCAAGAGAGAAGCCAATCATAATGTTATTTTGGAACTGTCTAAAAAGGTCAGTGCCATAATGGATGTAACCCCGCAAGAAAAGCCTCTACATTTTGTAGATAGGGTGATTGCAGATTACAATTATTACACGCAACAATTATAATTTATCACCAAGGGGTAACAATTTTTCGAACTTTTTGATATAGGGATATAAATCATAAAATCTTTTATATCATGAAGAAAAAGAACATCAAAAAGTTACAATTGAGTAAAGACAGTATTGCACAATTAAGAGGTGGGTTAGCTCACCCAATGGGAGAGTATAAAGAACGGGTTAAATATTATGTAGGTACAAGAAATACCTGCCAATGTGAGACCATTGCTTCTCCTTGTTAAACGACAAAAGCGGACCTCGGTCCGCTTTTTTTGTTATATAAATTATTATTTAATGACTTCGGCTTTGATGAAGATGTTTTCTTTGGGCCATTCGCTGCCATCTACGGGGACGTTTGATATTTTGTCTGCGATATTCATCCCTTTTACGACCTTACCAAAGATGGTATGTTCCCCATCTAAATGACTGGCTCCTTGTTTGGCTAGAACAATAAAGAATTCATAAGGAGTAGAACGATTAGAAGGATTATCAACCCATTGTTTTGATAGTGCTACTGCACCTCGTACATGCTTTAATCCTTTTACCTGCTCTTGCGGGATGGTGTACTCTCCGATTTCAAAACGTTTTCTTGCCATTTGCTCACGATCACTATTTCCTCCCTGTATCACAAAACCTTTGGCCACTCTGTAGAAAAAAGTTTCGTCAAAGTATTTTTGTTTGACCAAATAGATAAAATTTGCTCGGTGTAATGGCGTTTCTTTATATAGTTTGATATGAATATCTCCATAAGACGTAGATATTCGTACTAAAGTTTCTGGATTTTCTTTTCCGTATGCTGCCATAAATTCTCTTAGGTTTTCGTTGGTTAGCCTAAAAGGTTCTTCTTCAGTCTTTTTGTTGGTGTCAGTGTTTTCTATAGCTTGTTTTTTTGAAGGTGAAGCGTTTGTTTTTTCAACCTTTTGCTGAGTGACAGATGGGGAATCCTTCTGCTTATTTTTTTTAGATTGTGTATCTTCACAATTAGAGAATACAAAAATGCTAATGCAAAAGACTAAAATTGATCTGGTAAATGACATTTGATACGTTTAAAAATTTAATTCCAAAAATAAAGAAAATGTCAGTACCGGGAGAATCTTCTCATTTTGTTATGGCTCCCGAAATGCGAACCAAGGAGCTGAATCGTTTAAAAATTGAAGAAAGAAACCCCAGGAATGCTGCCGTAATGATGCTTTTTTATCCCAAAAAAGCAATAACTCATATTGTTTTGATCCTAAGACCTACTTACGAGGGTGTCCATTCGGGTCAGATTGCTTTACCCGGAGGAAAAGTAGAAACCTATGATACCAGTTATAAAGAAACTGCTTTGCGGGAAACCGAAGAAGAAATAGGTGTATTTAATAAAAGTATTGAGGTGGTTAAGACTTTGACAAGAGTATATATTCCGCCATCAAATTTTTGGGTACATCCCTTTATGGGGTTTACCGATCATAGACCCGAATTTGTGGCTCAGGAAGAAGAAGTGGCGGAGGTAATCGAGGTGCCATTGTCTGAATTACTGAATGATCATAATGTAATACCACAAAGATTAACGACTTCTTATGCCAATGATATAGAGGTACCTTCCTTTAAACTAAATGGTTACACGGTTTGGGGAGCAACAGCTATGATGTTGAGTGAGCTTAAAATATTTTTAAAGACTACAATGGAATAATGATTTTGTATCTTTGGCAATCTAAATACAACCAGATTTCTACACATGGGAATATTTAAAAGAAATCCTTTTGGTCATGTTTTGTTTTTGAAAAAGTGGCTTATTCGTATTATGGGATCAATGACGCACAGGCGTTATCGTGGTTTCAACGAATTACAAATAGAAGGAAGTGAGATCATCAAAGATCTTCCAGATAATAATGTATTATTTGTCTCCAATCATCAGACATATTTTGCAGATGTAGTGGCAATGTTTCATGTTTTTAATGCAAGTTTGAGTGGGCGAGTAGACTCTATTAAAAATATTGGCTACCTCTGGCATCCTAAACTTAACTTGTACTATGTAGCGGCAAAAGAAACTATGAGAGCTGGATTGCTGGCTCGTATTTTGGCCTATGCCGGAGCAATAACGGTAGAACGTACCTGGAGGGAAGCAGGAAAAGATGTGAACCGACAGGTAAAAATGAGTGATATCACCAATATTAAAAGAGCTCTTGAAGATGGTTGGGTAATTACGTTTCCGCAGGGTACAACAAAACCTTTTAAACCTATTCGTAAAGGTACAGCTCATATTATCAGACAATACAAACCAATTGTAATCCCAATAGTTATTGATGGTTTCCGAAGATCATTTGATAAAAAAGGAATTCGTATCAAGAAACGTGGGATTTTACAATCTATGGTCATCAAAGAACCCTTGCAGATTGACTACGATAATGATTCTATAGATGATATTGTAAGCAAATTGGAATTTGCTATCGAACAACATCCATCTTTTCTAAAAGTAATTCCTCAAGCCGAACTGGAAGCCGAAGAAGAATTGAACAAAAAAAGACAGTGGGAATATTAGTGGTTATCTATATTTTATTCTAACCAAAGTTTAAAATCTTTTACTCGCTCTCTAGATACTATAATTTCTTGTTCATTAAAGTTATTGAGCTTTACTTGTAATCTTGAATTGGTGTAGGAGATAATATCTTTTATGGAATTAATGTTTACATAAAACTTTCTGCTTACTCTGAAAAACTGTTGAGGATTCAATTCTTCTTCCAGCGATTCCAGAGTAGTATCAATCAGATAATTTCTATTATCGGTAGTATGTAAATAGGTTCCCTTATTTTCAGAATAGAAGCATTCGATATCCTCTACAGAGAATATTTTAAGATGTTGCCCAACTTTTGCGGTAAAACGCTTCTTGTATTGACGGTCTATAGGATTGATCAATAACTTTTTGATATCATCAAAGTCGACCTGAATTTGTTGCTTTGCGGGGATTTGTTCTTTGTATTTGGTAACCGCAGCTTCTAATTCATCATCATCGATAGGCTTTAATAAATAATCAATGCTATTTAATTTAAACGCCTTAAGCGCATACTCATCATAAGCGGTAGTAAAGATAATGGCACTTTTTATGGTTACCGTATCAAAAATTTCAAATGATAGTCCATCACTGAGCTGTATATCCAAAAAAATGAGATCTGGATGTTCGTTATTGCTAAACCATTCGATGGATTCGTTCACAGAATGTAGCATGGTATGTACTTCGATATCCAAATCGCTGAGCATTCTGTTTAATCTTCTGGCTGCAGGTTTCTCGTCTTCAATGATTATTACGTTCATGGGTTATGTCGTTATTAGTTTGTGAAAAACAATAAAAAGATCCAATTGTTGTGGCTGTTATTCCCACAATTGTTTCTGATTGTCCTGTTCTTCTTCCATATACTTTCTTATTTTTCGCTCTTCCCAATCTTTATCAAACATCGGGTTGATGCGATATGCTTTTACGGCGTGAAATGCCAATCCAATTCCCCAACCAAAAGCGGCCCACAGAAACCAAGGATAACTCCATTCGTTTTGGTAGTAGTTAAGTCCCGCAAGAAAACCAATAATGATAATGTAGGATATCAAGTTGTTATAAAACTTTTTGAGTTCTTCTACGCGTTCTTTTGCACGCTCATATCGTTTTTGTTGTTCAAAATTATTCATAATCATTCGTTTAGCAGTTAGTGTATTGTTGTTTAAGGGAATGCTAATTTAGAGGTCCTTGAAAAAATCATCTTCCTCTCTAAGTATTTCCTCAATCTTTCGTTCTTCCCATTTTTTACTGAAAAAAGGATTTTTGTCAAAAGCTTTGATGTAATGAAATAGTAATCCTATTCCCCAAAGTACTGGTGTCACATACAAATGCCATTGTAACCAGTTTTTAAACCCTTGACTCTCAAAGTTGGTATTGACAAAGAGGATTAGCGTATTGATGATAATATATATGGTAAGGTGTATATAAAACCCCTTTTCCTCTTTAACTCTCTGTTTTGCTCGTTCGTATTTTTGTTGATCTGGTGTTTGCATAGTTTTATTCATTTACATCTTCTTCCATCATTTTTTTAATCTTCTTTTCTTCCCAGTTTTTACTGAAAAGAAATACTTTTTCGAATGCCCAAAGCCAATGGCAAAATAAGCCAATCCCCCAGGCCAAAGGTGTAATGATATTACTAAAATTCCACCATTTCAAAAAGTCTACGTCCTTATCGTCGGTACCAATAAATACCAAAAGTTTTGTTTTGAAAAAGAAGAGAGCAATGTTAATGACAACATAGATGGCTAGGTGAATATAAAAATCCCGTTCTTTTTCTACTCTTTTTTTGGCAGCTTGATAAGCCTTTTGTTCATTTTCATTCATATTCATAGTTGCCTTATTTTTAAAAATCGTCTTTATCCATTAGTTTCTTTATCTTATCCTCTTCCCATCTTTTAAAGATTCGCATACTAGGTCCAAATACACATATTCCATGAATCAGTAATCCTATTCCCCATAAAACTGGAGTGGTTAAGGAGAATTTCCATTGTGCCCAACTCAGAAAAATAAAATCCAAATCAATGCTCATAAGCAAAAGTGCAATATTGATAATCACATAAGCAGTAAGGTGAGAGTAGAATCCTTTTTCGGCATCTACCTTCTTTTTGGCTCTTTCGTAAGCTTCACTATCTTTTAAATCATTCATAACCATTTCTTTTAGATTCTTCCATGTACTTTTTGATCTTTCTCTTTTCCCAGTCTTTTCCAAAGATTGGGTGGCGGTCATAGGCTTCAGCATAGTGGAATATGACTCCAATACCCCAACCAACGATTGGGAATATCACCCAAGGGATGCCAAAACCTGTCGTGCTGTAATTGATGAATGCTAAAAACGGAATTACGATGATGTATGAAATAAAGTTTCCGTAGAATTCTTTGATTTTCTGTACTCGTTCCTTGGCACGATTGTATTTTAGTTCTTTAATATTTGTAATAGGTCTTTCTATTGTTGCGTCCATTATTTTTATTTTTTTGGTTAACATTGGGAGTTTTGCGATAAAAGCTTTCTCAGTTTTATACACCATAAACTCTCTTTTGGTGAGCAGCGCATATCGTTGCTGTACATTTCCTAAACCAACACCGCTGCTTTGCTTGATGACTTCTTTTGGCTGTAAGTTGTTTTCTACAATCAGGAAACCATCTTCTTCATAGATTTTAATGTGCAAAGGCTTTTCTGGCATCACCACATTGTGTTTTACTGTGTTTTCCAGTAATATCTGTAATGATAGAGGAACCACTCTAGCATCTGGATTTGCAGCTTTCTCTGGCATTTCAAAGATGATACTATCTTCAAACCGAAGCTGCACCAATGTCATATAGGTCTTTGCAAATTTCAATTCTTCATCTACGGTCACCAACTCTTTGTTTTTTTGTTCCAAAACGTATCGATATACTTTGGATAAAGAAGTGGTGAACTTTTGAGCCAGTCTGGGGTTTTCTTCAATCAGTGATGTTAATACATTTAAACTATTGAAAAGGAAATGAGGATCTAACTGATTTTTGAGAGCTGCAAACTTTGCAGAGGCCGTTCCTGCAATTATTTTTTGCTCGGTGATCTTTCTTTTTTGTAGCTCTTTGTAAAAGTAAAAAGCATGAAAAAATAAAGAGATCAGTAGTGTGATAAAGAACCCTATTAAATAGTAGCTCAACTTTTCGTTTTCTAAAAAGGTTTGAAAAGATCTTCCTTTGATACCAACAATGATAATCATTCTTATCAACCCAAAAACAATCATGGTAACGATAATAGAACCAATAGCTCCGTACAACAATCGTTTTCTAGGGTGTTTTTCCCAGGTGTACCATTTGCCTAAAAAATCAAAGAAATAGAAGTTGGCCATAGCCAGAGGAAACGCGAATACAAAATTGACTAATGTATCTTCCAGTACATCCATAAGAATGATGGGCTCTCCAATAGCGAATAACAACTCTGCTATCTCTATGATCACCGCAATGACGATACTGATTTTAACCATTTTTGTAATATACGTCTTCATGTACTCTGGTTTTTTAGAATCCATTGTCTTACTACTTACAATTTTCCTGAATTCTAGTTATTTGGTCCTTACCCCATTTAGGATAAAAAGGCGTTTCGTTTTTAGACTCCTTTTCAAAGTACAAGATAGCCTTTTCTACCTCAGGACAAAAGTCCTTTGGGTCTTTACCCCAGAATTTTGCGCCTCCCATTTTCCACTCGGCATGATATAATGTTGCTCTTGGATTTTCGGGATCTATTCCTTTGGCACTCCTATATAACTCTTCTACTTTTCCTGATAGGGTAGGTCCGTATACTGATGGATTCGATACTACATAAGCAGTGTTTAACATCGCTTCCATCACCAGAATCTCGGCATTTTCTTTTGAGAAAATTTTGGCTTCATTCAAAAAGTCCTGAGCTTTTTTTAATCGAGTTTGAACCTCGGTTTCGTCTTTGATATTAAAACAAGTAATGATATGTACTTGAGCAGCGTAGTAAAATGGTAACCAGTTTTCTTTTTCTGCTCTAGCAATGCGTTCGAACATGTTGATAGATTCGTCTTGTTTTCCGTTTTTCCAAAGTTCAAAAGCTTTGGTCATTCCTTTTTCGTACGCTCCTTGTGCGTTGATATTTGCAGAGGCAATAAAAGCAAGTACTATTAAAATAATTCTCATGGTGGTGTTTTTTATAATTACAGCGTAAAGATCCTCAGCCTGAGGGTTTTTTCGAACTATTTCTGACCGAGTTGTTATTTTTTGATGATGAAATGTTTATAGTTTAATGTTTTGTACTACTTTTTGGTCAGATACGGTGAATTTGGCATCTGCCCATTTTGGTGGTCCAAACTGACCTTTGGCATTATTACTGGTGCCATAGGGCTCTGTAGGCATTTTTAAGAAGGTGTTGAGTTTTTCATTGTCATCTTTATCGTGATATAAGGAAATAGCGTATTCTCCTGGTTTAATGTTCTCAAATGTTGCGGTAACTCCCTTGGAGTTTGCTTTTATATCCAAAGATTTAAATGCTTCTCCCAAGAAATTTTCCTGCTTTTGATACAGCCCAATGCGCAGGGTCCCTTTGTCAGATTTGATATTTTGGATATGCACTTCGATCGAAGCAGTTGTTTCTTGAGAAAACCCTGAAGCAGATCCCAGGATAAAAATCGTTGCTAGTGCAAGAATAAAAGTTTTCATGGTTGCTGAATTTTTAGTTTATAAATTGTCTAATTGATTATCGTTTTTATTATCGCTGATGGTCCAAAAGAATCCTACAACAAAGAATCGATCAGCAGTAGGACGAATCCCTCTTCTGGCAAAATTCCCATTAACATCTGGCGTATTCGAATATTGGTAGTTGAATACATTATTAAACCCAAGCGCATTGGATACTGAGAAATACAATATCTTTTGCTGACTTAATAAATACGCCCAACTAAAATTGAGAGAGTTGAATGTTCTGGTTTTCTGATTCTGAAAAACTCCTTGGTTTGGATCATTATAGGGCCTTCCTGAATTGAAGTTATAGGTCATGCTCAATAGAGATTTCCAATCTCCAATCCAGTATTTGGTAACTAGTGAAAGGTTGTGTTCTGCTGCAAAATTAGGAGTAGCTCTGTTTGGATAATTTCTATAGTTTCTCTCTGTATTCAGATAAGAATAACTAACCCAATATTCTAGGTTTTTTATGGATTTGTTATCTCTCCAGAATAGATCTACTCCTGCCGCATACCCATCTCCTTCATTGCTATACAAACTATCGAACTGGGGTAGGTCACTATCAAATTTAACCAGATCTTCATAAGACTTATAGTATCCTTCTAACCGAAGTGTTCTTCTATCGTGTTGATAGAGGTAATTAATAATGTAGTGTGAGGATTTTTCGGGATCTAGGGTGTTATTGAATTTTAGTACATTTTGCTGTGGAGCCTGATAAAAATCTCCATAAGCCAGAGATATCTGTGATTTTGAAGAGGTCTTGTACGCAAACGAAGCTCTCGGAGATACCCTGGTGTAGTCCAGTAATGAATTATGTACCCCTCTTACTCCAACTTGTAAAGCTAGTTTTTTACTGAAAAAGATGTTGGCTTCAGTAAAAGCAGCGGTGCTATTGTTATCAAATTCGGTATTGAAGGTGTCCACTTCTGGAACCTCTACTTTTTCTGTAAATTGATTGATAAATTGCTCTGCTCCAAAATTCAGTTTGAAACGATTACTGAATCTCTTTCTTAGCTTCACTTTAAAATGAAAACTATTGATATCATCTCTAATATACGTATCGTTAATTCCAATATCATTGAAATCGTTGGCAAAACTGGCTCCAGTATTAATTTTCCAGTCATTGCCCAAAGAAGCAGCATAAGACGAGTTGAAGTACAGGTTTCTGTTTTTTAAAGCAAAATTGACTCCTTCCGGAATGTTGATATCTTCCTGTATTAAATCAAAATTTGCATAGCTTAATCCTCCATAAAGTTTTAAGAGTCCGTTACCTAATTTATGACGATATACAGCTTCTCCAGATAAAGATTCATAAGGTTTGATCCATTCTACACGTTGGGATATAATTTCCTGATATGGTTTCAGATTTACATAAAATCCATTTACGCTTAAAGAGCTGTTTTCCCATTTTTTGGTATGTCCGCCTCCTAATCCAACATTGATAAACTGAAGGTCTGTCTTGTTCTGATCTGGTTCGTCTATGGTGTTGAGTTGAAGGATACCAGATAGTGCATCTCCGTATTCTGCAGAATATGCTCCGGTAGAGAAATTAGTTCCTTTGAATAAGAAAGAAGAAAAACGACCACGTGTTGGGATATTATTAGTAGTGGCTGCAAAGGGTTGAAACACTCGTAATCCATCAATATATACATTGGTTTCGTCTGCGTTTCCTCCTCGCACAAAAAGTCTTCCATCTTCAGCGTTATTAGAGGTTCCGGGTAATGTTTGCAGTGCTCCTATAAAATCCCCGTCTGCTCCGGCAGTAGTTACGATATCTAAAGGAGTAAGTACAGAAGCTTTACTATTGTCACCTGCAGAAAACGTTCCTGCGTTTAGAATTACACTATCCAGAGAGTTAACATCTTCTTTTAGGGTGATGGTTAGGTTGCTTAAGGTGTTGATGTCTTGAGTAAGGTAATAGGTCTCAAAAGATAAGAACGACACGACCAGGGTCTGAACGTCTGTTTCTGTTGTGATAAAA
Organism: Aquimarina sp. AWH4_224; assembly: GCF_056160245.1. Classification (NCBI taxonomy): domain Bacteria; kingdom Pseudomonadati; phylum Bacteroidota; class Flavobacteriia; order Flavobacteriales; family Flavobacteriaceae; genus Aquimarina; species Aquimarina sp. AWH4_224. The sequence goes on along the minus strand of NZ_JBSWWU010000008.1, from coordinate 256,126 downwards.
GTAAAAGCACCGTTTTCATCTGTAGAAGAACCATCGTAGGTTCCATCCAGGTAAATGTTTGCACCTTGTATAGGGATTCCCGAAGGATCTTTTACAGTACCGTTGATGGTGGCTTGTGCCTGAATTAGATAAGAGGTTAGAATAAATGCTATGGTTAGTAATTGTTTCATGTTTAAGAATCATTTTTGATTGATGAGACAAAAATGATCCTTATTCAAAGTATCGAAAACAAACTCTTACCGAACTGTCAAAAATCCATGACCAATTGAATAATTAGTGTGCAAAGGTATTACCTAGCATATGTGATTTGTAGGTAATGGAGTATTTGAATCGGAAATTAGATGTGTTAAACTACTTCTTCAACAGGGTTTTCTTTGTTCTTAAATGGCCTTACGATAAGTCGAGCTGCTTTATCATAATTGATATAGTTATAAGACCAATTAAAGAAAGTAACGAAGCGATTTCTAAAACCAACCAAAAACCATAGGTGAATAAACATCCATATGAACCAGGCAAAAAAACCTCCAAATTTAAAGTTACCAATATCAACCACTGCTTTATTTCGCCCTATAGTAGCCATTGAACCTTTGTCAAAATATTTGAAAGGGGTCATAGGTTTACCTTTTAAAAATTTCTTTAAGTTTTTGGCAAGGTGGGTTCCTTGTTGTATGGCTGGTTGGGCAACCATAGGATGTCCTTTAGGATAACCTTTGGTTTCCATTACAGAAATATCACCGATAGCAAATACATTTTCATAGCCTTCTACTTGATTAAAGGAGTTTACCTTATAGCGATTGGCTCTGGGAATAAGAGTTTCTGCTTTTAATCCTTTTACGGGTGCACCGGTAACTCCTGCTGACCATATGAATGTAGCTGTTTTGATAGTCAGGTCTGTATTGGTGGTCACCAGGTTGTTCTCGTAATTGGTAACCTGAGTGTTTACATGAATATGCACTCCCAATTTTTCCAGAAATTGGGTAGCTTTCTTTGAAGCATTTTCGCTCATTGGTGGCAATACTCTAGGTGCTCCTTCTATCAAATGAATTTGCATTTCATCAAAATTCATATCCGGATAATCTCTAGGCAGTACATTGAGCTTTAATTCTGCAATACCTCCGGCAAGCTCAACACCTGTAGGTCCAGCTCCAGCTAATACAAAGTTTAATAATTCCTTTCTTTTTTCAGGATCGCTGGTAATTACAGCCTGCTCAAGATTCTCCAACATCAAACTGCGAAGGTTCAAAGCCTGCGGGAGATTTTTCATCCGCATTGCGTTGTCCTGGATAGTTTTGTTTCCAAAGAAATTGGTTTTGGCACCAGTTGCGATTACTAAGTAGTCATATGATATTTCACCGATATTAGTGTATACCTTTTGAAGGTTGGGGTCAATAGATGCTACTTCTGCCATTCTGAAAAATGTATTTTTACCTCTTTTTACAATTTTTCTTAATGGGTAAGCAATAGAATCAGGTTCCAGGGAAGAGGTAGATACTTGATAAAGTAGGGGTTGAAATGTGTGATAATTCTGTCGATCTAATAAAACAAGTTGGACGTCTTCTTTGATCATTTTTCGGGCTAGAGCAACACCTGCAAAACCACCACCAATAATTACCAATCTAGGTACGTTAGAGAAAGGTATGTTCATATTTTACTATTTAGTATAATGTTTAGCATCAAAATTCCAACAGTGATCTTATTTCCCCGGTTGTATTTATTCAATAATGGAATACTACAAAGATAATTGGAATTAGCTAGTTGAAGAAGGGATTTAGCACATAAAAACAGATTAGATACAGATAAATATGTTTTACTGATTTTTATGTGTTTCAATGGACAATTTTATATTGGATTTTTCTATTGATTTATGGTTTTGCAGTAATTAGAGTGGTTTTTTTCTCTTGAAAATGTGGTTTTTAACCTAGTTTTTCGGTGATTTTTTATGGTTTTTGCGTAATTAAATTGTGTTTTTAGGTTTGTTTTTGGTAAATTATAGCGACGAAAAAAGTACAAATAATAACCAATTAATCCATAAAAGGGCTGTTTTAATCCGGAATAATAAATTAATTTTTTTTAAACAGGGATTAATTCTCAAATTGCATGAGTAAAAGTTATAATACACGGAAGCCTCTTGTAATCAGTTGTTAGCAGGAAACTTTTACAACGTACAATACTTCGTCATAATATAAAAACATACCCAAATTGAATTGTTTAACCTAATTGTTATGTTATGATCAGAAAATACACTTTACCACCACCGGACACATTACTACATTCTTAGCACATCGCCAATAGAAGTTACTCTCAATTTTTCTACACGTGAATTTATTACTGGAGAAATTGAGACCGAATTGCAACGTATTCTATAGTATTCTTTAGATACGTAGACCTTTATTTTAATCTTAAAAATACAGTCATGAAAAAATTCGTAATTAATTCACTGGATATTTATATGTCTTTATTAGTAGTAGCATCTATAGTAATAGTCTGCTCTGTAACGCTTTAAGTTTTTGTTTTTTGTATACGGGAAATTAAACAGAAAAGTAAGAATCAATAAACGAACAGAAAAGTAAGGAATAATACACTTTAATTAGATTGGATTTCCATTGTTCATACAATGTATTAATGACGCCAATGTCATACAAAGAGATACTTTAGTAAGGAGTGTCTCTTTTTATTTCAGAATTAGATTCAAAAACTCAGTTCGTTTGGATTTTGAAATGGATAAGATTTCTCCATTACTCATTTCTACCTGTAGAAGTTTGGTCTTGATTACTTTTTGGATATAGTTCAAGTTAATGAGGTAGGATTGATGGATTCTATAAAATTCTGGGTTATTAATAAGTTGCTGCTCAAAGTTTTTTAGCGTTTTGGAAACTAAGATATTCCCTTTATCGGGTAAAAAGATTTTGCAATAGTTAATGTCTGCTTTTATATACAGAATTTCATTAACTGGAATCATAAGAATTTGTCTTTCTTGAGGAATGGCAATTCTTCTTTTTGGAGCTGTAAGTTTTAATTCTTTGATGATTTGTTTTATTTCTAACTCTTTAGATTTAAAAGTGTAGTAACTGTCCACAAAAAAATGTAACTCTTCAAAATTGATAGGTTTTTTTAGGTATCTGATATCATTTTGCTTCAACAAAGTTATGATATCAGCATTTTCTGAAACTATAGGGAATATGTATGATTTAGATTTGATAATTTTCCGGATGATTTCTGTATTGTTCTGATCTTCTGGAAAATCATATAAGACCAAATCATGTTGATATTTTTGAATATTTATATCGTGCACTTCAAATATACTTACAGACTCACAAGAGAAAATATATGCAAAGTGTTCCAGTAGATATTTTTTTATAGTGTCTAAAATATCTGTATTGTTTCCAATCAAAGCAACCGTCATACGTGTTTAAATTATTTTACTTTTAAACATGATGCATTTTTGAAAAATAAGACAATGTCGTAGGGGTAAAAGGCTAAAAAAGGGTAATTACTTCCATCGATAACAAGGGGCAACGACAATTAGTTTTTAACCTATTAGGATGACTAAATATAGCAAAAGAAATACAAAATTGGTACGGGTTTTGCTTCTTTTTATGAAGAAAGTTTTATTGATATCCATTTTCTGTATTGCTTAAAAAAAGTAATAATTTGTTAGCAAAAGTTGTAACAGATTAGTTTTACCGACTACATATAAGGTGTAACTGACTAAATGGATAAAGAATTAGAACATAGTTTTGTAACCAATCTTGAACAAAATCAAAATATTGTTCACAAGGTTTGTAGGATCTACACCAGTGATTCTGAGTCACATAATGATTTGTTTCAAGAGATTACAATTCAACTTTGGAAGGCTTACCCCAAATTTCGCGGGGATGCAAAATTTAGCACCTGGATGTATCGGGTAGCCTTGAATACAGCAATAACGTTGTATAGGAAATCCAAGAGAAGTATAAAAACTACGGATCTGGATGCGATGAATTTCAGAATTAAAGCTGAAGATTATGATGATGAGGTAGAGCAACAGTTAAAATTAATGTACGCTGCGGTAAAGCAGCTTAACGATATAGAAAAAGCCCTGGTCTTTTTGTATCTGGAAGATAAATCCTATAAGGAAATTGCTGATACCTTAGGTATTAGTGAGGTAAATGCCAGAGTGAAAATGAATCGGGTAAAGACAAAATTGAAAAAAATATTAAATCCCTAATCCCGTATGGATGAATTAGAGTTATTAAAAAAAGATTGGAAGAAGCAGGATACTGCAATGCCAAGACTATCATATAATGAGATCTACAAGATGATTTTGAAAAAATCGTCCTCGATGGTAAAGTGGATTTTCATTATCAGTCTATTGGAGTTCTCGCTATGGGTACTATTGGATATTTTCCTTAGGGTAAATGGGTATACAGAACAAGAGCAAGTAGACGAGCTATTAAGTGGCGGCTTTATTGTAGGACTTTCATTAGTATATTATGCTGTAATCGTGTTTTTTGTGGTTCGGTTTTATTTAAATTATAAGAAAATTCAAACTACGGATTCCGCCAAAGTTTTGATGGAAAATATTTTCAGAACCAGAAAAACAGTTAAATACTACGTTTGGTTTAATATCGGTTTCTTTGCATTAACCTTTATGTCTTTTACTATATATCTGGCAGCCTTTACAGATCACTATCAAAAACAAGCGGATCTGGGACAAGCGTCTACAACAATTATTATAGTAAGCTCTATTATTCTTGGTCTCATCTTTATTGGATTTATTGCGTTATTCTATAGAGTCATTTACGGTATTATTACCAGAAGACTAAAAAGGAATTATACGGAGTTAGAAAAATTAGAAGTATAACTTATTTATTTTCGTTGAATGCAGAGGGTAGCAACTGAGGTATAAATTTTATGAGTAGGGGAAGCAAAAGACTTCCTCCCGGTAAGATAAATATAGCAAGAGAAGGAATGGTCTTGCAAATATCAATAAGTTGTTGTTTTACCTGTTGTTTTTCTTCTTTAGAGAGTTCTCTCATTGCCGACTGACCTAATAAAATCATTAGTTCTTTACTTTCAGTAATTTCCTTGATCAACCTTTTCTTATTTCTCAATACCAAAATACTTACGGTTCTTGAGGTTTGTTGATAGAAATGTAACGCAGGATTCGAATAATTGAAATACGCGATCTGATCTTTATGAGCATTGATAAATTCATGAACCATATCTATGGATTCTTTAACCTCGGCATTTGATAATTTGAGTTCTGCTCCCAGTGCCGACATAAAGGTTTGCTCTCCTTGATCCAATTCTTTATCATTCCAAATAGCCATACTGGAAAGATCTAGTATATATTTTTTTTCAATATCATCGGTGTAGGGATCCAACTCGATATAATCGAAACTTGCATCTTCTTCAGTAGAAATATTGGTGTATCTCACCGACGAAGCAAACAACTTTATTAATAATTTATCATGTTCATTTTGTTCATCTTTAGAATTTAATGCCAGAAAAACGGTATTAGTTAAGGTTTCTTCTAGTTGGGCAGCGTACTCAAAAGGGTTTTTGTTGTGAATCAAGAAATAATCAAAAGCTAAAACATCAATGAACAATAGCGCATTGGTGAGCAAGTGACTAAAGTTTTTTCTGAAGATCGATTCATTCGTTTGTATTCTGGCATGAATGATCTTTTCTAGTTTTTCTGTTTTATTAGTTGGGAGTACGTTAGAAAAAGAGAAAAACGATTTTTTGGTGTCCAGAAAACCATAAAACTGTACTAATGCATTAATACAATCTTTAGGATTAGCATTCTGTATGGTGTCGTAATACACCACAACCAAAGCAGTCAATAAATTGATCTTTGTTTTTTCTTCTTCAGAATAGGTAATATCCGAACTACTATCTATTAAAGAATGGATGGAAGTCCCATAGATAAAACCGGCACTTCTCAATCCCGCATATAATTGTTCAAATGACCACTGAAGTCTTTCAGAGTCATCATCCAAATCTCTAAGATATTTATCAATCCATCCAGAAGTAGAAGGGTTCATTAATCTACCAGTTTATTACAAATTTAGGTTTATTTTTTTTCTAAACAGTAACGATGGTGTTATGATGTTTACGATAATCATTAACAAACATTTAACGATATCAAGAAAACCGACCCTAATAATGGCTCGTAAGTATAGGCGTAAACTTTTTAAAAACTAAAAAAATGAACTCTATTAAAAAAACAAACGTGCTTCTGTTTGGTAGCTTACTAATTCTGGTTGCAGTAATACTTATGGCAGCAGATCACATTGATGCACCAGGTATTCGATTAGCAGACGGAGGTGATGCCAGAGCAGACATTGCCGATTTTTACGCTTATGAAGGAGCAAATCCGGACAATACAGTTTTTGCTACTACTGTACAAGGATTGCAGATGCCTGGAGCTGATGCTTCTTTTGATGAAGATATCCTTATCGAAATCAATATTGATAACGATGGTGATATGGTCGAGGACATGGTAATCCAAGCCATTCCAAGAGATGGAACGATGTATTTCTTTGGTCCTTATGCGCCATCAAATACAGGATTGAACAGTGTAATCGACGTAACCACATCTCTGCGCGGAGAAGTAGCGATTAGTACGGGAGCAGCCGCTAATACGGCTACAGCCAATGGAATTTCTTATTTCGCTGGACTTAGAGAAGATCCTTTTTTCTTCGATTTTGATCGTTTTTCACAAGTTATTCGCGGGCAAGTGGTTCCAGAAGGTTTCAATAGAAATGGAACTGATACATTCGATGGTACCAATGTGCTGGCCGTAGTAATCGAAGTTCCTAATTCTTTATTAGGAGGAACATTTAGCCACCCTGCAGGAACCAATGTAGAAGTGTTTAACGCATGGGTAGAAACCAAAAGAAAACAATAATCTAATTTTTAAAAACTATAATCATGAAAATTTTAAAATATAGCACCCTACTTTTGATCACCTTATTGTTTGCGACGAGCTGTAACAATGATGACGAAGGAAATCCAAATATTCCTGATCCAGGACCAGATTTTACAGGAACCTTTGCTCAGGTAGATCAAATGGGTAGACCAGCAATAAACAGTGCGTTATTACGATTTGACGATGGAGCAAACAAAGATGCGTTTAATGTTACCATCCCTTCAGAAAGAGTGCCAATTTTTCAACCGTTATTTTTGGAAGAGGCAGTTCGTCTTTACGGTGCATACGGAGCACAATATGAAAATAATATTCTTGGTCAAGATGCTGTACAACTTACCACATTTTTGGCGGCAGATGTACTACAAGTAGCACCAGATGCTCCAACTACTTATTTTGACGGTACAAATCTATTAACGGGTAGAAGACTTACAGATGATGTCATTGATATTTCATTGATATTGATTTTTGGAGGACAAAACGGAGATCGTTTTAATGGGCAGGATCTTGATGGAGACGGGAACCCAGATCTTCCGATTTTGGTTAGTGATGGAGTGGATGCATCCGGAGAAACTCCTTTGGCTTCATTTCCATATCTAGAACCGCCACACGCTTCATAAAAAGCTAAATTTTTGACCACCGCTACTACATATAACGTTGCAATCAAATAAATCTACCATATGTCATAGGGGTTGCAGCATTATGAATACCATGACGTAATGTTCCATACGTAGCGGTGGTTTAAAAAAACTAAACATTAAAATCTTAAACAGATGAAAACAATTCAAGCCTTATACATTTTAATAGCTGTAATCCTCTTCGCCTCTTGTAAAGAAGAAACCGAAAGAATAAGTAACACAAGCGATTATGAAAGCTACTTACAAATAGATCATCAGGATAAGATCCTGAAAGCTGAGTACGAATTAGCATTCTGGAATGCAAGAATAAAAGAAGATAGTACCCAAATTGCATCTATGGGGCCCGTGGCTCAAGCATATACCGATTTGTTTCAGGCCACTGGTGAGATTTCGTACCTAAAAAAAGCCGAACAAATATTACAAAGATCTGCAGATATAGCCGCTTTCAAAAGAGAGAATTATTGGTTAGCTCTTGCTCAAAATTATAGTACCCAGCATCGTTTTATAGATGCAAAAGCAGCTGCAGAAACCGCAAGAGAAATTAATGATAACAAGACTGTGAAAATGGTGTTGTTTGATGTGTCGATGGAGTTAGGAGAATACGATAATGCTTCAAAATATTTAGAAAAGATCGCAGATCATAATGATTTCAACTTCTTAATTCGATTGGCAAAGTGGAGTGATTTCAAAGGTAATCTCGATTTGACCATAAAATATATGGAGAAAGCCACAAAACTGGTAGAACAGGAGAACAACAAAGCACTCATGTTATGGTCTTACACCAATTTGGGCGATTATTATGGACATGCAGGTAGGATCAAAGATTCGTATCAACATTATTTGAAAGCGTTGGAGATAGATCCTTCATATACCTATGCCAAAAAGGGTATCGCTTGGATAGCCTATTCTTACGAAAAGAAACCGCAGGAAGCTCTAAGAATAATGAACAACGTGATTGCGAACAGTAAGAGCCCGAATTATTACCTGTTGAAAGCAGAAATCAGCGAGTATTTAGCAGATCAAACGCAAAAGGAAGACAATCTAAAGAACTACCAGGAAGGAGTTGACAATCCCAACTATGGGGTAATGTATAATGTTCATAATGCGATACTGTTGGCCGAGGAATATAAGCAGTTTGATAAGGCTATGGCGTTGGCGGAAATTGAGATTAACAATAGACCCACACCTCAATCTTATGATTTGAAAGCATACATTCTGTATCTGAAAGGAGAATACAAGCAAGCTTTGAATCTGGTAAACGCATATGTGGTGGACAAAACCTTTGAGCCAGTTGCCAATCTGCATATTGCTCAGATTTATAAGGCCAATGGACTTTTGGATAAGATGGAAGTGATCAAGGAAGAATTGATAGAGAGCGATTATGAGTTAGGTCCGCTTACTGCTGTAAAAGTACAGAACTTGTAATTGATTTTTGCAACCAATAACAATATATCATTTACGCCAGAGAATGCATACGTTCTTGTGGGAGTATAACTTATATATAATTTTTGATTTTTGTTTTTTGATGTTTAGATGATGGCTTGTCTACTTGGGGGAGTAGGCAAGCTTTTTTGTATTATTAATCTTACTATTTGGGTGTTCTGATATATGAGTTGTGGAGATCATCGAATTTATCATTGTTTATGTCGGTTTTGCCTGATTATCACATCTTTTGAATACTATTTTTTATTAGTTTTGACCCCACAAAAGGGGAAATTTCAACCAAAAACCATTCTTATATGAAAACAAATTACGTATCAGTATTGAAGTATGCGTTCATTGCTTTATTTTTTGTTTACACATCTTGTAACAAGAGTGAGGAAAATGAACTAATGGAAGAACCTGCAAGCGAAGTTGCAGAACCTGACTTTGTTAAAAATGACGGGTCAGAAGGATTAACCAAAGAAGAGGGAGGACACGATGAAGAAGAAAACGCTCCTGAAGAATTTGGTGCAAAAACGTATGGTCACTACGATTATACATTATTAAAACCAACTGATTTAACTCTTGATGATGTAAAAGCAGCAGGTTGTGGGGAAACTAAAGTTATTCCACTATTAGTTGGATCACAAAAGAAAAGAGTAGGTAGAGTAGAAGTTACTAACGACGGAGAAAACTTATACTTATTCTTTAAGGCCAATAAGTCTAGATATATGAAAAAAGTATATCTGTATATTGGTGAAAAAGGACAGATTCCATTTTATTCTAATGGATTTCCTAATCTACGTAAATTTAACTACAAAGCTTTTCCTTACTACTTTGGAGGAACGAAGAAAGCGGCTTACGTTATTCCATTATCATCTATTAACTTAGATTGTTTTGAGATCGTAGCGTATTCTAAAATTTACGATGCAGACAGCAAGTGTTTCTATTCTGCGTTTGCATACAACAAAAACTTAACTCAGGAGTATGGATATTCTTACTACTCTGGATGCTACTACTACAGAGAGTGGGTACGTTCTTTTGAGTACTGTGTGAAAAGTTGTGCACCAGAATGTGTAAAAGCATATGGTTTCCACGAAGAGTGTGGATTCTGCGAGAATGACGTATTCAACACATTCTTAGCATATGTGTTTATCGATAGTAGAGGAGATGCTGGATTTAATATTGAATTGATCACGAATCCAAATGGATGTGATATCAGCACTAGTACCGAAGTTGGACACATCAACGTATCTTCTGTAAGCGATACTCGATTAAAAATTGAATATTCTGTAAATCCAGGATACGAAATGTGCGAGATCAACTTCAACTACGGAACAGGAAGATTTAATACACCAAACAACTTCTCAGAGCAATTTGATACACCAACAACATCATTCAGTTTTGAGATCGACAAGCTTTCTGGAGCAAACATCTTTATGAATAGCGACGCTATGATTACAGAGACGAACTAGGAAAAGTTTGTAAAAATAATAAAGGGGTTAGGATGTTATCTTAACCCTTTTTTTTATGATTCTACCGCACCAAGCGTATATAGCATTTCTAATGTAGGAGATTCACTTCCACCTTCTGGTTCTAGGGTAATTCCAAAGGCTTCAGAATTGTTAGGGTTGGATAACGAGAAGATCTTATTTTCATTATCAGTAAAAGCATCCAACGTTCCCATACTTGTTGGCGTTAAAGGGTTCAAGCCTAATGACCAAACCTGATAAACTTTTCCCGGAGGAGGAGTGGGTAACCCGGCTACATCAATATAAGCTTTTTGATTTTCTTTATCCCAATATACTGTAGCATAGGCATTAGGATCTACTTGTTGAGCAGCTAATGGAACCTGGATAAATTCCTTATTACGTAAAACGCTTAGTAAGTTTTTTGTTTGAGACAAATCTTCTTCTGCCACTTGAATTTTGCCTTCAAGCAATTGCTTTTCTATTTGATTTTCTACCAGTTGTTGTCTTAGCTCCTTATTTTTATTCAATTGCACAAATAAACCAGCTAATAAGGCAACTGAAGCTGCCCAACCAATATACATCGGTAAATTGCTACGTTTTCTAGTAATCGGAATTACAGAATTATCTTCAGGATTTATACGATTTTCGATTTTTGAGTATATGGATGCATCCAAATCCGGTGCTACTGCAGCAGATAGTTCTTTCAAAGAATTTTCGATTCGCTCAACCTCCGCCAGAGCTTCTGGATGTTTTTGCAAAATAGCATACACCTCGGTATTCTCTTTTTCAGAAAGAGAACCGTAAACATAAAGTTCTAAAATCCCGGATGCTATGTATTCTTTAATATCCATGTATTTCTTATACTTCTAAGACTTGTTTTAGTTTATCGATACAAATCCTATTTCTGGTTTTCACTGTTCCCAAAGGAATATCCAGAGTTTCTGCAGTTTCTTTTTGGGTAAAGCCTTTAAAAAACAGCAAATCAATTATTTTTTTACAAAGAGGTTCTAGAGCACTGATATATTTTTTTATTCCTATACTATCTACTTTACTTAAAAAGTTATTGTTGTCTTCTAATATATCTACGAAATTTTCGGCTTCAAGGTTTTGATAGGAATTCTTAAAACTTTTTGATCTGGTTTTATCAATTGCTGCATTACGAGCAATATTGAGTATCCAGGTAAAGAATCTACCCTTTTTTTCTGAATAGGAATGTGCATTATTCCAAATTTTGATAAAAACGTCTTGTAAAACCTCCTCGGATAATTCTTTATCTCTTAATATATTATAAATAATCCCATAGACATTAGTAGCATACATGTCATAAATGCTTTGCAAAGCAGATTGCTCTTTGTTTTGTAATGCTATGATAAGTGCTGTGGGTTGCATTAAAGTGTGTGAGGGTAAACTATTAAATAATGATTTAGTGTGTTAAAAGGAAAAGAGCTCGTTGAAAACCATTTCTTTATTTAGATTACTGTATGATTCCACCACAACTTACTCGGCTACCAGCAGCTCCAGAAGGTTGAGAAGTAAAATCATCGGTTCCTTGATGTACAATTATTGCTTTACCTAAAATATTTTTCTTGTCATCATCACATCCAATACACCATTCTGTAGTTGCAAAATTAATCACCCCATGGCCGTCAGCATCTGCTTTTAGATTCCCAATATCACCTTTATGGTAACCTTCTTTTGCTCCCCATTTCCCATGAGGTTCCATAGTAGGATTCCAATGCCCTCCTGTAGATTTTCCGTCAGGAGATGAACAATCTGCTTTTTCATGAATATGTATTGCATGTTCTCCTTCATCTAGTCCGTTGAGTTCTGCGGTCATATTCACAATACCTTCGGTTTCGATAAAAGTAACTTTACCAGAAACTTGACTATCACTTTTAGGGGCTAATGCTATAGTGATGGTTTTAACTTCTGCTTCCTTTTTTTTATATAATTTTTCAACTGTAGTAGTCGGATCTATTACTTGTTTCTTTTCACCTTTACAGCCAATAATTACGATTGACAAGAAAGCAAAGACTATCAATTGTAACGCTCTCATAATTATAACTTGTCCTTTGTTTACTAGGGTAAGATAGTGTAGTTTTGGTTGATAACAAAAGAATAGAGAGTTAAATACCTATAGAATGTGTATTGATAACTTAGAATATGATTACATTTTTTTTATTAATTCTTGATTATCTCTAATTCCTCGTTTAAGGTTCTCTGCGATAATGAGAGCTTTATTAATTCTATTTTGCGAGTTTTTTATTTTTAGTATGAAGTAAATGAGACTTCTCTTTTTTCCATCAGTTAAGGATTCAAAAATCTCAAATGCTTGCGGATCACTTTGTAGAACGGCATCAAACTCCTCAGGCATTTGAACGCCATACTTAGAGGTGTCTTCTGTTAACTCTACCGTAAAGTAATCCGAAGGGAATACCTTTATTTTTTTTTGATTGGCTTTATTAAAAGTAATATGATATTGGTTGTTAAACTTTTGAATAGCAGCATGAAAAGAAACCGACCTGCCTTCAAACAAAATAGTAACGATTACTCTTTTAAAACCGTTATCAAGAAAAGAGTGTGCGATATTATGCGGTACTACAAAAGTATGTGCCGAATGTAAATGTGTCTCAAAACTTAAGGTGCTCATTCGTTGTTTTTGGTAAAGATAAGACTTCCTTATTTTCTTGTATCAGAATATCCTGTTTAGCGTTTATTAGAATTTGTTAATCAAAATCTACTTTTTTTGGGTGGAAATTTCCCCATGCACCGGTAAAACACCATCAAATTTGTACACTTTTCCCGTAATCCTAAAAAGGTTATTTTATCATTTGTTTATCAAATAGTTAGCTTTTTGTTTCACATATTTTTTTGTCATCAACAGTGTTTATAATAGTTGCAGAATATTGAATGGACAAAAAAGAATGATTTAACAAATGTGTTGAATATAAAATAATATATAAGTTAATTTATGATAATTTAGTGTGTGTTTCGCAATCATTATCATAAATCATTCATTTTTCATTAATTTTATGGTCTACAAACTCAATACACATATTTATGAAAAAAGTCTACTCGTTTGGCGTTTTATTTCTTTTGATATGCCAAACAACCTTCGCACAGGACATTAGTAGTATTGTCCAAAATCATTTTCAAGACGCGATTTCACACACTTCAAAATCTCAGGCTACTATCAATGATTACAAATATGTAATTACTGATCAGGTACCTTCACTCAAAAAGGGAATTATGCATGTATACCTGAGACAAATGTATAACGACATTCCGATCATGAATGGGAGTTATAAATTAACAGTACAAAATAACAAGGTTACTTTTGAGATTAATCAGTTTGTTGAGGCTATAAATAGTAAAATTAACTCGGTTAGTCCTGGAATAACTCCAGAACAAGCTATTAATGCTGTAATCGGAAAACACAAACTCATCCAAGCCAAAAGTTTGTCTCGTACCTCCAAGAAGTCTAAGCTAGGAGATGTATTAGTGTATAAAAACTCTGGTGTATCAATGGCAGATTATCCTATAGAAGCCAAAAAGGTATATAGATTGATTAAAGATCAATTAGTACTATGTTGGAATGTAAGTATTTATCAAAAGAACGGACAACACTGGTGGGTAGCTGATGTGGATGCTAATACTGGAAATGTGGTTTATGAAGAAGATTGGGTAGTAGCCTGTAGCTTTGATGAGCCAGGTCATGCAAATCACAATCATAGTCATAACCATGGAGAATCTTTATTGATTGAGGATCATGTTGAAGATCATATGGTAGGTCCGATGACAAAGGCAGAATCTTTAGCATTTGCTCCGGATTCTTATAATGTATACCCAATGCCGATAGAAAGTCCAATTCATGGAGGACGTTCTATTGTAACGAATCCAGCTGAGGCTACAGCATCACCTTTTGGTTGGCACGATACCAATGGTAGTGCTGGTGCAGAATTCACCACTACTAGAGGTAACAATGTTAGAGCTCAAGATGATAGCAACGGAAACAATGGTACTGGTTTTTCTCCTGATGGAGGATCAGGCCTGGATTTTGATTTCCCTGTAAATCTAAACCAAGCACCAAGTAATTATCTAAGCGCATCTATTACCAATTTATTCTATTGGAATAATATTATCCACGATGTATTCTATCAATATGGTTTTAATGAAGCTAGTGGAAACTTCCAGGAAAATAATTATGGAAGAGGAGGAGCAGGAGGCGACTCTGTAAATGCAGATGCTCAGGATGGAAGCGGAACCAACAATGCTAATTTTGCAACACCAGGAGATGGGGGTAACCCTAGAATGCAGATGTTCTTGTGGAATAGAACCAACCCTGGAAGAGATGGATCTTTTGATAATGTAATTATCGTACACGAATATGGTCATGGAATCTCTACTCGTTTGGTAGGTGGGCCTTCTTCAAATGTGCTTGGAGGATCTGAGCAAATGGGTGAAGGATGGTCTGACTATTTTGGTCTAATGCTTACAATGAGAGCGGGAGATCAAGGTACAGATGCGAGAGGTGTAGGAGCTTATGTGCTTGGACAAGCAACAGATGGAGCGGGTATTCGACCAACTCGTTATTCTACGAATCGATCTATAAATGATACCGACTATGCAGATATAGGAGGATTGGCAAGACCGCACGGTGTGGGATATGCTTTTGCCACAATTCTGTGGGATATGACTTGGTTACTTATCGATCAAGAAGGATTTGATGCAGATTTTTATAATGGAACAGGAGGGAATAATATTGCTATGGCTTTAGTAGTAGAAGGACTTAAGAATACTGCCAATAATCCAGGATTTGTCTCAGGACGTGACGGAATCCTTCAAGCTGATCAAGATCTTTATGGAGGTCAATACAGATGTTTAATCTGGAAAGCATTTGCTGAAAGAGGAGTAGGTGAAGGAGCTAATGAAAATAATAACGGAGGTTCTAACGGACAAACAGACCAAACTGTTTCATTCACTAACCCTTGTGATGGTGGTGGACCTGGTCCCGGAACTGGAGATTGTTCTGGTGACGTGACTTCTTATCCATTCAGTGAAAGTTTTGAAACAAATTTAGGACAGTGGGCACAAGCAACTACAGGTGATGACTTAGACTGGACTAGAGATGCAAATGGTACTCCTTCTAATGGGACTGGACCATCAAGTGCAGCAGATGGTAGTTTCTATCTTTATGTTGAAGCTTCTGGAAATGGAACTGGATATCCTAATAAGAGAGCGATCTTGAATTCTCCTTGTTTGAATTTCAGTAGTTTGTCAACTCCAACACTTACTTTCCAGTACCACATGTTAGGAAGTGCTATCAACAGCTTAAATGTTGAAGCCAGAACCAATAATGATGGAGTATGGACAAGTGTATTCAGCAGAACTGGAGCCCAAGGTAGTAACTGGAATGCCGCAGATGTTGATCTTTCTGCTTATGCAGGACAAGCTAGCGTGCAATTACGATTTAACGTTGTAACAGGTAGTGGTAATCAAGGATGGCAGAGTGATATCGCTATCGATGATGTAAGTATCCAGGAAGGATCTGGGAACCCTGATCCAACGTGTGACGCGCTTAACTTCAATAACTTTACTATCAACTCGTTCTCTAATCAGGATTCAGCGGGTAATTTCTCTATCGGAAGTGGAGGAGCTTCATTATCACTTACTAATAACACTTGGAAGTTTATTCCTTTAAATTATACAGTAACTGCGAACACTGTAATCGAGTTCGATTTTAGCAGTACTAGTCAAGGAGAAATCCATGCGGTAGGTTTCGAAGATGATAATAGCTTAACATCTACCAGATACTTCAAAGTTCACGGTACTCAAAACTATGGGGTAACCAATTTTGATAATTACTCAAACGGAACAACAACATATACAATACCTGTAGGTAACTTCTATACAGGTAGTATGGATAGACTGGTATTCATTAATGATAATGATGCAGGTTCAGGTAACACCTCTACATTCTCTAATGTAAAAATCTTCGAAGGTTCTTGTGGATCATCATTTGCTAGAGTGGACTTTGGACCAGTTACCGCACAAATAGGAACGGAGGACGAAGGTCAGTTATCTTCGATCAGAATAGCACCAAACCCTTTACAAAAAGGAAATGTATTACAGGTATTTATGCCTAATAATCAGTTGTCTAAATCAAATGATACTTCATATTCCATTATTAATTTAATGGGTCAAGAAGTAGGAAAAGGACAACTTAACAGTAATGGTTGGATTAATGTGGATTTCCTTGGAGCAGGTATGTACATGCTTCAAATCCAAAATTCGCATATGAAGACTGTTGAACGTTTTATAATTAACTAATTTGATTTGTTGAGAAAGGAAAGGCCGTTATACAACGGCCTTTTTTCTTTTATAATTTATTGTAGGTTTGCTTTGATGCTGTGTTAAGTATAATACTGCTAATGGTATTAGGCCATGAGGTAATCTATATACTACTTGATACAAATTTTGATGCAAAGACTCTAGAGGGAAATCGATATAAAAGTTAGCTACTATTCTAGCCAACGCTGTAAGTAACCCCCAAACTACTGCATACCAAAGTGCATACTTCATTATTTGGGGTACAAAAATTAAAGCGGCAACAATAAAGTCAAGAATTCCGGCGATGTACAAAAAGGTTAATGCGCTGGACTCTGAGCACCCAAAAATTTGAATTACCATATCTACAAACTTCCCCGGAACAGGATAAAAACCAAATGCATATAATCCATGTGAAAAAAAGGTAAGGGCAATCAAAATCTTAAGGATAAGAATAGTACGTTCTTTACTGATAGTATCCTTAAAGTATAGAATAAATACAAACGGAGTACTAAACTGTATGCTGTGTTCAAAAAACTGACCCAAGTGATAGAACTTTTCTTTAGCCATTAATACGGATAACAAGATTAAACCTATGCCCCCTGTATAAATTGGAATTTTTTGCCACATTTTTGGAACGGTATTCACAGTGAGAGAAACTATGGCAGCCAATAAGTATACTACTCCGGTGATCCGAATACTGTTCTGTATTACGGCATCGGTTGTATCGCTAGTTACATATTCTTTCCAGGGGATATCAAGTATAGATTCTACGATCGGTTTCAACAGGGCTTCATCCCAAAAAAAGGAACGAAAAGGAGCATCCCAAAATAGGTGCTGCCAGGCTCGTCCAATAAAAATAAGAAATACGGAGCCTTTTATAATCCATAAAGTAGTTGAGTTTTTCATGCCACAAAATAAATCATATTGATGTTAACATTAGTTGAAGATATAGTTATGTTTTGTAAAAAGGAGTGTTATCATATTTAATTCTGAATTAAGTTTGAGATAGGTTTTAAAATTCTGTTTTTCAATATTTTAACTTTGTTTTTCTAACCTAATATCTTAAAACCATGAATAAAATATGCCTGCTTTTTATAATCCTTTTTGCATGGAAAGCCAATGCTTCCAGTGACAAATATAGATTAACTTTACGTGATAATCCAGCAACTACCATAGTGATCGGATGGAACCAAATTTCGGGAACAAATCCTGTAGTATACTACGGTCCTGTGGATCAAGGTAGTAATTATCAAGATTATCGATATTCTGCTGCACCCAGTCGTATTGTTTCTTATCGGGGAATGAACAATCATTTTGTAAGATTATCAAGACTTACACCAGATACCGCCTATTATTTTGTGATTAAAGATAGCGAAGGTGTGAGTAGAAGACTTTGGTTTAAAACTGCGCCTTTGGAAGAAGGTAAATTTTCCTTGATTGCCGGTGGAGATTCCAGAAACAACAGAGTACCTAGACAAAATGCAAATCGATTGGTAGCAAAGCTTAAACCACACGCAGTTCTCTTTGGAGGCGATATGACCGATAATGATAACGATGCTCAATGGAGAACGTGGTTCGATGATTGGCAATTCACCATAGCAAATGATGGTAGAATGTTTCCGATAATTGCGGCAAGAGGAAACCATGAGAATAGTAATAGTACTATTGTAAATTTATTTGATGTTCCTTCATCTGGTGTTCATTATGCCATTACTTTTGGGCGTAATATTGTAAGAACTTATACTTTAAATTCATTAACCGCTATTTCGGGATCGCAAAAAGATTGGCTTCGAGATGATCTTAATGCTAACTCTAGTGTGGTTTGGAAGATTGCCCAATACCATTTTCCTATTCGACCACATGTCTCTTCCAAAGGGGAAAATTTGATAGAATATGCCAATTGGGCCCAATTATTCTATGATAAAGGAGTGAAACTAGTTATCGAATGTGATGCACATACCGTAAAGAGTACCTGGCCACTTCGTCCTTCTACTAGCTCAGGAAGTGAAGAAGGGTTTAAACGAGATGATAACGGAACGGTTTACGTTGGAGAAGGAGGTTGGGGAGCTCCCTTACGTGAGAATGATGATATTAAGGGTTGGACAAGAGACTCTGGAAAATTTAATCAGTTTAAATGGATTTTTGTGAATGAAGCAAAAATTGAAACAAGGACGATAATGGTCGATAATGCTTTACAAGTAGGAGAGGTGCCGAACAATGATGTTTTCCAAATACCAAGTAATCTACAGATATGGAACCCTAGTAATGGAAGCGTTATTAAAATTATTAATAAAAACCTTCAAGCACCTCATATTACCTTGATTAACCCTACCGATGGTCAACACTTACCCAATTCTGGTACTGTGGATATCAAGGCTAACGTTACTGATAGTGATGGACAGGTGGAAAAAGTAGAATTTTACGTAGATGGAAATCTGGTCAATACTGATTTTACTTACCCTTACAACACTCCAAGGAATTTAAGTAGTGGTATCCATAAAATCAAAGTGATAGCTTTTGATAATCATGAATTGTGTAGCGAAAAAGAAATTTCTATTACCGTTGGTCAATTTGCCAAAAATATCACGATACCAGTTTCTGAAGGGTATGATGATGTAGAGGAAAATGTGATCGGACAATTGTATGTAGATAGTAGTGATTTGGAGCTTGTTTATGATTCTACAAATCTTTTAAGTTTTCAGAAAGTGGGAATTCGATTTCAAAATGTTGATATACCTCAGGGCGCTACCATAAGCAATGCATATATTCAATTTACGGCAGACGAAAGTAACCGTCGTAGTGCAGAGTTAGAATTTTCTTTGCACGATAGTGATAATTCGCCTCAATTTACTGATCGAGATAATGTTTCAGGTAGAGGTGTGGTACCACACAAAATACGTTGGAAACCACAACCTTGGACTGAAGGTCAGTATGGAGCTGCTCAACGCACGCCAGAGTTAAAAGGTATGGTACAACAAGTTGTGGATAGACAAGGCTGGAGGCCAGGAAACAGTATGAGTTTTATAATCCGAGGGAAAGGTAAGAGCTCTTACAGAACAAAGTATAAACGAGTTGCCGGTGCTTATGAAAGTGGAGCTCATAAGGCAGCCAAATTGATTGTGGTATACTCATTTAGCGGTAGTCGCAGAGCAGTAACAGAGCCAGAACAAGAACTAGCCGTTAAATTAGAAGAACCTAAAATCAATGAAAAAGCTAAGATCTACCCCAATCCATTCGATCAGGAGTTTGAGATCCTGATTCCAAATGTAACAGGAGATGTTTCGGTACAGATCTATGATAAATCAGGAAAGATGAGATATTCAAACCTTAACCCAATACGTAATAAAATAGTAAGTATTCGTCCAGAAATACTGGATAAAGGAATCTATATCGTTCAGGTAATTGACCAGAATGGAAAGACATTACTCTCAGAACAAATTCTTAAAAGATAAAGATGGTTTATACAACAAAGAGAGAGGTTGATTTTTCCTCTCTCTTTTTCATTTATATCGGTTTTATTAACCAATTTTAAACTGTATATTAACCTTTTTAAAACCTTATGTTACCAATATTAACTCTAAGTTACTATTAGATTACGATGTATTTCTTAAAACGTCATACATTAATTTTAACCAACCTAAACAAACACACAAATCATGAAAAGAACATACTTTCTCATCTTTATTTTTATTGGTTTTCAGTTATTTGCTTCAAA
Source organism: Aquimarina sp. AWH4_224 (assembly GCF_056160245.1). Taxonomy (NCBI): domain Bacteria; kingdom Pseudomonadati; phylum Bacteroidota; class Flavobacteriia; order Flavobacteriales; family Flavobacteriaceae; genus Aquimarina; species Aquimarina sp. AWH4_224. Next base: position 235,636 of record NZ_JBSWWU010000008.1, on the reverse strand, counting down.
TGATAAGTACAGACTTACCTTAAGAGGCAATCCAGCGACTTCGATAGTTATTGGATGGAACCAAATTTCAGGAAGTAATCCAACCGTATATTTCGGAACAACAGATTTTGGAACGAATTATAACAATTATCCAAATTCTAAATCTCCTGATAGGATTGTATCGTACAAAGGAATGAATAATCACTTCGCACGATTAACTGGTTTACAACCTAATACAGCCTACTATTTTGTGATTAGAGATAGTCAAGGTACTAGTGAGCGGTTTTGGTTCAAAACAGCTCCTTCAGATAACAGTAGATTGTCATTTATTGCGGGAGGTGATTCCAGAAACAACAGAACTCCTAGGCGAAATGCAAACAGTTTGGTAGCAAAGCTAAAACCACATGCTGTTTTATTTGGAGGAGATATGACCAATCGAGATACTAATTCTGAGTGGAGAGAATGGTTTGATGATTGGCAATTAACCATTGCCAGTGATAACCGAATGTTCCCAATAGTAGCTACTAGGGGTAATCATGAGGGGAGTAACAACAGTGTGTATCATCTATTCGATGTACCTTCTTCTAGTGTTTATTATGCAATTACTTTCGGTAATAACCTGGTAAGAACATATACCCTTAATACTGAAATTTCGATTTCCGGAAATCAAACTAATTGGTTACGAAATGATTTGAACGCAAATACCAATGTTATTTGGAAAATGGCGCAATATCATAAACCAATGCGTCCTCACGTATCTTCAAAATCTGAAGGAAATAACCAATACAACAATTGGGCACAATTATTTTATGAAAAGGGAGTGAAGTTGGTGGTAGAGTGCGATGCACATACCGTAAAAACAACCTGGCCTGTACGCCCGTCAACTGGATCGGGAAGTGATGAAGGTTTTGTTAGAGATAATCAAAATGGAACCGTTTATGTTGGAGAAGGATGTTGGGGAGCTCCATTGCGATCTAATAATGATAACAAAAACTGGACGAGAAACTCGGCTCGTTTCAATCAGTTTAAATGGATTTTTGTGGATGAAAACAAAATAGAGACCAGAACCATACAAGTAGATAATGCCTCTCAAGTTGGATCTGTTTCTAATAATAATGTATTTGCTATACCAAGCAATTTGGATATCTGGAACCCATCAAATGGGAGTGTGGTGACTATAAATAAAGGAACAGTGGTAGATCCAGACCCGGATAATGGTACTGTAGATGTAGCAATTTCTTCAGGGAATGATGACGTAGAAGAACGTGAAAATGGAGATTTATACACGAATAGTAGTGATCTTGAGCTAGTGTATGACAGCTATAGCAATGCAGGATATCAAATAATTGGTTTACGTTTTAGGGGAGTAGGAGTGCCTAAAAATGCAACGATTACCAATGCATATTTACAGTTCACAGCAGACGAAAGTAATAGTGCAGATGCAGAATTAGAAATAGCCTTACACAATAGCAGTAATTCTCCAGCCTTTTCAAACTCAAACAAAGTGTCAAACCGAGCAACTTTTTCTAGTAAGATAACGTGGACACCACAATCATGGTCGAGTAATCAAAGTGGTAGTGCTCAACGATCTCCAGATTTAAAGAATATGGTACAAAGCCTGGTCAATAAAAGTGATTGGTCGTCTGGTAATAGTTTGAGCATGATCATTAGAGGAAAAGGAAGAAGTTTGACAAGTACTTCGGCAAAACGCGTAGCTGATTCTTACGAAGGAGGAGCCAGTAAAGCCCCTCGATTAATTATAAGTTATACTACAGAAAGTAACCCTCCACCACCAAATCCATGTGCTGGAGTTTCCGAATGGCAAAGTGGTGTAAGTTATTCTGCTGGAGATAGAGTAGTCTATCAAGGAAATCTTTTTGAAAGAACTTCCAGCGGCTGGCAATTTATCGAAGCTTGTACGGCGTCAAGAACCAATACTACTTTTGTTCAAAGAGTTACCCCTCCTTTGTTTAATGATTTGGTGGAGCAAACTATTATTCATCCCAATCCATTTACTACCTCCATTCATATATCAAGTTCATCATTGATCTTGAACAAAGCGAATGAAATAGTTATTTATAATATTGCAGGCGCAGAGGTTTATAAAGCTAACATCACTGCAACCATGAAAAAGGAAGGATTACTATTTAATCCAGAAATTAAAGAATCAGGGATTTACCTACTTTCAATATTTGATAAGAACGATCAAATTATTGAAAATCATAGATTGATCAAGAAATAACAGCATATAAACTTCTTTACAGGAACCGTTAATCTTTAGATGGATTAACGGTTCTTTTTTTGAGAATTTGTTAAATGATGTTTTCGTAATTCTACGATAAATATTAGGTATAATAATATCCTGAAATTTAGCCTAAATCTTAAAACCTGTATCATGAACAATTTAATGAAATCAATATTTTGTGTAACGGTAAGTATTACTTTTTTTATTGCATGCGAAACATGGAATGATTACAAGGAATTGGAGGAAGAATTTTCTAAAATTGAAGATGTAAAACACAACAAAAGTTATAGTGTAAAAATTCAATTAATTGATCGTTTGGACCAACCTGTAGGATCTAATGGTTTACAAGGATATTTTGCAATCAATCAAGATACCGGAGAGGTGTTTTATCCTGATCGTAGTGAAGATGATAATGTTTTTAGGTTATTACCCGAAGGGCCGTACCGATTTGATGCTTATGATGGGTATTTTGATGGTGCATCATCATCATTAGTTACATTAAGCGCTGAACTTGTTGACTCCAACGGTTATATTATTGTAACCCTTCGTTATTGGTCAGAATAATTTCTGGATCGCATTAATATATACAATAAAGGGAGGGTTTGTAAGAACTTTTCCTTTTTTTTGGTATTTATTTCAAAGCTCTTTAACGCTATATTTTTTTCCTTGTTTTAGTTCTTTGCCGGGATATCCTTCAAAGAAAATTGGGATGGCAATATCTCTTTCTTTTCTCACTACAAAATGAAGATGAGGACCTCTGGTATATCCTGTAAGTCCTGAAAAACCAATATGCTGTCCTTTACTAACTCGATCTCCTTCCTTTACAAGAACACCATCGTAATCTAGATGTACATAAGAGGCTGTGGTTCCATCATCATGTAGGATGATAATTCTATTGGCTTTGTATAAAAACTCTTTGCCTCCGGATTCTTTGAACTTACTTTGAACTTTTACTACTAGTCCTTCTCTAGCGGCATGAACAGATTCTCCGATTTCTAGCTGAAAATCTATTGCATATTTTGATGCGGTTTTGGTGTGCGAAAACTTACCATTAAAACCCTGTGATACCCGGTATTTTTTATTTTTCTTAAACGGCAATCGGTATAAATAATTGGTATTAGGCTTTGTATTTGTAGGATCGCCAATGTAATACCCAGCTCGATATGTTTTATTAAACTCTTTTGTTGCGATTGTTCGATCTTTTTCTTCCCATTGTATTACAACTAAACTGTCTTTGGGAGGGAGCACCATTTCTTTTACCAGACTATCTGTTGCTCTCAGTTTGATATAAAATAGAAGAGGGGCATAGGTGTGATTAAAGGCTCTCACTGCAGTGCCTTTTTCAAATTTGATCGTTTTTAAGCTAATGTCTTTTTTTACCGAATCTTTCGGAGCACTATAAAACACATTATCGGTGTTGAAACCAAATACAAATTGTATGGGGATAAAAAATAAAAGTATGATTCTGTACATACTATAAAGATCAGAAAAATTTGATTTTGTTACAAAGCTCTCTTTCTATTGCAAAAGAAACATAAAAAAAAGCGATTTGAAAGTAAGTTCAAATCGCTTTTGTATATAAGTAAAATAACATCAGTATATATTACACGGCTATTTCAGGTTTATGCAGACTTACAACGGTCAGTACTGCTATACCATTCACCCAATAATAGTAGGAATCAATTCCTTTGAATCCGAAAATAGTAGGTGCTAAAATGAATAACACAGCAACTGCAAAATCTACAATAAGGTGAAAACGATACGATAATACTCTAAACACTCCTAAGTGATGATCCGTTAATAGTGTCAATACAAAGGCTGCAATTCCTATAGCTACCGATAGTTGCAATGCTATCGGGTTAGAGCTTCCTAATCCCAATATGAAGGGTAATACAATCAATGCTATAGCTACTGGGTAGTCTAAAAATGCATGTATTCTTTTGGTTACAAATTTCATAATTATTGTTTTTATATGGGGGTTAATACTAGTTGTGGGTTTTGCTCAGTTTATTCCAATTCTTATCAGCAACACCTTTTAATTTTCCGTGATTATTCTCTGCCAACCACAGTTGTTTAGCATCCAACTCTACATTGTTTAGGTATAAGTAGTATTTACCATCTTTCACGATAAATTTATTTGGATCTACTCTAAACTTTGCTCCGGCATACACTCCAAAAGCACAGTATCCACCGTATTGAGGAACATATTTTGCAGGATTTTTGTCGAAAGTTGCTTTTTGCTCTGCAGAGGTAAAGTAGTATGCTATTTTGTTGTATTCTGACTTGTAATTCTTATTTCCTCTTTGTGCTAGTCCAAGATCTAAGTATGATACTGCACTATATCCTTGAAGTGCAATATTACTATTGTCAATATTATTGGCCATTTTATCTTGAGCCGAAATTGTTGTGGTCAGCGAAAATGCTGCGATTACTAATACTAATTTTAAAGTTTTCATTTTTTCTATTTTTTTAATGTTTGTGATTTTTTGTTTGTTATTCTGCGTTGAAGTATTCTTCCTGGATTACTTGCCCTTCATTATTCCATATTCTACGGATGATTTCATGCCAGTAGATTTTGCTTCCGTCTTTCATATCAAAATCGAAAGTGAATTCTGAAGCGGATACGTTTCCGTCTACGATAGAATGATGATGTTGAATGCCGTTTACATTGGCGATAGATCCTGCAAAACCTTCCATTTTGGCAACCATTTCTGCCTTGTTGCTGGTTTTACCATCACCATAGTCCGAGGTAATAGCATTGTCTGCGAAGAATTCTTTTACTGCGTCTACAATAGCTCCTTGACTTACTATTGCATCCATTTTTGTTACTTGTTCTTTAATATTCATCTTTTTATTTTTTTAGTGAATTAATACACTGCAAAGATGAATCAGAATCAAGGGTTTGTTGCTACAAAAAAAGGACTAAGAATTGTACTTTTTTAATTTGAAATCTGTGGGTGTAGTACCTGAATAATGTTTAAAAAATCTGGAAAAGTGATTGGGCTCTTCAAACCCTAATTGCGCTGCTATGGCTGATATAGGTTGATCTTCGATTAGCATGAGCTTGGCAGTATTGATCAATTCTAATCGAATCAACTGTCCAAAAGAAGTGTTCATTTTGGATTGTACTTTTTTGGATAAGGATTTTATAGAAAGGTTCATTTTGTCCGCATAGAACCCTAAGGATCTCTCTTGTGTATGATACTTTTTGAGAAGCTCGATGATATCCTGTGTGAACAGATCTCTGTTTTTGAAATCAAAGTTTTCCCTAAATTGTTTGGGAGTTTGCCCCATAGAGTTCTTAAATACACGATTAAAATAGGCATCATCTTTAAACCCTAATTCGTAAGAAATCTCTTGGATGTTTTTATCCGTAAAAGCCACTTCTTTGAGACTTTCTTGTAATCTCTTGGCGCTCATTAAGTTTTTGATGGATAAACCAATTTTATTTTTAACCAGAGACTGCGCATTATAACCGCGATCATTAATTAGGTCTACCAAATCGGTACTCGTTAAGTTATTAGAATATTCATCATCGATCACCTCTTTTACATCAAAAATGACATGATATTCTTCCTTATTGGCTTTAAAAGGATTTTGCCAGTACCATTGTTTGGAGGAAATGTCAATGATATCAGCAGAATTATCGGTTAATACAGATTTGGATAAAAAAGTATTGCACTCCTCACATTCTAATAAATCGATATACCCTAAAGAGATGAGGTGTTTAAACAAAACGCGTACGTCGTTATTATAAAACTTATCTTCATTACCGAATTCAATTCTTCTTACCAGGAAATCATTAGATAAGAATTTAATGTATTGCCCTTTTTCCAGGAAAATAGCTTTCTCTTTCCAATCAAAATAATTTTTGAAATCAACTTGAATGCTCCCTTCTCCGGATAAAATATGAATAAGAGTATGCCTTTCTATAAAGTATACCTTATTAATTTCGGGAGTAAATTTTTCTACCTTTTGCATTCAGTTGCTTTATCTAATTGAAGAGATCTTGCAAAGATAAATATTTTGTAAAAATTGATATCGTTGTTCAAACGTTATTTGGGTATGGGATTGAAACTCCTTCTGAAGCTTGATCACTGTTGTTTCCAGTTGTTTTGTAAATATGCCAAAGCTTCTACCAATGCTTGCTCTGATGATTTAGGAGAAAACCCCAATTCGACCCTTGACTTTTGGATGTTATAGTCTTGTTTCAAACCATAAAACATATCCAAATAATGACGTTGTAATAAAGGCTCTCTTCCAGATAGATATGACCATAACTCCATGATCGTAGCTATCATATACAGTAAAAACCTAGGGGCTCTTATCGGAGTTTTAATCTTTAGATTAGGGTATTGCTTGGAGGCTATGGCTACACTTTCATATAAACTAGTGTGTTTTTCATTGGCTAAGATATATCGTTCCCCATCCTTACCTTTTTGCATCGCTTGGTATGCGCCAAGAGCTGCATCTTTAACGTCTATCCAATTAAGCGTGATATTGGTATCAATGGGAATCTCTTTGTTTAAGATCTGAAAGACCAGATGATTAGAATAACTTAATTTATGAGCGACACTTCCGATCATTGCTGAAGGTAAAATAAGGACCGTTCGGATTCCATATTTCTTTCCTAACGAAAGTGCAAGTTGATCGGAGTCGTTTTTTGAATTGTAATACCAATTTCTCCGATCTTTGTTATATCCATTTTCAGGGCAGGCTGGAAGCTTGGTGAAATCCAATGCAGCTACAGAACTGACATAAACGATATTTTTGACACCGCATTCTTTGGCAATATCGAATACATTTTGTGTACCTTGGATATTGGTGTCGTAAATTTCTTTTTTGGGGTGCTTGGCCCACATATTAAAATTAGCTGCTACCGCATAAACATTTGTAACACCGGTAAGAGTAGCTCTCAAAGAGTCTTTGTTCGTAATATCGGCATGTACGACTTCGCATTTAAGTCCTTCAAAGGGAGTAAGGTTGTTGATGTTTCTTACTGTAGCGCGGACCTTTTGATTTTTTGATAGTAGTAATCTAACCAGATTGTTACCAAGGTGCCCATTTGCCCCAGTAACCAAGGAAATTTCGTTGCTCATACATTTTGGTGTTTGAGCAAATCTCGGAACTTAAGAAGGAATCAAAAATAACATTTGTTAGAAAGTGATTTGCTTCCGGATCCTACTCAGAGACTGAGGTTCTATGCCAAGGAAAGAGGCAATGTTTTCTACAGATACCTGTAATGCTAGTTCAGGAGTTTGTTTGATAAACTTAAGATAACGCTCTTTGGCCGTTAATGTTTGAAAATCATGCACACGCTCCATTTTACAGTGAAGACTCTCGTTGATAATGGCTTCAGTCAATTGATTCCATTTGGTATCGGATTGTTTCAGAAGATCAAAATTGGTTTTAGAAATTCGGTATAATTTGCAATCTGTAATACTCTCAAAACAATCTTCTGAGGGAGTGCCATTCATAAAACTATCTAATGCCGTAAAAAAAGTAGTATTTCCTACGAGATGCTCTACAATTATTTTTCCGTTTTTATTTTTATATCCTTTTAGAATTCCTTCTACCACGAAGTACAAATAGGATTCGGTTTTTCCCTCTTGGATGATGATAGATTTTTTGGGGAACTCTACATAGACAAACAGTTGTTCGAGTAAAGCAATCTCTTTCTGTAATAATTGGATTTTTTGTTCAAAAAAAGAGATTAGTTGATCCATATGTGCTGTTGTACAAAAATTTTATATTAGTTAGATTTTAGTATCGATCTTAAACAAAAAGGACGACTTGAGTCCAAACTATGATATTAACTTGGTGATGACCTGAGTTTCGCTATGTAACGTTTTATGTACAGGACACTTGTCTGCGATTTGCAGAATACGTTTGATTTGTTTCTCGTCGAGTTCTCCTTCTAATTTGATTTCTCTTTCGAAAGTATCTATTATAGCATTTGGATCTTCGCAATTCTCGCAATCAATAGCATGAGTTTTACCATAACTTGTATGTACTTCTACATTCTCTAGCTTCCAACCTTTTCTTGCAACGTACATTTTTATCGTCATTGCTGTACAAGCAGATAGACCAGCAGAAACCAACTCATAGGGCGAAGGACCAAAATCTTTTCCACCAACACTTTCGGGTTCATCGGCAACCATGTAGTGATTTCCTACTTTCATTTGGGTGGTATATCCTTCACTATCATCCAAACTAGCCACAACCTGATGTTGACTATTAATTTTTGGTGTTTCAGGAATATCGACGTATCTAGAAGCCCAACCCGCAATCACTTTTCCGACATAAACTGAGTCTTCTTTTCGCATCAATAAGTGATCTGCTCCGTCTAGGGATACAAAACTTTTAGGATGTCTTGCGGCAATATAAATTTCTTCGGCATTTTTTATCTCTACGGTAAGATCCTGAGGAGAGTGCATGACCAAGAGCGCTTTATTCAAATTTTTGGCTACTTCGGGGAGCGATTTGGTTTGCAGGTCATCTATAAATTGTTTTTTGATCGTAAAATCTCGACCACTAAGATTGACTACCGCTTTACCATTGGCCTCTATCTCTTCGAGATTGCTTTTTAGTAAGTGAGTAACATGCTTAGGGTTAGAAGGGGCGCCTACGGTAACTACTGCTTTGATCGAGTCCAATTCGGAAGCCGCAAATATGGCAGCAGCTCCACCCAAAGAGTGTCCAATTAATACAGTAGGAGCTTGATACTCTTCTTTCAAAAAATTAGCGGCAGCTACAAGGTCTTCTACATTGCCCGAGAAATTAGTGTCTTCAAAATCACCCTCACTTTCTCCTAATCCAGTAAAATCAAAACGCAAAACCCCAAAACCTTGCGAAGTAAGTCCACGACTAATATTTCGTACAGCACTCAGATTTTTATTACAGGTAAAACAGTGAGCGAACAATGCAAAATTATGTGGGTGTTGATCGGCAGGTAACTCTAGTCGACCAGAAAGTTTTTGGCCTTCAGAATTGATAAAGGAGACTTTGGATAAACTCATTGGTGTTATTTTTATGGTAATGTCGAATTTTTTGGTGTAAAATAAATTTTATTGGTATTAAAAGTATGTTAAAGAAATGAGGGCTTTTGTTGATTTGTAGGGGATAAGTTTTGATAAAACTCAAGATTTTGCACTGGATAATTTATTAAATTATAAGGAATTACCCAATGGAACAATTTTGAGCCTGAAAACAAAAATAATACTAACACTCGGCAGCATACTTTTGATTGCTCTGATCTTGTATTTGCGTAAGGACTATTGTAAATGTAAGGACCGGATTTCTTATCAGAATATAGATCTCAATAAAGAGATAGATCTGGATGTGCTATATACTCCTGCTGATAGTACCGAATTGCAAAGTATTCTTTTATCCTGGAAGAATTTTTCCGAAGAGAGTGATACCTATCAAACGGTCAATAAAAGTGGATATTTTTATAACCGAAATTTGTTGGTAGTTCGGCATACAGTGCATGGTGCACAACATTATGGAGCAATTGTATTGCCCAAAGATTATGACGAGAACAAAAAATATCCTCTGTTAGTTTGGGCAAACGGTTTGGATCAGTCTAACCCTACGGTAGATTTGAGAGGTTTGGGAAAGGTGTTTATGCATCTTAAGGACTACTTTATTTTAGTGCCGTCTTACCGAGGACAAGCTCTGGTAGCAAACGGTCGCCGGTATTGCTCAGATGGCTTTTTTGGAGATGCTTTTGATGGCGCTACAGATGATGCATTACGACTTCTAGCGTTGGCGAAGAACGAGTTTAAAGGAATAGACAGTAATAGAGTTGTTGTTAGTGGTACAAGTAGAGGGGGAACAGTAGCGCTTTTGATGGGGATTCGAGATCCTGGGATTAATGCGGTGATATCTATAGCGGCACCAACGAATTTCTTTTCTGAAGAAATGTATAATCGTTATACCAAACAGTATAAGTACCAGTTCCTAAGTCATAAAAAATCCATTATGGAGATACGAGCTAAAATGATCAAGAGTTCTCCGATTTATTTTGTAGAAAAATATCCCAATGCTCTATTGTTAATTCATGGTGAAAATGATAAAATAGTGCCTGTTTCTCATGCACACAAGATGATTGCTAAACTAAAGCAAAAAGAGAATTTTGAATATCGAATTACCGATCAGGGGCATGCCATTGATAACCAAACCCGATATATTATGGATTGGTTGCGCCAGCATAATTAATTCTTCTTATCATTTAGGCATGAATAACTTGTGCTTATAGAAATCATCCATGCCCGATGAAAAGTAATAATAACCTCTGGTTTATGTGTCAAGCCCAAGAATCATCTAATTCATGCTGTTTTGATTTTCAATGTGATTCCAGGTGTAGGTCCGTCTTTTTTGCCAGTTTCCTTTACTGTCAATATCAAAAGAAGTGGTGATCAATTCACCATCTTTGAGCGTTGATCGATGTCCATGAATTGTCTTTTTTCCATTAGGTGCTACAAATTCCTGGATTAATTCTGAGATTTGATCCTTTTTTAGCGTTAAAGGGCCTTTTCCGATTGTGCCATCTGCTCCATACTGAATGATGACTCCTCGATTTTTGTCATAATCCCAATATTGCCTGAACTCCCATAAAACCCCCTGTTTTTTCCCATTAATCAATCCGTATAACTTTCCAGTGATACTGTGTTTGCCAACACCCCAGTCCCAGTACATTCCATATTGATCAAAGGGTTCGTTTTGATTTTGGTAAGATGTATTGTCGGTAATCCAGGTTCCTGTAGAAGCTTTCATGTTTTCAACAAACCAATCGGGGATCTTTTGTTGGGCACTGGCAGTGCTTAAAAACAAAATTATCAATAGTTTTAGTACTGATTTCATAGTTGAGTTGTTGAAATTTGTTTGTTGTTTTCTGCCAGATGTTGCCAGTTATCAAGAAGATATTCGGTGTCTTCTTTTGCTTGCTTGGTGCCCATGGATAAGAAATATCCGCTCAAAAAAGGGTTTTTGAATTCGTAAGTAAAATCCAATACTAATCGAGTTTGAAAAGGGCTTACCGTTTCTACTCTCCATAATCCTGACAAAGATTTTAATGGAAATGGATAATCTTCTCGTTCTGTATGGACCTTAAATTGAAATTCTTTACCGGGTTCCCAAACGGTACAGGTCTCTTCCCAACTACTACCATCTGGTGCACTGCATACTCTTTTCATGCCAAGTCCTTGTCCTTCGGTAATTTCTACATGATGAATGTTGGGAGCAGTTACCTCGTGATAATTACCTACATCTGCAATGATATTCCATACTTTATCTTTTGGAGCATGAATTATTCGTTCTGCGGTAAAATGTTGCTCTCCTTTTGCTTTAGGGTACTGGATAAATCCATAACCTAACAATAACACTATATCTAATACCAAGAAAAGTGCTAGTACTTTTAAAATTTTACGTATCATAACTTTTGCTTTTTGTTGTCATAAAATTAGTTCAGAAAATCACTGAATACTCAGTAAATAGGGTGCTCTTAATTAATTGAAACTCATTTTTGGTTCTTTCTCTCAACCAAGGGTTTTCTATTTAATTAAGGTGTACTATTTTTATACTATGAATAGTATTGAGTCATCTGCTTTTATCATAACCTTTTTATTAGGAGGGGTTATTTTGATCGGTTGTTTTATCTTATTGGTGGTACTTAAAAGCGTTACCTTAAAACATTCCCGATTTTTTTTAGCGATTACTTTACTTGGGCTCATACAGCATTTGTTTACTTACCTTTTGTTTACCACACAATTGATCAAAGTATGGCCTCATTTGTTTGGATTGGGATATCCATTATTGTTTTTGGCAGGCCCTTGCTTTTTCCTTTTTATAAAGTATTACGGGGAATCTTCTTTTAGTTTTAAAAGATGGAATTTCCTGCACTTTCTGCCTTTTTTGATGATGTTGATTTTTTTTGTCCCCAAGTACTTCTATAGTGCTGCAGAAAAACAAGAAATCATCACCTATTATTATGATCTTTTACCTAATGGGGTAGTAGCGCTTTCAGATTGGCTTCAGGCCAGTTTGCATTTAGTGTTGTTGTTAGTTTATGCAGTAGCCGCTTTTATGTTGATACAAAAAAGAGATAAAACCAATAGTGTATTGTTGAAGAGATTCAGTATCCTTATGGGGATTTTGGCTTTTACCGAGATTTTGTTACAAGCAGGTTTTTTACTTACGGGAGCTTCAGCAATTACTGCAGAGATTGTTTTGGCAGGTTTGATGGCAATTACCGTACTTCTTTTAGGATATTGGATTGTAGACATAAAGCAGGTGTTACCGGTATTAGAAGGAAAGAAATATAAAACATCTCCCGTATCTCAACAGCAGGCAGTACTGATTGAGAAAAAAATCCATAACTTTTTGGTAAAAGAAGAAAACTATTTGGATCCTAATCTTAAAGTTGCCGATTTGGCGGATGGATTACAAATACCTTCACATCATATTTCGCAGGTATTAAGCGAAAGAATGAACACTAATTTCTATACAATAATCAATCACTATAGAGTTGATAAAGCAAAGGAGCTCTTAGCATCGGGTGCACTAGAAAAAATATCCGTTCAGGCAGTAGGCGAAGAGTGTGGCTTTAGCAGTAAAACTAGCTTTTATAGGGCTTTTAAGAAGATAACAGGAATGACACCTGCTCAATATCAATCCTATCAGATCTCCTAAGCCTAAAGTTTATTCAATAGTTCGGTGGTAGACAAAATTGTTGCAAATTCATCTTTTAGGCTTGCAATGGCGGTATCATGGATCAATTGAGCGTTATACAACTCACCGTTGGCACCTGTTTTATTAAAAGTAGCTACTGCATCATCAATAAGATAAGTTTCAAATCCAAAATTACCCGCCATTCTGGTCGTGGTAGAAACACAGTGATCTGTGGTTAACCCTACGATGACTATAGTATTGATGTTATTTTGTTCTAGTTGTGTTTTAAGGTCAGTACCGATAAAAGCACTGTTAACTTCTTTTTCGATAATGGGTTCGTTGGGTTTGGGAGTATTAAACTCCATAAAAGCATTACCCGGATTGTTTTTGGACAGGGGAGAGTTGGGATTTGTAGAACAGTGCTTGATATGAAAAACAGGCAATTCGTGATCTCTCCATACAGAAAGAAGCGTCTCCATGTTTTTCTCTGCATTTGGGTTATTACGTTCTCCTCCCCAATACGGAATATCTTCAAACCCTTTCTGAATATCTACTAATAAAAGTGCTGGTTTTTTTGCTTTAAAACTTCCCATTATTGATCTTGCTTTTTTCTAAAGTCGGTATTAAAAAACACTCCTAACTGCAAACGATCAAAATTAATTCCTGTGAAATGGTTTTTCAAATAACCAAACTGGATGCTTAAGTTGTCTTTTACATTATACCCAACAGCACCATATAAACGGTTTTGCCCAAAAATAGGCTCCTGGAGATTAATGAACACCTCGTCATACACATTCAAAAACCACTTATCATCAATAGGATACGTAAGTTGTAAACGATATCGTGCTCTATGTTCAGTAAAATCATCTACTTGTGTGCTTATAAATCGCTGTTCTAAACGGTATCTGTGTTCAAACTTGAATTTGCCTACTTTATTTTTTAAAATAAATTGCTGGAAAATTCGATGCTCGTTGCTGTTTTCTTCTCCGGGAATATCTTCAAAACTACCATCCGTATTGATATATCCATACCCCAAAGTGACTATTGCGTTTTCATTGATGTGATAATTAAGCCCAGTACGCAGCAAAAGTTGATTAAAAGTCGATGCCACTTCATAAAATCGGAATTGCGCTTCAGAATGAATACTTAACTTATCGCTTACTCTATTGGTACCAAAATACATATACCATGCTCCCCATTCGTCTTCTCCAGTTTCTTGAGAAAAACAGTGAGCCATAAAAAAACAACAGAGAACGGATAAAATAATTTTCTTCATTATGTGCGATTTAGATGTAAAGATATGCTAGAATTTAGCCCGTAAATTTCAGATAATATAAAATATTATCAGACTTCTTAAGAAGTTAAAAATCTGTTAAACCCTAAGGATGATGATTTAAGCTTTTATAATGAACAACAAAAGTATCTCAAAAACAGGTGTTTACCCTTTTTGATTAGGTGGTTTTCCTCTGTTTTAAAACCTTGGGTAAGAATAATTTTGGGTAAGAGATGATGTTTAACAGTTGATAAATTAATACTATGGAAAATATACAGCATAATGGATATGATACTCATCCTGAAAATTTTGATGAGTATTATTTTGAAGATGATTTAGGGTATTATGATCATTATGAAGATGAAGATGATCGATACGAGTCGGCAGCAGGGGTTTCTGCAGGTGCCGCAGTAGCAGGACTTACATTCGATATCTTGTCTAGCACGATGACCACTTTTACCAAAGGGGACTTAAAGGTAGTCATGCCTAACGGACCAATTGGAGTCACGGCTTCAGGGATTCCTAGCAATATCAGAAGTCAATTAAGAACGGTAAGACCAAGGGCAAGAACGATATTCAAATACCGTAAAACAAATCCAATTTCCGGGATAGAGCAAGTAAATATTCAATTGACTTGTAGAGTTCAGTACAATGGTCCATCTGTACAGGCGACCTTTGGTTTTGCAGCTGGTGGTACTAGATCCAGGTTAATGAGGGATAGTAAAGTTACTATTAGAAATCCGCTTAGTCTGGAAAGGCAACCTACCTCTTCAGCATGGCGTAAAGTAGGGATCAATGTATATCCTGTGGTGACCATCCCAATTGAAGTTTCTGTAGATCATCCCTGGCCACAGTCTAATGATCATTGGACATTTGATTTAGTGATTAGTGGAATGTACGGTTTTGGAAGAAAAAAAGGACACCGAGCTGTAAGAAATATGAGGCATGTAAAAAATTAAGACGAGCATAACCTAGTTATGCTCGCCCCAAATACTATTAAAATTTATAATCTTAAGATTCTTTCTCTATTTTGGTTGAATTTGTAGAGCCATCGTTTATGATTTCTGCATCTTTTCCTTTTAGATGAGTCTCTAAAAACTTGAGAATTCTTCCGTAGGCTTCAATTTGATTTTCTTTTTTAACAAAACCATGACCTTCATCTTCAAACAAAACATATTCTACAGGAATTCCATTTTTTCTTACTCCTTCAACAATCTCATCAGATTCTACCTTTAATACTCTAGGATCTTGTGCTCCCTGAAGCACTATCAAAGGCTTTTTTACTTTTTCTGTGTGGAATAGCGGAGATATTTTTCGAAGTCTAACAGAATCAGCGGTGTTTGGATCTCCCATTTCTGTATAGAGTGCATCTTTAAATGATTCCCACCATGGTGGAATACTTTTAAGGGTTCTCAACCAGTTAGTAACTCCAAATATATTAACTCCAACCTCAAATTCATCAGGTGCGTAGGTTAATGCAGCCATTGTCATATATCCTCCATAAGATCCTCCAATGATTCCAATTTTGGAAGGATCAATAATATCTTGAGTTTTTAACCAGTCTTTTCCAGCGATACAGTCTTTCAAATCTTTATCACCATGATTTTGATCATCCATCTTGTAGAATGACTTACCATATCCACTACTACCACGATTATTTACTGCTAAAACAGCATAACCGTGATTTACCAAATACTGTATAACCGAGCTGAAACCTTGTCTTGACTGACCACCAGGCCCACCATGTACCCAAACTAATGCAGGAACTTTATTATCTGCAGTTGCCTCTTTTGGTTTATAATAGATCGCGGGGATCTCTAACCCATCAAAAGATTTATAGCGTACAACTTCTGCAGAAACAAGGTCGTCTGGATTGATATCTTTGTTAAGCACATCTGTCAACTTATGGTATTCTTTTGTACTTAAATCATACGAATAGGAATTGGTTGGTGTGTTAGATCCTCCAACACGCAATGAAGCCATAGATTCATCTCTGGAGAAACTTGCACTGTTAATTTGTTGGTTCTCAATTTGAGGGAATTCTACCGTATTACCAGTCTCCACTTCTTTTACAGACATTACTGTTTTAGCATCCTCATTGCTAAATAGAACTTGATATTTTCCATTTCTGGTAAAATAGAAGTTACTAATGTCCCACTTTTTTTCAATTACTTTTTCTTTGGTGCCATCTTCAAGATTGTACTTCATTAAGTAACTAAACTCGGCATTATCATCAGTGGTGTAATAAAAAGCTTTGCCATCTGGAGAGAAATCTTGAGGAGAATTACCACTTATGTTGTCATTGACCTTGATTTTTTCGTTTGTCTTTGTATTTAACAAAAACAGATCATTATCATTGGTATTGATTGGTTTTGTTAGTGCAATATAATTACGATCATTAGACATCCCCCCAAATTGCATCCCATCTTCATTTTTGTAGACCATTTTGGGTTCAAAGTTGGTAATATCCATTTCATAATGATCCATGAACTTTGGATTTCGTTCATTACTACCATAAAAGAAACTTTTACCGTCTTGTGACCATCCTCTAAATAACGCTCTTACATTTTTTTCTGGAGTTAGTCTTTTGATCCCAGATTCATCTTTTACAAAGAGTTTAAAGATTTCATCTCCATTTCCATCCATTCTAAAGAGAATTCGATCATCTTTTGGGAAATAAGATATTCCAAATATTGATGAACTATCTGAGGCGGTTACAGGTTTAAATTCTCCTCCTTTGGCAGGTACCGTATACATGTTATAAATTCCAGATCGGTTACTGGTCATAAGGACTGTGGATTTGTCTGCTGAAAACCCATTGGCAAATGCATTCTCATTATCCATGAATTGTTCAATGGAATACTGCTCGATCTTGATGGGTTGCTGCGCGACTTCCTCTTTCTTTTCCTCTTTACAGGAGAATAAAAGAAGTGCGCACAAACTAAGCACAATTGTTTTTTTCATGATGTATATGTATTTATTCGAGATTAAATTGTTTGGTTTCTTTAAATGGAGAAATGTCTAATGTTTCTATAGTCTCTTTATAGGTTTTCCAATCTTGATCAAAAAATGTATTGGTTTTTCCCAATGCCTCCTTCAAAGCATCTTTGGCTTGTTTCAGTAAGGTGTTTTCAGTTGAGGTCAATCCGGTTTGTCTTGAACCCACGTAAAAAGTAGCTGTGTTTAATCGCTGCGTCACTGTTACTTCTGGATTTCGAGTGATACCTTGCCTTTTATCTTCTTTACCAATGTAGTAGGCCATTACACTATCTATTTTTTTAGAAACGTCTTTGGATAATTTAATTTGTTCTTTATACTTCTCTTTGTCCTCTTTTTTAAGTTTCTTTTGAAACTCAGCCGTTACGTCCTTACTTTCTATAAGTTGTTGTACTGCATTAAGCATAGTCCCTTTCATTTTTTGAATCTCTTTTGACGCAGTATATACCTCATTGATATTTTTTTGCGATACATTCAATCTTGGATCAGATTTCACCTGGATAGTAGTTTCAGACTTCTGATCTCCATACTCCATAACTACTTTGTATGTACCTGGTTTTACTTCAACTCCTGCAGGTTCTACTTTAGGTTTTACAATTTTTCGGGTTGGATTTTGAACTCCTTTTTCGGTCATATCCCATACCATTTTATAAAAACCTGTAGAATCTGGTGCTTTTTGTTTTAGGGTTCTGATGAGTTCATTGTTGTTATATACTTTCAATTGTATAGAGTCCCATTTTACAATCGCTTCTTCGTTTTCGCTATCCGCATCATCTTCCTTACTTTTTTTCTTCTCTATTTTTTGTGCTTGCACATAATACGAGATTAAAGCACCTTCTTTTCTATTTTCTGCACTGTATAACGCATCCCCTCCAAAACGAGTGCCCGTAGGCTGTTGGTAGGCTGCTTGATATCCAATAGGAGGATTAAAAACATGCAGTTTCTTATTCAAAATGGATTTGTCTTTTGCCAATGCTCGTAACGGTTTGATATCGTCCAGTACCCAGGCTGCTCTACCAAAAGTACCGATCACCAAATCATCTTCTCTGGTTTGTATAACTAAATCCTTTACAGAAACTGTAGGAAAACCAGCAGTCCATTTTGTCCATTTAGCGCCTGCATTTAAGGAAATATAGAGTCCATCATCGGTCCCTAAAAACAATAGATTTCGCTCAATAGGATCTTCTACAATACTTAGCGCATAACTGGTCACATCGTTTTGATCCACGATGCGACTCCATGTCTTACCATAGTCTGTTGTGCGATATGCATACGGAGTATAATTGTACCTTCTATAATCATTGGCAATCAAAAGTGCTTCGCCTTTCTTTTTGTTCGAAGCTTTGATTTGAGCAATCCAGCTTCCTTGCGGTAACCCTTTGATATTTTTGGATACATCCGTCCAGTTGCTTCCGCCATCTTGAGTGATATGTACACGACCATCGTCGGTACCTACCCAAAGCATACCTTGTTCCAGAGTAGAAGGTTCTACCACCAAAATAGTACAATGGTTTTCTGCACCTGTAGCATCCATGGTAAGACCTCCACTTTCGGATTGCTTTTGTTTTTCTGGATCATTGGTAGTAAGATCTGGAGAAATCACTTCCCACGTAAGCCCTTTGTCAGTACTTTTATGCACAAATTGACTACCAAAGTAAAGCGTGCTATTATTGAAAGGGTCGATATTAATTCCTGAGTTCCAGTTAAAACGAAGTTTTACTTTTGGGTCTGGATGTATTGGTCTTACGATATAATTATTTCCTGTTTTCCAATCGTATCGTACCACGAAACCCTGTTGGCTCATCGACCATCCGTATTGCGAATTATCTTTATCCGGTACAACGTCGAATCCGTCTCCAAAAGATATTTCCTGCCAATATGAATTTCTGATCCCCTGATCTCTCCATACATAGGCAGGCCCTCGCCAACTACCATTATCTTGCATTCCTCCGTATACATTATATGGAAATTCATTATCAACATTGATATGATAGAACTGTGCTACGGGAAGATTTCCGATAAACCTCCAGGTTTTTCCACCATCTTTGGTAATGTTGAGTCCTCCATCGTTACCATCAATCATAAAATTCCCATTTTGAGGATGAATCCACCAGGCATGATGATCTGGGTGCACTCCATTGTTAGCATTATAGGCTGGCATAAGTTGCGTGAAGTTTTTACCTCCATCTTCAGAAACATTTACATAGGTAAAAATAGAATAAACACGATTTTCGTTTTGTGGATCAACGTATATATCAGAATAGTAAAAAGGACGGTTTCCTATATCCTTTTTGTTGTTCACCATTTTCCAGTTAAATCCTCCATCTTCAGATTTGTACAATGCATTTTTTTTAGCCTCAATTAGTGCATAGATAATATCTGGTTTGTTTTGAGCAATTGCTAATCCGATTCTACCTAGATTACCTTCTGGTAATCCATCTTTATCAGTTCTTTGTTCCCATGTTTTTCCTCCATCATGGGTAATATACAATCCAGAACCTTTTCCTCCGGATTTAAAAAACCAAGGATCTCTTTTATGTTCCCAAAGAGCAGCAATAAGTTTATTGGGGTTTTTTGGGTCCATTATCAAATCGGCAGCTCCCGTTTTATTATTAGTAAAGAGAATTTTTTTCCAGGTAATTCCGCCATCGGTAGTTTTAAAAATACCGCGATCAGGATGTTCTCCCCAAGGAGAACCAATAGCAGCAGCGTAAACCGTATTTGGATCGGTAGGATCAATAATCACTCTATGGATATGGCGGGTTTTTTCGAGTCCCATCAGTTTCCAGTGTTTTCCACCATCAAGAGATTTGTAAATTCCATAACCACCATTCAAACTATTTCTTGGGTTTCCTTCTCCGGTACCTACCCAGACTACAGAAGGATTCGATTGTTGAACGGCCACAGCCCCAATAGACGCCGTAGCTTCATTGTCAAATACAGGGTCCCATTTGATCCCTCCAGAGGTAGATTTCCATAAACCACCAGACGCGGTTCCGGCATAGATGATATCTGGATTTGAGTTTACTACATCGATTGTAGTTACACGACCGCTCATCCCTCCAGGACCAATATTTCTTGGAGTAAGATCTTTGATTAAGTCGATATTAAAATCTTGTGCACTTAGATATGAAAGGGAGCAAAATAGAATTAGAAATAAAATTTTTTTCATGAGATGAAAACGAGTTAATTATAGATGAATTTGTTGTTCTAAATGAGTTAAAAAATATATGTTAGGGTATTTTTCTTTTAAGGAAGAAAGTTCCTTTTCTTTTATTCGTGGTGAAATATGTGTGGCTATAGTATACTTAGGATTGATGTGTTTTTTGAGTAAGGTTGATGCATCCTCCTCTAATAACATCCAGTAGGGAAGTATCGCAATATCAATTCGTTCTTGAACTAACTGTAGTTGGTCAAAAAGTTTGATTTCCTCAAGCCAACTGGTATCTCCCAAGTGTAATATCTTTTGGTGATCAAACTCTACAATATATCCAACGTTTTGTATTGATCGATGTCGTTTACCCGCATGATCCACTTTCATACCTGTTATTTTTAGAGCTCCAACGTTGATCGTTTGCTTGATATAATCCGATGTTTTTATGGTAAAACTTTGATCTTTAAATGTTTTTAGACTATCTGTAATTTGTTGTGCTCCAAAAACCACAGCTTTTGAATTCGATTTCAGATAATTTGATGTTAGAGTAGTGCTAAAATGATCACCGTGATGATGTGTGAAAAGAATAGCATTTGGGGTATAATGGGTATGAATTTTTTTGATTAGCTCAGCATTAGGGTACAGATAATCTTCGCCATATTTGGTATGTAAACCGTCTATCAAAACTGAAATGTCTTTTCCTGCCAGATGCACTCCCATATTACCAATATATGTAATGGTAATTTTATCTTGGGATATCCCTAAAGAACACATCAGAAAGGGAATCAGGATAAGAACCGTTCTAAACACTACAAACAGGATTGAGTTATGTGCTCTAAAGGTACTAAAATGAAAATGTCAAATTCTTAAAGGGGTGTTAAGGTGAATTCACTACATTTAACACATCAAAAAAAATAGCACATGAAATTCATAGAACTTACCTTAAAAAATCATATGATTGTCCATGGGTTTGATGCAAGAAACAAGGAGATTATAGAAGAAGTAGAAGTAAAAGAAGCTTCGAAAAAACTCGTAGCTATAGATCGAATATTATCCGTGAGTGAAAAATATATCTTAACCAAATATACCCACGACCGTATCATTTATTGGGAATATCAGGAAAGTTATGATGAAATAAAAGGGATACTTTCTAAATATCTCTAAGGCTTCATAATTTTGGAATTGTCACTATATCTAGCAGAGATCAGTTTGAAATCTTTGTCCACTTTAATAATGATTCTTTTCCCGGTATGAAGATTTACCATTTTCCATCGGAAACCATAAGAGGTTTCAAAAATAGAAGATCTAGCAGTTTTGCGGATATCAATCTCATCAATACCTTCGATGATTTCATTGGCTAACAGATCCAAACCGCGTTGTTTTTCTTCGTCTTTGGGAATTTCTCTATCACGAGGGTTTTGAACTTGTTCAATGCTTAATAAACATTCAATATTAGCGTATAGTCGTGGAGATACTAAAAGTGAGGAGCACAAAAAAAGAAAGAGTATGTAATGTTTCATAAGCGAAATATTTTCGAATTACATACCTTGCTTGTAGGAGCAAAAAATGCAATTACACTTGGTTTACGTTTGTTTTCATAGGGCGTATTTGCTAATGCTTTAACAATAATCTAAAATAAGGGTATTATAAAATTAACCTATACCTCAGGCTTTTTGTGGTATTGTTTTGTTAAAAAAACCGTAATTTTTCTTAAAATTCGTAGTTTTTAACAGTTTTGTTTAGTAAATAAACAAGAAAAATAAACGAAACTTATTGGTGTGCTATCGTTTTCTATTTAATTCGTAATCATGGATTTGCCTTCCTAATTCTGCCAAAAAAGGAATTCCTATTTCCTCATACTCATATTGATCATCGTTAAAAATTCTATTCTGATTTACATGAATTGTTGCCGATAATAAAAATTCAACATTGTTTTTTGTATCCAAGATATAGGCGCAATCTGTAAGATATCCATAGGCATAGCCCACTTTATTATGTATTTGAATATGTTGAGGAATATTTTTTTTGCTATCCCCAAACATGAAAAACTTGCCATAAGCATCATAGTATTTATTCTTATCAAAACCAAGATCGGCAGGTGTTCTTTTCATCGTCTGGGTAACAAATTCACTGTCCGATTTTGTGAGACGAAATTGCTGGTTCTCGGGGAATAGTTCTGGGAAATGTATTCGTTTCATAATCCCATGCAATGAAGATAACGGCAGGTAATTTTTCTCTGAAAAATCTTTAGGTTTTTGCATCAGAGAATCGTTATAAATGTAACCAATACCTTTTTGGGTTCGTTGTAATGTCAATTTTGAAGGTATTTTATTTTCTATTGCGTTTTGCAGATAAACCGGGATGCTATCATCAAGATGTTGTTTAAAAACAATGGATTGTGTCTTAGGGTTATGAGAAAAAAAGGCAGATAGTCGATGCGAAATGCTTCCAGGAATGTTTTTGTCTGCCAGTCTTTTGTTAATATCGTCTTGTCCTAGGAATTCGAATAATCGATTATAAGCTAGGTTACTGCTTATCCCGAAGATTTTTTCTATTTCTTTTTCCAAATTTGAATAGAGGGTGTCGTTTTGTGTTTTGAAATGGGTATGTAAATCAATAGGTACCCCTTGTTTTTGTAGCTCATTTAATTTCTCGAGAGCTAATAATGCCACAGGCAGTTTTACAGTACTGGCAGGATAAAAGTATACACTGTCGTTTACGTTATATTGGTGATCTTCAAAAGTAATATTGCCTTCCTCATCTCGGTGAATTTGTGAGTAGATGATTTGCACTTCATGATCTTCAACATTCGAAATGACTTTGTTAATAATTTCACTATCAGAATACAAAATGGTATCTAAAGGGGACTTTTTGGAACAAGACAGTATGCAAAGAGGAAAAACAAGAAATAGAAAAAGCTTTGATAGTTTTTTTTGAGGTGTAAAGTTCCTTACCTGCTTCATAATAATTATCGCCTCTATTGCAAAAGGCATTTTATCGTTTGTTAATATTACATCTATTCGTAGGGTATATAAATATACAGTAAATGAGAATAACCAAATGAATGGAACCAATTTCTTCATATTTAAATAGAGAGGAATAGGTGAGTACATTTATAATGAATTCGTAGCTGTTTGATTTTTGTGTATTAATTTCAAAAAAATATTAGTGTTAGAACTTTAAGGTCAATATGATAAACAGTTAAGACATTGTTATTCTCCAAAACAAATGTTAATTCTTATTTCTTATCGTCGAATTGGGGACCAATCTTTTGTAAAATATGCTAACTTTATATAATGGAAAAGAAAAGAAAATTGTTCAAAAAAGGTTTCACCTTCAAGAAGTATGAAGCGCCAGAACAGTCTCCCTTTGATAAGCTTTTTGATATTTTTCAGGAGATTATCACACATACCTCCGGAGATCTGGATGAAGCTTTGGATTGGATGCGCGAACTAGACAAGGAGTATCAACTCACCGATGAAAACTATACCCTGGAGGATTTTGTAGAAGATCTTAAGAAGAAAGGGTATATCCGAGAAGAAATCAAACCAGATGGAAATGGTAAGATGGAGATCACTGCAAAAACCGAACAGGCTATTCGTAAACGAGCATTAGATCAGATTTTTGGTAAATTGAAGCGGAGTGGAGCCGGGAATCATCGAACCAACTATGTAGGGAGAGGAGATGAACATGCGGGAGAGTTTCGTAACTATCAGTATGGAGATTCCATAGAAAGAATCTCGATGACCGAGACACTTAAAAATGCTCAAATTAATCATGGTATTGGAGATTTGAATCTTACAGAAGAAGACCTTGTTATCGAAGAAACACGATTTAAAGCGCAGATGAGTACGGTGCTCATGATCGATATTAGTCATAGTATGATTCTATATGGCGAAGATCGGATTACTCCAGCCAAAAAAGTGGCCATGGCTTTGGCAGAATTAATTACCACCAGATATCCAAAAGATACTCTCGATATTTTGGTGTTTGGTAATGATGCATGGCCAATAGCGATAAAGGACTTGCCGTATTTGCAAGTAGGACCGTATCACACCAACACAGTTGCTGGTTTGCAGTTGGCGATGGATATGTTGCGTAGAAAACGAAATACCAATAAGCAAATTTTTATGATCACCGATGGTAAACCAAGCTGTTTGCGATTACCCAGTGGGGAGTATTATAAGAATAGCAATGGTCTGGATAGAAGAATCATTAATAAATGTTATATGATGGCCCAACAAGCAAGAAAGTTACATATACCTATAACCACATTCATGATAGCACAAGATCCATATTTAATGCAATTTGTTAGGGAGTTCACATATGCCAATCAGGGTAAGGCTTTCTACACAGGATTAAAAGGCTTGGGAGAAATGATTTTTGAAGATTATGAAACCAACAGAAGAAAAAGAATAAAAGGATAACCGACCGAGTTTAAATACTCAAAAAAATATTGTTTTTAGAGAATATACATATGAAAATAGAAAATATAAAGACACTAGGAGAACTAAAAAAATCAGGATACAACAGTAAATCTATAAAAGATGAACTTAGGGATAACTTAAGACAAAAAATTACGAACAAAGAAGAAACCTTTACTGGGATTCATGGGTACGAAAATACCGTTATCCCAGAACTAGAACGCGCAATTCTTTCCAGACATAATATTAATTTGCTAGGCCTTAGGGGACAGGCCAAAACACGGTTGGCGCGACAAATGATTAACCTATTGGATGAGTGGATGCCTATCGTAGAAGGCTCAGAGATCAATGATGATCCTTTTCAACCTATATCGAGATATGCCATAACTTTGGTAGAAGAAAAAGGAGATGATACTCCGATAGCTTGGGTACATCGATCCGAACGTTTTGCAGAAAAACTAGCTACACCAGATGTGAGTGTAGCAGATATAATTGGGGATGTAGACCCAATAAAGGCAGCAAATCTTAAATTGAGCTATGCCGATGATCGTGTGATTCATTTTGGGATGATTCCAAGAGCAAATAGAAGTATTTTTGTGATTAATGAATTACCTGATTTACAGGCTAGAATTCAAGTAGCCTTATTTAATATTCTACAAGAAGGTGATATACAAATTAGAGGTTTTAAATTGAGATTACCTTTGGATATACAGTTTGTATTTACAGCAAATCCAGAGGATTATACGAATCGTGGTAGTATTGTAACACCACTTAAAGATCGTATTGGATCTCAAATTCTGACGCATTATCCGGAAACTATCGAGATCGCAAAAACGATTACTCAACAAGAAGCCGATATGGATAAACGACAGAGCGATTTGGTCTATGTGCCAGAAATTGCAAAAGACCTGTTGGAACAAATTAGTTTTGAGGCTCGTCGAAGTGAATTCATAGACCATAAAAGTGGGGTGAGCGCCAGAATGAGTATTACCGCATTCGAGAACTTGCTCAGTACAGCAGAGTATAGAGCATTACGGACTGGAGATACAAACACTTTATTGCGACTCAGTGATTTTACTGGAGTAATCCCAGCAATTACTGGAAAAGTGGAGTTGGTATACGAAGGAGAACAAGAAGGATCTGCTTCTGTAGCCTTAACATTGATTACCGATGCCATAAAAACATTATTTCCGGATTATTTTCCTAAAGTGGAAAAATTAGAAAGAGAAGATTATAAAAGTCCTTATCAAGATTTGGTGAATTGGTTTTTTGAAGAGAGCGGTTTTGAACTGCTAGACGATATTTCTGAAAAAGAATATATGGAAAAACTGGATTCTATCGAACCCCTTAATCAATTGATCAAAGAATATCAGGAAGATTTGGATAAAAAGGACACTTATTTCATGAAGGAGTTTTTACTCTGGGGGTTAGTAGAATTCAAAAAACTAAGCAAGTATAGACTCTCTGAAGGTTTTGGATTCAAAGATCTTTATGGAAGTTATATAAGTGGTTTGTAGGCGTATAAAGTGTTTTTTACCACCAAACCACAAAAAAACGTTGAAATTCTTGATCTCCACTTTTCATCCAGAGTAGTGGAGATCTTTTTTGTTGTAATACTTCAGTGACACATTTTTGAGCTGTCGTAAATGAGTACCACTCCGAATGATATTTGGGGTCAACCATCCATTCTTTCTTTTTTGGGATATAAAAGAGATGAGCTCCATAAGTTGTCTCTGAAAACTCCTTGTCTTTTATCCAGTACCCGATAATGCAGTTAGGGTTGAATGAAGAAGAAAATGTTTCTATCATGGATTTAGGGACAAAGAGATGAGCCATAAAACATACCGATTGATCGATGTCTTGCGGATCAAGTTTTAGTTCCTTTAATGAAGCTATGGTTTCTTTTTTAAAAAGTAGAGGGAGTTGCTTTTGCCGAAGTTTATCTATTTTTTGGCGAAAGGTATCTTTGCGATTAGGACCGATCCATCGATCCATTTCATCATTAATGGAGGGATCATATACATAGAACTTAAATACAAGTTCTATATGGATTACTTTATTTTTAATAAGATCCTGAACAATAAAATCCAATTCGCCAATAGTAATCTGCCCACTAAAAATTTGCAGGTTTTTTAGGAGCAGCTGATATCTCACGGAAGTTTTGATATAGTAATCAAAAAAGTGTTCGATACGCTTGCCCAGTACTTCATTCTCAGAAAAAGTAATTTCGGAAGATTGCGGTACTGAGATCGGGACTTCATCTTGATTCAATGGAAATGAGTTAATATCAAAAACACTATTATTATTCCATAGAACAGGAGTCTTTAAAAAACTGAGATACT
The DNA here is from genome assembly GCF_056160245.1 of Aquimarina sp. AWH4_224. Lineage (NCBI taxonomy): Bacteria > Pseudomonadati > Bacteroidota > Flavobacteriia > Flavobacteriales > Flavobacteriaceae > Aquimarina > Aquimarina sp. AWH4_224. The sequence continues at coordinate 208,551 of NZ_JBSWWU010000008.1, read as the reverse complement.
GTTCTTTTAAAGGCATTTATGAATATTTTGATCTGGTAAAGACCGAGAAATACTTACCAATAATGGGTTTTAATATTTTTCTATCCACAGGTTTCGATACAAAATCATCACACCCGGCATCCAAAGCCCTTTGTATATCTTCTTCTGTAGAATACGCCGTTTGCGCAACAATAGGCAATTTAGGTCTTAGTTTTTTGATTTTTCGAGTGGCAGTATATCCATCCATAATAGGCATTCTTATATCCATTAAAACTAAATCAATATGTTCATTGTTCTGACAAATTTCCACAGCTTCTTTGCCGTTTTCTGCTCTATGAATAACAAACTTATAATCTTGCATTTTCATTAGAACCGTTTTCAGGAAAAGGTAATTAACATCACCATCTTCTACTATAAGAATTACTTGTTTGATCGGTTTTTCTTCAGGGTTTGGGGTATCGTTATCTTGCATTTTGTTGGGGTCCATTACGGGGTGGTAAGGAACTTTTAGCATAAAAGTAGAGCCTTTATTAGGAATAGAAGTAAAAGTAATATCTCCTTTAATAAGAGCTGCGTTTTTTTGTGCTATAGAAAGTCCTAGTCCTAGTCCATCGTAGCTTTTTGTTACATTTTTTTCAGATTGAGAGAAGTTCCTGAAAATGATTTCCTGATCTTTTGATTTAATACCTATTCCAGTATCTCGTATAGATATTTGTAAGGTGTCTTTGTTTATTTCTGTCGAAATTTCCACAATCCCTCTTTTAGTGAATTTGATGGCGTTATCGATTAGATTATATAGTATTTTATTGATTTTGGATCGATCCATTAGGATATTGCCTTCTTCTTCGGTTAACCTATTATTGAGGTGAATTGCGATGTTTTTGCTTACCGCTTTACTCTGAAATTGAGAGAACAAAGTATCTAGCAAAGTATTGAAATTGATTTCTTCCAGATGTAATTCTACTTGATTGGTTTCTAATCGGGATATCTCTATGATATCGTCTATAATATTAATCAGTTGATTACTGCTTTCTATAATGATTTTTGAATATTCCTTTTGTTCCGTTGCTGTGGTTTCAGGATCATTTAATAACTCCGAGAATCCCATTATTCCATTCATTGGGGTGCGAACCTCGTGAGATATGTTATGTATAAAAGCTGTTTTAAGCTTATTACTCTCTTCAGCAAGTTCTTTGGCAGCTCTTAGTTCTTTGGTTCTTTGTCTGATAATATGTTTTAAATATTTATTAATCAGCAATATTCCTAGAAGGATAACTACTACAATTGCCGAAAGCCAAATCCAAAAATCCGCTCTTTTGTAAAAGGGTACAATTTCGCGATATAGCCAATTGTCATAAATCACCTCTTTCTCGGTATCAGAAATGCTATTTTCGGCTTTTGCAATTATCCGATTCAGGACAGTATTATTTTTTTGTACTGCAATTCCCGGTACATAACTGTATTTTGTTTCTCCGGCAATTTTTAGGTTATCCAGATTTTTTGTGCTGATTAGATAATTGGCAACGGCAATAGGACCGATATAGGCATCATAAACTCCATTGCTAACTTGCCTTAGACAGGTAAGATCATCGATCTCATTACTTAAGGTTAATTTTTTTTCATTCGCCCTTAGGATGTCATCGATCGCAAAATCTTTGGGAACAACGACTGTTTTATTGTAATAATTCTTAATTTTTGAACCGAGATCGCTATCCTTTCTGGTAACAATAACATGTTGAGATTTGAATAGCTGGGAATAAAAATTAAGATAAGGATCTCTATCTGGAGTTTTTTGAATTTCAAGTATGATATCCAAATTATCACTTTTGGCATCCCGTATTACCTGTTCCCAGTTGTAGTATATTCTACGCTCAAACTTATAATCAATTTTTTCTTCTATAAGCTGTAGATAATCAATGAGTATGCCATCGATTTTGTTGGTGTCCTTAATGTATTGATAAGGAGCGTAATACGGAAATAAAGCAACTGAAATATTTTCTTTTTCCTGTAACCATTGTTCTTCTTCCGGAGTAAGTACTGGCGTAGATTTAGAACATGAAATGAGCCCGAAAAATATAGAAAATGCTAAAAGAGTGGTTAGTGGTTTTTTTGACATAATACTATACTAATACTTCCTTTACTTTTGAGCCCTAAAATAAAGATAGTACAATGTTAACACTTTTAAAAATGTAATGCTAAAATACTCGGAAGCAAGTGTTTTGGTTCACCAAAATTACTTGGTAACCTCCGTTCCATCCGGAAAGCGTGCAAACCTGCCTTTTGTAGGATCATGAACATGATCATAACTTGGCCAGGGCCATCCTCCAAATTCAGTTTGTTGATACTCATGGATGGCTTCTCGTATTTCTAATTGGCTGTTCATAACAAACGGACCATGTTTGGCTACAGGCTCATTGATGGGTTTTCCCTGAAGCCATAAAAAATGAGCTTCTTCATCACCATTTTTAAGGACCAATTCTTTATCTCCTTCCAAAATGATTTCATGATTTACAGGAATTGTAAACCCTTCCGAAGTTACTTCATTTCCCTTAAAGAAATACAAGGATCTGTTTGTCCCCGACGATGTTTTAGGTAGTGAAAATGTAGTATGTGGATCAATTTTCAAAGTGGCAATTACCAAATCATTGTTTTCATGAGTAGCCCATGAGTTTGGTGCTGGATCGGGAGCTTTTATGTTGTTGATGGTACCGGCTACCAAAACGATTTCTGTAGAAAAACCCTGATCATCTTTGATATTGATTTTAGGAATTTCCTCGTTCCATAACATTTTGAAATGTGGGTCAACCATTTTTTTCTCTTTGGGTAGATTTAACCAAATCTGAAACAATAAAAAGGGGTTTTCTTTTTCGGTTTCTAGCAAGGGAAACATCTCAGAATGTTGCACACCACGACCTGCAGTCATCCACTGCACATCACCATTACCAAATCTCCCAGCGGCACCTAATGAATCTGCGTGATCTACCAGCCCTTTTTGTACAATAGTAACGGTTTCAAAACCTCTATGAGGATGCGCTGGAAAACCTGGAACTTTTGTTCCGTGATACATCCGCCAACCATTTTTTAATGTAAAATCCTGCCCAAGATTACGGCCTTCGAGAGAATCTGCTGGGCCAAGTTTTCCATTTCCTTTGGGATATTGATCTTCGTGGTAGGCACAAAATAAAAAGGGATCACTGGTTTCCCAAGGAAACCCTAGAGGTTTGATTTTTTTTATTGCTGGCATCGCTAATTTTTTTCTAATGTATTTAATTAATCCGAAAAGATGTATTAAAGTTGGGTTAAGATAAAAGAATGTAAATTCTTAATTTCAATTCTTTGGTTTGAACTGAAGAGTGTAATACCAGTTCACTGTTACCCAAAGATCATTTTCTGTGGCAGCATCGATTAAACTTCCAATTCGATAATCCAATCCAAATTCAATTTTGTTGGTGTTACTTACTTCATACCCTAGAAATGGAAGCAAACGAATTTCTAGATTAAATTCACCGTTTTGCCATTCTCCAAGGTATTCATTTCCTAACTTGAGATACCATTCGGTAGGGTCAATTTTATTTCCTGAGAGTGGTTTTTCAAGAGTAAGTCGGTATCGTGCCCTAAATTTAGGAGATTGTTTGTTTCCGAAGGTTTGATCAGTAACAAAACGATGTCCGAATCTAATTGGATCCGCATATTGTACCCAACTCAATTGTTGTATAGTGCGATGGAACACTTCATTATCTTCAAAACGAATGAGATATCCAGCATTGATCTTGCTACTTGAACCCAACTTATAAGAGAGTAGGGAAGAAAGATCCGTAAGAACATATTCGTAATCAAAAGATTCTTCTCTAGTATTGTCTAAGAGTAGTTGTCTTGACTCTATTCCGTTGACTAATTTTAAGTTATCTCCGATTTTGGTGGACACCCGTATTCTGGGTAATAGCCCAGATGAAAAGCTGGACTGAGACCAGGAATATGAGATAAAAAGGAAAGAAAAAAGTATACAGATCAATAACTTCATCACTAGTTCAAGTTTTTTAAAAGTCCAGATTATCTGTATTTCTTTGCTGAATGGTCAATATTTTTAATAATTCAGCTTTTTCATTAAGCAAAACTTCAAATCGTTGATAAGAACGTTCTACCATTCCTTTTAGCACAATCTCATAATTTTGAGCATAGGGATGTGTTGTCTTCTCTTTTCTGAGTAGTTGTATCAGGGTTTCATCTGCAGCTTTCCATTGTGTTTGAATCTTAATGATCTTATATTTTACAAATTGTTGCTCGAGTGTAGTTTTAATATCTTCTTGAAGTGTAGAGGATAATGAAGATAATTTAACCGTTCTCTCTACATCCAGAGGGGTACCCAATGTATCAAACTCAATACTGTACTTTATCCCATCCACTACAGTTTTTGCTTCTATTGTCTTCCCTTCATGGCTTTCTTCTTTATACCATTTGATCTTGACCTCGTTAAAGGTTTTTTTGATAAATGTTACCGCTTGGCTAGGAACTTGGTCTTCCTTAATTCGATACTCTTTTTCAAATTTTACCTGCGCATAGGAACTGGTGTAAATGATCAAACAAAATACAAATAGCTTGATCCTATTGTTGCGGTAAAAAGTGTATTTACTCATGCGTATACGTTTTATAGTCCTCGGGAGTAAATCTGCTTTTGAAGGTAAAAGCGAGTGGTGTTTCACCATGTTCTCTGATATATTGCAATTTTTCTTTAGCTTCTTCAGGAGTAGGGTGATGTCCTTCTTCTACATACCAAAACGCCATATGCATTTGTTTCATATTATGAAACCACTCTTTTTTTCGCTTTAAAATCTCTACATGAGCGGTCTTATATGTAAAATCAAATAGAGTATCAATATCTTCCCATACAGACATATTAATAATCAAAAAATCGTAGTCAAAAACCCGTATGGCGGTGGCATTGTTTTCATCACCTTTTAGTCTCCAAACAAAGCCTTCACTAGATTCTGCCAAAGCGTTAATTCTATCTAGATTATTTACGAAGTCGGCCATTACTGGGTCATTGATAGGAGCGATCATTTCGGCAATATTTACTTGAGCTAAATGCATGATGTTGTAATTTTTTAGTACTTAGAACCTTTATTGATATTTGCTGAAGATTTGGTGATAAATGCTCGTATATCTTCATTGGCTTGTATCAGATCTTCATTACGAAGATACATCATATGTCCGCTGCGATACCCTTTAAAACTGAGGCGATCGGTTAATTTGCCATTGCTGTTTAATTGCCACATTACATATTTGGCATTAAAATAAGTGGTAGCACCATCGTAATACCCGGATTGGATCATCGTATGTAAGTTGGCATTCATAGCCATCGCCTTTCTGAGGTTTTCGCCAGTGCTGTCTTGTGTTCTATCCCATGGTCTTACAGGGCCAAACATATTGTATTTTAAGTCCGTTTTGAAATCTAATTCTTGACTGTAATAATAATTTATTGCTGGTGTAAAAGCGTGTAACCAAGCCGTGAGTTCGCTATTGTAATCAGGTCTTTCTCCGGCTTCTTTGATATCCATTCCTTTGTACCTGGAATCTAATCTCCCAATGGTATAACCATCTTTATCTCTTAGCAAGTCTTTCCAGAAATAACTTTTGGGTACTTCAAGATTGTGCTGGCGAATGGTCTTTTTGGATAAACCAGAATAATAGGCCATTTTTGAGATAACTTCTTCTTTTTTATTGGCATCCAAATACCCGCTTCGTACAATGGCAGGCAATAACTCATTGATTGTATAATTTTCGACTTCGGGTAGTACTTCTAATAAGTCTTTACTTTGCAATTCAGATGGTAACATCTTATGATACCAAGCTGCTGCTGCATAATAAGGTAAACGATTGGCTACCTCTACTGGGCCATCAAATTTAAACCCTATCTGAGTAGGGGATACTAGGATCACACCATTCAAATACATCCATTGACGATTTTGCAATTCTAATGCCAATCCAGATACTCTGGTAGTTCCATAACTTTCACCAATGAGATATTTTGGAGATCGCCAACGATTGGTTCGAGATACAAAAGTATTGATCCAATCCGCTAAGTACTTTACATCGACATTAACTCCGAAAAATAATTTTTTATCCGGCATTTTGCCATCTTTTCCTGGGATCATTCGCGAATAGCCTGTATTTACGGGGTTAATAAAAACAATGTCGGCTACATCCAGCACCGAATTTGGATTTGCTTTTATACCATAGGGTTGTACAGGAAACCCTTCATTATCTATTTTTAATATTCTTGGACCGGTATAGGCAATATGCATCCAAACTGAAGCGGAACCAGGACCTCCGTTAAATGAAATTAGCAGCGGACGATTTTGATCATTTTTGATATCAGATCGTTTGTAATAGGTGTAACACAAAGAAGCTATGGGCATTCCGTTTTCATCCCAAACAGGCTGAAAACCTACGGTAGCTTTGTACGGAATTGTTTTTCCCTTGATTGTTGTAGTGTGATTAGAGACTGTGGTGGTATCTATTGGAACTTTTACCTGTTGTGCATTCATCATTCCTACGAAAAGTAAAACTAAGTAGGTAAGAATTGATTGTCGATGTTTCATTCTTTAAATTTAAGGTTTAATTTTTATCTATACAGGGCCGAAAAAATGGTGTGAAAAATAAGATTAGAAATACTACACTTTTCATAGTTTTTTTGAGTTGAGTTTATATCAAAAGACCCTAGAGATTGAGCATCTTTAGGGTCTTTGGTATTAATTATGTCCGATATGACATCCGCATCCGGCTCGCATAAAGCTTTGGGATTCCTGATGCCATTCAAAAGCTTGATTATACTTGTTGTTTTCCCACCAGAATTTACTGCGTTCTTTGTTGGTATTTCCAATTTCATTCATTGTATCTGTATCATACAGTCTACCGTTTACCATTACATACTTTACACTTTCAGTATTTCTGATATTGTCCAAAGGATTTTTATCCAAAACGATAAGATCAGCAAGTTTTCCAGCTTTCAGGGACCCAATTTCATTTCCAGCACCAATATATTGAGCACCGTTGATGGTTGCTGCTTGTAAGGCTTCGAGATTGGTCATACCACCTTGTTCAAACATCCATAATTCCCAGTGTGCTCCCAGTCCTTGTAATTGCCCGTGTGCTCCCAGATTTACTTTTACACCGAGATCCGTCAATGCCTTACAGGTTTTAGAAACCAAAATATGACCGTTTTCATATTCTTCATCCGGTACCATGGTTCTATGTCTTGATCTTGCATCTACAATAGATCTAGGAGTATATTTCAGTAACTTTTCATTCTCCCAAACATTATCTTTTTGATAGAAGTAATACTCACCGTTCATACCTCCATAATTTACAATAAGAGTAGGAGTGTATCCAGTTTTGCTAGTCTTCCATAATTCGTTAACATCCTTGTAAACAGGCGCTACAGGAATATTGTGTTCGATACCAGTATGTCCATCCATAATCATAGACATATTGTGATAAAAGGTTGATCCTCCTTCGGGAACTACATTAATTTGTAACTCTCGAGCTGCTTGTATCACTTGTTGTCTTTGATCTCGTCTCGGTTGATTGTAACTTTTTACTGATTTAGCTCCAAATGCCTTGGTTCTTCGTATAGCAGATCTGGCATCTTCCAGATTGTTGACTACCGCTTTGAAATCTCCATCTGCTCCATATAAAATAATCCCGGTAGAGTAGAGGCGAGGCCCTACCATATTTCCACCCTTGATCATCTCTGACATGGTGAAAATAGATTCGGTATTCGCAGAAGGGTCGTGTACCGTTGTTACTCCAAAAGCAAGGTTAGCATACAGTTGCCAATGTTTTTGAGTAGTAAGTCCATATCGGAAACCGCCAATATGCGCGTGGGCATCTACGATTCCTGGCATAATCGTTTTACCAGAAACATCATAAGTTTTGTAATCTGCAGGTATCCTTACTTCAGAAGCATTACCTAATTTTTCTATTTTATTACCGTCAATAAGTATCGTTCCATTTTCAATAACTTCGTTGCCCTCCATGGTAATAATTCGGGCATTCGTAAATGCAATTTTACCGGTAGGAACATCTGTTTTTACATTTAAACCAATCTGAATACCTTTTGATGTAATTTCTCCTACTTTTTCTGGTGATCCTGGTAAAAAAGTGAATTTATCTTTTACATCATTTGCAAAGTATTCACCTCCTAAGGTCCAGAATATTTTTTTACTATCTCGTGACCAATGAAGATTAATACCTGCATCTTTGGATATTTGAGTTACAGGAACCGATTTGGTTTTGTTATCCAGGTCAATCTCTTTTCCGTTTAAAACCAAAGGAGCTATAAAGGCTTTGTGCAAGTTGGTAAAAGCAATCCATTTATTGTCTGGACTAGGCACCAAGCGGTTTGCATATTTTGACTTAAGGTGTGTTTTCTTGTCTTTTCCATTTAGATTCACTGAAACCAGTTTTTTGGTTAAACTACCAAAATAAGTACCACCTGTTTGATAGAAAATACGTTGGTTATCTTTTGAGAACACTGGATACTCACCTTCATTGATTACTAATTTTTGATTAGCACCTGTAGGGGACACGGTATAGATTCCAGTGTTTTTGGCAAAACTAAGTCCTTGATCACTATTTCCATTTTCTTTTCTGAAAGCGATTACGGTTCCAGTATTGTTATATGTTGGCGTACGGTAGATTCCTTTTTCTACGGTAAGCTTTGTAGACGATCCTCCTGAAACCGAAATTTTATTTACAGATCCGAGTTCTTCATCATTCCATGTTACGTAAACAATACTTTGTCCGTCTGGAGAAAAACTAGGCTCAAATTCGAAGTGTGTAGATTGCGATGTAAGACGTTGAGGTTCCCCATTTGGTAAACTTTTTTTCCATAATTGTCCCAAGGCACTAAAAACAATGGTTTTACCATCTGGTGAAGTTACTGCATTTCTAATCACTTTGGCAGTAAACTCTTCTGGAGCTACAGGTGAGTTAAAATGTAAAGTCTCTGCGATCTTAATAGTAGCATCTACAGTAAATGGAATATTAGTGACCTGTTGGGTATCTATATTAATCGTATTGATTTTTCCTCCAGACCAAAAGGCGAGCTCCTTATTATTTGGAAGCCAACTAAAGTTGGGATACACTCCAAAAATAGCCCAAGCTTCCTGTTGATCCTTATTTAATTGATCATAAATAGGCCATTCTTGACCAGTTTCAAGATCATGAATGAAAAGAACAGATTTGGTACGAACTCTTTTAATAAATGCCAATAATTTTCCATCTTTGGATACTTGAGGACGGGCAGCACCACCAGGCCCACCGGTAACCGTCGTAGTTTTTCCTGTTTCGAATTCATAACGCTTTATAACGTAAATCTGCTTATTCGGATCTTTATTGTACTGAAAAGAACCACCTGGGTAGATGTCTTCACTGTAGTACATGTATTTTCCATCTGGAGAAATATTTGGTTCGTTTACATCTTGTTGATCGTTTTTTCTTTTGGTTAATTGCAATCCAGAACCTCCGGTGACATGATATTGCCACATTTCTCCAGCTCCCAAAGACCGTTGAGAAGTAAAGTGTTTTCTTGCTACCAAATAGTTTCCATCGGGCATCCAAACAGCATTGTTTAATAGTCTGAAACTTTCTTTGGTAATCTGTTTGGCATTACTTCCGTCTGTATTCATTATCCAAACGTTGTCACCACCACCAGCATCACTGGTAAATGAAATTTTTGTTCCATCCGGACTAAAACGAGGTTGAATTTCAAAGGGTATTCCTGTTCGTAATGCTTTGGCCTTACCTCCAGAAATCGGAAGACTATAGATGTCTCCTAGCATATCAAAAACTATTGTTTTTCCGTCAGGACTTATATCTAAGTTCATCCAGGTTCCTTCGGTAGTAGTAAACGAATGATCTATGTAATTAAACTTTCCTTTTGGATTGGTAACCTCCCATTTTTCTTCTTCCTTTTTGTCTTTTTTCTTCTTTTGAGCGTGTGTGTTAAAAATTACAAATACTCCTAAAGCTAGAGCAGTAACAATATGTTTATGCATGATGTGTAGTTTATAGTGATCCGAAAATAAGGATTTATACCAAAAAATATCTTAAAGTGTTGTTAATCGGTAGATGGTAGTTAGATCAAAGACGTGCCACATCAAGGAATGCACAGAAATACAAAACCGGAATTTATGCTTTTGTCATAAATTCCGGTGAGTAAGGTTATGGCTAATTCTAAATTCTTTTCTTTTCGTCTTCCAGACCTGTTTTTCGTTTTCTGGAAGCTTTAATTTCTTTTCTTCCAAAGTTGTAGGTCAGGTTAAATTGTATTTGTCTGCTATCACTTCCTCCGCTACCATCTATTCTTAAGTCGCCAAATTGTGTGTCACCTTTCCATGGCGTGGTAAATAAAACGTCATTAAATGCTAGACGAGCGGTAAGTTTATTGTCAAGAAATTTCTTTTGTAGAGCAAGGTTTAATGATCCCAGACTTTGTGTTTGATACGTTCCTCCCCAGATTGAAGGCGAGCTGTACCAACCAGAGATTTCCATCTTGAATTCTTTGGGTAGGGAAAAAGTGTTCTGGCCATAAAGACTTAGTGTATTTTGGGATACAGAAAGAAAATCCTCATCAGTAGCTTCAAAAATACTCCGATAAGCATTTATACTGTAATATACACTCCACCAGTTTGTAATTTTTGTAGGATATGAAATACTAAGGTTGATAATTTTTTGATTAGCTACATTACGGGTAATGATAAAATTTTGATCATCACCAAGAGCCTCGGTCACCTGGGCAAAATAGTCTTTGATAAAACTATAACTTATTGCAGTTGTCAATCGATAGTTGTGCGTATGCGAAAGTTTAATGTTATCGGTATATTGGGGTTGAAGAAAAGGATTTCCTTGTCTAAATGATAATTCATCAATTTTGTATTCAAAAGGGTTTAAGTTCTGATAATTAGGTCGTTGAATTCTCCTGCTATACAATAGCGCCAAAGAGTTTTTTCTATTTACTTGATAGGTAATACCTCCACTAGGGAAAAGGTCTGTGTAGTTACGTTTTACACGATCGTCAGCATTTTGTTGAGCACTAAATAGCTGCCCGTCAGAATCAGTATGTTCTACTCTAAGTCCAAATTGAAGTGATGTTTTTTTGAATTTTCGGTTGTAATTCACGTAAGCCGCACTTATCCTTTCATCATAGGTAAAATCATTAGTTCTGTCTAAGTTAAGCACATCATTACCGTTTATACGATCAAAAAAATCGAATTCGTTTTCTGTATTGATATTGGAATATTTTACACCTAAACCGAGTTTTCCCTTCCAAAAATTTTGTTCATAATCGGCTTTTGCCGTTAAAAGTGTGATTTCTATCGGAGTGACCATAAAATTGATGGTTTCACTAATCAATTCGGTTTCATCTCCATTAAAATAACGGTTAGGTTGCAAATTTGTACGATCACTATTGTATCCACCATAATCTAAGTCTACGTTCAGACTATGTCCCAAAGTATCTTTAAACTTGTAATTGATATTAGCATATAGATTTTGGGTTTGAGTGTCCGTATCACTACCAGCGACCAAAACTTGATCTGGGGTTGTAGTTCCTTGTAGAATGATTGGAGTTCTCGAATCACTATCAGAAATATTATTCGAGAAGTTACCGGAAACAATAATTCCGAAAGTAGATTTGCTATTGGCAAAATAATCATAGCCAAGTTTTATGTTGTTACTGTTGTTATCGTTAACAGTCTCTGTTCTGGCGTCAAAAATGGTATTGTTTTGCGTTCGGAAAAGGTTGATAAAGCTGAAACTCTTTCCAAATCGATTACTGTAACTCCCATAAAAATTAGATTTTTTACTTCTGTTATTAAATGAGAGAGAACTCGTATATCTTGCAAAATCTCCATAGGTGAAACCGCTACCCACGGATCCATTCGTACCTAAGGTTTTATCTCTTTTCAACTTAATATTAATGATACCTGCATTACCTTCGGCATCGTATTTTGATGAAGGTTGTGTGATAATTTCTATAGCTTCAATATCGCTGGATTGTATGGTTTTTAGGTAATTCACCAAATCTTGCCCTCTTAGCACAGATGGTTTGTCATCGATATAAATTAATACTCCGGTTTTACCTTCTACGACAAGGTTGTCGTTATTATCGATAATTACCCCCGGAGCTTTACGCAACAATTCGTAGCCTGAAATTCCCGTGGCTCCCAAAGTATTTTGAACATTAAATACGGTTTTGTCTGGAAGTACTTCGACAATAGGTTTTTCTGCGGTAATGGTAACTTCCTCTAGATTTTCGGCTTCAGGAAAAAGCTGAATAACACCTAAATTTTTATCTGCATCTTCAATAGTAAAAGGAGTCGTTCTAAATTCTGCATATCCCAAACTCGAAACGATTATGATATAAGATCCATTGGTGATATTAGGAATGTTGAATATCCCTTCGGTATTTGTAATTACTCCTTTAATAAATTGATTATTCGAAGAATTGATTAATGAAATGGTAGCGGATTCGATCGGGGAAGACTGTTCATTTGCAATAGTACCTGTAACGTTATACTGTGCAATTGCATAATGGTTTATAATTATCCCTAGTACTACTAATAACCTGACTGTTTTCGTTTTCATGATTGTTAAAATTTGATGAGGCAAATATGAATTTTAAGACCATATCAAACACGTGAAAACCGATAAGTGGTCCTATATGGGGTTGAACGGAAAATTCCAGTTCGGCGAACTATAGGACCACTCATCGAAAAATAAATGATAGAAAAGTTTTTAAGCTTAGCTTTGTGCGTATTGTAGATAGTTATGGAAAAATCATTTTTACAGAAAAAGTTTTTAGGAGTTCGAATCGGCGAATTGATGGCGTTTATAGGATTCTATTGTTTTTTTGCTTCAGCATATCATATCGCCTTATGGATGAATCGTGGTAGATTTGATAATGAAGGGAATATATTGTTTGATCCGATAACTTTTATGGACGACAGCGGGTTAGGGTATCTGTTAAAAATTATAATCACTATTCCCATTTGGTGGCTTTTGTTTAGAGAACTAAAGGCTTGGCCAATGAAAAAGAAATTATTGTTACACGTCCTGTTATTACCATTTTTTGTTTTAGTTTGGCAACAGCTATATAGTATTTTTAGTGGTCTATTTGGTTTTTTCTATTTAACAGGTCCAGCAAAAATCTGGGATATATATATACCTGCTTTGTTTTATATTTTACAGTTTGGAATTTTTCATTCGTATCAATATCATGTAGATAATAAAAATAAAATAAAACTTGAGGCAGAGTTAAGAGCATCTGCATTAAAAAGCGAATTGGCAGCTTTAAAAGCGCAATTAAATCCGCACTTTTTATACAATGTTTTTAATACCATAAGCGCTTCAGTTCCTCCTGGAAATGAAAAGACACGACATCTAATAGCAGAATTATCAGATTTGTTTCGATATCAACTACAAGCTTCTCAATCAGAAAGAGTTCCTCTACGAGATGAACTTGATTTTGTCAAAAAATATCTTGCACTCGAAAAAGAAAGATTTGAAGAACGTTTACAAATTGAAATTGATGTTGCAGAAGATGTAATGGATGAAATGATTCCTCCCATGTTATTACAGCCTTTGGTAGAAAACTCCGTAAAACATGGATTAGCATCTCTTATCGAAGGCGGTACAGTAGCAGTAAAAATATTCAGAAAAGATGAAAAACTATATTTTGAGGTTGCGGATACTGGTGTTGGAATCAAGGATAAAGAAAAGGTATTCGATAAAGGTATTGGGTTAACGAATACCAAAATGAGACTAGAAAAAATTTACAATACCACGTTACATATATCAGAAAATAAGCCTAAGGGGCTTAAAATAAATTTCGCTATTTAAAAATGAAAAAAGTAATTATTGTTGATGACGAAGTAGCAGGAAGAAAGTTGATCAAAGAGTATTTGGTAGATTTTCCCGAGCTGGTATTATTAGGAGAAGCGAACAATGGGGTAGATGCCGTAAAAATGATTAATGAGTTTGTTCCGGATTTGGTATTTATGGATGTACAGATGCCCGGTATGACAGGGTTCGATGTGCTAACACATATTGAAGAAATACCGGAGATTATTTTTTCTACGGCATATGATAAGTATGCTTTACAAGCTTTTGAAGTGCATGCGATTGATTATCTGTTGAAACCATATACCAAAGAACGCTTTAAAACTGCTATAGAAAAAATATCCAGTAATAGTAAAGAAAATAAAATTAGGCCATTGGCAGAGAGTTTGTTGATGGATAAACCCAAATATCCAGAACGCATCTTGGTGCAGTCTCAAAACAAACTAATTACTGTAGCGGTAGATGAGATTATTCGTGTTGAGGCTTATGGGGATTATTCTAAATTGATTACGAATAAAGGTATCCATTTAAGTAATTTCGGAATTTCTGTTTTGGAAGAAAAACTAGATCTATCTGTATTTATTAGAGTTCACCGCTCCTCTATAATTAATATTCATAATGTGAAAGAGTTGATTAAATATACCAAAAGCTACGATGTGGTCATGCAAAATGATGATGTGGTAAGAGTGAGCAGAGGATATATGGATAACATCAAAAAATTGATGTTTTGATACTTTGTTATCGATTACCTCTACTTTTTTGATTGGCTTCACATAAGTTGATAATTTCAATGATTCGTTTATTTCGAGTTTCTTCCCGTTTGGCTTGATTCAACCAGTACAAATAGCTTTTTTGATACCCTTTGGCAAACTGTTGATAATTTTCATAGGCTTGAGGATTTAATGTAAAGGCTTTTTGCAGATCTTCAGGAATAATTCCGTTCTCGACATCATCTAGAGCGGTCCAAGATCCATTTTCTTTGGCGATTTGGATACTGATCAAACCGCTTTTGTGCATAAGTTTGTTTTTGATAAGCTCTTTGATATGGATCTTATTTACTTTACTCCAAACGCTTTTTGGTTTTCTAGGGCAGAAATATTGCCGTCTACGTTGGTCGTCAATCCTTTTGACAGTAGAATCGATCCATCCATAGCAAAGGGCTACACGCACCGCTTCTTCCCAGCGCATACTGGGTATTTTGGTTTCCACCTTATAAAAGATGAGATAAACACCTCCATATTCCTTATGATTATCGTGTAACCAGCTTCGCCATTCCTGATCATTTTTGAAATATAACTCGGGTTTGTCTTGCATCTTGTTTGGAGTATTTCAATAAGAATTTTAAGATACGCTTTTTATTTTTAGTAGTGCTTTGGATATGTAGCTTATGCTATACTGATGTGGTCTTTTAATAGGGTGATTTCTTTTAAAATTCTAATTTCTTTTATGATGTTTTTCCTAACAAAAAATACAGGGACAATCGCTCCAATAACATAAGATACATAAATAAGGATCATTGCCGTCGTAGAAAAATATAATGTAAATTCTAAAGTAATAAAGAAAAAACCTATAGTGTATAAGGCGATAATGCCTATTGTAATCGGGCCATGGATTTGCTTTCTGAAGGCATAAAAAGACAGGGTATCCGTTGTGTTTTTCAAAACAGTATCGTCAAATTGTATTTGCTTTAGTTTTTCAACACTAAAAAACTCGATACCTATTCTAAGTAGTAAACCTCCGACCATAAGCGCAACTCCAATTTGACTTAAGATTTTTTGTACTGGTGCTACAAAGTAGAAAAAGGAAGAAATTAGAACTACTACAAGGGAGAGAACAACGATGTTCCCGTAATGAAATCGTTTACTCCAGTTTCTTTTGGCTTTTACAGATGCTAACATTTTGGTCATTGCATCAGAATCGTGTTCAGCTTGCTTTTTATTTTTTTTCCACTGATTTTGTAGTGCTTCAAAATTATCACTCATGATCCAATATTTTTTTTAATCTTTTTTTAATTCTGTGAATTTTTACTCTAACATTCGTAGGAGTAATTCCTAGTACTTCGGCAATAGTATCATAATCTTGTTCTTCGAGTACCATCATGATAAGAAGCCGATCTAGTTCTTCTAGTTGTCCAATTGCACGATAGAGGTTTTGATTCTGTTGAAGATCAATTTCTTTTGATTCATCGATCAATACCTGTTCTACTTTTTCTATCGGAAGTTTCGTTTTATTCTTTTCTTTTCTAAGATATTGTAAGCAGGTATTCACAGTAATTCTATACACCCAGGTTTTGGGAGTAGATTTTCCTTTGAATTTCTCCAGAGCATTCCAAATATTGATAAATACTTCTTGAGATAAATCATTAGCCAAATCACTATTACCCTTTACAAAACCCAGGCACATTTGCAATACCATAGGGTAGCACTGCCTATACACCGTCTCAAAGAGTTGTTGGTTCTTTTTACTCATTAGTTAGAAAAGCGTTTACCTGATTATAAAACCATTCGGGTTGGTCAAACATAATAAAGTGTTTACTGTTTGAAACCATTGCAATGGTCTTATCGGATAAATTTGCATATTGTTTTTCATAATTATCTTTGGCCATTTCTAAAGAAGGAAAAGAAGCTCCGAGAATTAAAGTTTTAGCGTTTACCTTATCCAATACTTCTCTTAAATCCAATTTTAATAAATCTGTATATCCATAAACATAAGTTTTGCGGTCGGCTTCCAAAATCCAATCGACAATGGTTTGTACTTGATCTTTAGTATTCGTCATATTTTGAGCCATCATCATAGCTGTTTGCTTAAATTGAGTTTCTTCCATAGCCAATACCTGTCGATTGTAAGGACTGTCGTATTGTAAACTACTGGCGGGTACACCAGGCATCATGACTTCTCGCATACATGCAAGAGCATCTACAATGATCAATTTGGTTACCGTATCTGGTAGTTCTGCCGCCAAATCTGTAGCGAGATTGCCCCCCATACTGTGTCCTATAACCGATACATGAGTCAATTTTTTGCTTTTGATATAGGTGACCAATTCTTTCTTGATGGTATCGTACCAAGGCATTTCTATTGGAGCTATACCATTAAAGCCAGCATAGGATACTAGGTGTGCTTCATTATCTAAAGTTAAGTGTGTTACTGTTTCTTTCCAAACAGATCCTGGTGTTATAAAACCTGGGAGAAATATTATGGGGTCACCTTCTCCAAGAACTTCAATTTTGATTGATGATGATTGACTATATCCCAAATTCGTAATGATAATTAGAAGAAAAGCGATTTTTAAAGTTTTCATGTTTTTGTATTTTGTTTTCCCTTTGATGCAATACCAAAAGAATTGTTACACCTGATTGAAAAAAAACACGAAAAAATTGGATGCAGCTAAAATTCTATAATCCGATCAATGAATAAAACCAGCACAAGTATTCGTTTTTCTGGGTTAATAAGGATTCACACCTTTTTCAAAAAATAAACGGAGTCAACTCCTTTTTTAACTCAGCAAAATTCAAATCATTTAGATTACTTTGTACAATACTAAAAATATGATTTTTGTACTCAAACAGTTGAGAGCCTATGCTTCCTTTCATATTATGAAATTCACCATCAGACCAAATACTTTTACCCAATAAAATTCGATCTGGGTTTGTGCAGTACAAAGAGGACAAATTATGCTCTTGCATTATAAATAACCAATACAAACAATATTCAGTCCAGGATGCTTCATAAGGATGTTTCAGATTTCTACATAAACTACCCATCCAATCTGAGTCATTAAAATGTTTACGAAGATGATAAACCATTTTGATTACTAATTCTTTAGAAAGTACAGCAGGTGTAACACCAGGACAATACGCTTTAGGGTCAAATTTGATGTCATAGTTTAATAATGTCGCAGTGCTTTGCCACCAACGGATATGATAGCTATACAACTCTTTTTGAATTATGGGTTTACCCTCCTGAAAAAAATCTTTATAAGAAATAGGGTTACATAAAATAACATCAGCATCCAAAGTCAAAAAATAGTCAGAAGTAACCACTCCGGCAATTGCTAGTTTAATCAATTGTTGTTTGTACCATCCACCAATATGATGTTGTTTTCCTATGACTTCCTTATCGCCAAAAACTCTATATCTAAAATTTGAAAGTCCGAGATCTTCTGGATCAAAATAGATGAATTCATATTCTGGAATGATAATGATTAATTCAATACGATCTTTATCAATTAAATTTTTTTTCAAAGAAGGTATGAGAAATTCTTTTACTCTGAAGTAGTCATCATATTTTCTTCCTCCCCTAAGTCTGGTAGGTAAAACAAAGGTGAATTCAACAGGTTTACTCATAAAGAGAGACTAAAGATTTATTTGTGTTCTTTAAAAGTAATAAGAATACTATTCCTTTTAAGGTTTCTACTATCTATATTTAATTAAAACTTAGTAGAATGATAATTAAAAAAAAGGGATTTAATTTTCTGTCTTCATATTGGGCTGATTTTTTACTTCAAAATGGAAGATATCATTTCTAGAATAATGACCGATTACATCAAAATCCAGTTTACTTTGTGTGATTTCATTCAGATCCAATTCTGCAATCAAGGCTCCAGATTCACCAAAAAGAGGGCCTGCTATAACTTTTCCTAATGGAGAAACAATGATACTACCTCCTGAACACATTTCTTCAGGTTCGTTATTTACCATAGTTTGATAGTTGTCCGGATACATAGATTTGGTGTAGTATTGATTGCAACCCAAAACAAAACATCTTCCTTCCAGAGCAATATGTTTCATGGTTGAGGTCCATTCTTCTCTAGAATCTGCAGTGGGAGCGATATAAATTTCTACCCCTTGTTGATACATAGACATGCGTGCAAGTGGCATGTAATTTTCCCAACAGATCAATCCTCCTAATTTCCCGATTTTAGTATCGAATGCCACTAAGGATTCTCCAGAGGCTTCAGCCCATATTAGGCGCTCTGTACCAGTAGGTTTAATTTTTCTATGTACCCCTAATAAGCCTTCTGTTGGAGAAATGTAAAGCATAGAACAATACAAACTTCCGTTTACAGCTTGTTTTTCGGTTACGCCAATAACCAGGTATGCATTTTCGGACTTAGCTATTTTTTCTAGGCGTTTTAGATCCTCGCTTTCCAGATCAATACTATTATTATAATATGTAGCATATAGCTCCCTGCCTTCTGGAGTTCTGCTACCTATTGTTGCTCCAAAAGAAAACCCTCTGGGATACCCAGGTATAAAAGATTCTGGGAAAACAATCAAGTTACAACCTTCTTTGGCATATTGAGAAACCAAAGAAGCCACCTTATCAATGGTCTTTTCTTTATCAAAAAATTCGGGATGATCTTGAATCAAACATACTTTTACAGACATACCTTAGGGTTTTAAAAAGAGTTAATTACTTGTACTCCCATATTTTGAAAAGTGTTCATTTGGGGTAGGGCGGTTATTGCATCCTCGAGAGAAATCGTTTTCTGGATTAATTTTTGGGGTTTCAACGTACCCGCACTTATCATTTGTAACATCTCTGGATATTTGTAAGCTTGCATCCCATGACTTCCAATTACTTCCAACTCATTAGCTAATACCATGTCCATTGGGATTTTGGGATGTGCGTGATCTCCGGTCATTAGACCTACCTGAATATGTTTTCCTCTTTTTCTGAGATTAGCTACAGAATTAAAACAAGTGGCTGCACTTCCTAAAGCATCGAGGGAAACATGAACACCTCCATTGGTCAAGGATCGTATTTCATCCACAATATGTTTTTGATCCTTTGCATTAATTGTTGCAAATGCACCCAATTCTTTGGCAAATTGTAAAGTTTGATCATTGATATCTATCGCAATAACTTGCGCTCCTATAGCTTTTGCGATCATTATTGCCGACAAACCAACGCCACCGCATCCATGAATTGCTACAAATTGTCCTGCACTTACTTTGCCTTGCTCTACAACAGCTCTAAACGATGTAATGAATCGACACCCCAAAGTAGCAGCGGTTTCATCATTGATCGAATCGGGTAGTCGAACCAAATTGGTATCTGCATAATCTATAGCAACATACTCTGCAAACGAACCCCAGTGTGTAAATCCGGGTTGGGATTGGTGATCGCATACTTGATGATTGCCAGATATACATTCACCACAGTGACCGCAACCCGCTACAAAGGGAACGGTAACTCTATCTCCAATTTTAAAGTTTTTGACGAATTTCCCGGTAGCCTCAATAACTCCAGCCAATTCATGCCCTGGGACATGTGGTAATCTAATATCTGGATCATGTCCCATCCAACCATGCCAATCACTACGGCATAATCCGGTTGCAGTAACCTTAATAACAACACTGTGCGGATTAGGCGTTGGGTCTTGTACATTTTGTATGGTTAGAGGACCTTTAAATTCTTCAAATACAATTGCTTTCATAGAACTTTTTAATAAGTTGTCCGATCTTCAGTTTTAGGATGGGTTTTGAGATATTTGATCAAGAAAAGGTTTCATATCTAACAATTTGATATCATCACGCTTTCTTAACTCTCTTAAAAACCAACCTTTATGACCTGCTCCATATATAATAAGCATTCTTTTATTTTGATACCGATGTTTTTCTAATGCTTTTTCAATTTTCCAATAATGAGCAATATTGATATTATCCCATCCTCCCAGGCCTAATTCTACATTAAACAAATCATTATATACCTGCAAAGCGATATCTTGTATACTATCATAAGTGTGGGTATGAATAAAATATGGATCATTTACTCTTCCTGTTGCTTGGTAAACAGAATCAGATGTACGGTTTGCTTTGCGATACGCATTCCAGTCTTCAATTCGAGTAGAGTCTTTGCTTATGGCCCGTAATTTTTGACTGCGTTCTTGCGCCATGGGTAATGTCCACCCAGCAGTAGGGATGATTTCAAAATTCATTTCTTTGGTTAGCGGAAAAACTACATCCACATATTCAGGAAACCGACGTACTCGGGATTCTGAAATACTATCATTTTCTTTGAATTCTTTTACCGCTTGATCAAATCGATCCGGAGGTATTTCTGCTAGGATATAATCTGGTTGTATTGCTCTTATTAGTTGAGTTAAATACGCTGTATTATATACGGAATCTGTAAGATGTCCACCATGAATAGCTCCTAATACCAATACTTCGTTTTTCTTATTTTCTTTGTCGTTCGTATCTATCTTTGCGGTTTCATTGCTGCACCCCCAAATAAAAAAGGTGAAAATTAGTAAGAATGAGAATACGAATTTAGAGTCCATAACAGTGTCAGATTAAAAGATCGATAATTTTTGAAATCGGTTGTAGTTCTTCACTTTTTGTCGTTACAGATTCAAGAACACTACTTCCTACAACCGTAAAATTCTCGGTAAGTGCCTCTATGCAGGTTTCAGCATCAGCAATACTTACTCCATTGGGAACATTATAATAGGTTTTATCATAATCGTTAGGCTCTAAACAATCAAAATCGAAGTGCAGGTACAAATGGGTGATACCTTTAGCCTTCAAGGTCTCCGTAAGGTGATCAACATCTATTTTGGTCGGAGCATAGATTTCTCCTTTTTCAATCCTGTCTTTTTCGGTCTTATCTATATCTCGTAACCCTACGTAATGGATTTGTGATGCGGTAATGGTTGAAAACAATAAAGGATTCATTTCGGGTTCTCCTTCGCCTAACAATGTACGTAAAGGCATGCCATGAAAATTACAACTTGGGGAGTCATAAGGCTTGTTAATATCAGCATGTGCATCAAACCATATAACCCCCAAATTGGGATATTTCTGATTCAGATAAGATACAGGCACAATTTCTAATCCACAATCTCCACCAATAGTTTTGAGAGTGTCGGGTTGCACGGTAGCTATTTCTTTTTTTAAGCGAGTTAATTGTTCGGTAATGGCATCGTAGTTGTTAATATGATGTTTTTGTATTCCGTGTGCTCCAGCTGCGATGCTGGATAAGGGGATATTTACGAATTCTGGGTCATCAAGGTGTTTTAGAATCGCTTCTGCTCCAGGTTCAATATTTTTTCCTGTACCAGATCCTTGCCATTGTGGAAAATAAATTTTCATTTACTCGAGTAATTGTTTAGTTTTTTAATTCTTTTAGTGTTCTTTTGAGCATACTTTTTACGATACGCTTATGGAAGGGTTTTACTGGAAGAAAATATAACTTTCCTAACCAGTTATTGAATACCACAACTGTAGATATGATCAAATCCCTGGTTGTGTTTTCTTGTGTCAATAAAAGAGAGACTCTAAAATTAAGATGGCTGTCGTCCTCTCCAAAAATAATTTCATCTTCACTTTTGTCGTATACTCTAAAAATTCCAACAGCATCTCCTTTCCGTAGTCTGAAATCTTTCCTAAGAATGTCTTCTTTTGAAATTGCTTCACCGGTTTTGAGTCCAAATACAGCCACAATTTTATTTCGTAAAAATAGTAATGCGCCCACCCATTTTGGAGAGGATACAAAAAAAGCTTTTACTAATTGATGCTGATTAATAGTAGAGGAAGTATTGATGCTACCAGAGAAGCTATCCGTATAATCATGCCTTGTATTCGCTAGCAAAGAGTTCTTTGGTAAATCAACTTCTGAAACGATCATTATATGGGTGTTGGATGTACATAAAAATTGGCATCAACCCGCAAATTGCTTCCAGTCAACTTTTTACTTTGCCATTTGGCATTCGGTTGTATCCAATGCGCTTTATCATCAACAAAAATTCGTACGGGCATATCAAATTTTTCAACCACATTGGTATAGCGATATTTAAGAACTCCATCTTTATAAGCATACTCAAGATTTGGTATTTTGATCGTTCTCAAATATTGATCAAAAAACTGAGTAAGGTCAATATTAGTAGCTTTGCTTAAATAATCTTCTATTTGTTTTGTGGTAACGGTTTGATGATAAAAATCTTCATTTAATCCTCTAAGAATAGTACGCCATTTTTCATCATCTTCGATAAGTTGTCTTAGGGTATGCAGCATATTGGCTCCTTTGTAGTACATGTCACTGGAACCTTCATGATTAACATCATAGGTGCCAATAACTGGCCTATCGTTTTGAATATTTCTTCGTGTTCCGATCACATACTCTTCTGCCGCTTTTGCGCCATAATAATAATCCAGAAACAGATTTTCAGAATACGCGGTAAATCCTTCATGTACCCACATGTCTGCAGCATCTTTGTAAGTGATATTGTTGGCAAACCATTCATGACCAGCTTCATGAATAATAATAAAGTCAAATTTTAACCCCCAACCAGAACCAGAAAGATCTCGACCCAGATATCCATTTTTGTATTGATTGCCATAGGTCACAGAACTTTGATGTTCCATACCCAAATAGGGAACTTCTACCAGTTTAAAACTATCTTCATAAAACGGGTAGGGGCCGAACCAATGTTCAAAAGCTTTCATCATTTTGGGAGCATCTTTAAAATGCTCTTTGGCTTTATCGAGATTATAACGTAGCACATAATAATCCATATCCAAATACCCTTTTTCACCTTTATACTGTTCTCCAAAATGAATATAATCCCCAATATTAATATTCACTCCATAATTATTGATAGGATTACTGACAAACCAATGAAAGGTTCGAGTCCCATTATTATGTTCATCGATCTTTCGCAGTCTACCATTCGATACATTCATTAAACCTTTAGGAACATTCACGCTGATCAAAAGACTGTCGACTTCATCATACATATGATCCTTATTGGGCCACCAAACGCTAGCACCAAGTCCTTGGCAAGAAGATGCAACAAAGTGTTTTCCATTTTTATCTTTTTTCCAGGAAATACCCCCATCCCAAGGAGCATTTACAGCTTTTCGAGGTTTTCCACTATAGTATACCTCTACAGTATTGACGTCATTTTTCTTTTGTTCATCAGTAAGTGTCACAAAATGGGCATTTCCTTCAGAATTTACTTTTAGCTCTTGATTGCCTTGCATTACCTTCTCAATCTTCAAAGGAGACTGCAAGTCAATTTGCATGGTATTATGAGCATCCAATACTCTATATTGTATCGTATTTTTTCCTGAGATGGTTTTCTGATCTGGCTTTACGGTTATATCCAGATGGTAGTAGGTAAGATCCCACCATGCTCTTTCTGGTGTTATCGAACCTCTTAAAGTGTCTTGCCTTGTAAATGTATGTTCTTGAGCCTCAATAGTAGTGAACCCCAGAACTAATAGTAAGGGTAAAAAAAATCTAATCATGTATTGTGAGCCGTCTCTTATAAGATGGTGGTTTTAATTTTCTTCCACAACTTACTTAAAATGTAGACAGCGACAATAACAACTATTGTTAAAATAATTGCAAAAGTATATTCTCCATAGATCCAATATCCAGCAGCAAAAAGTACTCCATAGATCATAATACACCCTACAATCATTGCCAATATTCCTGAAGGAACACTCCATGTGCTATTATCAGTAACAATATTTAGATCTTGATTTTTCGCCTTTTGAATAGTACTTTTCCAACCAGGTCCTCCGGGTTGTATTTTTTTATAAAAATCGAATAACACCTTGTCGTCTTCTGGTTTAGTAACGAAGGTTACAATAAGCCAAATTACAGTTGTAATCCCCACAATAATTGGATATTTTGACCATCCAGGAAGCATTCCTTCAGCAAATAATGCGTGGTCTAAAGATTCTAATCCAAAAATTATAGATACAATTCCTGAGGCAAACATAGCAGAGATTTCGCTCCAGGCATTGATTCTCCACCAAAACCATCTCAAGATGAAAATAAGTCCGGTTCCTGCACCAAACATAATAATATAATCAAAAATCTGCTTAGCGTTGGTGAGCAATAATGCTAAGACGGCGCTAAGAATCATCAAAATAGCAGTACTTATTCTTCCTACGAGCACCAGCTCTTTTTCTGAAGCTTTTTTGTTGATTTGTTGAGCATAAAAATCATTTACGATGTAGGAAGATCCCCAGTTGAGATGCGTAGAAATAGTTGACATGAAAGCTGCTATTAGCGAAGCCAAAACAATACCCAACAGTCCAGAAGGTAAACGAGTAAGCATTGCAGAATATGCAATATCATGACCTATCTTATCTTTTTGCACTTTATCTTCGGGGAACGCTTGTCTTATCGCGGTTAACCCTTCTGAAGCAAAATAATAAGCGTCCATTCGTTCAGCTTCTTCAGGAGTAAGCTCTCTGGTTTCTGCCAACTTTTGCATTTCTATATAATTGCTTTTAGCAGCTTCCATGGTGTTGGCATCATCTTTTGGGTATAATACCAAAGAAGCGAGTGCTACCAAAATCCATGGCCATGGTCGGATAGCATAATGCATGATGTTAAAAAATAGGGTAGCGCCAATAGCATGATTCTCATTTTTGGCTGCCAGCATACGTTGTGCAATGTATCCACCACCGCCAGGTTCGGCTCCAGGATACCATGAACTCCACCATTGCACAGCAAGTGGAATGATTAATAATGATACCAATAATTCGGTATTATCAAAATCAGGAAGTAACGAGATCTTATCGGCCACTTGTGGGTGAGCTATAAGATTGGCTACGCCATCCACCTCAGGTAAATTTACTATGTAATAGGCGGCTCCAAGTGCACCAATCATTGCTGTAAAGAAAAGAATGAAATCCGTATACACTACTCCTTTAAACCCTCCAATAGCGCTAAAAATAACAGTTACTACCGAAGCAATACCTACAGTTTCTAAGGCTGTTAACCCAAGCATCACTTGTCCAATTTTTATAGCAGCAAGGGTAACACCAGACATTGCGAGTACATTAAAAATGATCCCTAGATATACTGCTCTAAATCCACGTAAAAAATGCGCTGGTTTACCTCCATATCTTAGATCATAAAATTCTATATCGGTATTTACATTAGACTTACGCCACAATTTGGCATATACAAATACAGTGAGTAAACCTGTAATCAAAAAAGCCCACCATGCCCAGTTGCCAGATACTCCTCCTTTCCTAACAATATCGGTAACCAAATTTGGAGTATCAGTAGAAAAGGTGGTGGCCACCATAGATAGTCCCAATAACCACCAAGGCATGTTTCTACCCGATAGAAAGAATTCGCTGGTATTTTTCCCCGAGGTTCTAGAAACCCAAATACCAATTAATAAAGTGAGTGTGAAAAATGAAAATATAAGAATAAGGTCTAGGGTTGAAAGTGTGATCATGTATAATGATATTTTAAATATGTAAATCTTTGTTGTTGCTGAAAATAGTTTCTTTTACGTGTTTGGAGTAGTTACGGCCAATCGGGATTCGTTTAGAATCGATTTCTACCAGATTGCCTTCAATAGATTTAATTTTATCGATAGCAATAGTATAGGAGCGGTGCACACGTATAAAATTAGAATCAGGTAACTCTTCTGTAATTCCTGTCAACGATTTATGAACCAGATAATTACCATGTGTAGTAATCACCTTAATATAATCTTTAAGGCTTTCGATGTAAAGAATATCTTTCAAGAGTATTTTTACCAGCTTTTTATCCACTTTAAGAAAAATAAAAGGATCTTTATTTCCTTGATACTCTTCATTTTTTGATTGGTCTTTATTAATTACTTGAGTAAGCTTATTGATGGTTTTTAAAAAACGATTAAAAGGAATAGGTTTTACCAAATAATCCAGTACGTCGAGTTCAAAGCTCTCTACAGCATACTCGCGATACGCTGTGGTGATAATAATCTGATAGTTGTTTCTACTGTTTTTGATGAAATCTAATCCGTTCATCCCGGGCATATTGATATCCAGAAAGATGACATCGACTTCTCCTTGTTCTATAATTTCTAAAGCTTCTATAGGATTGTGAAAAGATCCTAAAAGTTCTATGTTTTTAAAAGAAGCCAGGTGTGATTCGATTACTTTTATCGCGAATGGCTCGTCATCTATTATAATGCATTTGACAATCATAGGATGGGGATTTTTAATAATACGTTAAACGTATTATCTATTACTTTGGTCTCTAAAGAGTATTTGTTTTTGTATAATAATTCTAATCTTCGTCTTACATTTTCAATTCCGATACCTCTTTTTTTGTCATCCGTATAATCAGAATTAAAGTTGTTTTTGGCTTTAAAAATGAGATGTTCGTTTTTCTCATTTTCAAAATGAATGTCGAGACGTACTTCTTCATTGTTTTTACTACCATGTTTAAAACAATTCTCGATAAAAGGTAGTAATAACAATGGAGGAATAGAAATATCATCAATGTTCCCTCTGATCTGAATTTCTGAGTTTACTTTTTCACCATGTCGTAATCGTTCTAGTTCTAAGTAACTTTCGATATAGTTAATTTCATTAAGCAATCCAATTTTCGGTTCTTTAACGTCGTACAAAACATACTGCATGATTTCGGATAATTTAAGAACCACATCAGAAGCTTTATCCGATTTTTCTATCGTTAAATAATACAAATTATTTAAGGTGTTAAAGAAGAAATGAGGTTGTATTTGTGATTTGAGATATTTTAATTCGGTTTTGAGTTGTAATTGTTTTAGCTGAGAATTCTTCCTTCGTTCGGCAATCCAATCCATGGTTAGTTTTATCGCGGTAGCGAGTGCAACTACATATACTTCTCCAATAGTAACCGCTAGGATATGATTAAAACTATAGGCTTTTTGGGTCCCGATAGCTTCTGGCCAGATATTGCTGGTCACTAACAGAAGATTAAGTTCTGTTCGTACGATGTATGCCACAGCCAAGGTTAATATTGCTGTGATAAGATAGAGTGGTAATTTCTTCTTAAGAACAAATTTGGGAATCAAGTAATAAATATGAAAATAAGTAATCGGAATATGTATAAAGAACTCTACCAGATTTGACTTCAATGAATACACATAATCATCGAAGTAACTTCCCCAACGAATAAAATTGATCAAAAAATAGCCTGCCCAAAATATGAAATGATACTTTTTTGGCATTTTATAACCATCAGATGTTGCTATCCAGTTAAACACGGTTTTTGATGTTTTTTGTGTGAATTTGTTAAAAAACGTGAAAAAATTATGTGTTTTTTTATTCAAAAACAAAATACTTTAAGGAATATTTTAAAAAGTACTCAATCGCAAAAACGCTCATATGAGGAAACACGTCGTTTGTTGTTTTTTTGATGCTGTTTAGATATTTAATTTCTTTTTCAAGTTTATTCATAAAACCTTTAAATCGGAAATAATCAAACAAATCAATCTTAATTTCATGAAAAGAACTATTCTAGTTTTTTCTGTTCTTTTAGCACTATTAATGATTCAACAGGTCAAAGCACAAGAAAAAACAATTTCGGGAACAGTAACTTCGACGGGAGAAAATGCCATGCCGCTTCCAGGAGTTAATGTAATTGTAAAAGGAACGGCAAAAGGGGCACAAACAGATTTTGATGGTAAATATACTATTACGGCATCTGCGGGTGATGTCTTGGAGTTTAGTTATGTGGGACTCACCACTATTTCGGTTACTGTAGGAGCATCAAACATAATCGATGTTGCTATGGAAGAGAACCTGGAACAACTCGAAGATGTTGTTGTTACCGCATTGGGTATCGCAAAAAGTAGAAAATCACTCACCTATGCTGCTCAGGACATTAATGCCGATGAACTAAACAAAGTACGGCAGACTAATCCGGTAAATAGTCTCTCGGGGAAAGTTTCTGGGGTAGTCGTAAACCGCAGCTCCTCAGGTGCTGGGGGATCTGTAAAAGTTACTTTGCGAGGAAATGCTTCATTGGGGAATAACCAACCCTTATATGTAATTGATGGGGTACCATTATCCAACCCTACGGGAGGACAACCCTTGGATACCTTTGGAGATATCAACGGTGGAAACCGTGATGGAGGAGATGTATTGTCTTTAATTAATCCAGACGATATAGAATCCTTAACCGTTTTAAAAGGAGCTTCGGCATCTGCACTTTACGGAAGCGCAGGATTGAACGGGGTCATATTAATTACGACCAAAAAAGGAAGAGCAGGATCTTTTAAGGTAGAAGCGTCTTCTAATTTATTAGTAGAGTCTGCGGCGTATTATATCGATCTTAACGATGAGGCTGAAAGTAATATTGAGGATTTCTTCAACAATGGGGTTACCAATATTAATGCGGTTTCTCTTTCTGGAGGAAGTGAGAAAGCGCAAACGTATTTTTCATATTCCAACACCTTCGCTTCTGGGATATTACCCACCAATAAAATGAGTCAGCATACGATAAATATTCGAGAGAATGCACAATTCTTCGACGGTGTTTTGACAGCTAGTGCCAATGTATTGGCATCTACACAAACCATTGATAATCGACCGGTTTCAGGTTTGTATTTTAACCCACTTGTGGGAGCATACAACTTTGATTCTCCAGGAGAACGACTATCGGATTATGGGAATTTTGAAGAATTAGATCCAGATAGAAACATTCAAAGTCAACGCTGGTTTAGAGCGACTTCGGATATCGAACAAAACCCCTATTGGATATTAAACAGAAACGCGAGTGAAGACACTAATAGAAAGTTGTTAGCTTCCATGAATTTAAAATTCAAAATCAACGATTGGATTTCTGTTCAGAGTAGAGGTACATATGATCAAACTTTTTTGAATTACGAAAAAAAGGTTCATGCAACTACAGAGGCCACACTGGCTCCTGAAAATGGAAGGTACATTTTTACAGAGCAGGATATCAGACAACTTTACGGAGATGTGATCGCTACGATAAATAAACAGTTTAATACCATATCACTTTCAGCAAATGTCGGGACGAGTACGACGAGAACTACTGTAGAATTATTAAATGCAGACTCTGGAACTAACGGAGGCTTACAATTTGCGAATGTGTTTTCTATTCAGAATTTTAATGCAAACCCACAAGTTTCTCTATTTCAAAGTTCGTTAGACAAAAAGGTAAACTCAATTTTTGCGAGTGCTACCATTGGATTTAATGAAAAGGTATTTGTAGATCTTACCGCTAGAAATGATTGGTCTTCTTCTTTACCTTCTAGTAATAACTCTTATTTCTATCCATCGGCAGGTATTACGGGTATTTTGACAGAGATTTTTGATATGGGAGAAAAAATTTCCTTTGCAAAAATAAGAGGATCTTATGCTCAGGTAGGTAATGATGTACCGGCAAACACAGTATTTCCTGAACGACAAATTCTTTTCGGAGGTGGATTAAGTCCTTTGGATCCGGTAAGACCTTTGGGCGAGGTTCGCCCAGAACAACAAAGCTCATTTGAGATAGGAACCGAGTGGAGATTCTTTGATAATCGATTTGGGTTCGATATTGGGTATTATCATACCAGTACGGTGGATCAATATTTTCAAGTACCAGTATCCACAGGAACAGGTTCAGTAACTGTAGGAGTAAACTCTGGAGATATCATTAACGAAGGATTCGAAGCGTCAATTTTTGTTACTCCGGTTCAAACAGAAAATTTTAAATGGACTTCGAATATCAATTTTGCGGCTAATGACAATGAGGTTCAAGAAATCAGTAACCCATCTGACGATGTACAAATTGATAATCAAGTGATTTCGCCTCCTGGGGTAAATACTTTTGCCTCTTATTTGGTAGAAGGAGGGCAGTATGGAGATATCTATGCGCAAGTGGTAAAAAGAGACGCCAACGGAAGGCCTGTGGTTGACGCAGGAGCTATAGTAATCAATGATGAAAACCCAGACAATACCATTGCGGGACTAGAAAAAGTGGGTAATGCCAATCCTGACTTTACCTTGGGGTGGAACAACACCATGACTTATAAAAATATTAGTTTGGATTTCTTGATCGATGGGAAATTTGGAGGAGAAACCATCAGTATGACTGAAGCCATTGTAGAAGGTTTGAGCAATAATACACAAAGAGAAACCGAAAATGCATTGATTGAAGTAGTAAGCCCAACGGGAGATGTGTCGACTTTGACCGCACAAGAGTATTATGGACTTGCAGGAGGAAGAAATGGATTTACAGGAGAGTATGTATACAGCGCTACCAATGTACGTCTGGCCGAAATTGCTTTAGGATATAATTTCCAACTTTCTGAAAATTCTTTTTTCAGAAGCATAAAAGCATCGTTAATCGGTAACAATTTATTCTTCTTTTATAAAGATGCTCCGCATGATCCAAACGTGACTTTAAGTACAGGGAACGCTTTACAAGGTGTTGATGTATTAGGACTTCCTTCAACCAGAAGTTGGGGGTTGAATGTTAATCTAAGTTTCTAAAATTAGTAAAATGAAAAACAGCAATATATTTTTATCGGGGTTTGTGGTAATATCACTTTTCTTGTCTTCCTGTGCTGAAGGTTTAGAAGATCTGGACGGAAACCCCAGAAACATTACTCAAGAACAGTTAGAAGTGGACTTTCAGAATGTAGGATCTTTATATAAGCCTATGTTCGAGAATATCTATCAATATACACCGCCATGGTCTTTTCAACTACAGCAAAATCTCAATGCAGATGTGTTTTCTGGATATATGACTAATCCCAGACCCTTTGTAGCTGGGGCGAACAATACCACCTATAATTTGGTAAGTGGTTGGAATAATTTCATTTGGAGTGTACCATATTCTAATGTAATGAACAATGCCAAGACCATTGAAAACGAAACCCGGGAAACATTTCCAGAGTTGTTCGCAGTTTCTCAAATACTTAAAGTTACTGCTATGCACAGAGTATCTGATGTATTTGGACCAATAGTGTATACCAAATTTGGAGAATCTGCAACAACGAGTGAGTATGACTCACAGGAGGAAGCATACAATGCTTTTTTCGCAGATCTGGAAGAAGCCATTCAAATACTATCAGATAATATTGATAGCCCAAGGTTTGCAGCTTTTGATTTAGCCTATGGAGGAAATTATGAGAATTGGATTAAATATGCCAATGCACTTCGGTTACGTTTAGCAATCCGAATTTCAAAAGTAGCGCCCACCAAGGCACAATCCGAAGGTGAGAAATCATTGAATCATCCTATAGGACTTATTGAAGCTAATCCCGATGGTTTTTTTGTGAATGGAACATTAGATCATCCGGTACGCACTATTAATAATTCTTGGGGGGATATTCGTATGAATGCTTCGATGGAATCTATTTTGGTAGGATATGAAGACCCTAGAGTTGGTAGCTACTTTAACACTTCAGAAGTTGAAGAAGGAGTATATAAAGGAGTTCGAAATGGATTGCCACTTTTACCAGGATATGATGATGAGCTAGCGCAAAAAGCAGACTATGTTACTTTTTCTTTATTGGCTGATGAGGTATTAACACCACGAGTGCAATTGATGGCAGCCGCCGAAGTATTTTTCTTAAAAGCAGAAGCTGGATTAAGAGGTTGGACCGGTGCAGGAGATGTACAGGGTAACTACGAACAAGGAATTACTACTTCGTTTCAGCAATATGGCTTAGGAGGTATATCAGATTATGTGTCCAACGGAACAAGAATTCCCATGGATTACGTAGATCCTGTTACACCAGGAAATAGTATAAATGCTTTAAGCACCATCACGATTGCCTGGGATGATGCGGCTACTAACGAAGAAAAACTGGAGCGTATCATTACTCAAAAATGGATCGCCTTATTCCCAGAAGGGCAAGAGGCATGGAGTGAATATAGACGTACGGGATATCCAAAAATATTCCCCGTAGTAAGTAACCAGAGTGGAGGTGTTGTAGATACCGATCTTCAGATCAGAAGAATACCTTTTGTAGATAGCGAATTACAAACCAACCCAGATGGTGTGGCCGATGCGGTAACCAAATTGGGAGGACCTGATAATGCAGGTACCCGCCTGTGGTGGGATGTGCCTGGAGGAAACTTCTAACACACACTTGATTTTAAAGAGAGAAATTGTGAATTGTATTCCGTTTCTCTCTTTTTTCCTTCTTTCAATGAACTATTTAAACAAGAATGCATGAAATAAATACTACCTAACACAAACATCTAACTATATATTATGAAATCAATGAAAAGAATTATCACAGTAATTACTATGCTAGCATTATTGTTTTCTTGCAATAATGAGAGCTTTGTAAATGATCTCAGAGAGGAAGATCCATCCGTTCAGCTTGATGGAAAAACTGCGCTTACACAACCCATTATTTTGGGATATTTCCCTTCATGGTCAGAGAGTTGGACTACGACAGGTCAGGGTTCTAAACTAAGAGATATCCCAAAGCATGTTACCCATGTGTTTTTGGCTTTTGCAAGACCTAATTTAAGATATCAGAAAGGGTCACTGGATATAACAAATACAGGTATCCAAACACCGTATGGAGGTGCTACGCTGAAAGAATCTGTAGCTATCTTAAAATCAAAAGGGACCAAAGTGATATTATCCGTAGGAGGAGAGACGTATTGGGGATCGGATGCTGCTTACGACATTAACTATCAACAAATCAAAGATCTTGTCGATGATATGGGATTTGAAGGGATCGATTGGGATTTTGAACCCAATGGGAGTTTTACTACCATAGGAGAACCTATTAATGTGCAGCGATTTATTGATTTTTTTAATAATTCAAGAGCGATAATGCCCAAAGGACAATATCTTTTAGCCTGTGCACCAGCAGGAGTTGGAGCCTTAGGAGGTTTGAATAATGATGATCCTTCGTCGCCATTTGCCTATAGTAAGAGGAATAGCGTAACTGGAGAATCTGATGCGAATTTATATAATGCAACATCTCCAAATCAAGCTATTAGTTTATATGGCTTTGCTACTACTGGACATATGATTCCGGTGATGGAGGCTGTGGGAGATAAAATAGATCTAATAGCCTATCAAGGGTATAATACCGGAGCTGCAAGCAACAGAAAAATAATGTATGATGCTTATAAGCACTATGCAGATCGGTATGGTTTCTCGATTGCTGCAGGGACACATTATCCAGATGAACCATGGGGGCCGTATTATACGTATACCTATCAAACTATGGCGGATCTATCGGCTCATATAGGAGCAACTAATGTCAACAACGATGGGATTATGATTTGGCAATTATTGCTAGGGGATGGAAACTCTTCTGCATATGGATATTTGTATGTGGCAAGTCAGGTATTGGATGGAGTATCGCAATCCCAAGCCATCGCGAATGCAGAAAACTACCCAGAGTCACCATATGATGGTGGAGACGGCGGAGGTGATGGTGGTGGAGATGGTACTGGATGTAACGCGGCGCAATGGAACTCGGCTACGGCATATCAAGGCGGACAGGAAGCAGTATACCAAAATCAACTCTATCGTGCGAAATGGTGGACCCAAGGAGATGTGCCCTCTTCTAATACTGGAAATGGCAAACCATGGGAATTGGTACAGAATTGTGGTGATGGAGGAGGAGATGGCAGTAATCAACTACCTTCGGTAGCGATCACTGCTCCATCAAATAATAGCACGTTTACTCAAGGTACCACAATAGTAATTTCTGCCAATGCATCTGATAGCGATGGGACCATTACTAGAGTAGAGTTTTTTGAAGGAAACACCAAACTAGGTGAAGATATTACAAGCCCTTACAGTTATTCATGGACTAATGCAAGTACTGGTAATTATACCATTACTGCAATTGCCACGGATAATGCTGGAGGAACGACAACTTCTTCTGCGGTTGCAATCTCAGTACAATCTGATGGAGGAGGTAGTGGTTCTTGCGCTGGAGTTGCCAATTGGGAAGCTTACCCACAAATATACAACCAAGGAGATCAAGTAGTATATCAAGGAGTGTTATATGAGGCACAAACCGGACCAATTTGGGTAACTCCAGGAAGTGGGGAACACTGGTGGAAAACCATACGTTCGTGTGAATAGAAATGTATAAATGTTAGTTTTTAATTGGAGAAACCTCTGTAAATAGTGTGGCTGCTATTTATGGAGGTTTTTTGTTTCAAATTTGTATTCCAAAAACTTCGACTCGTTGTTTTTGGTAAAAATCAGAATGTATTTTTTGTTCTTGATAGTAATAAATCTGCAAGCTTTAGCTTGCAATTGTCGTAATGTATCAGATAGCAGATAAGAAGCAAATTGGGTTTGATCCGCGTTTCCGAATAAGAAATACCCTTTGTTACCGTCATAGCGAATAGTTTCGGTTTCGGCTTCATACAGAGATCCGATACCAAAAACATCTTTATAACCATCTTGATTAAAGTCTTCGACTAAAAAATCTGAAGTGGGACCAAATTGAGCAGTGATAGGTAGTTCTTGAACATCAAAATTTCCTTGCCCTTTGTTTTTTAATAACAAGCTGGTAAAACAGGTAGCAGTATAATGAACTGAATTATCTAGAGCTTCTTGACCATAGATTTCAGGTAAAGAAGCGGCAGCAAATGAATTATACGTCTTAAATTTTTCGGAAAGCCCAGGGATTTGCTGAGACGAACATTCCTTTCCTCGAACAGGCAGTAAAACTCCTTTTTTTGTGGTTTTGCTTAAGACAATATCAATACTACTGTCGATATCAAAATCATTGGCGTATATATGGAAAGGTTTATCTGTAGAGGGATGAAATTTATTATTCTTACCTAGGTTACCTAAAAGATAATCTATATCACCGTCATTATCAATATCCGAACCTGAAATTTTAAAAAACCAACCAGACAAATCATTTAGCGCTTTGATATCTGCAGTCTCGAATTTTCCTTTCTGATTTTCTAGAATTGTAGGCGGAGACCATTCGCCAACAACCATAAGATCTAGATCACCATCATTATCATAATCAGAAAATAGTGCATCATTGATTTGATTAAGGTTTGACAAGTCTTTTGCTATATCCTGAGTAGCATCAATAAACTTTCCGTTTTCGTTTTTCAAAATATAGGAAGGATAAGCAGAAGGATACTTACCAGGTATAAAATCTCCTCCGATGAAAATATCTTCATCTTGATCGTTGTCAAAATCTCCAATAGCAATTCCTCCTGATACCGTTTGAATTTTAGGTAATAGATTTTCTTTTCGTGTAAAATGACCTTGACCATTATTCTCATAAATTCTATCCTGCAGATAAGAACTATTGATAGCGTCTTCATAACTTCCGGAGGCAACATACAAATCTAAATCTCCATCGTTGTCATAATCAAAAAACAGCGCTTTTCGATCTTCGAAATAACTATCCTGCTCAAAAGTGTTTTGACTCATGATAGAAAAAGAACCCGAATTATTTTGGATATAGAGCATGGCACTAGCTCCCTTTGCATTCCCTACAAAGAAATCTTCTAAGCCATCGTTATTTACGTCGGCTACTGCAATTGGAGTTCCTTTTTCGCTTTGTTTTTGGGGGAGCAATAATTGTAGTGTATAATCATCAAATTGGGTTTCCTGATGTTTGTAGGTTACTCCAAATGCATTACTGAGGTGGACTTTGATTGCAACCGTCTCTGTCGTTTGTGGTTTTGAGAATGCTTCTTTCTTTTTATAGTCAATATTAAGTTTTTGATTCGCCGCAACATTTTTTAGAAAACTGGATTGGTCGTTAGGCCAATCAATCACAATACTGTCTACTATTTCAGTTTTGCCCAAACCAAAATGTAGTCTGTTGGTTACCGAAGATTGAAAACCTCTACTGGTATAATACGCTTTCATCTGTTGATGTTGATTGGTGTATACCTTAATGCGAGTTCCGAAAAGTGTATTCTTGTTTTCAGGATTAGACAATGTGATACTTATATAATTGTTGGATTGTTGATTCTGGTAAATACTGGCAATGTCATCTTGATTGTTTAATACAATATCCAAATCACCGTCGTTATCAAGATCCACATAGGCAGCACCATTTGAGTTTATTTTGTGATGTAACCCCCATTCTTGATTTTTGTTTTGAAATTGATACGTGCCAGCATTCGAAAATATTTTGTTTTCCAAAGTGACTTTCTTTTGATTGAGGATATTGTTTCGCATACGATTTCTAAAATCCTGATTAGAAAGATCATGTTTGATACCATTGGTAACCAAAAGATCGTTGTGCCCATTGTTGTCAAAATCCGCAATCAAAGGTGCCCAACTCCAGTCGGTTTTGGCCATACCTGATAACTGCCCAATTTCACTATAAGATCCATTTCCCAGATTCAACTGAAGCATATTAGACATGTATTGATGATGATATCCAATATCCACCAAATACTTGAAGTTATCAGTGCTCATGGTTGCCATGTTTTCTTTACTTCTTTGATGATCTTCGGCAAGCATGTCTAAAACGATAAGATCTGGTTTTAGGTCATTATTGATATCTGCATAGTCTGATCCCATGCTATTGGCAGAAATATGGTCAAAAGTTTCAAGAATCCGATTAGTAAAAGTTCCATCCTTATTGTTGATATAAAGGAAATCAGGTTCCAAAAAATCATTGGCCACATAAATATCCGGCCATCCATCTTCATTGAAATCACCAATTGCTGCGCTGAGTCCCCAGGCTTTATTTAGAATTCCGGAGGTTTGTGTGACGTTTTTAAATTTTCCGTTTACATTTTCAAAGAGCTGATCTGTACTTTCTGGATCAATATTATTCTGTATTCTGGGATCAACAACCACATTGTTGTTAAAATCAGCACGATGATTGACCAAGTATATATCGACATCACCGTCTTTATCGTAATCCAGATAGTAAGCTTGAGTAGAATAGGCTTCGCTATCCAATCCATAGAATTTTGCTTGCTCTAGAAAAGTTCCGTCTCGTTGATTGATATATAATTTGTTTTTCCTTTTTTCAGAATCATGTAATGAACCCGATTTGCATACATAAATATCCATCCAGCCATCATTGTTGATATCTATCATCGATACACCGGCAGTCCAACCAGTAACATCTTCAACTCCAGCTTTTTCAGTAATGTCTTCAAAAACAAAATTGCCTTTGTTTAGGTATAATTTGTTACTGTTTTGATTAGAGCTAAAATACAGATCTTCTAATCCATCATTATTGATATCTCCCACTGCAATTCCTCCACTGTTGTATATGTACGCATAGTTTAAGAAGTTAAATGATAAGGTTTCGGACACTTCATTTTTGAAATAAATTTTAGAAACAGAAGGATCAATCATTTTGAATAGTGATTCCTTTTCTTGGATTTTCTTATCATTACTGTTTTGATATTCTGTATTGCAATGTGCAAGAAGTAGGAATAGTAAAATCCAGAATTTTCTAAAGACCATTTTCGAAGACAAATTTCTATAAGAATTCAAAGTAATCAACTTTGTGTCAATTCCCGAATTTATGCTCTATATAGCATGTTTTTGTCGACATACAACCAGATTTTGAATATAGGTGTTTTTAAGGGGAAAGAACCCCGTTTGCACAATCATAGAGTATCTAAGGAAGTATTGGTGTTTTTTTGCTTCACCATCTGGTGCAATTTTATTGTCATTTGTGATTGCTTTCATGTCATCTGTCGAAAAACTTTTCATAAAAGCCATATAGGTAATAGTTTCATTTTCGATAAGCCATTAAACAACATAACTTAAGTTACGCAATGAGTACACAAACAAAGTACGATTCCTCGATCAATAATAGCAACGGACCTTACTACAAGGATATTAGCTATCGCGAAGCCGGAAAATTTGAAGAAACACGGTTTGAAAAAATCCATAATGTAATTTTTAAAAGTTCGGATTATGCTTCGATTATTATTGCACAAGAAATAGCAGGATTAATCAAAGAAAAACAAGTACAACAAGAATCTTGTGTTTTGGGATTAGCTACGGGTTCTTCACCAATAAAAGTATATGAAGAACTAGTACGAATGCATAAGGAAGAAGGTCTAAGTTTTGCCAATGTGGTTACGTTTAACCTGGATGAGTATTTCCCAATGGAAAAAGGCAATGTACAGAGTTACCACTATTTCATGCACGAACACCTGTTTAATCATGTAGATATTTTACCAGAAAATATTCATATCCCTGATGGGACTATTCCTCAAGAACAGATCCACCAATATTGTATCGATTACGAACTAAAAATAAACTCTTTTGGTGGATTGGACTTTCAATTATTAGGAATCGGTAGAACCGGGCACATTGGATTTAATGAGCCAGGGTCTCATTATAATTCTGTGACTCGAAGTATCACTCTGGATCACCTTACACGATCGGATGCTGCTCCCGCTTTTTTTGGTATCGAAAATGTTCCGAAAAAAGCGATTACGATGGGTATTGGGACCATTAAAAAAGCAAAACGCATTGTCATTATGGCTTGGGGACATAAAAAAGCCGAGGTGGTAAAGGAAACTATAGAAGGAATGGTTTCTTCAGAAGTACCTGCTTCGTATTTGCAGCGTCATGAAAATACCACATTTGTTCTGGATAAAGAGGCTGCAGAAGAGCTCACAAGAATCAAAACTCCTTGGTTAGTTGGCCCTTGCCGTTGGAACGAAAAAAACAAGAATAAAGCCATTATCTGGTTGAGTCAAAAGGTGCAAAAACCAATTCTAAAATTAACGGACAAGGATTATAATGACCATGGAATGTCAGGGCTTTTGGCAGAAGAAGGTTCGTCATATGAACTAAATATCAGAATGTTTAACACGTTACAGCATACCATTACCGGATGGCCAGGTGGAAAACCAAATGCTGACGATACTTATAGACCAGAGCGAAATACTCCACATAAAAAGAGGGTGTTGATCTTAAGCCCTCATCCCGATGATGATGTGATTTCTATGGGGGGAACATTTCTTCGGTTAATAGAACAAGATCATATTGTACATGTAGCGTATCAGACCTCAGGGAATATTGCAGTGTCTGATGAAGAGGCCATAAAATATGCAGAGGTGATACAAAATATGTTACCTGGAACTGATAAGGAAAACATCGGTTCAATCATTTTGGAACTCAAAAAGAAACAGGAACGGATGATAGATTCTGAATCAACGAGATCTTTAAAAGGATTGATCCGTAGAGGAGAATCTTATGGAGCGACACGATTTTTGGGCTTGCCAGATGCATATGTACATTTTCTTGATCTTCCTTTTTACGAAACTGGAACGGTAAAGAAAAATCCATACGGACCAGAAGATAAAAAAAGACTAACCGACCTTATCAAAAAAGTCAAACCCCATCAAATCTATGCGGCAGGAGATCTTGCAGATCCTCATGGAACACATAAAGTATGTTTGGATGTGTTATTTGAAGTGTTAAATGATCTGAGAGAAGAAGAATATATGCAGGATTGCTGGGTATGGCTATACCGAGGAGCATGGCAGGAATGGGATATTCATGATATAGAAATGGCAGTTCCTTTAAGTCCTGATGAGGTACTAAAGAAACGCAAGGCCATATTTTTCCATCAGTCTCAAAAGGATGGAGTAATGTTTCAGGGAGATGACTCTAGAGAATTTTGGGTAAGAGCAGAAGAACGCAATCAACAAACAGCAGAAAAATATCACAAATTAGGTTTAGCAGAATACGAAGCCATAGAGGCTTTTAAGCGATATCATTTTTAAAAAAAGTTAATGAAAAAAATATATTGGATGGCCCTAATACTTGGGACAATGCAATTAGTTACAGGACAAACAACGGATCAGTATTCATATAATTTAATGCCTTGGCCAAAAGAAATCCGTCAAGGTGCAGGAAGTTATGTAATAAAAGAGGATTTTACCCTTTTTATAGAAAATGTATCTTCTAAACGATTGCATAATGGGGCTACTCGGTTTTTAAGACGATTAAGTGGAAGAACAGGGGTGTTTTTTGAAGAAGGATTTCCACAAAAAGCAAAAAATGCTCCATCATTTGTTATTGAAGTTGAACGAGAAGGAAGTTTACAAAACTTTGATGATGAGTCGTATTCGCTTCAGATAACAGATAAAACTATTTATCTCAAATCGATAACTGATATTGGCGCTCTAAGAGGCTTGGAAACCTTGTTGCAATTAGTAACCCCCAGTGCTAACTATTTTTATATTCCTGCATTGAATATTGAAGATGCACCAAGGTTTCCTTGGCGTGGTTTGATGATCGATGTAGCTCGGCACTATCAACCTTTGGACGTGCTAAAACGAAACCTTGATGCCATGGCAGCTGTTAAACTCAATGTTTTTCATTGGCATTTGACAGATGATCAGGGGTTTAGATTGGAATCAAAACGACACCCGAAATTGCATGAACTTGGTTCGGATGGAGAGTACTACACACATCAGGAAATAAAAGAGATCATTCAATATGCTGCAGAGAGAGGGATTAGGGTAATACCAGAAATAGATGTTCCCGGGCATGCATCTGCTTTGCTTACCGCATATCCTGAGTTGGGAAGTAAAAAAGATACCTACACTATTGAACGTTATGCCGGTATTTTTGACCCTACTTTGGATCCTACCAACGAGAAGACATATCAAATCCTGGAGGATGTATTTACGGAAATAGCCGAACTATTTCCTGATCCTTATGTTCATATTGGAGGTGATGAAAATGAAGGGAAACACTGGGACGAAAATCCGGTGATCAAAGCTTTCAAAAAGGAACACGGTTTTCAATCAAATCACGATTTACAAACCCATTTTAATCTCAGATTACAAAAGATATTAGAAAAACTAGGTAAAAAGTTAGTAGGATGGGAAGAGATTATGACGCCACAAATGCCAACAACTGCATTAATTCATTCATGGAGAGGCGTAGAGGAAGGGCTACAACCCGGTGAGTCATTGGCTAAAGCGGCGCAAAAAGGACATTATTCTATTTTATCTACAGGGTATTATATCGATCGTATGCATGATGTAAATAACCATTATTTAGTAGATCCATTACCAAAATCATTTAGCTTAACAAAAGAGGAGCAAAAGAAAATTTTAGGAGGAGAAGTTACCATGTGGGGAGAATTGGTAACACCGCTTACTATTGATTCCAGGATCTGGCCAAGAACTGCTGCAATTGCCGAACGGTTTTGGTCACCTGCTACCGTTACTGATATACAACACATGAGAAAACGACTCACTATGATCAGTTTTCGACTAGAAGAACTTGGACTTACTCATCTCAAAAATCAAAATGTGATCCTAAGAAATATCTCCAATGGATATCAGACAGATGCACTTCAGAAATTAACCAAAGTCTGTCAGCCTTTACAAAAATACAGCCGCAATAAGGGAGGAACGGAGTACAAATCGTATTCGCCCTTTACCTTATTTGCAGATGCTTGTACTACAGATGCACCGGATGCTTATCAATTTAATCAGCTAGTGGATACATTTATTACAAATGCTGAAGTAGCTCAAAAACCATTAGAATCCATGTTTCATCAATGGATAGGAAATCACGAAGAATTACTTGTTCTGCAAGGAGAAACGCCTTTGGTTTCAGAAGTATTGAAATTATCATCTGCGCTAAAAGATGTTTCAGCTTTTTTTCTGAAAATTATGAAACAAGAAGGGGTGTCCAAAGCAGATGCAAATGATTTCTCTTCCTTGATGAACACAGTCAAAGAACCTCGAGCAGATGTTGAGATTGTGACTTATGACGCTTTTATGAAATTGTTTGAGCATTTAAAGAAAAATGAATTGTAATACTTGATACGATATTAACCAGTTTCTTCCGGTTTTGTTGAATTTTTGATGTACATGCTATTAGTGATAAAAATAAGGCTGTTTAGCTATTATTTGACTCCCTCCGTATAAAAAATTACACATTGAGTATTAGTGTTAATATTTTTATAAAGACTTAATACAAACACAAATCTTTAACTCATGAAACCAATCAATCTTTGGGACTGGTTAGAGGGGATTATACCCAAAAAATCAATCCGAGTTTTCAACTT
This sequence comes from Aquimarina sp. AWH4_224, assembly GCF_056160245.1. Classification (NCBI taxonomy): domain Bacteria; kingdom Pseudomonadati; phylum Bacteroidota; class Flavobacteriia; order Flavobacteriales; family Flavobacteriaceae; genus Aquimarina; species Aquimarina sp. AWH4_224. The sequence goes on along the minus strand of NZ_JBSWWU010000008.1, from coordinate 165,926 downwards.
TTTAGCGATTATTAGCGTACTTCTTATCGGTAACTTGTGTCAGGCACAAGTGAATACCGGAGGAAGCGCAACTACGTCTAATCACAACAAGCAAATTATTGGATATATTACCAATTGGGATGCTTGGAAAGCCGCTAGTGCGGGAGTACCTTCCGCAGGTGCTTTAACGCAATTGAATATAGATTATTCAAAATACACAATTCTTAATTTTTCCTTTTTTGGAGTGGCAGTCGACGGGTCATTGCATAGTGGAGATTTAAGAAATAAACAGATCTATCAAGAGGGGCAAGTACAGCAACCAGGAGATTTATTATATGGAGATGTCTATAGTAGTTGGGATTTCTATATTCTTTTTGGAGAAATAGAGCCCATTCAGTGGATCAACGAAGATGTCAAACAACGCGCTGAAGCTTTAGGTTTTCAGGTAGAAGTTGGCGGAAATACATGGACACATCCCGAATGGGGATTAAGCGGGGTATTGCCACTTCCATTACCAAAAGAAGGTAGCGGAGCCAAAGGACTCCTAGAACTTGCTCATGACAATGGAGTAAAGGTAATGGCTTCTATTGGTGGCTGGAGTATGTGTAAACATTTTCCTGAAATGGCAGCAGATCCGGTAAAACGAGCTCGCTTTATCGAAGACTGTAAAAAGCTGATCAATATGGGCTTTGATGGTATCGATTTGGATTGGGAATACCCAGGCCCTTATGCTGGGATGAACTTTACAGGTACCAATGCTGATTTTGCCAATTTTGCAACTCTGGTTCAAGAGATTAGAACGGCTATTGGCCCAGATAAATTAATCACCGCAGCAATGTCTGCAGATCCTGTAAAATTGGATGGATTCAACTGGCCTCAATTAGTGAGTAGCATGGATTACTTCAATATGATGACTTATGATTTTAATGGAGGATGGTCAAATATTGCAGGACATAATGCACCTATCTATCCATATGATGGAGCCGAAGCGCCAGATTTCAATTGGCAATCTACACTTAACAAACTACTTTCTTTAGGAGTTCCATCGACTAAAATCAATTTTGGGATTCCTTTTTACGGTAGAGGAGTAGTTACCGAAGGTACAGCTACTCTCAACGCACCTACTTCTAAAAGAAATGTAACTATACAACCTGATGGACCAGTAAGTACATCTGCAGATTATACCAACTGGCCTTTGGATGTATATGATGGAACACCAAACCACTTTTTTATCAAACAAAAAACTGGAGCAGGTAGTGGATGGACCCGACAATGGGACGATCAGGCCAAAGTACCTTATATGACCAAAGGAAATTTCTTTTTGAGTTATGATGATGAAGAGTCTATTGGAATTAAAGCACAATATATAAACGAAAATAACCTCGGTGGAACTATCGTATGGACTGTTTTTGGAGACCTCGAAATATCAGGTACAGCCCAGTCTTTTGGAAATAAACTAAAACGATGGTCAAATGTGAAATCACCTTTAGTGAATAAGGTAAATGAAGTTTTTGCTACTGGTGGAGGAAATATTAATCCTACGGTATCTATAAAATCCCCAGCCAACAATACCGAGTTTTCTGCTGGAGATGATATTGCAATAACTGCCAATGCTAACGATAGTGATGGTAGTATTACTAAAGTAGAGTTCTATGCGGGTACAGTTTTGTTAGGAGAAGATTCGTCTGCTCCATATGCCTATACATGGCAGAACGCACCACTGGGACCTAATTCAATCATTGTAAAAGCTTATGATAATGACGGAGCGAGTGCAACAGCAACCGTATCTGTTATTGTTGGTGATATCGACGTAGAAAATCAACTGCCTCAAGTAGCTATTACTGCTCCTCAGGATGGGGCTTCATTTGCATCTGGAGCTACAATTGGTATTACTGCTAATGCTTCAGATTCTGATGGTACCGTAACCAAGGTGGAGTTTTATGATGGCAATGTGCTTTTAGGTGAAGATAAAACAGCGCCATATAGCTATGATTGGACAGGAGCTTCTTCAGGAAGTCATACGATACAAGTAAGAGCTACTGATAATAGAAATGGAACAAGCCAGGTAGCAGTTGCTATTACGGTTACCGGAGGAGACAACTGTTCTGTACCAGCATATGTTCCTGGTCAAGTGTACACAGGAGGGGATAGAGTGTCTTATCAAGGAAATGAGTACGAAGCCAAATGGTGGACACAAAATAATGATCCCGTAACGAATCGCGAAAATGTTTGGAAATTGATTGGTCCATGTGGAGATGGTCAAGCGGCCCCACAGGTATCCATCACCTCACCTTCAAGCGGACAAACATTTACCGAAGGTAGTACAGTAACCATAAATGCTACCGCATCTGATGCGGATGGAAATATTACTAAAGTAGCATTCTACGTAGATGGAAATTTGATTGCCGAAGATACTACGGCACCATATACTACAAACTGGAATAGTACTCTGGGAAGTCATAGCATCACTGCTATTGCAACAGATAATGCTAATTTATCGACTACTTCATCCGCAGTATCCATTTCTGTAAATACCGATGGAGGTTGCGGAAACAATAATTTTAAAGTTGTAGGGTACATGCCTAGCTGGCAAGGAGCAGCAAACGGAATTCAATATGATAAGCTAACTCATATTAACTATTCTTTTCTACTACCAAACAGTGATGGTAGTTTACGACCACTCGAAAATGCTGCAAAAATGCAAGAAATCGTTACTTTGGGGCATGCACAAGGTGTAAAAGTATTGATTGCTGTAGGAGGATGGATGGATGGTAATGACTCTCCATTTACTACATTGGCAGCAAATCCAACTACGAGAACAGCTTTTGTAAATAATCTGGTCAACTTTGTAAATCAATATAATCTTGACGGAGTTGATATGGACTGGGAATATCCTCGAGAAGGGAATGAACCACAACACTTCGAATTGTTAATGCAAGAATTAGGTCAGGCTATGCATAGTCGTGGAAAACTATTGACTGCTGCAGTTGTGGTTTCCGGATGGAATGCCGATGGCGTACTTAACGGTGTTTTTGATGATGTAGATTTCTTAAATATCATGGCCTATGATGGTCCGGAGCACTCTACAATGGCTCAAGCCGAAGGAGGGTTAAACTATTGGTTAGGCAGAGGATTACCAAAAGAAAAAGCAGTATTGGGAGTTCCTTTTTACAGCCGCCCACAAGCGCAGAGCTATGCTTCATTATTAGCACAAGGTGCTAGCCCGAATAGTGATTCTTTTCAAGGAAATAATTATAATGGAATTCCAACCATCAAAGCGAAAACGCAAATGGCATTAGATCGAGCAGGAGGAATCATGATGTGGGAGCTATCTCACGATACTTCAGATCCGAACACCTCTTTATTGGCAGCTATCAATCAGGTAGTTGGTGATCCATGTCAGCCCGATAATGTAGCACCACAAGTATCTATTACTTCTCCTCAGTCCGGAGCAACATTTGTAGTGGGTAATGCTGTTAATATCGCTGCAACGGCATCAGATAGTGATGGTAGTGTCGCAAAAGTAGTGTTCTATGTGGATGGAAATATGATTGCAGAGGATACAACAACACCTTATGCGGCCAATTGGACGGCGGTTCAAGGCAATCATACGCTTACTGCAATCGCCACCGACGATAAGGGAACTTCAACTACATCTTCTACGATAAACATCGTAGTAAATGCTGATGGAAATACCGTTTCTGGAGGAACAATAAGTGGTGGGCCCTTTGTGTTTACAGTAGGAGATGGTATTGCTGATAATGTTTCGGGAGTTACTCTAAGCGGAAATAGCGGAACCAACTCTCAATGGGTGGTTACCGATGATATGGGGATTATACTTGGGTTACCTGCAGCTCCAGAGGATGTGAATTTCGACGAAGCCCCTGCGGGGATCTGTTTGATCTGGCATTTAAGCTATGAAGATGGATTAGTAGGTCTTGCTGCCAACAGTAATACTGTGAATTTACAGGGAGATTATGATTTCTCAAACTCGATAACTGTTACTAGAAATCCAGCTGATGGAGGCGAGTGTAATGACCCACAATATGTAGAAAATGGTGGGTACGAAGCAGGTAGTGTGGTGCAGAACAATGGTAATTTGTATGAATGTAAACCATATCCATTCTCTGGATGGTGTAATGGTGCTGCTTGGGCATATGCTCCAGGAGAAGGAACGTATTGGGAAGATGCCTGGACCTTGGTAGGAGCATGCGATGGAGGTAATCCTCCGGGTAACGAAGCACCAACAGTTACGATTACACAACCGGCAAACGGACAAACATTTACAGCAGGAAGTACTATAACTATTAATGCATCTGCATCAGATAGTGATGGTACAGTGACCAAGGTTGAGTTCTTCAGTAATGGCACCAAAATAGGAGAGGATACCAATAGCCCTTACAGTTATACCTGGAGTAATGTGTCTACAGGGAATTATACCTTAACTGCCACAGCAACTGATAATGAAAATGCTACAGGTGATGCCACTGCGGTAAATATTTCTGTGGGATCTACAAATTCACCAAATCCAGGAGGAGATTTACCAAGAAGGATTTTGGTAGGGTATTGGCATAATTTTGACAACGGTTCTTCGATACCAAAGCTAAGAGATGTATCTGATAAATGGGATGTGATCAATGTATCTTTTGCCATCCCGACGGTACCTAATGGAGCTACAATGGTTTTTACTCCGGATCCAGCGATCTATTCAAGTGTTCAGGAGTTTAAAGATGACGTTGCTTTATTACAAAGTCGAGGTAAGAAAGTATTAATCTCTATGGGTGGTGCAACCGGAGCTGTAGATGTAGATAGCCCGGCAGATGCTCAAGCTTTCAGTAATTCGATGATCAGTATTCTCAACGAATATGGTTTTGATGGAATGGATATTGATTTTGAAGGTTCTTCAATTTCGTTGGCCGCGGGAGATACTGATTTTAAAAATCCAACATCTCCTAAGGTGGTTAATTTAATCAATGCCTTTAGAACAATCCTAAGTCAATATAACTCTGATTTTATATTGTCTATGGCTCCTGAAACGTTATTTGTACAAGGAGGATTTAGTGGATATGGAGGACCAAGTGGAGCTTATCTTCCATTAATCTATGCACTCCGAAACGATATGGATTATATTCATGTGCAACATTACAACACTGGATGTATGTTAGGGTTGGATGGATTGTGTTATGGATCAGGAAATGCAGATTTCCATGTGGCCATGGCCGATATGTTGCTGCAAGGATTCCCAGTAGGGGGTGGACAACAGTTCCCTGCTTTGCGTCCGGATCAGGTTGCTATAGGATTACCAGCAAGCCCATCTGCAGCTGGTAGTGGATATACAGAGGCTTCAGAGGTGCATAAGGCATTAGATTATATTATCAAGGGGCAATCATTTGGAGGACGCTATACGTTGCGTAACCCTTCTGGATATGCTAATTTCAGAGGATTGATGACTTGGTCCATCAACTGGGATATTGTAGCAGGTTTCGGATTCTCTAATCCACACAGAGCGTATCTGGATGGTTTGGATACCAGAGCAAGCCTCGTTCAAGAAGAGGAAACTACCGAAGTTACCCTTTCTCCAAACCCAGTTAAAGGAGATGTGATCAACTTAAAATTAGATAATCAAGTATCTAACAGCACTTTTGATCTACAAATTTTTAATGCCACAGGTATACAGGTATTACAATACCAGAATACTAAACTACAAAAGGGAAGTAACCTAGCCACTTTTGATGTAAGTCAACTAGAAGAAGGATTATACTTCTATACGATTACCACCACAAAAGGTAAGACCACAGAAAAGCTTATTAAGCGTTAAGCTCTCATTTTTTTGATCACCCGATGATATTAGAATTGCTGTCATCGGGTGATTTTTTCTTTCTCTATTTGGGAATCCTAATTCCCCTCTTAAAACATCAACTATGAAAACACAAAATATATTAGCCAATTATATTGTTTTGATTACTCTTGTGTTCTGCATATTGTTTAGTACAAAGACCATCGCTCAAAACACCCCTGTATCCCAAAATGGTCAACTAAAAGTATGTGGAACACAACTTTGTAACCAATATAATCAACCCGTACAACTGCGTGGAATGAGTACCCATGGTATACAATGGTATGGATGGGGAGATTGTTTAACCGAAGCTTCGCTGGATGCCTTGGCATACGATTGGGAAGCAGATATCCTTCGTATTTCTTTATATGTACAGGAAGGTGGATATGAAACCGATCCGGCTGGATTTACCGCACAAGTAAGTCGACTGATTAATGAAGCAACAGAAAGAGGAATGTATGCGCTAATTGATTGGCATCAACTCAGTCCCGGAGATCCAAATGTCAATCTCGAAAATGCTAAAAGATTCTTTACTGATATAGCCAACGAACACAAGAATAAGAATAATATTATATATGATGTGTGCAATGAACCCAACGGTACTGGGGTGAACTGGAATCGTATCAAAACATACGCAGATCAGATCATCCCGGTAATTCGTGGGATTGATAACGATGCAGTGGTTCTGGTAGGTACTCAAGGATGGGCAACATTTGGAGTGTCTGGAGAAGGGAACCTACAGGATGTACTCGATAACCCGTTGTCTTTTGATAATGTCATGTATACATTTCATTTTTATGCAAAGAGTCATCAGGATGCATATCTAAATGTTTTGGATCAAGCTTCTAGTCAATTGCCTGTTTTTGTCACCGAATTTGGAAGTCAGGAATTTACAGGAGATGGACCGAATGATTTTGTTATGACCCAACGTTTTATTGATTTGATGCGCCAAAAGAAAGTTAGTTGGACCAGTTGGAATTACTCTGATGATACCCGTTCTGGAGCTGCATGGCAGGCAGGAACATGTTCTGGAGGTCCATGGACTACCAATCGATTAAAAGAAGCCGGTAGTTGGATACGTGATAAAATTAAATTTCCGGCCGATGATTTTCCAGGGGGTGATCCGGGAGAAACCCAAAGTCCGTATTTAGGGACTCCAGCTGTAATTCCTGGAATTGTAGAGGCAGAGAATTATGATCTTGGCGGTTCTGGTATTGCCTACAACGATCTTAGTTCTGCAAATCAGGGAGGGTCATATCGCACTGATGAGGTCGATGTAGAACCCTGCTCCGAAGGAGGATATAATGTGGGGTGGATCAATGCTGGCGAGTGGTTGGAGTATTCTGTAGATGTACAAGAGACAAAAACGTATGCTCTTGAAGTTCGTGTAGCTGCTATATCCACAGGGGAACAATTTCATTTGGAAGTCAACAATCAAGATGTTAGTGGCCCTATGATTGTTCCTAATACAGGAGGGTGGCAAGTTTGGCAGACTATTTCAGCTAATGTTTCCCTTACTGCAGGACCACAGATTATACGGGTAGTTATGGATAGCGGTGATTTTAATATTCATCGATTTACATTTACTTCTGAAACAACCCCCGATAATCAATTGCCGATTGTCACGATTACCGCACCCCAACAAGGAGAGACATATACAGCAGGACAAACCGTAACTATTTCTGCAAATGCATCCGATGCAGATGGTAGTGTAACCCGTGTAGAGTTTTTTGTCGATGGAAATAAGATAGCAGAGAATACTTCGGCTCCTTTCGATGCTAGTTGGGTATCAACTACAGGGAGTCATTCAATTTCCGCAGTAGTTATCGATAATGATAATGCCAGTAGTACATCTTCTGCTGTTACTATTTCCGTAGAAAACGATACTGGGGGTACGACCTGTACTGATCCACAATATATTGAAAATGGAGGTTATGTTGCAGGTAGTGTGGTTCAAAATAATGGAAATACATATGAATGTAAACCTTATCCGTTTTCGGGATGGTGTAATGGAGCCGCATGGGCCTATGCACCAGGAGAAGGAACCTATTGGCAAGACGCCTGGACTTTGATTGGTGAATGTGGTGGAGGGAATCCACCAGATGGAAATGAAGCTCCTACCGTAACTATTACACAACCTAATATTGGGCAATCTTTTGTTGCGGGAAGTACTATTAACATTACGGCTTCAGCTTCAGATACGGATGGAACAATTAGTTTGGTAGAGTTTTTTAGAAACGGTATTAAAATAGGAGAAGATTCTACAGCACCTTATGAATCGACTTGGACCAATGCCACTACAGGCACTTATACGCTAACCGTCAAAGCAACCGATAACAATAATTCAACCACTGAATCTACAGCGGTAACCGTCACAGTAGGTACTATTACTCCACCACCTACCACAGGATTACCGGCCAGAATTTTGAATGGATATTGGCATAATTTTCAAAATGGATCTGGGTTAATCAAATTACGAGATGTATCTGCTAACTGGGATGTGATTAACGTATCCTTTGCAGTGTCTAAAATTTCTCCTACCGATGGTGAAATAGGTTTCGAGTTGGATCCTGTTTTTGGGACTATTAATTATGATGTTAATGAATTTAAGTCCGATATTCAATGGTTACAAAGTCAGGGTAAAAAAGTAATCATCTCTATCGGTGGTGCTGAAGGACAGGTGCAATTGAATACCACTTCGGCAAGAGACAAGTTCATTACCTCCATGATTTCGATTATTGAAGAATACGGATTCGATGGGATGGATATTGATTTTGAAGGACAATCTCTTTCATTTAACCTGGGAGATACTGATTTTGAAAATCCCACCACCCCGGTAATTGTGAATACCATAAATGCGGTGAGAGATGTATGCAACTATTTTGGAGACGATTTTATCCTTACGATGGCACCAGAGACCTTTTTTGTGCAGTTAGGGTATTCTTTTTATGGAGGAATTTCTGCAGGAGCAGATCGCAGAGTAGGGGCTTATTTGCCGTTAATTCATGCGTTGCGTGATAAGCTTACTTTTTTGCAGGTACAGTATTATAATTCTGGGTCGATAACCGCATTGGATGATCAGTTTTATGGTATGGGTAATTCAGATTTCTATGTGTCTTTGGTGGATATGTTACTCAAAGGTTTTCCGATCACCAGAGATCAAAGTAAGTTCTTTCCGGCCTTAAGACCTGATCAGGTTTTGATTGGAGTTCCTGCAACAGTAAATGCTGGTAATGGTCACACAGGAGCACAAGGTGTAATTACAGCTCTTGATTACCTGATCAAAGGAAATGGATTTGGAGGGCAATACAATCTTACACAAACCTATCCGGCGTTGCGCGGTGTGATGAGTTGGTCTATCAATTGGGATGCGTTCGAGAATAAAAACTTTTCAAATACAGTAAGAGCCTACCTAGATGGGTTAGGAAGTCGAAGTAATGAAGTAGCTACATCGCTAAAAGTTAGTACAGAAGAGCTTAGCATATTTCCGAATCCAATACAAAGATATGTACACTTCACTCTAGAAACACCAATTCATAATTTCTATATCGAGATCTACAATATGGTGGGGATGAAGGTATATCAAAAAGGTGATTTTAATAATGAGAAAACTAATACATCGGTGAGAATAGATTTGGAACATGTAACTCCCGGAATGTATTTTTATAAGAGTAGGGTAAACGACAAAAGATATACAGGAAGATTGATCAAGGAATAATAGTAAGTAACTCTTAAAACTAACAATTATGAAAACGATCAAAACACAAACGATCCTGCTTTTATTTACATCCTTATGTTGCCATTTGGCAATTGCCCAAAACTGGACTTTGGTTTGGCAAGACGAATTTACAAACGGAATGAGTACAGACTGGGTTTTCGAAACCGGAAATGGAAGTTCTGGATGGGGTAATAATGAACTTCAGTATTATCAACAACAAAATGCAACTGTTGAAAATGGCAATCTGGTCATAACGGCCCGGCAAGAATCTGTAGGAGGTTACACTTATACCTCGGCAAGAATGAAAACCCAGGGAAGAAAATCCTGGAAGTACGGTAAGGTTGAAGCTCGTATTGCAATGCCTTCTTTTACGGGTTCCTGGCCTGCGTTTTGGATGTTGGGAGATAGTATTTCATCAATAGGCTGGCCTGCTTGCGGTGAAATAGATATTATGGAGCATGTAAATACCGAAACACAAACTCATGGAACCATCCATTGGCAGGATCATAATAATCTATATGCTAATTATAGTGGGGCTGCTCCTGTCGGCAATGTTACCGATTTTCATGTGTATACCATAGAATGGGATGCCAATGCTATCAAATGGTATGTGGATAACACCCTGTATCACGAAGCTAGTATTGCCAACGGAGTAAATGGAACCTCGGAGTTTCATGAAAATTTTTTCATTTTACTCAATATGGCGATAGGAGGAAATTGGCCTGGATTTGTGGTGGATAATACCGCTTTTCCTGCCAGGATGTTAGTAGATTATGTTCGGGTGTATCAACAAACAAATGCTCCTTCAGGACCTGTAACTCTTTTTCAGCATTGTGATTACGGTGGTTATAGCATACCTCTAAATGAAGGTAACTACTCTATGAATCAATTGCAGGCACTTGGGTTGGTGTATAATGATATTTCCTCAGTTCAAGTTCAGGAAGGATATCAAATTACCATGTATGAGCACGATAATTTTACGGGAGTATCTTTGCTAAAAACAAGTGATGATAACTGCTTGGTAAATGAAGAGTTTAATGACATCATGAGTTCGGCAATCGTTTCCAAAATTCAACCTTCTTGGTCTACACGTATCGAAGCAGAAAATAACGTCGTACAGTCTGGGACTCAAACAGAACCTTGCTCTGAAGGTGGACTTAATGTTGGATGGATTGATGTTAATGATTGGTTGGTTTGGGATGTAACTATTCCAAGATCCGGAAGTTATTCTGTTGAATATCGGGTGGCGAGTCCCAATGCCGGAGGTAGACTTCAATTTGAAAAGGCAGGTGGAATTCCTGTTTATGGCGCATTGGATATTCCTAATACAGGAGACTGGCAAAACTGGACTACTATAATGCATACGGTCAACTTAGAACAAGGAGCTCAGCAAATTGCAATAAAAGCTCTTTCGGGAGGATGGAATATCAATTGGCTCGAGATACGATCTACGACCAATACACTTACTTCCAAGGTAAAATTAAATCCAAGTAAAGAAGAACACTTAATCATTTACCCTGTTCCTGCTACGCATGAAATTCGATTGGAAGGTGTAAAAGCCCAAACTTCTCTTGGTATTTATAACCTAGATGGGGATCTACTGCTAACTACTAAAACGAAGGCGGATGATACCTCTTTAATTATAGATGTGCATGAATTGCCTTCGGGAATGTATGTAGTAAAAGACTTTAAAACCGGTAAAACCAAACGTTTTACAAAACAATAAAGAATGTAACAATGAAAACCAACATCAATAAAAACCACTACAGGTGGATATCAAAAACAATTTGTATGATATTCATACTGATGCAATACTCAATAATTGCACAAACACTTCCCTATCAAGTAGAAAACAATTCAGATTATCCTGATGATGAGGTATATATAGCTATCGTAGGGATAACAGATGGTCATGTATGGGTAGATCCGGTAACAGGTCAGGTCAACCCTATGCAGGTTTCAGATAATACGATGGCAGGACCAATCATTGACGGCAATATGGGGCCGGGAAACAATGGCTTGTACGCCAATTGTTTTCGAAAATTAAGTGATATTCCTGGTAAGACGATTAACATCCCCAAAATAGCAGGATGTAGGATCATGATTTCCTTTCAAAGTCAATTGTATTTGTACTTTTTTGGACATTCAGGTTCACCAAGTGGATATGCTGCACCCAACTTATCTAGTCCTACAGATCCTAATCAAGGAATCAAGTATGAACTGATAGAACTTACGTTCAACGATTTTGGACTTTGGTGCAATACGACAAGAGTTGATTCATATCAGTGTCCTATGGGGCTAGAAGTCTGGGGGACTGATTTTTACAAAAGAGTTGGCGAGTTAAAAACACATCAGGAAATATTGACAGCGTGGCAGACAACGGCTCCTTCAGCATATCAAAGTCTTTTGGATACCAATCAAGGAATTATTCATTTTCCGACCAAAACCAGCACTTTCCCTGTTAATTTTTTTGATGATTACATTAACGCCATTTGGAACAAGTATCGCACAGAGACTTTGGTTTTTAATTCTGGTCAAGCCGGTGTTTGGAGAGGTAGTGTTGTAGGTAATGAGTTTATCTTTACCAGAGATGGTGATGGACAGCCAGCAAAAATCCCTGGCAAACCTACTACGATCGAAGCTATGGAAGGAAGTGGAGTATTGGCTACTGGACCACAATGGGATTTAGTGGTACAAGCACAATTTGTTGCCGCTATTACTCGCCATGCTATTAATTTAAATACACCTTCTGGAGTATTACAGGATTTTGGAGATACTACTACTTACTATCAAACATGGCCGTATAATTGGTATTCAAAGTTCTTTCATAGATCAGATATCAGTCAAGATAGCCAAACGTATACTTTTGCTTATGATGACGTGTTTGACCAGTCGGCAACTGTGCATACACCAAATCCTAATCGAATAACAATCACTATCGGTGGTTTTGCAGGAAGTACTCCTCCGGATACCCAGGTTATTTCTCTATTTCAACATTGCAATTATGGAGGATATCGAGTTGCTCTTGACGAAGGAAGTTATACGCAGAGTGAGTTACAGAACCTGGGGATAGTAAATAATGATATTTCGTCCATACGGGTACAGGATGGATATCAAATAGTGATGTATGATACTGATAATTTTACAGGTGCTTCAATAATTAAAACTGTCAATGACCTTTGTTTGGTTGATGATGGATTTAATGATAGAGTTACTTCACTAATCATTTCAAAAACAAATAACCCCGAATCTATTCAAATCGAAGCCGAAGACTATGTAATAGAATCTGGGATACAAACCGAAGTCTGTAGTGAAGGAGGACTTAATTTAGGTTGGATTGATGCTAATGACTGGTTGGTTTGGGATGTAAATATCCCAAGCACGGGAAGTTATTCTATTGAGTATCGAGTGGCAAGTCCAAATACAGGAGGTAGATTACAACTAGAGAAAGCAGGTGGCGCAACGATTTATGGCGCCCTAGATGTTCCTAATACTAGTGGATGGCAAAACTGGACCACTATACAGCATGTTGTTAGTTTAGAAAGTGGAGAACAACAAATAGCAATCAAGGCACTTACAGGCGGTTGGAACATCAATTGGCTACGAACTACTAAAGTGGAGAGTAAAGTGAGATTGAATCCAGAGAATTTGACCGCTCAAGATCTTATTGTATACCCTGTTCCCGCTGGAGACGTGTTAAATTTAAAAGGAGTCTCATATACATCTACCATAGGAATTTATAATACAAGTGGAAGACTAATTCTCAAAACAAATGTAAAGGGAAAAGCAGATGCTATGGTTTTGGATATACGCCATTTAAAATCAGGGACCTATGTTATAAAAGATTTTAAAACTGGCAAGATCACCAGGTTTACAAAACAATAACCCACAAGAATATAAATAAGGCCCTGCCTGGGCCTTTACTACCCCTAGCACTTTTTAAAATAATACTAATCTAAATTTTGATATTATGAAAAAAATTAAACTGTGCTCATTTTTCCTGTTTTTATTGAGTTTTTCTCAACTTGTTTTTTCGCACGGGACCGTCATTTGGCCCCCCAGTCGAATTTATAATTGTTACAACAATCCAACAACTAGTATATGTCAACCTTGTGGTGATGCAGTTTATAATTGGATGGGAGTTCTACAACCGGATACTAATTTTGGTAGACACCAGGATTTTGTGCCCGACGGTCAAATTGCCAGTGGAGGTAATGGTAGCGCAATAGATTTTAGCTGCCTGGATGCGTTAACGAATGTCTGGCCGGCAACAACAGTTAACCATGGATATATAGATGTGCAATGGCAAAATACAGCCCCGCATAAAACACAATACTACAAAGTATATATTACCCCTTTGGATTGGAACCCTTCCCAACCATTACGCTGGAATGACTTGTTAGAAATTGGTCATGTCGGTCAAAGCCCGGCGGCAGCATTTACTACAATTAGATCTTTTATTCCAGATTCTTATGCTGGTAAACGAGCTGCTCTGGTAAGTGTTTGGCAACGGGATTATAACGAAAGTCACGAAGCATTTTATTCGGTAAGCGATATAATGGTCGATGGTGCAACCGGATGTAATACGGGAGATTCAGTAGCTGTTACTTTTAATAACACCACGGATTGCACACTTCAGTATTTTCAAGATAATACTCTTATGGGAACAGCCACTGCTGGCAATGTATATGATACAAATACGACAGTAGGTAGCCAATGGCAGGCAAAAGATCTTTCTAATCATCTAATTAGTGAATTTACTGTGAATTGTGAGCAACTGGTCTACACTTCTGTAGGGAATTGTGAAGGTACTGGAAGTGATGAATGTGGTGGTTTGACTACTTGGTTGCCTACAACAATTTATATAGGCGGTGATGAAGTGGCATATAATGGAATAGCATACCAGGCAAAATGGTGGACCCAAGGAGATCATCCAGAAGCTAATTCAGGTCAATGGGAGGTGTGGAGAAATATGGGCGACTGTACTAGTGCTATTAGTAATAATGTCAAGCAAAAGTTTGAAATCAAAAGCGTTTCGAATGCATTTGGCAATGTTTTAGAAGTAACATACCAAGTAGATATACCCAGAAAGTTAACAATGACGATACGAAGTTTATCCAATCAAAAAGTGTTAACGGTATTTGAGAACGAACTCAAAATACCTGGATCAAACCAACATTATTTTGATACCAAGTATTTGACGCCGGGAATTTATTTATGTGTTTTGGAGGATCAAAATGGGATCTTTGTTACCTACAAAATCGTTGTTAGATAGTATAAAGTAAATCGTTAGAAATATGATCTATCGAATACTAAATCAACGCCTTCGGATACTAGTTTAGTACTGGTCAATAAGCAATGTAGGATGTACTTTTGGGAGGTCAAAAACCAAACGACCACACCAAAACCAATTTATATCTAAACCTAATACAAACTCAACTAATATGAAAAAGACAATCGCAAAGTCATTGTTTTTAGGGCTTTTGGTTACTGCATGTACCCATGAGACCTTTGACGATACGATTCTTAATCAATCGTCAAAAGAAGAAACCGTAGAAGTAGCTTTCCCAAATGAAACGGGTAAAGTAAGTGAAATGTACCACGCCGGAGAAAAATTGGCCATAGAAGAGATCAATGGACAGTTTGTTATGGAAGGGGATATTATTTTCGAAAAGGACATGTTGACTCGAGATCCAGAAAAACTTGTTTTTGAGCCGGGTGAAAGCGGGGCAACCAAAAGTGTAGGTAGAACTGGAGCGCGTTGGCCCAATAACACCGTCTATTATACTGTCGATGCCGATTTACCAAAGCAGTATCGAGTTACAGATGCTATAGCTCACTGGGAAGCAAATACTGCATTAACCTTTGTACGTCGTACTAACCAATCTAATTACATTCGATTTAGAAAAGGGTCGGGGTGTTCTTCTAGTGTAGGAATGATTGGAGGTCGTCAGAATATCAATTTGGCTGATGGTTGTTCTACTGGAAGTACAATTCATGAGATTGGCCATGCAGTAGGGTTATGGCATGAGCAGAGTCGAGCGGATCGAGATGACTGGATCACTATACAATGGCAAAACATCCAATCGGGGAAAGAACATAATTTCCAAACTTATGTACAACGAGGACGAGATGGAGATGAATACACCAATAGCTTGGATTTTGGTTCGATTATGATGTATAGTTCAAGATCATTTTCAAAAAATGGGCAACGTACGATCACCAAAAAAGACGGTAGTGGCTACAGTACACAACGTAATGGATTATCTGCCGGAGATTTGGCAGGGATCAATAAAATGTATCCAGCCGACGGAGGAGGAGAAGAGTACGAAAATGGAAATTATTACACTATCCAAGGAGTACGTGTATACCGTTGGAATGACCAATGGTGGTATTACGATCGTAATCAAAGCCGTTGGAGACGTGTAGAATTAAGAGGTACCACTTGGTATTATATCAGTTAAGCATACGTTTAACAATCGTCATTGAGTTATCCCTGGAATCTTTAAGAATCTGGGGATTTCTTTTTTCAGAATGCTTATTTTAGTTGTTTGGATCAAGATCTTAGAATCGTCAACATTAAGTTTTTGAGCATATCATTTATGAAAGCAATCTATTGGACATCAACCCTATTATTATCAGCAATTTTACTGTGGAGTGCAATTGCCTATTTGATCAACAAAGAAATGATTGAAGGGGTCAAGGCTCTTGGTTTTCCTGATTTTTTTAGGGTTCAACTAGCAATTCTTAAAATTATTGCAGTATTGTTACTATTGATCCCGCAAGTCCCACTACAAGCCAAAGAGTGGGCTTATGCGGGGACAGGGTTGTTTTTTATCACTGCGATTGTAGCCCATATTGCGCATAAAGACGGTTGGGGAATTACCCTTCTCAACCTTGTATTTATTGTGGTATTGATCACTTCAAATGTATATTTACACAAACTATTGGCTACTCGTTAAACATTGAAAAAAATACTTCTCAAAATAATGTAGTATAATTTGTACAGCAATGCCTAGTTTTGTCGATACAGACGAAATTGCAAAAACAAAATGTAATGTCCATTTACCAAAAAATAGCTGCAGTAGGCACCAAATATTTAGGAAAAGATATCCTTTTTAAATACGGATTCAATTTGTCACCCATGTATCGGCGCAGTACTGGTCGTGTAATCCAGGCATCAAAAGATCTGTTGCATATTCGGATACGTATTAAGATCAGTTATAAAAACAAAAACTATGTAAGCTCTATTTTTGGAGGAAGCATGTTTTCTGCAGTAGATCCTATTCCTATGGTGCAATTAATGAACCTAATCGGAGATGATTATGTGGTATGGGATAAATCTGCTCAGGTATTTTTTAAACGACCAGCCAAAGAACATTTGTATGCTGATTTTACTTATACAGTAGAAGAATTGAATGATATCACTCGCAAAGTACAGCAGGAAAAAGAGATCGAGATCGAAAAAATAACTTATCTCACTAATAAGGACAACAATAAAACCTTTTGTGAGGTAAGAAAGATCATCTATATAGCAGATAAGACTTTTTACAAAGAAAAACGAAAGCAAGCCAAACAGCATCAACATTAGCCATTATTGGCTTTTTATTTCTTACATTTATAATAACCAATACCAACCAGTAATGCAAGAAATAAAGATCTATAAATCTCCTTGGAAAGCGATAAAACTAATGCTTTTGTGTTCCATATTTGTCGTACTTGGGATTTGGTTATTAACTACAGATGCGCCTCGTTGGGTATCCTGGTTGGGGATAGGTTTTTTCGGGTTGGGTTATCCTGTGGGGATTTATAATTTATTAGATCGCAGACCACAAATTATTATCAATACCATTGGAGTTTTTGATCGTACTGCGCATAATGAATTTATCAACTGGGAGCTAATACAAGATGCCTACCCCATAAGCATTAGCGGGCAGGAATTTGTGTGTTTAGTGATCGATGAACAATTTAAACCTTCACATAAGCAAAGCCGTTTTAAACGTAATGTAGTGCGATGGAATGAAGCTTTGGGCGCGCAAGAACTGAACCTGAATCTAGGTCAGGTAAAAATAGATGCAGTAAAGTTGACCTACCTTATTGTTGCTATGATACAGGCCGAGGTAGATCATCGTGAGCAACTCTTAAAAACCTTACCTTCTCCTACCTAAAAATAAGCTTATTTTGTTTATGATTCCTATTTATTTTTTAATGAAAAAGGAGTATATTGGTATTGATAAATTGGTTAACCAAATCTGAAAAGCCATAGCTCTTTACCGGATATTAAAATTGTTAGTTTTTTAATCTAAAGCGTAATAAGAACAGATGTTAACCATTAATCAATTGAGACCAATACTCACCTAAAACCTAAACAACATGAATACTCAAAAAGAAGTCAAACTATCTTCAAATTGGACTAGTTTTGGATTGTATGCGGCCGGTATATTTACATTATTTCTTTTGGCTATAGGTTTATTCGCGGTAATAGAATATGAATTCAATGAACGAATGTTATTAGGGGGAGTATTATTACTCTTACTGGTAGTATTAGTAATTTATCAATTTCTGTATGCATGTGATGCACGAATTGTAGGAGATAAAATTGTTTTAAAAAAGAAATTTAGACGGGCTAAATCGTATTCTTTTGATAAAATCGGGTATCCTGATTCATTTCAATTAAAAAAGACAAAATACATAACAGTAGAAATGAGAAATGATGATGGAAAATTTGAGACTTATCTTATTATTAATACTAGATCCTTTCTATTTCCTGAAAATAAAGATGCCGAACGAGTATTGATAAATCTAAGGAATATTGCCAGGATGCAAAAATAATAAGAGTTATCTATATTGATAATTTTTCGATCTAAGCATCATCATCTTTATCTCGCCCCTTTTTTGGTAACCGTTTTGCTTCTTTTAAGCTTTTATGGATCATCCATTCGATTTGGCCATTAACACTACGAAACTCATCATCAGCCCATTTTTCGATTTGTTTAAATAGCTCTGGGTCAATACGAAGTACAAATGATTTTCTTTTACTCACAATTAAGAATTTAGAGTTCCGGTATTCACTACAGGAACCGCCTCTTTATCACCACACAAAACTACCATTAAATTGCTAACCATAGATGCTTTTTTATCATCATCAAAATCAATGATATCGTCGGTAGATAATTTATGCAAAGCATCTTCAACCATACCTACAGCACCTTCTACAATTTTCTTTCTGGCGGCTACAATGGCAACCGCTTGTTGACGTTTTAACATCGAGCTTGCAATTTCCGGAGCATAGGCTAGGTATCCAATTCGGGCTTCCATTACTTTGATTCCTGCAATAGCGAGACGTTCGGTAATTTCATTTTCCAAGGCTTCGTTTACCTCGTCCATACCAGAACGTAGGGTAAACTCTGCCTGTTCATCATCAAAATTGTCATAAGGATACGATCCGGCAAGTTTACGTACTGCGGCATCGGTCTGTACCTTTACAAATTCTTCATAGTTGTCTACATCAAAAGCTGATTTGTAGGTGTCAGAAACTTGCCAAACCAGAATCACATTAATCATAATGGGATTACCAATTTTGTCATTGACCTTTACACGTTCACTATCAAAATTTCTAGCACGTAACGAAATTTTTTGTCTAGAAAAAAACGGATTGGCCCAAAAGAAACCATTGTCTCGGACTGTTCCTTTATAAGCACCAAATAATACGAGTACTTTAGAACTATTAGGATTAACAATAAAGAAGCCTTTAACAATCAGAATAATGAGTAATCCAAGCAGTAAGAAAAGAGGATTGTCGAAAATGATCAAACCTGTCATCATACCTGTAATGGTTACGACTAGTATAAATAGCATTATATATCCATTGGTCGCTTTAAATTCTGTTTCTTTTTTCATTTTGATATTGTTTTGATATCATAATAATACTAATTATTTTTTAGATTTAAAAATTAGAATGGCATTTTTCGATAAAATTTTAGTTTGGGTTGTATATTGGAGTTATGAAACATATGTGTGATTTAGTTGATGTTTTTAGCGTATTTTTTTAAGAATCAATATCGAAAATGAGCGTACTTTTTATAATAATCGGAATCTTTCTAGGAATCATTTTTTTATTGATTGGAATTATTTACTTAAGACATTTTATACCATTGCGTCCTGAAGAAAATGGATTTAAATTTGTTTATATTAATGATGATGGGACAGTACGAGAATTGTATCAAGATGAAATGGAGTACCTCGAAGAGGAATTTCATCCAACTGATGGTGCTAGACCTTACATAAAAAGTAGATATAGTTCTTTGGCGCCTGATGATAGAATGTCAGGTTTCATACCCCGAAATAGAGTCCCCAAAAAGATTATAATCAAACCCGTAGTATCTAAAAATAGAAAAAAAGTGACATATACACTTGATAAAAATGGTGCAACAGGAGTTTTTTCGAAAGTACGAGATTCCTAGATAAATGTATCCTATTTAAACTCTTCTGTGCTATCCCTTTTCGAACAAATCAAAACGCTTTTCAAACAAGTTGACGCTGCTTTTTTGACTCATATTTGTATTAAAATAATAAGTCATGAAAGTTATACATTTAATCAAGGTATTATTAGCTATAGCAAGTTTGGTAGCTTTATGGATTGGAGAAGCTTTGACATTTACTCCTTTAGATTTTCATGCTGCGTCTCAGATTGTTTTTGAATCGCCAAGTGCCAGTTTGTTAAGTGAATTACGATCTCCGGGTGGGGTACTAGTAATTGCTGGATTTCTAATGTTTTTAGGAATATTTCAGAAAAAAATGATAAGGCTATCGTTAACCGTTTCTACTATGGTATATCTTGGGTACGCATTGGGAAGGTTGGTAAGTTGGACGCTTGATGGCACACCAAACCAATCTTTGCTAATAGCATTGGCTATCGAATTACTATTAGGGACACTATCCGCATTGGTTTTATTAAAAAACAAACCTCTAACATAGGTTACTAGGAGAGTCAGACTAAAAAAGGAAGGAGAGTTCCTTTTTTAGTCATAGCCAGCTAACATTTCGTCAATCCATTCAGAAGTGTTTTTATAATAGTTCTCACTAAAATCAGATTTCTGTTCGTCTAATAGTTTTTTGGTTTTTAAAAACATGGTTTTTGCCTGTTCCTTTTTACCCATTTTATCATACAAGTCACTCACATTGGCATGTATTTGTACATGGTTAGGCTTTTTGGCAATAGCCATAGTGTAAATAGCTAAAGCAGTTTCATAATCTTTCAGAGCTTTAAAATCGTTGGCGACAAAATTCAAATACCCAGCACTTGCTTCATGTATATATCCAAAAGTTGCTTTTTGGTTTTTGTTGAAAAGAGTGACTTCTTTAGCTAAATCACTATTAGGTTTTTTAGCCAGATCTTCCATTACCTTTTGATCCGCAAAATAATTGCGACTCATACTAATCAAACCATCGCAAATCGAAGGTCCAACAATTTGCCAATGCCCTACACCTTTGATGGATCGAGGTTGCCAGGCGATTGTTGTATTTGGATATTTGATTAACAAAGAATCAATACTATTCACATACCCTTTGAATTCTTTTTCTCTACGGCCTACATCTCCATGGCTAAAATACAAGTATTTACCAAAGGTAGTTTTGGTTTTTAATAAAGAATCGGCATGTTTTACAATGACATTATCCTTATCTCCAAAAGAAGGACTGATACCAACATAGGCATCAAACATATCACGTTTGTCACTAAATATGGTATTACCTACAAATGCGCCACCCCATGAGTGTCCTACGATAGCCCTAAAAGAGTCTGTTCGGTACTCTTTTTCTATTAACGGGAACACCTCTTTGGCCAAATGTTCCTGCAATTTGGAAGATTTTGGATTAAATTCTGGTCCGCGTTGATCCGAAACCACGCCTACAACAATCATAGGCATTACCGAATAGTTGTCTACCATGTATCCGATGTTTCCTTTAGCGGCATCCCAAAATATCTGATGTTGTGCATCCAGTACGTACGTCACTGCATATTTTGAAATAGAATCCCGATGATACCGATTGGGTAGAAATACTTTTACACTACGTTTCTTTTCAAAAATTTTGGAATCGATGGTATGTTCAATTTCTGATTGGTTTTTATCTTGCCCAAATGCCAGGCAACTCATAAATAAAATACAAAGACAAAGGATGGTTTTAATAAATTTCATGACGGCTAGTGTTTTGTAGAAGTAAATATTAGTTTGTGTTACTCGTAACGTATAGTGTTACTATACGTTAGTAAAGAGTACATTTTTTTTGGATTGTTACACTTGTACAACAAAGTGGAATTTTACAACGTAAAAAGCAACGGGTAAGAATATCTTGCATCTTTAGAGCAAACAGATACATTAAAGAACAATAGGAAATCAATATTATGAATGAAATAACTTATGGTAAAGCCAAATACAAAGATGCTTTACGAATATCGGTATTGTTAAAAACCGTATATATTCAAACTTATGCAGTAGATGGGATCACATTTGAGTTTGCCAATTTTATTACCAAAAGATTTTCTACCGACTATATTGAGCAAGTTATCAAAGAAAACCCAAACCAATTGATTGTGGCTTATCAAAACGGGAATCCGGTTGGAGTTGCCGAAATAATGTATCACAGCACCTGTCCAATTCGAAAAATACAAGTTCCAGAATTAAGTAAATTATATGTATTAGAACGGTTTTATGGCAAAGGTATGGGGTTTGGTTTGCTTCAAGAAGTCGAAAAGGAAATACAAATAAATGGATACAAAGAATGCAATCTAGAGGTATATATTCATAATGCTAGAGCGATTACTTTTTACAAAAGACAAGGCTATGTTGCTATCGGTAATGTAGATTTTCCAATGGAATTTAATACTTATGAAAATCTTGTGATGAACAAAGTAATGGTTTAGAAATGATCCGCAAAGAGGGAAGTAATTTAATGAGTGAATTCCTTTCAATTTTGTTACTTTCATATAGGTAGTAAGGTTTATTTAAGGTTTTTCTGATAATTTATATACCAAATATCAAAGATTTGATATCGGATGAAAGTATGGAGTCTCACCTTTTTAGTTAATTATTATCGGTTAGCTTCAGTAACCCGCCCTCTTTTATCTAGAATATAGCAGGAGGAAGGATTTTGGGACTATAAAAGTTTTCATTTCAATTGAAATTAAAAAGCCTTTGAAGAACGTAAATCATTCGAATATTGTATAAGTAATGTCTTATCCATTGTGCTGTATTTGTCCTTCTATTATATATTTGGTTAATGAAAAGAATGTTACCAATTTAACTCATTCAAAAATGAATATTTCCGTTTTTAGAGAGTATATTAAAAACGTTATTACTCTTTCTGATAGTCAGGAATCTTTGCTGTTTGCTGAGGTAAAAGAAAGAAAATATTTGAAGGGTCAGTACATATTACAACAAGGGGATCCTTGTCATTTTTTAAACTTTGTTGTTTCTGGTGCTACCAAGACTTTTCATCTGGATGATAAGGGTAATGAACATATCTTTAGGTTTGCAATCGAAAAATGGTGGGCTACAGATTTACCTAGTTTTATTCATCAAGATATCTCGAATACCAATATACAATGTCTGGAGAATACAGTGGTTGTTCGAATTTCTTTAGAAAGTTTTGAAAAATTGACTCAAGAGATTCCTCAATTCGAACGTTTTTTTCGCCTGCTTTTTCAGAATGTTTCTATTACTCTGGAAAAGAGAATCATTAATAATTTAAGTTTTTCTGCCAAAGAAAGGTATCTTTTGTTTAGAGAAGAATATCGAGAATTCGAGCAGAGAATACCTCAATACATGATTGCTTCCTATCTCGGGATCTCTAAACAATATTTAAGTGAAATTAGAAATCAATTAACTTCTGAACTATAAAATGTTCAACTAGACGAACCATTTTTCTTCATATAGCTGAATGTACAGCATTTGTTGAGTTTTCATCTTTGTATTGAATTAAATAAATACAAAAAGAATGGAAACAAATTCAAAAATTAAATTCGAAGTCCCACTACGGGAACAAATGTCTGAGCACAATTTACCCGTGTTTGATACTATTGTAAAATCCATTGGTTTTATGCCAAATCTTTTCGCAACCCTGGGGTTATCTGATAATGGATTGAATCGATATATATCTTTTCAGAATGCAAACTCTTCTTTGAGTAATAAAGAAAAGGAAGCTATTAATTTGGTGGTAAGCGAAGTAAACGAATGTGATTATTGTAGAGCGGCTCATACTGCTATAGGAAAGATGAATGGATATACAGAGGAACAAGCTCTTGAAATCAGAAGTGGGCAGGCTTCTTTTGACGAAAAACTGAATAGTATTGTAAAGCTTAGTCAAAACATTGTGGATACAAGGGGGAAGGTAAATTCTAGGTACTTGGAATTGTTTTATGAATCAGGGTACAATCAAGGACACCTAGTGGATGTGATTTTGCAAATTGGAGAGAAAACAATGACCAACTATCTCCACAATATTACCCAGATACCAATTGATTTTCCGGAAGTACCTAAAATCTAAAAAAAGAAAACTATGAATGAGAATAAAACTATTACGTCAGGAACATTTGATGACACACAATCATCAAATCCAACGAAGATTATACTTTGGTCTGGGTTGGTAGCTGGTATATTGGATGCTATTGCAGGAGTGATTGTATATTATATTTATTTTGGATTGAATCCTTTACAAGTTTTGCAGTTTATTGCTGCAGGAGTATATGGTCCAGAAGCTATAGATGGAGGTGTGGGAATGGTAATTGCCGGGATGCTTTTTCATTTTTTGATAGCCTATGTTGTTGCTGTTATTTACTTTATAGCATATCCTAGAATAGGCATCTTACGAAAGAATAAAAGAATAATGGGATTGCTGTATGGTTTTGCAATTTGGTTATTTATGAATCTTTTGGTTTTACCAAATTCTAATATTCCTAAAGCACCTTTTGATATAGGGTTAGCAATTATAGGTGTTGTTTGGCATATGGTATTGGTAGGACTTCCCATTGCCGTGATCACTTCGAACTACCATTCGAAGTTAGAGTAGACAATTCTACACGAATGTGAGTACATAAGAAAAGTAAAAAAGTGTAAACCTTTTGGGTTTACACTTTTTACGAATAAAAACGAGTTATAATTTGTAACTTCTGAATTTTCAGGTTACTCTAATTCATATTTCTTTACCTTGACCACAATCCTTACAAACTCCTGTAATTACGCAATTCACATTCTCTACTTCATATTCTTTGGCCAAAGAAAAGTGCACAGGAATCGGTAAACACTCAATGGTTTCACATATTTTACACCGAAAATGGAAATGATCCTTTAATTGTTGATGATCATCGCATTTCATACATAAAGCAAAATACTGTTTCCCATCATCAGCAACAATTCTATGTAATACGCCATCATCACAAAAACGATTTAATACTCTATAGATGGTAGCTCTATTGATATCGATACCAATTTTCTTCTCAATAGCATCTTGACTCATTGCTTTGGCTGTTGATTCCAGAACAGAAAGCACGGCCTCTTTTGTAGGAGTATTTCTTCGTTTCATCTGTTTTTATTTGTTGTTTTCACTGGTCAGATGGAATCGCCATATAATCAGTTCTGTTGAAGATCAACATAATGGTTATGGCTTATTTCATATGACAAATGTAAATATTTTATTGCGACTTCATTGCAATAATATGAAATAGGTTTATATTTGTACGAATGTTATTGCGACTAAGTCGCAATAAAAAATAAAATAGATGAAAAACGAGTTGGCAAGAGGTTTGGGTTGCGTGAACCCTTTCTATAGCTAATTTTTTAAATGGTAAGAAAATGAATACAGAGAATAATTTTGAAGTCATCATCATAGGAGGGAGTTATGCAGGTTTATCTGCAGCAATGGCATTAGGCCGTTCTTTACGTGAGGTATTAATAATCGATAGTGGTTTACCCTGCAATCGGCAAACACCACATTCTCATAATTTTATTACCCAAGACGGAGTACAACCGAGTGTAATTGCAGAAAAAGCCAAAGCACAAGTATTGCAGTATAAAACTATAAAATTTGTTGAGGACCTGGCAATCGAAGGTAAGAAGTCTAATCAAGGATTTCATGTCTTTACAGAAAAAGGAGAGAAGTTTATTGCTCAAAAATTGATTTTTGCTACTGGAGTAAAGGATTTGATGCCGGCCATAAAAGGCATATCAGAATGTTGGGGGATTTCTGTAATTCACTGCCCATATTGTCATGGTTACGAAGTACATCATAAAAAAACAGCAATTATGGCTAATGGTGAAAAAGGGATGCATTTAGCAACTTTGGTTGCTAATCTAACCGATGATCTAACTATTATCACTTCTGGAAAAGCAGATTTTGATAAAGAAGAGCTCTCAAAACTCAAGCGCAACAATATTGAGGTCATAGAAAAAGAGGTTTTGGAAATAGAACACGAAAACGGGTATGTGAAAAACGTAATTTTTGCGGATCACAGTACAACAAGTTTTGAAGCTGTATATGCTTCCGTTCCTTTTGTTCAGCATTCGGATATTCCAGCTTCTTTGGGTTGTACATTAAACGAGCAAGGCTATCTGGAAGTAGATATGATGCAAAAAACAACCGTAGAAGGCGTATTTGCGTGTGGGGATAATACTACTAGGATGCGTTCTGTAGCTAATGCGGTAGCAGCGGGTAATACAACGGGTGCTGTTGTCAATATGGAATTGGCACAAGAGCAATTCTAGATGTTATGGCGAAGTGGTGATGCACAAAGTTGGTATTGTTTTTGATCCAATGCAGTAAATTTTTAGCATGAAAACAACTACCACTATTATACTGATACTAGCATTTTTTTTCAATATTTTGGCCTCTGCACAATCTGTAAAAACTCATGAAGGTGTAAAAATAGGAGGGATTAAACAATGGATAGGTGCCAAAGGAGAAGATGCAACAAAACCAGTGCTTTTATTTCTGCATGGTGGCCCAGGGTTTTCGTCCAAGGTGTATAGCAAGAAGTTTATAAAAGACCTAAAAAAAGATTTTATTGTAGTACAATGGGACCAGCGAGGTAGTGGTTTTACGGCAGCATGGGGATCCGAAGATGATCCTATCTCCATAGACTTGATGCATCAAGATACCAAAGAAGTAGTGGATTATGTATTGCAAAAGTTTAACAAAGAAAAACTGTATTTAGTTGGGTTTTCGTGGGGAGGTGTCCTCGGACTTCAATTTGCGCATCAATATCCAGAACTATTACATGCCTATATATCGGTAAGTGCTATGATCCATGGAGATGCTTCCGAAGCACAAACTTTACAACTTATTAAAGAAAAAGCGAAACAAACCAATAATACGCAAGCTATAGAAGAGCTTGCCGATGTCACTATTCCATTTTCCTCTTGGGAGGCATTGTATGTTCAAAGAAAATGGACTGCCTATTTCTCTAATGCCAAATCCTCAAAAAGGTACTATCCCAAAGCTTTGTTCAAAGAATGGTCTGCAAAATGGATGTCGATTTTTTTGGAGGCTTCCAGGACGGATTATTCGCAGATTGTTCAAAAAATAGATTGTCCGATTTATTTTTTCTTAAGTAAAAAGGACTTGGTGTCAAATTATGAGGTAGCAGAAAAGCTGATCCAAGATATCGAAGCTGATCAAAAAGAAATTGTTTGGTTTTATAATTCTACACATGAGATCCCAAGTGATGAACCTAAAAAGTTTAGTGCTACAATGATTGATATAGTAAGATCTTTATCCAAAAACGAGAAGTAATGTATTAGATTTTGAGGTTTAAAAATGCACGAATAATCAACGTGTCCGCTGTTTTTGATATTATTTTTCACAATGATGTCACATTTTTATAATTTGAATTGTCTTATTATAAAATATAGCTGCTTGTTTTGAAAAACTATCACGACATCTTATTTCCTTACGCCTATAACATCTTAGGTTCTACCGAAGATGCAAAAGACACTATTCAGGATATTTTGATAAAGTATCTATCCATAGATAAATCATCTGTAGAAAATGAGATTGGATACTTAGTCAGATCTGTAATTAATCATGCCATCAATCTAAAAAAGAGGAGAAGTAAAATTACCCGGATGAATGAAGTCTGGTTACCAGAACCTTTTTCTACCGAAAATACGGATGATAGTATTCATAAAGAGGAAATATTATCCTATTCGATGTTGGTGCTTCTTGAAAAGTTAACGGTAAAAGAACGCGCAGTTTTCATTCTAAAAGAAGCATTCGATTATTCTCACAAAGAAATAGCAGAGGTGCTCAGTTTTTCAATAGAAAATTCTCGAAAATTACTGAGCAGGGCAAAGGAAAAAGTCCGGAATACCCAGATCAATGAAAATAGAAATACGGTGTACGATACGTATCCTTTAGAAAATTACGTCAAAGTCATACAAAGTGGGGATCTTATTGCCTTAGAAAACCTATTGTCTAATGATATCGTGGTGGCAGCAGATGGAGGAAAAGATATCAAAGTGGTAAGAGCATTAACTACAGGAATAACAAGTGCTTCTAAACTATTGATTTACGTATACAAAGCGTTTTTGGCAGGGTTAACAATCGAAATGAAGTTTGTAAACCACCAACCGGCTATTTTGTTTTTTCAAAACGGTACCCTATACAACTGCCAGGTTTTTGAGTTAGAAGGGACCAAAATCAAAAGTATCTATTCTATAGTTGATCCAAAGAAATTACGGTCTTTTTTGTTATAAATCAGTCACGTTTTAAAGGGCAGTATTGTCATTCTATTGAATGTAAAAAATCAATAGATGAAAACATTATTAAGAATAGACGCAAGCCTCAGAACCGATGGTTCTCACTCCAGGAATTTAGGCGATTTTTTTGAAACCCATTGGGGAAAAGCAAACCCAGGAGGAAGAGTAATACATAGGGATCTAACCCGAATCAATATTCCGCATTTACAAAATGAAACGGTACAGGCTTTTCATATTCCTGAAGAAAACTATACTCAACAAAACAGGGAGGCGATTGCCTTGTCTGATGCTTTGATACAAGAACTCAAATCAGCAGATCAAATTTTGGTAAGCAGTCCACTGTATAACTTGAATGTACCTTCAGCTTTAAAATCATATATGGATCATGTGGTTAGGTCTGGACATACTTTTATGGTTGATAATGATGGGAATTATAAGGGATTACTGAAAAAAAAAGAAGTTTTCATCATTACTGCCAAAGGGGAGGTTTACAAAAACACGGTTATGGAAGCTTTGGATTTTCAAGAGCCATATTTAACCACCATTTTCGGTTTTATGGGGATAAAGCAAAGGGCCATTTTCTCGCTAGAAGGGACGGCGCATCCAAACATTCTTCAAGAAAATCTAAACCGTCAAAAAGAACAAATACTAGAAATACTAAAAACAAGATAAATGAAAAAGACAGATTATTTTAATGATCAACTGGAAAATGAAGCAGTGATTGTAGCTCCAGAACAAGGAGAAAAACTTGAACTCGAAACCATTTCGATAACCTTCAAAGTGACTAGCGAAATGTCTAATGATCAATTAGGAATTTATGAAATCACCTTACCCCCAATGGCTATTGGTGCAAAGCTGCACTATCATCGATTTATGGACGAAACTTTTATCATAAACGAAGGAGTGTTAACGATGCAAGTGGGAGATAAAGAAATGCAGGTACATCCAGGTACAGTGGCTTACATTCCCAGGTTTACACCACATGGATTTAAAAATGATACTGATGAGACCGTGAAACTGAGTCTGGTTTTTAACCCATCACAAAAACGAGAAGGATTTTTTAGAGGGTTATACGAAACCTTAAACGAAGTTCCTATAGACCCCAAAAAGTATTTGAAATTATATAATAAATACGATAGTTTCCCGGTAGATACTTCGGATATGTTGCCAATAAGAGAATAAAAAATATGAATTACTATATTTCTTAATATTATAAAATACAGACAGTCATATAAACAACAAAGATTGTCTTTGGAAGACAATCTTTGTACTATTTTTCACTTTTTAAAATGATTAGATAATTTGAATTATGAAATCACTTTAACATTAACAGCGTTTAATCCTTTTTTTCCTTGTTCGGTTTCGAATTCAACTTTGTCGTTCTCTCTTATTTCATCTATCAAACCAGTTACATGTACAAAAATATCTTGTCCTGATTCTGATGAAATGAACCCAAATCCTTTTGAGTCGTTAAAAAATTTTACTGTGCCTTCTTGCATCTTACTAAATTTTAAATTATTAAATGTTATAGTGTTCAAACAGTTCTTCTTAATAAAATTTAGAGCTAATTATAATAGTTATAACGTCATCCTAAACACTTAAAAAAATAAAGTAATAATGAAATAAAAAAGGCAAGAAGAGAATAAACTCAAAAAACTAATTACTAAATAATACCTTAAAATCAAAAAGCAGTTCTATTTGAACGCTGCAAAAATAGCATATTTATTCCCAAAATAACCATGATCAAATGAAAAATTATTTTGATAACATTAAATTAATATACAGTAAATGAAGTGCTTGTGTTTTATGATCTTAGCTAGAATTCGTCACTATGCTCTCGAAGATACTTTGCCCTATGTTGCGCTTTTTTCATTTGTTCACGCATTTTAACAGACTTTTTTACGTATTCTTGGCGTGACCTTATTTCTTTTACAAGCTTAACGTTTTTGCATTTTCTCTTATATCGTTTAAGAGCCCTGTCAATACTTTCTCCTTTTTTAACCTGGATTATTAGCATAATTTTAGTTTTAATAGTTATCACCTAAAAGTTCGTAATGATCTCGATTTTTTCGATCTTATTTAAGCATCAATTAAAACAAGCTATATTATCCTCTTAAAGATTTTGTAGTACTGCGATTGATGAATCACAAACGCATATGCATAGATAAGGTATTATTATAACTTATCGCTTATTATTTGAGTTTATTTTTAATTCCGTGAAATCAGTTGTTCTTTAACCATAGATACTCTGATTTATAACAACAAGAAATACTGGATTATCGTATTTTTACAAAGAAAGAACAATGCTTAAGGAAATGCTATGAATGCCGAAATCCGAAATAGGATGATGACTTTAATATAAATGATAATATATAAACTATGATACCCATAACTGATATACTAGTATTTGCGTTAGCAGCTTTACTTATGGTACTGTCACCAGGACCAAATATGATTTATTTAATCTCTCGTTCTCTATCTCAAGGAAAAAATGCGGGGATCATCTCTCTATTTGGAGTAATGTGTGGGTTTTTATTTCATATTCTTATGGTCTCATTTGGACTTACAGCCATATTTTTTGCAGTACCCTATGCATTTGTTGTCGTAAAGTTTCTTGGGGTAGGATATCTGCTTTATCTGGCATATAATTCGGTAAGATCAAAAAACAAGATTTTTAATGCGGATCAAAACCTTAAAAAAGACAAACCCTTCAAGTTGTTTAATATTGGGTTAATGACGAATGTTTTGAATCCCAAAATGGCGGTTTTTTACCTTTCTTTTTTTCCGCAGTTCGTCAAACCAGAATATGGTTCGATTTTAAGTCAGAGTTTTCAGTTGGGAGTAGTACAGGTGATCATCAGTTTTATTGTTAACCTTTTGATCGTGTTATCTGCTGCCAAAATGGCTAGCTGGTTTTCAAAAAAACCAATTTGGTTACGAGTTCAGAAATGGTTTATGGCATCGGTACTCACAGGACTGGCAGTAAAAATGGCATTTGCTAAAGTAAAATAGTCTAAGTGAGATCGAGAGGGGTTAAAGTTTGATTCCCAAATGATCGTATAAAGATTGATTTCCTTTGGAAGTAACTACAAGCTCTCTGGAGAATTCTACTTTTTTAAACCAGTGTTGTTCCAACATTTTGTTCAATAGTACAGCACCCAGGTGCCCTGCCAGATGAGGGCGACGTTCGGACCAGTCCAGACACTGACGGGTTAGGGGGCGACGGCTTTTTGAAAAATCATCTTGAGAAATACCAAGTTGAGAAAACCATATCCATCCTTTTTGGGTAACTAGATAATGGTTCTCACTTTTTTGAAGGTATCCCTTCTTTTCCATGGCTTCGGTTATGGTTACGCCTAGGTACCCCGCCATATGATCATAGCAGGTTCTGCAATATTTGACTCCGATTTTTTGGTTACGCTGATTTTCTGTATCTGGTAATTTTTTATTCGCCAAATAGGCCATAGATTCTACGGCATAGGCGACTTCACTAGAAGCAAAAGAGTAGTATCGATGTCTACCCTGTACATCTACTTTTAGTAGGTTGCCTTTGAGTAGTTTTGATAAGTGGTTACTCACCGAAGTAGTTGATAAATCGGCAGCAAGTGCTAATTCTCCCGCGGTGTAGGCTCTTCCATCCAATAAATTCCATAGAATTTTTGCTCTGGAAGGCTCACAAAGCAAAGAGGTCACCGAGACAAAATTAGTTTCTTCCATAGTTCATTCTCAAATGAAATGTAAATGTAATAATTGAATTTACTTCGTCATAAATTAAAACCATATAAAATGAAAGACATAGAAATTATATTCGAAAACAAGCCCGGCCAATTGGCTTTAATGGGCGAAACTTTAGGAAAGAACAACATTAGCCTTGAGGGCGGAGGCGTTTTTGAGAATGGTACTCATGCTATTGCTCATTTTTTGGTGGCTGAAGCCAATAAAGCCAAAATTGTGTTAGAGCAAGAAGGGATAAAGGTTACCCAAATTAATGAGGTGTTGATTCAAAAACTTAGACAGGACGTACCAGGGCAATTAGGAATGTTTTGCAGAGCATTAGCCGAGGCCAATGTCAATATTATCACCCAATACAGTGATCATGACAATCAGTTGATCGTAGTCGTAGATGATTATGATAAAGCAAAAGTAATATCCGATAATTGGATGAAAAAATGGTGGAGCAATTAACAAATAATATGAAAAAAGAACATCAATACCAGGCTACCATAACCTGGACAGGCAATACAGGAAAAGGTACCGCAGCGTATAGCGCTTTTGAGCGTAGCCATAGCATTACGGTTATCAACAAACCGGAAATTTTGGGATCTTCGGATCCTTCATTTAGAGGAGATCCTACCAAACATAATCCAGAAGAGTTATTACTGGCGTCCTTATCCTCCTGTCATATGCTTTGGTATTTGCATTTATGCGCCACGGCAAAAGTCGTAGTGACCAGTTACAAAGATCAGGCAAAAGGTATAATGATCGAAAAGCAGGATGGAAGTGGATATTTTTCTGAAGTACGTTTACATCCCGTAGTAACTGTTGCAGAAGATACAATGATAGAAAAGGCAATAGAAATACATGAAAAAGCCAATGCATATTGTTTTATCGCAAATTCTATGAATTTTAAAGTGACACATCATCCTCAATGTTTTTCTGAGGAAGACAAGAAACATAAATAGTCAACTAAATAACATGAAATGAACCCTATCGAAGTCATCCTATTAAATTTTTCTGAAATCAGAAGACGAAGTATCAAACTCTGGGAAGGTATCCCCGACGAATATCTCAATTGGAAACCAGACCAAAAAGCATTTACATGTATCGAAATGGTCAGACATGTTTTGGAGGCAGAACATCTCTTTCATACCATTATTAAAAATAGAGGAAACCTTGGCGATTATCCATCTCCATGGCGGGAGTTACCCTACTCAGACCTCCAATACGAACTTGAGTTTTGCAAACCGTATCGAACATCCTTTTTAAAGATGATACAAGATATAGATCCGTCGAGTCTCAATAGCATTCGGATAGAAAGAACTGAAGTGGGACAAAGCAAAACCTTGGGAGATTACTTAAACCGTATTGCGTATCATGAAGCGGTGCATACTGGGCAGATGTTGGATTATCTCAGAACTATTGGGATAGAGAGACCTCTGATATGGGATTAATGGAAATAGAGAAGTTGCCGTTGCTGATTGTGAAGTGAATTTTAACGAAGGTTTAACCTAAAAACCAAGACTATCCTTTTTGACCGGTATTGTATGGTAAGCAAGCCCTATGTACTTTTGCATACATAGGTTTATAGGATAAGAATAGGTTAGTAAGATCTGTTTGTCAAGCTAAGAATCAAATTCTATAAAAAGTCAACAAATCATTAAAACTGCTTACTATGAAAAAAATAACTATAATATTTGCCTTTGCTGGAATTTTAAGTGTTTGTACTATGTGTAAATCTCCTGAAAAGAAAGAGGAAAATACCAATGCTACTGAAGTTACTGAGGAGAAAGAAGAAGAAAAGGTATTGCAAAATGTTGCTGAGTTTGATACCCGTCCGGGCAATGTTGCGGTATCCAAAGACGGGCGCGTGTTTGCTACAATGCATCCTTTGGATGCTTCTAACTTTCAGTTGGTAGAGGTGAAAAATGGTAATATAGAACCTTTCCCAAACGCAGATTACCAAAAGAATGGTGCAACTGCTAGTGATGATAAACTCGATACTCCATTAGGAATACGTGTTGCCAAAAACAATGTGCTTTGGATTATTGATATGGGACAAAATCTAGGAAAAACGCGTTTGTTTGGTTTTGATATTGGTACCAAAAAAGAGGTGTTTCGATTCGAGTTTCCACAGGATGTAGCTCCCAAAGGGAGTTTTATTCAAGACTTGGCGGTAGATGAGAAAAACGGTTGGGTCTATCTTGCCGATATTGCTAATCCAGGGATTTTGGCAGTGGATATCAACAACAAAACGGTACGAAGATTCGTAGACAAGGTGGTTGAAGCCGAGGATATCGATATGGTCATCGAAGGTAAAGTGATCCATTTTGGAGGTGCTCCGGCGAGAGTAGCGGTAAATCCGATTACCTTAAGTTACGATAGAAATACCTTGTTCTTTGGAGCAATGAATGGGACCAAATGGTATAGTGTTCCAGCAAGTGTATTTAGAGAAGGAAAGGAAGACAGCGAGATAGCTAAGGCGATACAGGTAGCAGGAGCAAAGCCAATTTCAGACGGTGTTGCTACAGATAGAAATGGGAATCATTACTTTACCAACCTTCAGGAGTATGGTTTAGATGTATTGAATGCATCAGGAGAATTACAACCCGTGATAAGAGATAAGTCTATCGATTGGCCAGACAATGTAGCAGTGGGTAATGACGGATGGTTATACGTGGTAGTAAATCAATTGCATAAAGCACCTGCATTTACCGGGGCCGAAGACTTAGGAAAACCTCCTTATTTCATCAAAAAAGTAAAGTTATAACACGTATCTGGAATCCCATTCGTGTTGGATAAATCCATTAAACAATAAAATTTAGGATACAATGAAGAAGATCTTATACGTAGTTATTGCAGTTAGTATAGCAATTTCTTGTACCGAAGAAAAAAAAACTGTGCAAAAGGTTTCCAATCCTAAAAAAGTAATATTTACAAATAAGGTAGTATTAAGCTCTGAAATCGAATGGGAAAAATTAAATCCGGCTAGAGGAGATAAAAGCCCACTAGCAGGAACGGTTTGGGGCGATAGAAAAGATACCGTGGCTACTGGATTTTTGGCAAAATTTGTAGACGGTTTTTCTTCACCTCCGCACATTCATAATGTTACCTATCGGGCTGTTGTAATCGAGGGTTTAATTCATAATGATGATCCGAATGCTGCAGCTATGTGGATGCCAAAAGGTTCTTTTTGGACACAACCGGCAGGAGAATCTCATATTACTTCTGCAAAAGGAAAAGAAAACATAGCCTATGTAGAAATCGATAGCGGGCCATATTTGGTAAAACCCATTGATCAAGCTTTTGATAATGGAGAACGTCCTGTTAATATAGATACCTCAAACGTAGTTTGGGTAACTAGCGAAGCTACCAATTGGATTAGTGTAGAAAGTAATGCCCAAATAAGTTTTTTGTGGAAAAGTAATAATAATGATGGTCTACAAGGGTTTTTTGTAAAACTACCGAAACAATTTACCGGCGAAATTGTTAGTGATGGAGAAATTTTTCATGCGATTCTTGTACAAGGAGAACTGCATTACACTTTGCCTCAAAATCGAGATGTAAAAATCTTAGATCCTGGTAGCTATTTCACAGCTACAGATGAGGCAATTCATAGAGTAGTCAACGAAACTAGTGACGATAGTATATTGTATATTAGAACTAATGGTGATATCAAAGTAAAGAACTGAAATCATTTCAGTTGGAGTTAAATGACTAGGCAGGGATAGCATATAGATGCATAAATTTGTAACACTAACACGAATTCTGTATCAGAATAATAAAACCTTGTAATTATGAATTTTCCATTTAGCAAAACGTATTCTGATAGTGAACAACAAGAATTAGTAAAACAAGCTATCCAAGGCGATCGAAAAGCGCTCAACGATCTTATCGGATATCACCAACCTTTTATTTACAACCTAGCCTGGAAATTATGTCATGATCCTAACGATGCTCAGGATCTTACACAAGAGGTGTTAATAAAAGTCATAACCAAATTAGCTCAGTTCGGTTTCAAAAGTAAATTTCGTACCTGGTTGTATCGAATTGTGGTTAATGAATTTTTACAGGCCAAACGAAGAAAAGGAGAAGAGAAATTTTCGGACTTTACTGATTATGCCGAACGCCTGGATCAGGTGCCCAATGCCGAATTGACTGTCGAGGAAGATATTGCCTATCAAGAACTTTCTAAAGAAATGCAAATTCAATGTATGAGTGGGATGATTATGTGTTTGAATAGGGAGCAGCGTCTTATTTTTATTTTGGGCGCAAGTTTTGGTATTGACCATAATTTGGGTGCAGAAATATTCAATATCAGTACTCAAAATTTTAGAATCAAACTACACCGAGCTCGTAAAGATCTTTTTAATTATATGAATAACAAATGTGGTTTGGTCAATACAAACAATCCTTGTCGTTGTCCCAAAAAGGCAAAGACCTTAAAACAAATGGGAGTCTTGGACGAAGAAAAGATGGTATTTAATATCAAAACACAAACCAAAGTAAAAGACTTTGTAGAGGAAAACCATGCTGCTGCACTAGATGATTTTTCTGATACGTATACAAAACTGTTTCAGGAACATCCCGTAAAAGACGATTTTGACAAAGATACCATTGTAAATGAGTTGATTAATAATGAAAAGCTTACTGACTATTTCCGTCTGTAATCCCCTTTTTTTCGATTGTATATCAAAGGCTACTTCAACGAGAAGTAGCCTTTTTTGATTTTGTAACACCTATAACTTTCTCGTATCCAAATGATGAATCATTAATTCATTTAATTTTTATCGATATGGAATTTAAGAAAGAAATTATTATTAACCGGAAGATTGCAACCGTGTGGGATATCTTGGGGAATCAATTTGGGGATGCCTACAAATGGGCTTCAGGACTCAATCATTCCAAAGGGTATGGTGCACCAACTATCATCGAAGCTCCTTCTAATAACAGAGCTTGCGAATTACCATCAGGTAAGATCAAAGAGGTAATACGAACTTTTGATCCACAGAACTATGAGTTAGAGTACGAAGTCATAGAAGGTTTTCCATTTTTTGTTGATACCGCGATTAATAATTGGCAGTTGAACGAAATAGGAAGTGATACGACCAGAGTAAATATGCATCTGATAGTGACTACCAAAGGTTTTATTGGACGCATAATGGCTCCTATGATGAAGATACAATTAGCCAAACAGATTGCTAGTATTCCAAATGACTTAAAACACTTTGTAGAAACAGGACAACCTAGCCCTAATAAAACAAAAGAATTACAAAAATTATCAAAGAAGGTGGCTGCAGTTTTGTAACACCGCTTGAATTGATGTATCCAAACTATAAACCTTTAAAAATCTAAAAACATATGAAAAATGTAATGCGTACAGTAATGATCGTTTTGGCTTTTGGATTAGCAAGTCATTCGATCCTGGGACAAGAACGGATGACAAAAAAGTTCAAAACCCTTAATACCGAAATTGTAATAAACGCTTCAGCAGAAAAAGTCTGGGAAACCATGGTATTAGACTATGGTAAAGTGGGAAACTTTTCTCCCTTTATCTATTCTTCTCATTATGAAAGTGGTTCCTTAAAAGGAGAAGTTGGAGCAGAAAGAAAGTGTTATTTCAGTGAAAATAAAAAGAGATGGGCACACGAGACTATTCTTGACATTGATGCGCAAAATATGCGTATGACCAATATCATTAAAGATGCAGCTAAATTTCCTTTGGACAAAAACAATTCTCAGGCCATTTACTATGTAAAAGATAATGGAGATGGTACAGCAACAGCAGGCTATAAGTTTCAGTTTAGAACTAAACCCGCTTTTATGGCTGGATTAGCCAAGGGTAAATTCAAAAAGTTATTGGGAGAGACATTAGTGGGATTAAAACATTATGTAGAAACCGGAGAAGTAGTAAATGCCTCTAACAACAAATTCAAAGACATTAAAAATACTTATAACTACACCGTGTTAAAATAATATATAATATGACAACAGAAGCTATAGCCGAAGAACTAAAAACACTGCTGGAAGAAGGAAAATTCGCAGACATTTATGACACCCTTTTTCATCAAGAGAAGGTAAAACACATCGAACCACAATCTCCTCATTTTCCCGAATTAGTTGGAGTAAAAGCCATCAAAGAAAAGGATACAGTTATGACGGGAAATATTAAGGAAGTAACGTCCTTAGAAATTGGAGATTATGTGACGAGCAAGAACTTTATTGCTATTCCGTATAAGATTTCTTTAACACTCAAAAATGGAGATGAAATGACGCTTGATGAACTTATTATTTATCAAGTCGAAGATGGTAAAATCATTCTTGAACAATTCTTTTATTAACAATAAACACATAACAAAATGAAAAAAAAGATCAAACAAGTTGTAATAATAATAGTTACCGTAGTAGGAACGTTTCAGGTACAAGCACAAAATCACAAATCAGATTTGAGTTATGTATCTCATGTAGATTTTTCTGCGGATAAGGTCTGGGAACAAATACGAAAAATGGATAATATTGATAAGATATCCTCTTTTGTGGGTAAAGTAGAATGGATAGGTCCAAAAGGAGTAGGGGGAACCAGAGTCTGTACTGCGCCCGATGGAAAGGGAAAGTTTAAAGAAAAAATCATGAAATTTGATGATAGTGACCGAACCTATACTTGGCAAGTGGTAGAAGGAGTTCCGGCAAAGAAGGTAGAGAATAGTTTTCGGGTCGTAGATATGGGATTAAATAAATCGATGATTGTATGGACGTCTAATTATGAATTCCTGAAAAACCCGAATATGACCGAGATTCAATTCAGAGCCTTTTTACAAGGTGCTGTAACCGAAATGGTAGAAAATATGGTTGGATTCATCAAATAATCTGTAATCCATATATTGGTGATAAGTAATAAAGCATAGGGGTAAAGGCCTATGCTTTTTTTAATATTTTTATAGTTCAATAGCAAAATACGGATGGCAAAAATTGAATATACTTTTTCAGCCAAATTATGGAAACACGATGCCCCAGGAGGTTGGTTTTTTGTATCTATTCCCAAAGAGATGTCAAAAGAAATTAGAGAACATCTACAGTGGCAGGAAGAAGGTTGGGGAAGAATGAAAGCTTCTGCTATTATTAAGGAGATCCAATGGGATACTGCTATTTGGTATGATACCAAGAATGAGAGCTATATCCTACCGGTAAAAGCGGCGATTAGGAAAAAGACTCATATCCAAATCGATGAAGAGATCAAAGTATATATTTTATTATAAACATACCTTTCAACAATGAAGCAACAAGACAATCATATCAATTACATAGAGTTTAAAGCAAAAGACCTAGAGGCTGTAAAAACCTTTTATATAAAAGCCTTTGGTTGGAAGTTTACTGATTATGGACCAGATTATACCGCATTTGCAGATAGTGGACTGGAAGGTGGTTTTGAAAAATCAGATGATCCTATAGTTAATGGCGCTTTGGTGGTATTGTATCATGCAAATTTGGAAGAAATACAAGAAACCGTATTGCAGTCCGGAGGAAAACTTGCGCAAGAGATCTTTTCGTTTCCCGGAGGGCGTAGATTTCACTTTTTGGATCCAGCGGGCAATGAGTTGGCTATTTGGTCTGATCAATAATGAAATAAGAAGACTCGACTATTATTTGTATTATGATTTCACTACGTGCCGCTACAATACATGACCTCGAACTACTGAAATATTGGGATACCAAGCAACATGTAATCGATTGTGATCCCGATGAGGATTGGAATTGGGAAACAGAATTACAGCATACTCCTGTTTGGAGAGAACAACTCGTTGCCGAATTAGATGGCAGACCAATAGGTTTTATTCAAATTATTGATCCATATCTAGAAGAGACTCATTATTGGGGAAAGGTTGCACCCAATAAAAGGGCGATCGATATTTGGATAGGAGAAGAAACGGATCTTAATAAAGGATATGGTACTCAAATGATGAAACTTGCCATACAAAGATGTTTTGAAGTGCCAGATGTAGATGGAATACTAATCGACCCTTTGAAAACAAATACCAAAGCACATCGTTTTTATAAAAGACTCGGTTTCGAATTTGTTGAAGAGCGAGATTTTGATGCCACTAGCTGTTTCGTTTTTGAATTAAAAAGGAAAACATACCAAGAGATGACTTAGTACTAGATTTCTAGATCAATGGACACTTTAACTTGGTTTGACCCGAATTGACAAATGCTTGGACTAATTTTAAAAGAAAAATACAGGGATAACATGTATTTTTGATAGAAAATGAAGGATGATACAGGATTATAAAACCATAGACTTATTTGGTAAATTGCTTTTTGAGACCATTATTCTGAAACCTCCTTATAAGAAGCCTACCTTAATGCCTAATGAGGCTTGTTTCCTGTATATTTTGCAAGGAGAATATAATTCCATTTCTGAGACACAACGTGTCACCATCGAGGCAGAAGAATCCTTGTTGATGAAATGTGGGAATTACACTTGTAATATGCTGCCTTCGGGAGAATCTGATACTTATCAAGCATTGGCGGTGCATTTTTATCCAGAAATTTTATTGAAGATCTACGAAAATAAACTACCAGAGTTTCTTACAAAAAAGATACCCTTGGATACAGGCATGTCCAAACTTAAAAGTGACATTTTAATCCGAAAGTATATCGAAGGTATTTTGTTTTATTTTGAAAATCCAACTTTGGTTAATGAAGAAATTTTAATTCTAAAACTGAAGGAAATAGTTTTATTGTTGAATCAAACACAAAATGCACCCGATATACAATCCATCCTTTCAAATTTATTTGAACCCAATACCTATTCCTTTAGGGAAATTATACAAGCTCACCACTATTCTAATATTACTTTAGAAGAACTGGCCATATTGAATAATCAAAGTTTGTCAACATTCAAAAGGGAATTCAAAAGGATATACAATACTTCACCGGCAACCTATTTAAGAGATAAAAAATTAGAAAAATCCAAAGAACTACTGATCTCTACTGATCTAAGAACTACCGATATTGCCTACGAATGTGGTTTTACAAGCGTTTCTCATTTTTCTAAAACTTTTAAGCTTCGGTATGGAACTTCTCCTACTACTTATAAATTGACCTATTTGGGCAAATCATTGAACTAATCGTAAAACGATTCCTTCTCTCCGGTTTCGATCTTTGTTTCATTATTAATCGAAAAATAAATTACTAATGAAAAATGTATTGATTACGGGAGCAAGTAATGGGTTTGGTTATTTAACAGCACTCGCGTTAGCTCGAAAAGGGTACAAAGTCTGGGCCACGATGCGTGACTCAAGTGGAAAAAACAAAGAAAAAAGGGAAGCATTAGCATCTATCGCAAATAGTGAAAATATTGCTATTAGGGTAGCAGATTTGGATGTAACTAGTGATACCTCCGTAAATGCGGTAGTAGAAAAAATTACCAAAGAAGATGGAGGGATAGATGTTTTGGTAAACAATGCCGGAGTAATGTACGTAGGTATTACTGAGGCCTATAGTTTACAACAGGTAGAAGAGCAGTTTAATACCAATTTCTTTGGCGTAATCCGAACCTCAAAAGCTTTCCTTCCTTTGCTTAAAGAATCTTCAGACGGGTTGATTATAAATATTTCATCATTAGCCGGGAGATTAGTATTCCCATATTTTGGAGTGTATTGCGCAAGTAAGTTTGCTTTGGAAGCCTATTCGGAATCATTGAAGTATGAGTTAAAACCGTTAAATGTAGATGTAACGATTATTGAACCAGGACCTTATCCTTCAGGTCTACTATACAGTGGTCCCAAAGAAGATGATGATGAGGTACTGAAAAGCTACGGAGAAATGCGCGACGTTCCGGCAGCGATGCTTCAAAATTTTGGAGAGTTTTTTAAAAGTGAAGATGCTCCAAATTCTGAAGAGATCGCGGATGCTATTTTAAATGTGATTCAGATGGAAAAAGGAACCCGACCTATACGAGAAGCAGTGGGTATAGATTACAATACGAATGAGCTGAATACCAAAACAGGTCCGATTCAGGAAAGCTTGATCAAGGACACATTACAAATGGAGCATTTAATCTAGACAACAAATGAAAACGATGATAAATCTGGTGGGTGTAGCTTTTACATGTTTTTTGATGATTTCATGCAAAATATCTACCAAACAAGAGCCAGAACAAGCGAATACTAATGTACAAACAGTAGACCCAATGATAGTTAAAAATGAAGAAATAGTAAATGTAGCTTTGGTATATCTTAAAGAAGGAGAAGAAGCACGTTTTGAAGAATACAAACAAAAAGGAGGAACCATATTAGAAAAATATGGTGGAAAAATAGAACGTATTATTGCGCCCAAAATGTTGGCAAAAGGAGAAATAGCATTGCCCGATGAGATTCATTTTGCGACCTATCCAAGTATTGAGGTATTCAATAAATTCAATGAGGATCCAGAATTTATAAAGATTCGAAATGAATATGCAATGCCTGCAATAAAGGACATTTCTATTTTTACCAGTAAGAATACCAGTTTTAAATTTGAAAGAGAAACCGGTGATCATACCAAAACCTATGGTGTTGCTTTGATCTATTTTAAGGAGGGTGAGCGTTATGTAAAACAGTTTGAAGAGTATCACGATGATGTTTGTAAAATCATGCCAGAATTTGGAACCCATTTCGAACGTTTTATAGCGCCTTTTCAATCCAAGGGAAGTGTAGAAATGCCGGATGAGATTCACCGATTTTACTTTGACTCCATGGATGGATTGCAACAAATGGGCACAGATGAAAGA
Source organism: Aquimarina sp. AWH4_224 (assembly GCF_056160245.1). NCBI lineage: Bacteria > Pseudomonadati > Bacteroidota > Flavobacteriia > Flavobacteriales > Flavobacteriaceae > Aquimarina > Aquimarina sp. AWH4_224. The sequence continues at coordinate 123,156 of NZ_JBSWWU010000008.1, read as the reverse complement.
ATGCAGGCGCTATTCCCCAAAAGAGATGAAGCCCTTCAGAATTTATATTTCTTTATAGGTGAAGCTTCTTTATAAGCACAGGTGATTTGTAGTAGTCTATTTAAAAAAGCAGTGAAGAATCTAGCATATTCTTTTCTGCTTTTTTTATTACTAGATTTAATGGAGTCGCTCCTCAATAAGCTGTAAAACAGTATCAGCATCTACATCTACACAGATAGTTATTTTAGGACGATTTTTCCAGGGCAAGAGTTCATTTCCATTCTCATGATCCGATTCACCGATCGAAGGCCATGTTTTACCAAGGCTAGTAGAATCAGTAGTTTCCACTTTTACAGGGAAATCTCTGGTTTCAAAAAGAGCTCGTTTCAAAACATATACCACTGCAGTAGAATCATGAACATATATACCATCGATTTGATTTACTTTTTTAAAGAAGTCTCTATAAAAATGAAAGGTAGTTGAGACATACTGGTTCAAAGGACTTTCGGTTTTGGCAATTCGATCAAGTTGCTCGCTGGTCATCAAAACTTTGTGAGTAACATCTAACCCTATCATATGCACTTTCCAGTTTGCTCCCAAAACAATATCCGCCGCCTCTGGATCAGAAATGATATTAGCTTCTGCTGCAGGAGTAGCATTTCCTGGACAAAAAGCATTACCTCCCATAATAACAATTTCTTCTACCTGTTCTTCAATCCCTGGGTATTCTTGCAGCAATAGTGCAAGGTTGGTTAACGGACCAATAGCAAGAATAGTAACTCGACCCGGATGGGATTTAATCTGTTCTGCCATAAACTCGTGAGCCGATCTTGGATCTGGTTGTAATTTACTTTTAGGGTGTTCGATATTTCCTTTACCATCTTCTCCATGTACTTGAGGAACGCCTCCAGCAAATGGTCTTTCGAGAGGTTTGTTGGTACCTTTACAAACAGGAATACTGGTTCGATCTGCAATTTCTAAAAGTCGCAGGGCATTGGCTGTAGTAAAGTCGATTGATGCGTTTCCAAAAATGGTGGTTAAACCTAATATGTCTAATTCCGGACTGTGCAAGGCTAACTGTATGGCCATTCCGTCGTCTATGCCAGGATCAGTATCAATAATTATTTTTTTCATTGTAGTTGTGTACCTTTAACGAGAAGCAAAGTAAGCATGCTGTATCGAGAATTAAAAGGACATTTGTCCGAGCTATATCATGATTAGAATTAATAAAGAGTTAGTAGACTATTTCAAGGATTTAAAAACTTCGAACACTGTGGATTGCATACACAAAGAAGTTTTTTCTCCAGGTGATTTCTTAATTCATCAGCACAAAAAGGGCAATACTATTTTCATCATTGAAAGAGGAATTGCCAAGTGTTTTGTAAATGAGGATAATGGTAGAGATTTTATTCAAGAATTTGTAGGAGAGGGAGAAATACTGGGTGAAATTGAGGTGTTTACAGATACCTTGAGCTTTAGCAATGTACAAGCTATAACAGAGATTACTGCTTTCAAAGTATATAAAAGTGATTTTTACAAATTGCTCGATGCACATCATGCCTTAAACCAAATTGTAATAAGAGCGATAGCCATCAAATTACGCAACACAGCTATGAGAGCTTCTCAACAACAATTACATCCTATTGACTATAATTTGAAAAAGTTTATGGCTTTGATAGCTAACCAACAATTAAATGTTTCAAAACAAGATATTGCCGATTACCTCGGGATTACGATTCGAAGTTTAAACAGAGCATTAAAAAATAATACTGAAAACAACCTATAAAAGTATGTTGTAGGAAAGGGCAAGGAGTTGTTATTGAGTGTGTTATATGGATTTTTGTTATCTTAGAGTGCTCTTCTACCAAATAACGGCCTATTTCAATATCATCTAGAATTTATAGTTATGAAATCAGCCTATCTTCTCTTGTTTGTTTTTCTATTCATCTCATGTGGTAAATCTAAGCAGCAGCCAGTTTTAGACACAGCTAAGCATGAAGGGCTTATACAATTGGAAACCAACTATGTATTTCAAACCTTATATAGCGAAGGAGAAATAAATCATGCCGAAAAACAGTCCATTTTGGTCAATGAAGCTTATCAGTTCTTATCTGAAATAATGGGACCTAAAGATAATTTTTGTGTGCTGGTGGTTGCTCCTCAAGATTGGACTAGAAACGCATACTCTCCGGTAGTAGGGATGCCAGAGTATTATCGAGGAAACCTTATTGTTGGGGCGGGACAAAATCATATGGCTTCTGGATACGAAGAAATGATTCAAAGTTTCCCCAAGGACATGACACAGGATTTGGTAAGTACCTATACCAATACTAATGATCAACTAGACATGCGCCTTTTCTTTGATAAGTTAGTAATACACGAATTAACGCATAGTTTTCAGGATCCTGAAAATCAGGAAAACTATTCTATGAGTAGATGGCTAGAAGAAATACATGCTAATATGGGTTTATATGCTTTTTATAAGACCAAAAAACCAAAAGAACTGAAGTATATTATGGAGTTGGTAGATTTTAGTTTAAAGAATCCTCCACCAGATTTGCCCTATACAAGTCTATTAGATTTTGATGCGCATTACTATGAAATGAGTCCTGCAAATTATGGACAGTATCAAATGAGATTTACACAAAAAGCAAAACAATTAATTGACTCTTTGGGGAATGATATTTTAAAACCCTTAAATGATTTTTTGATCAAATATGATGATTCCTGGAAAGGAAAAATGACCGAAGAAGATTTCGGAAATAGATTGGCTACCGAAGTAAATCCGTATTTTCTGAAAATAATGGATGATTGGTAGTAGACTTTTTAAGAATTCATCGGTATTGCCTACCTTTACTCATAGCAAGAATTCATCCTATACGAGATTGGAAGTAAAAGTTGCCTACTTAATTTCATTTCCTTAAGAAACAACTAACCCTATGAATAAAACTCTTTCGTTTTTTCTTTTCATTACTGTATCATGTATATACGGACAAAATAGACCACAAGAACCCAAAGAACCATTTGATTATCATGTCGAAGAAGTAGTTTTTAAGAACGAAACGGATAGTGTTGCTCTTGCAGGTACATTTACATATCCCAAAACAGGTTCTGATTTTGCAGCAGTAATTCTTATCAGTGGGAGTGGAGCGCAAAATAGGGATTCAGAATTGATGAATCACAAACCTTTTCTGGTTATCGCTGATTATTTAACAAAGAACGGCATTGCTGTATTGAGAGTAGATGATCGAGGTGCTGGAAAATCTGAAGGGAGTCATAATGATACAGCTTTAGAAGGATTGGCAAGGGATACCCAAAGCGCAATTGCATATTTGAAGTCTCGAAAAGAAATTGACACAAATAAGATTGGTTTGGTAGGGCATAGTTTGGGTGGTGTGATCGCTCCGATGGTCGCTAGTCAATCAAACGATGTTTCTTTTGTCGTCTTACTTTCTGGTTCTGCTTTACGCGGAGATCAATTGATGCTATTGCAAAAGGAAAAAATTGAAAGAAAGATGTTGGTTCCAGAACCAATGATCTCACTTGGGCAACAAAACATGAAAGGCGCCTATGACATCATTTTGGCATCATCAGATAGAACACAACTGGAGGTGGATTTAAAAAACTATTTTACCAAAGTTTTTGGAGCGGCGCTACCAGAAAATCAGCTCAATTTACTTTCAGAGCAGTTAGCAATTCCTTGGTTGGTAGATTTTATCAAATTTGACCCTGCAATAGCGCTTGGTAAAACCAAATGCCCAGTGCTTGCACTTAATGGTAGTAATGATCTACAAGTACCCGCAACAGAAAACCTCGAAAGTATCGAAAAGAATCTTAAAGAAGGCGGTAATGTAGATGTAGAAACCATGGTATTAGATAATTTAAATCATTTATTTCAGGAGAGCGAAACGGGTTTGCCAAATGAATATGCATCGATAGAACAAACATTTTCTCCAACGGCTATGGAGATTATGCTCAAATGGATTCAGAAAAAAACAAAATAGGGGCGTCCCGAGTTATCTTTTTGTAGAAATAACTTCTTATGAAACATCCTCTTAGACAGCATATAGAAGAAATTATTACTCTTACTGATGAGGAGTTTGATTTTGTACTCGGTCATTTTACTCCCATCAAAAAGAAAAAGCATCAATATATTGTGCAGGAAGGAGACTATGTGGATAAAGAATATTGGATCATCAAAGGGTGTTTAAAAAGCTATTTTGTAGATGATCAGGGGAAAGAGCATATCTTACAATTTGGTATGGAAAATTGGTGGATTACTGATTACGAATCCTTTGTAAAACGTGTAAAATCCAAAATATATGTCGATTGTATTGAAGATAGTGAACTGCTTTATATTACTTATGAAAATAGAGAGAAACTCACTGCCGAGATGCATAAAATGGAACGTTTTTGGGCAAAAAAGAGCAAAATGGGACGTATAGCTCTTCAGAATCGAGTTTTGGCATTATTAAAAAGTTCTACCAAAGAACAATATGAAATGCTCCTAGAACAATACCCAGCTCTTTTTCAACGAGTTCCAAAAAAAATGATTGCTGCTTACTTGGGTGTTTCCCGAGAAACCCTAAGTAGATTAAATTCTTAACCCAATATTTTTCCGGTTATTTTCTTCCACAATGTGATGTAGATCACTTCAAAAAGGTGATCTAGGTCCTGTTCATTCATTCTAATATCCCACAACTTTGCTTCATAAATAATTTTAACCTAAAAAATTAAATATGAATGCATTACAAAAAGAAGAAAGTAATAACAAAGGATTTTTATTGCTTCGAATTACGATCGGAGTGCTAATTCTATTTCATGGGATTGCCAACATGAATTCGGGTTACGCTTTTGTCAAAGAACTACTTGATGGATACGGAATTCCTAGCCTTTTGGCATACGGAGTTTTTGTTGGAGAAATAATAGCTCCAATTCTTATGATTATTGGATATAAAGCTAAACTGAGCAGTTTGGTAATAGCCTTTAATTTTCTAATAGCCATTTTATTAGCACATGGAGCAGATATTTTTTCGCTAAATCAGTTTGGTGGATGGGGAATAGAGCTTCAGGCACTTTATTTATTAGGATCAGTAACTATATTTTTTCTGGGAGCAGGGAAATATGCAGTATCCACAACTTCAAAATGGGATTAATCAATAAAAATAAAAATTATGCCATACGTAAACATCAAAATCACAGACGAACAGGTTACCAAAGAACAAAAGCGCTTATTAATCGAGGGAACCACTAAGGTACTGGTAGATGTACTTCAGAAAAACCCAAAAACTACTCATATTGTTATCGACGAAGTACCCATAGATAATTGGGGATATGATGGTAAACAATATGAAGGAACAAAAAAGTAGTTTATGTTTACTTCAAACCACAAAGCAATTGAGAAGCTCATCCATAATTATTTTGAAGGAATCTTTTATGGCGACATTAGTAAACTAAAAGATTGTTTTCATCAGGATGCGGTTCTTTATGGAGATATCTATGGAACAGATCGTATTCAAAATACAGAAGCCTATCTCGAAGCTGTTGGAAATAGACAAAGTCCTAATGACCTGGGTGAATCATTGAGAATGAAAATTATAGGAGTGGACATTTTAGGAAAAACAGCGATGGTAAAATTACATGTGCCGATGTTACAATATAATTATTATGATTATTTATCACTATTTAAAAGTAAAGAGGGATGGAAAATCGTTAATAAGTTATATACACATGTGAATTAAAAACCATAAGGTAAATCGAGTTTTGGAGATAATGATAAGGGCAGTTTGCCCTTATCATTTTATGGAATACCTAGTAAATTGTACTTTTATGAAGTATTAGACTGTTTTTAATTAAACGATAATGAAAATAATTACGTTACCAGATGAATTGTATCAGGATTCGTCGATTGTTATCGAGGTTTACGATTATGAGAGTACCCAGGAAATTTCAAAACAACAGGTGGTCCTAACCAAAAACACCTTTAGTTTCCTTCAAGAAGGGAATAAGGAAGTATTTTTTGATAACTCATCTTTTGCAATTGATAATCATCAGTTTTTATTGATGAAATCTGGCCATTGTTTGATGACCGAAAAACTGTCTAATGTCAAGAATTATTATCGTAGTGTATTATTCTTCTTCTCTAATGAATCCGTACTTAAGTTTATCCGGAAATATGACTTCGATACTCCTAAAAGTTTAGAGTATCATTCTACCTACTCATTTAGTTATGATGGGTTTATCAGTAGGTTTGTAGAAAGTATTCTTGATGTTTCCAAACTCCCCAAGGATACTCAGAAGAATATACTCGAAGTTAAGTTTGAAGAAATAATGCTGTATCTGATTCAAGTTAAAGGAGTAGCATTTCTGTATGCCCTGTTACATGATACTGATAATGATAGCCAAAAATTTATTCAGACTATTGAGAGTAATCGCTTGAATAAATTGACGATCAAAGAACTTTCATTTTTATCTAATATGAGTGTGTCTACTTTTAAAAGAGAATTTGAAAAACACTTTCATAGCTCGCCCAGCAAATGGTTTCAGGATCAACGATTAGAACATTCTGCATTTCTCTTAAAAAATAAATCCAATAGACCCTCAGATATTTTTGAAGAAATAGGTTATGAAAACCTATCCAATTTTATTCATGCATTTAAGGTGAAGTTTGGAATTACACCAAAACAATACCAATCAAAAATGAACTTTTAGCACTACTTTTTGAGCTAAAGGAAACATCTCTTTTCTAAAGGTCATCAATACATTTGCACCTATAATTTTAAAAGTACAACTGATGAATAAGACGAATTTTATTTTAGGAATTATACTTGCATTTTCAACTACGGTTTTTGCACAAAGTACCTTTACCTTATCCAGTACGGATTTGGGTGGAGAAGCGACAATTAATGAAGAATTTAATGGTTTTGGGTGTGTAGGTAAGAACCAATCTCCTCAATTATCATGGAAAAATGCTCCCGAAGGTACCAAGAGTTTTGCTATTACCATGTATGATCCGGATGCTCCCACGGGCAGTGGATGGTGGCATTGGGTGGTTTTTGATATTCCGGCGGATGTTAACGAATTGGTATCCAATGCAGGAAATGTAGCATTAAATTTAGCCCCAAAAGAAGCTATTCAAAGTATTACCGATTATGGAGCCAATGGATATGGTGGTCCTTGTCCACCAGAAGGACATGGATTGCACCAATACATTATCACTGTACATGCATTAAAAACGGATAAATTGGGGTTAAGCCAATACCAATCCGGCAGTAGTAGGCTACTATTTATGGAACAATACGTTGGCCAAAGCTAGTTTGTTAACGTATTACCAAAGAACAGCAAAATAATACATTTGGTTAAGTGGTATGATAAGCGCAAACTCTCGGGTTTGTGCTTTTGTTTTTTAAGGAGATTTACAATCTCCTCTGAAAACCGTTACCCTTAGTTTGAATAGTTTTCTAATACAAAATCTCCCCAGTCGGCTATAGATTGCACAATAGGGATTAGTGTCTTTCCAAAGTCGGTCAAAGAGTACTCCACTTTTAGAGGAGGTTTTGAAGTATATACTTTCCTGTTGATGATTCCATCTTCTTCCAATGTTTTCAACTGTAAACTTAAGGTACGTTCGGTTACCGTAGGCATTTGTTTACGGAGCTCACTATAGCGAAGTGTTCCGTGCATTAAATGAAATAAAATTACTGTCTTCCATTTACCTCCTATAATGCCCATGGTAAGGCTTGCGAAGCAAGGATATTCCTTTCCTTTAAACGTTAACATTTTTGGTGTGGCTTCTTCCATAATCTATACTATCCTTTTTGACCGTTATTGCAAAGATAAAAAACTATAATTAGTTTTGCTACTATAAAAAATATAGTATAAAGTTTTACACTCATGAATATTACAGATGTATTGAATTGGAGATATACGACAAAGTCGTTTGATCCCAATAAAAAAATCTCTCCAGAGGATTTAGAACAAGTTAAATCTTTGTTACAAATGTCTCCCTCAAGTACCAATTTACAACCCTGGCATTTCATTATTGCTGGCACCAAAGAAGGGAAGCAACGTTTTACCAAAAGCACACAAGGTTTTTTTATTTTCAACGAACCCAAAGTCCTCAACGCATCTCATGTAGTTGCCTTCTGTTCTCGAACTAGCGCTACTGATGAGTACATGCGTCATTTGGTAGATAAAGAAGACAATGATGGTCGATATGCCAAACCAGAATTCAAAGAACAAACGTATGGAGCTAGAAACCTATTTGCAGATATCCATAGGTATGATGTGAAAGATTTTCAGCATTGGATGGAAAAACAAGTATACCTAAACATCGGGAACTTTTTACTGGGTGTAGCCGCAATGGGCATAGACGCCGCTCCTATGGAAGGTTTTGATATGAAAGCTTTTGATAAAGAGTTCGGTTTGCGTGAAAAAGGGTTTACTGCTGTTACATTGGTGGCTTTGGGATATCGTAGTGAAGACGATTTTAATGCCAAACTTCCAAAATCCAGATTGGATCAGAACGAAATTTTAACCTTAGTATAATCGAAAATATAATCCATTAAAACCCAAAACGATGAGTTATTATTCAGTATTAGATGTAACACCCACAGACGACAAATGGGTTGCCGATTACGTAGCCGCTTCAGGCAAAATAGTGGCAAAACACGGAGGTAAATATCTGGCAAGAACTGCTTCTCACGAACAAATTGAAGGAAACGATCAACCTGCTGCTTTACGGATAATTTTAGAATGGCCATCCAAAGAAGCTGCATTGAACTTTATGAAAGATCAAGAATATGTGCCACATTTGAAAGCAAGAACCAAGGGATCGGTAAGTCATCACTATTTAATCGAAGCCAAAGATGATTTGGCATAATTAATACAAGAAAGAGTTGCTCTCTAGAAGAGCACTCTCTCTTTAAAATTTACACTAAGGCATGAAAACGATATTGATTACAGGAAGTACAGATGGTATTGGTAAGTTGACCGCTTTGAAGCTTGCAAAAGATCAGCATGAAGTGATACTGCATGGAAGAAATCAGGAAAAACTAAATACTACTATTGCAGAGTTAAAAGAAAAAACAAACAATGATGGTATAAAAGGATATGTTGCCGACTTATCCAGTTTTGGAAGCATACAAAAGATGGCAGATCAGCTTAAAGAAGAGCTTTCAAAAATTGACATATTGATCAATAATGCGGGTGTTTTTAAGAGTCAAAATCAGCAAAATGAAAATCAACTGGATCTTCGATTTGTGGTCAATTATTTGGCTCCATTTCTACTTACCAATCAGTTGCACGATCTTATTAAAAAATCAAATTCTCCAAGAGTTATTAATCTTAGTTCGGCTGCGCAATCACCAGTTTCTTTGAATGTCTTAATGGGCAAGGAAATAGCGCCCGAACAGCAGACGTACGCTCAAAGTAAATTAGCGTTAACGATGTGGAGTTTTTATTTAGCAAAGCAATGGGATTTTGCCAATGTAATTGCTGTAAATCCAGGCTCTTTATTAAATACAAAAATGGTACAAGAAGCTTATGGGCAACATTGGTCTTCTGCCGATAAGGGAGCTTCTATTTTGTATGATTTAGCTAGTTCTGACAAGTATGTAAATAGCTCGGGTAAATACTTTGACAATGATAAAGGGAAGTTTTCCCAAGCACATACTGATGCATACGATGATAACAAAATACATCAACTCATTGCAGCCACCAAATCAATTTTATCTGTGTAAATGGAAGCATTTCAAAAAATAGCAAAAAAAGAGAAACTCACATTAGGGCTAGTTTTTCCGTTAGAATCTTACAAAGGATCAATAGCTAAAATGGAAAATCAAGAGCAATTGGCCAAAAGAGCCGAGGAATTAGGTTTTAAGGCATTATGGTTTCGGGATGTGCCGTTTAATGATCCTATGTTTGGGGATGCTGGTCAATTATTTGATCCTTGGATATACATGACGCATATAATGAATCATACCAAGGAGATTGCTTTGGCTACAGGTAGCGTGATTCTTCCACTACGTCATCCAATACATACGATAAAATCAATAAATAGTTTACAGGTTTTGTCTGGAGGTAGAGTAGTAGCAGGAGTGGCTTCTGGTGATCGCCCTGTTGAGTACCCTGCTTTTCATCAAAAATTAGATCAAAAAGCAGAACTTTTCAGAGATAGCTTTTTTTACATCAAAGCCCTACAACAAAATTTTCCCGCGTATCAATCCAAATATTACGGTGGTACAAATGGTGGTATAGATATATTGCCAAAATACAATTCAAAAACACCATTTCTGGTAACCGGGCATTCAGGACAATCTATAGATTGGATAGCAGAACATGCCGATGGGTGGTTGTATTACCCTAGAGATTTTGCTACCCTACAAAAAGTAATGCATCAATGGAATGACGCACTTGACAAAGCGCAGCAAGATTGGAAACCTTTTATGCAATCACTTTATGTAGATTTATTAGAGAATGAAAAAGCTACCCCAAGCCCAATTCACCTTGGTTTTAAAGCGGGTGTGGAGTATACAATCTCTCATTTGAAACTCTTAGAGTCCTATGGAGTCAATCACGTAATTCTGAATTTGAAATATGGTTCCAGACCAGCGGATCAGGTAATTGAAGAGCTTGGCGAAAGTGTACTGCCTCATTTTTCCTGATAGAATATTAGTATATTGCTACGAACATAACCAATGTTCTATTCAAGGTTTTCATGAGAGAAGACATCAGGCAAATACAGTTCGACAATAAAACCAATCCTAAATCATATTTTGAGGTGGTTCGAATTGAAGAGCTGTTGAACAGAACTTTGGATCATGATATCTGTAAAAATCATATCATCAAATTTTACAATATCTTTTTGGTGCTCGAGGGAGAAGGTTACCATACTATTGATTTTACTGATTACAAATACCAGAGCGGGACTGTATTGTTAATTCGAAAGGATCAAATACAAAAGTTTTTTAAAAGTGGTACTGTAAAGGGATATTTATTGATTTTTACAGAAGATTTTATCGTTAGTCATCTTAATAAATTAGAAGCTTTAAAATCCTTCCAGCTCTTTAATGAATTATTGAGTTTTCCCAAAATAGAATTAAAAGAAGATAAAGAAGCATTTTCCAGTTTTTCCACCCTTGTCAAGCAAATCGAATTAGAGTATCAGTGCAAGGATGAATATTCGATAGGGATAACCCGAAGTGCATTACATATGATTATTACCAAGCTATTTCGTATAAAATCTCAGAATGGCCAACTCTCTGGTAAGAAGAAGTATTTGGAAGAATTTCTTTCGTTTCAACGTATGGTAGAAGAGCAGTGTTTTGAAAATAAAAAAGTAATGGATTATGCTCAAAATATGGGGGTGACCACAAAAACACTAAATAATATTGTACAAGCAGTGGTGAATAAACCTGCCAAAACATTTATCAATGAAATTGCCATAATGCAAATCAAAAGACTACTGATTAGCACCAATACTCCCATCAAAGAAATTGCGTATACCTCGGGGTTTGATGATCCCGCTAATTTCTTCAAATATTTCAAAAAGTATGTAGGCGCTTCTCCGGATGTGTTTCGACAGGCGCATCAGTAAGTTTTCCGATTTTGACACTATAAAGGATGGTTTTTACCATTCTTTTTTTTATGCTGAAAATTAATTTTACTGCAGAATTTTAAACCATTAAACACATCAAAAATGAAATATTCTGCAGAATGTATGTTGGTGGTATTGGCTTTAGTTTTTAGTCAATGCTCTACCAACAAAAAGAAGGATCCCCAATCAAACACTGAGAATGCTATGGAAGGAAAGACCATTATGGAGGTTACCACATTTCAAATTAATAGCGATGTAAATCCTACTGATTTTGAAAAAAGGGATGCGCAAATAGAAGGTGATTTTACCAGTAAGCAACCCGGATTTATCAAACGCCAAAGCGGTGTTAACAAAAAAGGAGAATATGTGGTCATCGTATACTGGAAGAGTATACCTAACGCTAATGCCTCCATGAATAAGTTTATGAGTGATCCATCTGTTGCAGACTATGCACAAATGATCAATGCGAATACCATGAAAATGTCTAGGTATGGGATAGATAAGGTTTTTAATGCGAATGACAGCCATTTTGTTGAAGTGATGTCTTTTAAATTGGCCCAGGAAACGGATATTGTGCAGTTTAATTCGTTGAATCAAAAAGTAGAAACCGATTTTACCGGAAAACGAAAAGGATTTCTACAAAGACTTACCGGTGTAAATGAAGAAGGTAAACAAGTGGTTGCCGTGTATTGGACCAATAAGGAAGATTCTGATGCTTCGTTAGATGCATTTATGAACAATCCTACTGCCAAAGAATTTATGCAAGATATGGATCAATCTACCATGGCTATGGGAAGATATAAATTTTTGAATATGGAACTAACGAACAAAGAAAAAGTAGTTGCCTTATTAAATAGTTTTAATACAGGAGACAAAACACCGATTTCTTACATCAATCCTCAAAAGTATATTCAGCATAATTTGAGCGTAGGAGATGGACTTGCAGGTTTTGGAGAGATTATGCAGCATGCACCACCACAAGGTTTTAAAGCGAATGTGGTAAGAGCCTTTCAGGATGGAGAGTATGTGTTTACACATACGATTTACGATTTTTTTGGACCTAAAATCGGCTTTGATATTTTTAGGTTCGAAGATGGATTGATCGTAGAACATTGGGATAACCTGATAGAAGTACAACCGCCTAATCCAAGTGATCGCACACAAACTGACGGGGCTACAGATATAACGGATAAAGAAAAACGTGAAAGTAATAAAACCATTGTAACATCATTTGTGAACGATGTTTTACTCAATCATCAAAGTGATCAAATCACGACTTACATCAATCCAACAAAGTACCTACAACACAATCCAGCTGTAGCAGACGGTTTAGAGGGTTTTGGAGCGGCAATGAAATATTTTACAGAAAATGGCTTGGTAATGGAGTATGATAAGCTGCATATGGTATTGGGAGAAGGAAATTTTGTGCTTACCGTTAGCGAAGGAAAATTTGGTAAAGGAGCGCATACCGCTTTTTATGATTTGTTCCGATTAGAGGATGGGCAGATTGTAGAACATTGGGATGTGATTGCAACTATTCCACCAAAATCCGAATGGAAAAATCAGAACGGAAAATTTTAATCTTAACTAAACAAATGATAATTTTAAAGGGCCGTTCTATAGGAATGGTCCTTTATAATTTTTTCAACTATTTTATTTAAAACAAACTAAAATGGAAACACAGGAAATTATAAGAAAAGGAGAAGGAGAGAACTACAACTATGCGCAAGATCATTGTTTTATAAAGCTCTCTTCGAGGCATACGAATGGGGAACTTAGCTTTGTAGAGGATACATTAAAACCAGGATTTTATTTGGGGAGACATCATCATAAGATGATGACAGAGGTCTTTTATATTTTGGAAGGAGAAGTAACCTTGATTTTTGATAACGAAACGATTGTGGGTAAACCGGGAGATACGATCACGGTACCGCCTAACGTATGGCATGCAGCAAGTTGTAAAGAAGGAGGGAAAATGCTAACGATTTTCAAAAATGGTCAATTTGATCTTTATTTAGAGAAACTATCTCAGCTTTCAGAATCTGATTTTGAAAATCCAGAACTTATAAGATCAATCTCTGAGGCATATGATATTTATGAAGAATAGTTTTGTTCAGTTTCGATTACAGGAAATTTGATTAACTTATTGGAAAACGGATAGGTGGATCTTAGCAGAGAGTTTTTGTTTGTTTTATTACCAGAAAAATAAAATTTTTTAAATAGATGAAATATGCAATTATCGGTGCAGGTATTGGGGGGCTAACCACTGCTTTAGCTTTAGAAAAAATTGGAGTAGACTATGAGATTTTTGAAAAGGCACCAAAAATAGATGAAGTGGGAGCTGGAATTTGGTTAGCTCCAAATGCCTTGTCAGTTTTGCAATATTTGGATGTTTTGGACGAGGTAAAAGTAAAAGGAAATACAATCAACCAAATTACCTTGGCAGAGGTAGACTTGGCTCCAATTTCGGATAATGATCAGGATTTTATAGAAGAAGAGTTTGGATTTACCACAATTGCGATACATCGAGCAGCACTACAACAACTGTTGTTTGATAAAATTCCGAAAGGAAAAATACATTTGGGTAAAGCCTTTCAATCCTATGAAGAAGATCCAAATGGAAACATCAAGGTAAAATTTGAAGATGATACTATCATTGAAACAAATTATCTATTAGGTGCCGATGGGATACATTCCAAAGTGAGAAAACAACTTTTTCCAGAAAGTAAAATCAGATATTCTGGTCAGACATGTTGGCGAGGCGTAGCAAATTTTGAAATGACATCCGAATTTCAACATAGAGGGATAGAGCTTTGGGGGAATCAAATACGATTTGGAATATCAAAAATAGCAGAAAACAAGGTGTATTGGTTTGCAGTGGCCCTGGATCGTCCCGATCAAAAGGACAATCGTGATCAATTGCAACAAAAGCTTGTAGAGATGTTTAAGGAATTTGATCCAATGGTAACTCAGTTGATTTTATCTACACCAATAGAGAAAATAGTTCGTAATGATATTATTGATTTGGCTCTTCTGGATCATTGGCATCATGATAATATTTGTTTGATTGGGGATGCAGCCCATGCCACCACTCCTAATATGGGACAGGGAGGAGCACAAGCGATAGAAGATGCCTATTATTTGAGTAAAATGATAGCAAATGATCAGGGTAATAAACACAATTTTAAGATATTTGAAGGGAAAAGAAAGAAGAAAGTAACCACAATCGTTAATCAATCCTGGAGTACTGGAAAGATGGCACACTGGAAATATGGTCAAGGTTTTAGAAACTTTGTGTTGAAACGTGTTCCGAAAAAAGTACTGCAGAAGAAGATGATAGAAATGTATCAAATTTAAAAATTGTATATGGAAGATTTAAACCCAGCTGAAAAAAGTAAATTAAGAAGACATTATGAAAAAATAGGAAACCTAATCGCCATGTGGGGTGGAGGTGTTTTTGTTTTGTTAATAGTTTTTTCGGTAATCCCCATGGGATTAATCCCTAAAAAAAGAAGGGTCGAGATTTCTGATCCTAATTTGACCATGTTTGAGTCTTTGGGAGTACTTCCCACCTTAATCATGATATTTTCGATTTCTGGAGCTTTGGTTTTATACTTGTATTTTTCGTTTAAATATGCGAAATTGAAAAAAGATCTTGAAGAAAAAAAGAAAGTAGTACTTCATGTTAAAGCCAAAAATGTAAACTATAAACAGGGCCCAGGACCGCAAGAAATTGATCTTTATTTTAGTCCGTCATACAACAAAGTAAATAAGGTAACTTTTATAGATGAACCAAGTTTTCCGAGATTACGTAAAGATCAGGAAGTAATACTTTTGTTAACCAAAAATGCGCTGCATCCGCTAGGAATACGACCAAAAACCAATTTGGAAAGTATCAAGAAAATATGGGATGAAGCGGTCAAAAAATAATTGAAAAGTTGAGAGATGAATTTCCTGGATATAACTTATTTGAAGAATGGAAATGAACGTCAGCAAAAAGCGTATACCGACCTTACGCAACTTCAAATATTCGAGAAGTTAAAGAAGTACAACCCAATTTTGGCAGGTACCATACCTATTGGTATTGATCTTCCGAATAGTGATTTGGACATCATTTGCCAATGCAACGATCATACTGAATTTTCATCTACTATTGAACGCTTTTTCTCTGAGGAAGAAAATTTTGAAATACGAACTTATACTCAAGGTCATCTTTTGATAACTGTGGCCAATTTTGACACTGATCATTTTGGAGTTGAAATTTTCGGTCAGGATATACCCACTACAAGTCAAAATGCCTACAGACACATGCTCATTGAGCACGAAATATTGAATAAACAGGATGCAGTGTTTAAAAAGAACATTATCCAATTAAAGAAAGAAGGTTATAAAACAGAACCCGCATTTGCCAAACTACTGGGCTTACAGGGAAACCCTTACGAAGCGCTTCTTAAGATTAAACCCTAGCAAAAATTTTGTTCGTACCACTTGGGGATTTAGAAGACAGTATATAAAATGGTTACCACTACACCTGGATGTTCATCGATACGCGTGGATAGCAACATTTTTTCTTCCTTTACTTCAAAATTAAAGGGAGGAGATAACAATTGCACTCCACTTTGCTTTTTCAAACGAATACCTTGTCCTGTAATAATATCTTTATTTGGTTCGAAATCACCCTCTGGGATATGCTCTGTTAGAATAATATATTTGTATTGATATAACTTCTCAAGAACCCCATGTATTTCGGTATTTGATAAATGTTGTAATACTTGCCTTAGTATAGCACAATCACCTGCAGGCAGATCATCTTTTGCAATATCTAAACAGTGAAATTCTAAATGTGCAGTCTTAAATTGTTCTTCATGGTGAGTAATCAAATCTGGTACAATATCTACTCCAATGTATTTTTGAGTGTAGGGTACCAATTCTTTTCCAACATTAAAATCTCCACATCCCAAATCACATACGGTGATAGGACTTTCAAAAGATCTCAAAAATGAACGTACTGCTGTTAAATAAGGATCAACCATATCGGTATGATGAGACCCGATTCCCGAATAAAAGGCAGCATCATTAGCACCCCAAAGTTGCATCTCATAAATCTGTTTCATAACCTCTTGGGTGGGCCAGGGTTGCTTTTTCCTTTTTTCTTTCATGAGTGATTGCATTGCTACCATGGTAAAAGTAACTAAAGCCAAACAGAGTCTAAACAAATTTTAGCCTTACTTTTTTACCGTTTTTGACATAGTAGGTGTAACATTTTGAGATTCCTTGTATCTAAACGAAAATTTAAAGGAAAAACGATGAAAAAAACACTGGTGTTATTTTGTATACTATTGGTAGCTTCTGTAAGATCCCAAACATTATTTACCAAAGCATTTGGAGACCCAAATAACAAAGCAATTATATTTCTTCATGGAGGACCTGGATATAATGCTGCGAGTTTTGAGAGAACTACCGCCCAAATTCTTGCAGAAAATGGTTTTTATGTGATTATTTACGATAGGAGAGGAGAAGGGAGATCAACAGATAAAAACGCAAAATTTACCTTTGAAGAAACGTTTAATGACTTGAATACTATTTACGATACGTTCGACTTAAAAACAGCAACGCTGATGGGACATAGTTTTGGAGGGATCGTAGCCACGCTTTATGCAAAAAATCATCTGAATAAAGTAGGGTCCGTTGTATTGGTGTCTGCTCCTTTGTCTATGCAGGAAACCTTATCAACGATTGTGAAATCTTCTAAAGAAATCTATATACGAAACAAGGATACTGTTAATCTGAATTACATTAGGATGCTAGAAAAAATGGACAAAAGCTCTATTCAATATAGTTCGTATTGTTTTAGCCATGCAATGCAGAATGGATTTTATCATCCCCAAAAGCCAACAACAAAGGCATTACAGATGTATGCAAACTTTAAAAAAGATCCCGTATTATTAAAGTATGCCTCACAAATGACCTATGAAGCACCAATGGGGTTTTGGAAAAATGAAAAATACACAACGCTTGATATCACCGATATGGTGAAGCATATTCAAACACTGCGTATTTCTATCTTTGGGATATACGGAGAAGATGATGGTCTTTTTTCTGAAATGCAAATAGAAAAAATCAAAAATCTGATAGGCAATACGAATTTTAAGAAGTTTGATCATGCATCGCACAACCCATTTATCGATCGTCAAAAGGAATTTATTGATACCTTAAAAGAGTGGATTAACTAATGGATTTTGAAGAGATTTATAAAACG
The DNA here is from genome assembly GCF_056160245.1 of Aquimarina sp. AWH4_224. Lineage (NCBI taxonomy): Bacteria > Pseudomonadati > Bacteroidota > Flavobacteriia > Flavobacteriales > Flavobacteriaceae > Aquimarina > Aquimarina sp. AWH4_224. Next base: position 105,322 of record NZ_JBSWWU010000008.1, on the reverse strand, counting down.
TATTGGCAGAAGGTATACAGGCTTTGTATGGGGTATGTTAACCATACTGATCAAGCCAAAGATCTGGCTCAAGAAACGTTTGTAAAAGTTTGGCAACAACTCCCCAATTTTAGAGGAGAGTCTGCTATTGGTACCTGGATATTCAGAATTACGACAAATACATGCCTACGGCAAATTCAAAAAGAAAAGAGGATGCCCACATCAGAATTACCACCTCATATGAAGCTTGAAACCTCAGAGGTTACTATCGAAAATCACATTCAGTTTTTACATCAATGTATTTCAGAACTAAAAGAAATTGAACGTATTATCATATCTCTTGAATTAGAAGATATCGATCAGAAAGAGATTGCCAAGATTGTTGGAATTTCAGAAGGGAATGTTCGAGTTAAAATTCATAGAATCAAAGAAAGGCTAACCAAAAAGTTTAAAGAAAATGGATACTAATATAGACTTCAAAAAAATCTGGAATACTCAGGAGGTTCAGAAACTTGAAATTGCAGATCTTTATAAAAAAGCGGATCGGTTGAAGAGACATAAACGTTATCAACTTATGGGCGCAAATACAATACTGTTGATTACTTCTTGTATCATAGGAGGCATTTGGTATCGATTTCAACCCGAATATATTACAACAAAAATAGGACTCGTACTGGCTATTCTTGCCATGATCATTTTTTTGATTCCTTACAATAGATGGATTTCACTACTCAAGACGAATGAGGGATATAATAATAAAACATACCTTAGGCAGTTGATGCAATTAAAGCAAAAACAGATATTTCAGCAAAAGTGGATGTTGAGCATCTATTTTGTAATGCTTTCTTTGGGGATAGCGTTGTATTTGTTTGAGTACGTTTCAAATATGACAAGGTTCTGGGGGATTGTGATGTATACCGCTACCTTACTTTGGATAGGAATAAATTGGTGGTACTTACGACCTAGAGTGATCAAAAAACAAAATGCTAAATTAGACGAGTTACTACAGAAATTTCAAGAATTGAATAATCAAATACAAGAGTAACAGAATAAATGGTTTTTAGTATTGTAGCTTTTGCCTATATTGTTTATGTCAAATTCAACTAGCAACAACGTATGAAGATACTTACCCCAGGGAAATACTACGGAACAAAAAAGTCTGAAGTAGATTTTGACGGGGTTATTTTATCTGAATACGATTACTCTGCTACCCGAACGGATTGGCATTTTCATGAAAACCCTTATTTTATGTACGTTCTGCAAGGAAACTTGTTTGATGTAAATAAAAAGTTGAAGCAAACATGTCAGCCCGGGAGTCTAATTTTTCATAACTGGCAAGAGGCTCATTATAACTCTAAAGAGACTGCATACGCCAGAGGATTTCATATAGAATTTCCGAGGGCTTGGTTTGATACAAAAAAATTAAATATTAACCTTTGGGAAGGAAGCAGTATCGTTGATCACCCCAAATCTCATCATCTGTTGGCAAAGATTTATTTTGAATTCAGATTTCAAGATGTTTATTCAGAATTGTCGATAGAACTATTGCTGCTTCAATTATGCGAAAATATACAGGAGGCGGCACTCTCTAAAAGTAAACAACCTGCTTGGGTGGCATCACTAAGACAAATACTGAATGACACTCCTGATCAAATAACACTTCAATCTCTCTCTGATCAGTTAGGCGTTCATCCGGGACATATTTCTAGGGCGGTGCCAAAGTATTTTGCAAGTTCTTTAGGAGATTATATTCGTCAGCAAAAAATTAAGAAAGCCTTGGCTTATTTGATGAATAAGAACTTTAGTTTAACCGAAATTGCTCACATATGTGGGTTTTCGGATCAAAGCCATTTTACGAGAACTTTTAAAACCTATTTGCAAAGAACACCAAGTGCATTTAGAAAAAATGTACTTTAAGTTGAGGTTTCGGCATAGATGTTAATTTCATTCTATTTTTGCAATGTAGGGAATAGTATTTTGCGATCTCAAAAAACGTAAATTATGTATAAAACATCTTTAATTACCCTTACTGTTTTATTTGCTTTTCAGATGGTTACGGGGCAGCTGGATTTTTCTAAAGTAAACGGTACTCCAAATGAGTATTTTGATAACATGGATAGTGCCATTCAATCCGGAAAATACGAACGAATTACCAGTGTTTTGATCGCACAAAAAGGAAGAGTGTTGTTTGAAAAATATTATAATGGGGCAGATCAAAATAGTAAGCATAATACAAGATCAGCAACAAAGACAATGGCAACATTGCTTACCGGTATTGCGATAAAAAATGGTCATATAAAATCTGAAAAAGATAAGATATTTACCTACCTGAAACATAAGACTCCTGTAGAGCATCCAGACCCCCGTAAGTTAGAAATTACGATAGAGGACCTACTAACGATGAGTTCGATGTTGGAGTGTAATGATTTTAATAGTTTTTCGAGAGGGAATGAAGAACGTATGTACCCCATAGAAGATTGGACCAGTTTTTTTGTTGATCTACCCATCCGATCTTATCCTTTTGAACCCAAACCAGAAGATCAGCCTTATGGGAGATCCTTTAGCTATTGTTCTGCTGGGTCGGCAACAATGGCAGAAATTGTGCAGAAGGCAGTCGGTATGGATGTGGTAGAATTTGCGAAGCAACACCTGTTCGAACCTCTGGAAATTAAAGAATACAAAATTCATTATAACCCAGAGGGTATCTTGAATACCGCTGGAGGAAGTGAATATCAAAGCAGAGATTTTTTAAAACTTATCCAAATGTGTTTAAATGGTGGTACATGGAACGGGCAACAAATTATGGACAAATCGTGGATTCAAAAAGCAACAACTCCCAAAGCTAAGGTACGAGATGGGGTAGAATATGGATATTTGTTTTGGTTAAAATCCTTTGGGAAGGAGCAGCAATACAGTGCGTATGCAATGGCTGGAAACGGAGGGCAAAAGGTATTGGCCATTCCAGAATTAGATGTAGTATTAGTAATTACCACCACAAATTATGGAAATAGAAATGCTCATAATTATACCGATGAGATCATAAATGAGTATATTGTACCTGGAATTAATAATGGATAAAAATTGATAAACTAGATGCGTAAAATAACAGGAAATCTTATTGTAGAAATGCGATTTTTTCTTGTGTTTACTTTTTTGATCATTAGTTTCTGGAGTTCTGCTCAACAATGGGATAATCCGGCTAACAAATACCTCAATTCATATAAAAAATACAGTAAAGCTTCCTGCCCAATACCCAAAAGCCAAATTCAGCATTTTGTTTATTTTTCCAGGGATAGAGGAAAGCTTAAATCGCATGCCATGTTGGATCATCATGCATTTGCAGGAGCACAAATTATGTATTCCTGGAAACAACTAGAACCTAGAAAGGGAGCGTATGATTTTTCGGTAATAGAACAAGATCTTAACTATCTGGAAAAATTTGGTAAGAAATTATTTATCCAATTACAAGATGCTACCTTTTCTGTAAAAAATAAACCGGTCCCAGAATATCTCATGCAGGAAGAGTATGATCAGGGTGCAGTGCTACATCATGAGAATAAAGAACCTGTTGGATGGGTTGCCAAACGATGGAGCAAAAAAATACAAGAACGTTTTGCACTTTTTTTGATGGCTTTGGGGCAGGAGTTTGACGGTAGAATTGAAGGCATCAATCTTCAGGAAACATCTTTAAGTTTCAAAAACAACGAGCATGGCTTTACCGAAGCGAAGTATGTAGATGGAGTAAAAAATAATATGTTGGCTCTGAAGAAAGCATTTCCAAAAAGTACAACAATGATTTACGCTAATTTTATGCCAGGAGAGTGGTTGCCTTGGGAAGATAAAGGGTACTTGAAAGGAATTTATAATTACGGTCAGGAAATTGGTGTAGGTTTAGGAGCGCCAGATTTGATGGTCACCAGAAAAGGGCAATTGAATCATGCGTTGGCACAAATGCATGAAAATACATTGACGGTTCCTGTAGGAATCGCTATTCAAGATGGGAACTACATTGGTAAAACGGGAGCGGACAAAGATTATAACGAAAAAAATGACAAAGGAATAGGTAGAAACAATATTGTACCTATGTTATACGCTTTTGCTTCGGATTTTTTGAAGGTTGATTATATGTTTTGGGTAGATCAAAAACCCTACTTCGAAGAAGATGTACTTCCTTGTTTTTCTGAGAAATAAATCCTTTTCTTTAAGAATTTATCTATTTTTATTATCATCAGGAGTGTTAAAACAAATTTAGCGGTAGTTATAAAACTGCATAAAACCAACTATAGATGAGAACGCTGTCAATTGCATTATTTACCATTTTGGGTTTAGTCTCTTCTTGCAAAAAGAATGAAAAACAAAACCTTAATCTTAAAACCGAAAAAATGACTATTAAATTCACCGATTCTAAAGGGAATGCCATATCCAAAGAAGAATTATCTAAAGCTACCGGAACATTTAATTATGAAATTTATGGAATAGAAAATGTATCTGATCAAGCAAAACTTTTACATAATGTGGCAAGACAATTAGGACAATCTGGAAAATATACTGAGGCAATTGAAAAATTACGAGAAGCTCATAGAGTTGCTCCAAAATGGCCTTATCCTGTGTATGATATGGCATATACCTATCTTTTGCAAGGTGATTTCGATAATGCGTTAAGATATTATAAGTTAACAGATGAATTAGCTCCACGAGGATTTTATACGTCCAAAACGGCACTTCATACCTTGGAAAAGGAAAAAACCGGAGAGTTTCAGAAAGGATTGTATAAATCTTACCTTTCTCTGGAATGGATTCAGGATATACAAGAGAAAAAAGAAATAGTACAATTATTAGTGAATAAGTTTCCCGCGTTTGCCCCGGCATGGAAAGATTATTCAAGTTTTTTAGAAGGCAAAGAAAGGCTAGAAGCAATTGATAAAGGCCTTACAGCTAATCCAGATTCAGAAACAAAAGGAATGCTTCTTATTAATAAAGCTCTTACCATAAATAATGACGGTGATTTTGATGGAGCTTCCGAAATATTAACAAAGGTAATTTTTGATTCCAATACTACTTATGGGAATCTTGAGATGGCGAAATTTGTTTTAAATAATATATCCAATGAATAAAACAAAATGAAAGAGAATTTCACTTTGTAGAAGAAATACATAAGTAAGAGATGTGAAGTAAAAACTTATTTGCTTTGCGTCAAAGATTAACAATCTAAAATATACAAATATGAAATTAGGAGCATTTTCTATTAGCCTTAGTGTAAAAGACATAAAGGCATCCAAAGAATTTTATGAAACCTTTGGGTTTACCGTTTTTGCAGGTGATCCCGCAAACAATTATCTGATTATGAAAAACGAGGATTCTTTGATAGGTTTATTTCAAGGAATGTTTGAGAATAATATTCTTACCTTCAATCCAGGATGGAATACAAATGCAGAACAATTGGATACGTTTGATGATGTAAGAACCATTCAGGAAGAATTAAAATCAAAAGGGATTGAGTTGCAAAAGGAAGTGGATACCACCACTACGGGGCCGGGTAGTATAACGGTTTTTGATCCAGATGGCAATGCTATTCTTATTGATCAACATGTTTAACAACAGTAACATGAAAAAATTAATGTTCTCTTGCCTTTTGGTGATTGTTATTGCTTGTTCACAAACAAAATCGGATCATAAGGATAAGGAATCTACAATAATTGATACGCTCAAGAATGATGAGGAGATAGATCATAGTAAAAATGATGTAACCGAAGAAAACAAGAATGTTTCAAAACCTGGCAAAATAGATCATTATATCTGCTATACAGAAGATGAACAATCTGATTTGGTCATTTGGATTAGTTATGATGATCAGGGTAAAGCCAGGCAGGTAAAGTACAAAGGAATGACGGCTGCTATTAATCTTACTTTTGTGAAGGAATCGGATAATTTAAACCCAGGAGGGCCATATCCAGTGTATGCAAAGTATTATAACGAAATTTACGAAGGAAAGATAAACGGAGTATACAAGCTAACACATTCGGGTAATTGGGATTATGTGGAGTATACCAGAGGTAAAGATGCAAAGGTTTTCAATTTTACCATTGATCATAACGCCGATCCTTACGGAAGTTCGCCTTGTTTTTGAAATCAAACTAATCATAACCTAACAATGACATGAATCGAAACCAAATTATACAAGGAATAGGAGTGTTAAGTTTCTTAGTCTTCATTAGTTCTGGATTTGCGCAACAGAAGGAAGCTATAGTTCCTTTTAAAATAGAAGATCGGTTATTGTCTGGTATGGATATCCCAAAGCTGAATTTAAAAGCGCATCCAGATCGTGAGTATTTCCAAAAAAGAATTTACCAAGGCAGTGAGTTGAGTGTTTTTATCCTTTCCAGCGAAACAGCAGTTAATGACATACCTAATTTCCCGATTGATGAATTCGTGTATTTTTTAAGTGGACGGGCCGATATTGAACCCAAAGACAATAAAGAGTTTTCTTTTTTTGCTGGGGATTACATTTTTGTGCCCAAAGGATTTTCGGGAAAATGGACAAATAATGGTGGGAATACCTACCATTTAGAACTTTCGGTAATATCAAATATCCGTTCGGATAGTACAGCAATATCAAAAGCAAAAATTCCTTTTGTATTGAATAAAGATCTCATTTCCGGAATTCAGCTCACCCAATTAGGGTCGAAAAAATATAAGGATGTTCTATATCATGGGGTAGAGTTAGAAGTAACCACAGAGGCTGAAATATCCAGTGAAATGGAAATTGTTGATCAGCCAAAAGAAGAATTTATTCATGTACTCGCAGGAGTACTTACGATTACTCCGAAATCAGGAACCGCTCAAACTTTTTATCGAGGAGATTTTTTTGTGCTCCCAAAAGGGTTTACTGGACATTGGAAAAGTGAAGGACATGATCTATGCAGAACATTACGAGTAAAACAAATTTGAAATAAATAACAATGAGCAGGTAGGGTATTTTTTGATTGAGCTGTTCTTACAGCAAATCATAAAAGTAAAACAATGAAAAACCAATTTTTCTACCCAATTTTAGTGTTTTTGTTCATTTTTTTATCCTGCAGTGAGGATGATAATGCAACTCCCACTACGCCCAATCCAAGTACTTCTATTAACAAAATTATGCCGTTAGGAGCTTCCAGGGTTGCTGGGGCTCGACCAGAATACGAAAGTTATCGATACGATTTATGGAAATTGCTGGTAGATGGCGCATATGATTTCGATTTTATAGGAACCGCAAAAGATGAGGCCTCTTATCCTGATTTTAAAGGCTTATCTTTTGATATAGATCATGAGGGGAGAGGAGGCATCAATTCTACAGAAATTCTTGCCGGACTTAATGGATGGATAAATGAAGCCGGAATCCCAGATATTGTGTTGTTTAGCTCACCTGGCGGTAATGATGGAATTGATAATTATACCCAGACTTTGGCAAATATCAATGCAATTATCGATGCCATCCAGGCTGTCAATCAAAATGTAACCATTCTTATAGAATTACCAGCTCCACCTTTAACAAGCGAGCAAACTCAAGAGTTCCTGACTTTTTATAACCAAGCCCTACAAGATATTGCACGCATTGCAACGCAGCAAACCACAACCACTTCAAAAGTAATGACGGTTGATATGCAGGATGGTTTTAATGATTCCTTTCTGGCTGACGATGTGCATTATAATGCAGCGGGAGCGGCTTTTATAGCCAACAAATACTTTACCGTTTTAAAAGATATATTGAAATAAAGAATCAATAAAAACACTGAAATTTCAATACAAAATAATGTTTACGATTACTTAGTTCAATAAGAACTCCAGAGGGATGTGAATTCTGGATTTCCAACTCTTTTCATTGTGGCCTGCACCTTCGAATTTTTTGGTGATCCAGTTTTTTTCTTGCGTGTACCCCTTATCTGTCATGATCTTGTCTACTGTGATTTGAAAAGGTTCGTATTGGGCATCTAATCCTTCAGTCCCAAAATCAAAATAAATCTTATGGGTTTCTGGATCTGGTAAGGAGGCAGCTAATGTGCCGATAAAAGCATCTCCCAAAACAGGCACAGGCCAGTGGGTAGAGACACATCCTGCTGCTCCAAATACTTTTGGATATTTACAGATCGCATACAATGAAATCAGGCCACCCATAGATGATCCCATAACCGAAGTATCTTCAACTAGCGTAGATACATTATAGGTTTTATCAATAAATGGTTTTAATTCTTCGACCAAAAATTGAAGATAATTGTCAGAATACAATTGGTCAAAACCAGTATTGTCTTTTAATCCTTTTTTAGCTTCGGGAGTAGCTGTTGCTTCAGCGGGAGCTTTTGGCATATATTCTACAAATCGTTTAGGACCATTATTCCAAGCCGCTACAACAATGGTTTTTTTGATTTTACCATTTTCCAGCAGGCTGTCCAGAGTTTCATCTACTCCCCAATCGATCCCAGTATAAGAGGTCTCGGGGTTAAAAACATTTTGTCCATCGTGCATGTACAGTACCTGGTACTTTTCGGTGCTATTTTCATCATATCCCTTTGGTAAATAGACTTCAACATTACGAGCATCTACGAATTTGGATGCAAAGTTTTTGTGGATCACAACTTTGCTTTCTTCCAAAGCATTGGTTGGTTCTGAAACAGCTACTACCTGCGTCGAGGGAGTTTTAGTCTGGTTACATCCTATTAGGACAATGGTGACTAAAAAGGTGGTTAATCTTCTCATGATTTAAGTTTTTAGTGGTGTTATGAATTGTTTTAATTTCTAAAGATTTTAGTTGGGAATACAACGGGACTTTCGAATCCATCTTTACTCACCGTGCTAACTCCAAAAAAGAAGTTGTCGATGACAATCCCGTCTAATACAAAATTATCTACGTTTCCTACAAATCTGCTGTAATCCCAGGTAGGAGAAGTAGTATCTCGCCAATATATTTTATATCCTTTTATATTGGGGTCATTGCTCTTTTTCCATCGAAACTTTGCAGAAGGTTCTACGATACCTCCGATTCCTACCTCTGTTGGAGCTGGAGGTGCCCAGGCCATACTTGCAAGGTTGATTGCATTTACGGCAGTTAGTTTGGCTGCATATTCAAAATTAACATGTTCTACAACATCTCCATATTTGATTCCATTTTCTTCTCTAATGTCCTGATGTTGTTGTGTGTAATTTTCGTGAGCTTCCATGATTCGAATACCAGCAAAACCAGCATCATTAAAAGGTCTGTGATGTCCTCCTCTTCCAAAACGATCTAATCGATATACCATCATCGGATTCATCTCTGGCATATACGTCTTTACCGTTTTATAGATGTATCTTGCAAGCTGTCGGGAAATACCATCTACCTCACCACCATAGAAACGTCTTGCTCTACGCTGTTCTTTGGTTTCAGTAGGAGGCACGGGTTCAGAAAATATTCTAAACGTACGGTTGTCAATTACTCCGTCAACTCCTTTTATATTTCCGATCATATCATTGTTCATCACACCAATGATTTCCCATTTTTTCTCAGTAGCATATAGGGCCAGGCCTTGTCCTCCAAACAAACCTTGTTCCTCTCCTGATAACCCTACATAAATGATACTGCTCTCGAATTTGTATTTAGAAAGTACCCTGGCTGCTTCTATTGCTCCTGCCATACCAGTAGCATTGTCGTTAGCTCCAGGGGCGTCATCGGTAAAGTTATTGGGATCGGTAATTCTTGAATCGATATCACCACTCATTACGATAAAACGGTTGGGATACTTAGTTCCTCGTTGGATCGCAACCACGTTATATACCCATACGTCCTTTACAATACGTTGATTGGTTCCTTTTTTTACTAAATCCTTTTGATAGAATACTTCTAAGCAGTTATTACAATCTTGAGAAATACGTTCAAACTCTCCTTTGATCCATCTTCTTGCCGCTCCAATACCTCGGGTATTAGAAACAGTATCGCTTAAGGTATGGCGAGTACCAAATCCTGCAAGTTTTTTGACATCGGTTTCAATTCTTTCTGCGGATACAGCATTGATAATATCATATATTTTTTGGTCGGTTTGAGCGACAAAAGTGGTGGTAAATAAAAGTAAGGCGGTGGTAAAAACTATTTTCATTTTCAATTTTTTGATCGCCTAATTTAAGTAAAAGCACTTGTGTAAGAAGCTTCATTAACAAATTTATAAGAGATCTGAAGATTTGGAATAAGATATGCGAGTTTCTAAGGCTTATGTTGCATATTTTACAAACTTATTAACACGAAAACGTTGTAGCTGAATTGGTAAGTGATACAATTCAATATTTCGATCTATCTTTCTATAGTGTTGGTGTTTTTGAGGGACAAAAATACTGGATTACCGACATAAATTCTTTGCATAATCATCTTTTGGGGAACATGAATTTTATAATTACAAAAAAGAGCGCTTTTGTATTGCTATTGGTATCATATGCTTTTTATGGTCAAAAAAATAGTGATAGTGCTCAATACTACAATTGGTTCGATGGTATGATTGGTAAAACACATACCGGACTTTTTAATGGAAGACAATACGTAGATACAGATGTAAATAAAATCTTTGAAGATAGGCATGCTTTTTTTCTGTCTGATAAAGTACAACTGGCAACGATTACCTATAATAACCAAACCTATTATGAGGTACCCTTGAAATACAATTTAGAAAATGATCATGTGTTGGTTGCTCTAAAATCAGGTACTTCTTCTTCCATAATTCAATTGATTGATGAGAAAATAGAAGGTTTCTCTATTGAAGATTTCAATTTTAAGAGATTGGATACAGTGTATACTAATGAAATTGAAATAAGAGGATTTTATCAAATCATAGTGAGTGATGAGATCTTTACCCTATATAAGAAAAACAAAAGGAATAGAAAAGAGCGTATAGAAGATTTAGGGAAAACAAAGATTTATTATGAATTTGTAGATGATCACTCCTACGTCTTGTTCTATAAAGATTCTTATTGGGATGTTACTTCTAAAAGCAATATTCTAGATGTTTTTCCCGAAGAGAAGGGCATCATCAAAAAATACTATACTGATCAAAGACAAAAACGCAAGTCGAATCCGGATCTCTTTATGAAAAACTTATTTGAATATATAGGCGATAACTTATCAACTAGTAACGATATATAGTATGAAAAATAGTTGGATCATACTCTTTTTTTTGTGCGCTCAGATGGGTTGGTCTCAGGGAGAAGACAAGAGAATTACCGTTACTTTTGAAAATGTGGATTTACAATCGGCCATATTGCAGTTAGAAGGGCTTTGTGATTGTACTTTTTTTTATCAGGAACCTTGGGTAGATCAATATCAGGATGTAAGTGGTAGTTTTCAGAATGCTACGATGAAAGAAATATTAGAAAACCTTTTGGATACTACTTCTCTAAATTACTTTCTTCTGGAAGATAGAGTCATTTTAACTAATAATAATCGTATTTATGGATACTTGCCTAAAGGCTTTTTTGGAGCCCAGGAAATAGGGGATAGTACCGTTGCTAATACATCCAAAAAGATCAATTCTCCAATTTTTGAGAAGTCATATCGACAATCAAATCAACAAATCATTCCTACCGTCAAAATCGGGAAATCTTCAGAAATAACTAACCAAGAATCCTTTACCATATCTGGATATGCGACTAATACCAAAACACAAAAACCATTGGTAAATGCTTTGATCATTCTTGGAGGTAGAAATACTGGAGTCAAAACAGATAATAATGGGTATTACACTATAGAACTTAGACGAGGAACTCATCTTTTTGAAGTGAATGCCTTAGGAATGGAGAATTTCAAAAGGCGTTTGATTATATACAATAACGGAACCCTAAATATCAAACTAGAAGAAAAAATTGAACAGCTCGAAGCTGTAATTCTTCAGTCTGATGTAAATAATGCGGTAACCGATGTAGTAACCAAAACTGAAATTGATATCAAAGAATCCAAAAATATACCGCTGGCGCTGGGAGAACGTGATGTTTTAAAAGTTGCCGCTACCTTGCCAGGAATAACAACAGCAGGAGAAGGTACAATAGGTTACAACGTACGAGGAGGTAAATCTGATCAAAATTTGATTTTGTTGGATGAGGCCGTGGTTTATAATCCTCAACATTTTTTCGGGATTTTTTCGGCTTTAAATCCATTTGTACTGGGAGAAGCAAATATTTATAAAAGTAGTATTCCAGCATCTTATGGAGGAAGATTATCATCGGTTTTTGATCTACAGACCAAAGATGCTTCTACAGATAAATTCGGTTTAGAAGGAGCAATTGGACCTGTAACCGCAAATATTGCTCTCGAAACACCTATTGTAAAAGAGAAATCTGGATTATTAGTAGGAGGTAGAGCGGCATATGCGAATTGGATTTTGGATGCTTTGGATGAAGAATCCCTGCAAGATAGTGAGGCTTCATTTTACGACGGAATTGCCAAGTACAATCATCAAATTTCAAAAAACGCTAAACTAGAAGCTATGGCTTATTGGAGTAGAGATGATTTTAGTATTACTTCTGACTCCTTGTATGTGTATGGGAATAAAGCTTTTTCTCTACGTTGGGATCAGAAATTTAATGATAAAAATAGTGGAGAAATAGCACTTTCAAACAGTGAATATAGCTTTGATATTGAGTTTGACGGAGATGCAGATGATGATTTCGAATTGGGATATCGAATCAATGAAACCGCTTTAAAATTACATTTTAAGCACTTATATAGTGATCGATTGAAATTTGATTATGGCGTCGCGAGTAAACTATATTCTGTAAATCCTGGAAGCATTACGCCCAAAGGCACAGAATCGATTGTCGAGCCATTAACTATCGAAAAGGAAAGAGCTTTGGAGTCGGCTGTTTTTGTTGCCGCAGAAGTAGATCTTTTTGAAAAGTTTACTTTGGACGCTGGACTAAGATACTCCATCTATAATGCCCTGGGAGCTGGAACTCAAAATGTATTTCAAGAGGGAGTCCCTAGAGAAGAAAGCAATATTACAGAGACGCTTACTTTTGATGAAAATGAAGTAATAGAAACTTATTCTGCCCCAGAAGTAAGAGTATCGGGAAGGTATTTGTTTACCGAGGATTTTTCCTTAAAAGCATCTTATAATTCGACCTATCAATATATCCATACTTTATCCAATAATACCACGGTGTCTCCTATAGATACCTGGAAACTCTCTGATTTAAATATCGAACCGCAGAGTTCGCAACAGTACGCGCTTGGCTTATATAAAAATTTTGATGATAACACTTACGAAATGAGTCTAGAAGGGTTTTACAAAACCTCCAAAAATATACTGGATTTTAAGACAGGTGCAGAAATTCTACTGAACGAAAATATTGAAACCGAGGTGTTACAGGGAAAAGGAAAAGCTTATGGAGTTGAATTCTTGGTCAAAAAACAAAAAGGAAAGCTTTATGGGTGGCTGGGATATACGTATTCAAGATCCTTTATACAATTAGATAGTCCCTTTGGTGAAGAGCGGGTCAATAATGGAGATTTTTTCCCGTCAAACTTTGATAGACCGCACGATTTTAGTTTGGTGACCAACTATCGATTTACGAAACGATTTAGTTTGGCGACCAATTTTGTCTATCAAACCGGTAGACCAGTGACTTTCCCTATTGGGACTTTTAGTTTTGATGGTGCAGAATTTACAGTGTTCAGTGATCGGAACAAGTTTAGAATTCCGGATTTTTTCCGATTGGATATTGGATTAAACATAGAAGGGAATCATAAAAAGAATAAACTTGCCCATGGATTTTGGACCATTTCGGTATATAATGTGTTAGGACGTAACAATCCACTTTCTGTCTTTTTTGTTACCGAAGAAGGAGAAGTAAAAGCGTTACAAAGCTCAGTCTTTTCGGTGCCTGTTCCTTCTATTACATATAATTTCAAATTTTAAGGTGATGAAGATGCTAAATAATCATAATCATACGTATCATAAAGCAATCTTATATCTATTGAGTTGTTGTTTGTTGCTCTCCAGTTGTGTTGAAGAATTTGATGTTGAGACGGAAGATTTTGAGAGTATTTTGGTGGTTAATGCCACAATTACAAATGAGTTAAAACGTCAAGAGGTACTCCTTACCCGAACGTTTAGATTTGAAGAGAATGGACCAGCGGCCGAACAAGGTGCTATTGTGAAAATTATTGAAGATGAAACTACCACGATTCCTTTTGATGAAATTTTTCCAGGCAGGTATGAGTCCATTATTCCTTTTACCGTTGTTCCCAACAAGAACTATCAACTATCTATAGAAACTGTAGAAGGTCGAGTTTATCTGTCTAAAATTGTGCAATTGCCTCCTGTTACTTCTAATATCGAACGGGTGTTTCCAATGCGAATGACAAATAACGATGGGGTAGAAGGAGTGGGACTCTTTGTGGATAGTTTTGATGAAACTGGAAATTCTAAGTTTTACCGATATCAGTTTGAAGAAACTTATAAAATTGTAGCTCGTTTTTGGGTTCCAGTGGATTTAACACCTTCGTTAGAGTTTATAGAACGATCAGAAAATCAAAGAATATGCTTTAATAATCGAGTTTCAGAAGATATTTTGATTACAGACACAAATACATTAAATGAAGATCGGGTGAGTGGATTTTTCTTACGCTTTATTCAGGCAGAAGATATCCGCGTGTCAGAGCGATACAGCATTTTGGTACGACAATTCGTGCAATCGCAGGAAGCCAATGGGTTTTATCAGACCCTTTCCAATTTCTCTCAATCCGAAAGTTTGTTTTCGCAAGTGCAACCTGGTTTTATTAGTGGTAACATTACCTCTCAGACCAACCCCAACGAAAGAGTTCTTGGTTTTTTTAATGTGGCTTCGGTAAAGGAAGAACGTATATTTTTTGATAGAGAAGAATTCTTAAATGATTTACCTAGATTTTCTCCTGGATGTGATAGAATAATACCCAGACCCAATACAGGCGAAACTCCAGAATCTTTTGACAGAAGATTAAGAGAATTGATTCGATCCGGCAGTATCAAATTCTTGGAAGAAATTAGAGGAGATGAGCCAGGAAGTGGTGTTTTGGTTTTTGTGCCGAGACCCTGTGGGGATTGTACTGTTTTTGGAAGTAGTGCTGTGCCTGATTTTTGGGTGGATTAAACAATGATATATGCAAAAAAGAGTAAAATATAGAACTGTACTAAAAACATATGTTGTACTTAGTGTTTTTCTGTTTAGCAGTTTGGTTGGCTATGGTCAAAGATTATCTGAACTAAGAACCAATCAAGAAGTACTGGAGTATAGTCAAATCCCGCAAGAACGAATTTTTGTGCATTACAACAGCACCTTATTATTTTGTGGAGAATATTTGTACTATAGTTTGTACTGTATTAACAACCAAAGCACACAACTAAGTGATATCAGTAAAATAGCCTATATAAAGTTGGTCAATCAAAACAAGGAAACGGTGCTTCAACAAAAGGTAATGTTGCATTCTGGGTTGGCACAAGGAGACTTCTTTATACCGGTTGATCTTCCTTCGGGGAACTACAAACTTTTGGCATATACTCAGTGGATGCTCAATGCAAAGGAAGTTCTATTTTTTCAAGGTGATGTGAGCATTCTTAATCCGTATCAAGGAAATCAGGAAAATGTATTGGCAGATGATTCAAAACAATCTTCTGTACCAATTGATCAAGAAGAGCGTACTATAATTCCTCAAAAAAACATGAAAGATGTGGTGGCCGTTCTTCTGGATAAGGAAAAATATGTAAAAAGAGCAAAGGTGAAGCTTACTATAGAAAATACATTGGATACACCTATTTCGTATTCGCTGTCTGTGAGAAGAGTTAAAACAATTCATGCTGCTACTCCTATAAAAACAATTGACTTTGATGAATTTGATCCAAACAAACTTCGAAATAAAGAAAAGAGGGTTGGAGAATCCGTGTTTTTACCTGAAATGAGGGGTGAACTGATCTATGGTAAAATAGTATCAAAAGATTCATTGTATAAGGTGTCAAATGTACCCATTGCACTTTCTACGGTAGACGGAGAAAATCATATTAGTATCGTTGCTACAGACCCAAATGGTAATTTTGTTTTTAATATACCACACAACCAACAGGGAGCAGGAATATCTTTTGTTCAGGTTTTGGATACACAAAAGGAAAAATATAGCATTATTCTTGATAAGATTCCTTCTCCAAATCCGCAATATTTTAATATGAATAAGCTAACAATTACTCCCGTCATGCGTAAAGAAATTTTACAAAGAAGTATTTATAATCAAATTGATAATAGCTTTTATAATATAAAACCGGATACCATTAGTGAAGTTAAAAAGGAAAAACCTTTTTATGGGCAACTTTATGAGAATTATGAGTTAAACGAATATACGCGATTTGCTACCGTAAAAGAGACATTGGTAGAGATTGTAGATAAAGTTTGGACTAGGAGAATTGCTACCAAAGGAGAAGTCTTTGCTATACAAGGAAACTATGCAATAAAAAAGGATGATAATTTTTTACCCCTAGTACTGGTAGATGGGATTTTGGTACAAGAGCAAGAAGAGGTATTAAATTATGATGCCAGAAAGGTTAAAAGTATAGGTTTTTTGCCAGATCGGTATTATTTGGGAGCTAAAGTATACGATGGGTTAATAAGTATTAAAACCTTGGATGGGAATTATTTTGATGAATTCAATAAAAGTTATATCAAACAAATTACTACTCATAGGCCAGCCAAAGAAAAACAATACTATAAGCAAGATTATGCTACTACAAAGTATGATCGCATTCCTGATTATCGATATCAACTATATTGGGAACCAAGAGCACAGCTAACACCTGAAAGCAGAAATGAGCTTCATTTTTTTACTTCAGATGTGGTAGGTACCTATGAAATTGCTTTAGAAGGATTTACTCTCAATGGAACATCCATTTCTGAAAGAAAGCTATTTACTGTAGAATAGTATTCCTGGTTTGTTGTATTTGAGTGCTATCTAATAAAAGTAACTTTTGAAATTTTACCATTACTAACTTCGTAAATTGCTATCACACTAAATTGAGAGCCATTTACTGTTACCAACTCTTCATCAATCACCTTATTGCCAAAAACAATACGATTCTTGATTTCGCAATGCAAATCGGGGGTGTTTTTGAAGAAACCAGCATACGAAGTTCTCATTTTATCAAGTCCTTCATACTGGAGTTGTTCTGGAAAATCATACGCTTTTACGTTTTTGCTGAATGCAGCCAAAAATTCTTCAATATCTCTGTTGTTATAAGCATCAAGTTGTTTTTGAACAATATGTTCTGGAGAAGCATCTGAAACCAGAGTCAGCATTGTAGAGGTAGCGTTAGTGGCGATTCGGGTAATATTTCCTATTTCTTTATCTGTAAAGGAGTGGAATATATTCCAAAATTGATCTTCTTTGGGTTTGAATTTAAAAATGGAGTTGCCTTTTCCCATAAGAATAGTACCATCTGCCAACCAACACATGTCTTCTACATTGGGGAAAGTATTTACAATTTTTTGCGTAACTCCTGTAAGTGGATCAAGACTTTTGATTTCCCAATTTTCATTTTCTTTGCTGATATAACTTATCAAATTAGAATTAGGGATTTTGTGTAATGATCTCCCTATTTTTTTCTGAATAGTTTTATTGGTATTGTCTTTTAAGTTAGAAACGACAAGAGATAAACTACCATCTTCTAGTACCGATGAAACCACAATATTTTGATCGTACCAGGTGTGATATCCTATTTTTAAATCTTCAAAAAGCGCTTTGGATTTTCCTGTTTTATAATCGTAAGCATACAAAAGTTGTTTACCGTCTTTATCCAATCTAATTGATGAAATTTTGTTCCCTCCAGGAATTTTGGTAGGAGAATATTCACTACCCTCAGGAGTTGAGTTTACCCAACGGATAGTGTTTGTTTTTATGGTATATGCAGCGATATCCGTCTGTCCATTTCTTGTACCTGCAAAAAGAAGTGTATTATCATCAAAAAAAGAAGGTTGATTGTCGTATCCTTCATTATTAGATACGTTTCTTTGGTTGTTTAGGACAAAGGAATTGCCTTCTTTTTGTAGGTCAAATAGAAAAACTTCAGTATTGGTTTGAGAAAACACAGTAATAGCGATAAGCTGAATTGAGAGAAAGACGATACGTTTCATAAAAAATATTTGCTTCCTAAAATACATGGAAAAAAAAGGCTTTTTCCTAAGGAATTGTTAATAATGAATACCTATTTGCGCATGGCATATAGTCCAAACAAAGGTCCAAATCCAAGGAATAAATAGATCAATCGATCGTCAAAAACTTCAACCAATGCTGATAATAGCTGAATACTTATAATGGTCACGGCAAAACCAATAGAGTTGGTGATTGTTAACGCAGTACCTCTCAATTCTGGAGGAGAGGTCGCTGCCACCATGGTAGAAAATTGTGGTGAATCTGATATGACCACCATTCCCCAAATACATAAAGCTGAGATAAATAGTTGAGGAGATAGCTTAAATAGCAGGGGGGAGAGTATGCAAAATATCCCGGAAACGAGTAAAGAATTGTAAGCTACTTTTCTGCTTCCCGTTCGCAGGGAGATTAATCCTCCCAACACACAAGAAACAGCTCCTATCCCTATGATAATAAAAGACCAAAAGGATATAGGTAACTCGATAGCATTGTATCTTGCATATGTTTTTAAAATTACCGGCACGAATCCCCAAAAGGCATAAAGCTCCCACATATGTCCAAAATAGCCAAAAGCTGCTTTTCTAAAATTTTGGATGCTAAAAAGTTGCGTAACTACACCAAGTTGCAATTTACTCACTGGTCTTCGATATGGACCATCGGGTACAAGTCCCCAAATACTAATGCCTCCGACACTCGCCAAAATGGAAGTGCTGATAATTACCGCTTTATAATCACTACTCCAAGAGAATTCGTTGATGAAATGGGGGAAAGAGGTACCCAGCACCAAGGCGCCAACCAAGTATCCCAAAGCTCTTCCTAATCCGCCTTTGTAATAATCTGAAGCGATCTTCATACCGATAGGGTAGATACCCGCAAGAAAAAAACCGGTTCCAAAGCGTGCCGTAAGCAAGTTGAAAATACTAATGTTGGGAATCAATAATGACAAATTGCATATCGCTCCTAAAAAAGCACAAATCATAAATATTCTAGAAGGAGAATAGCGATCGGCAAGGGTTAATAAAGCAAAGGTGAGAGTCCCAACGATAAATCCAAACTGAACAAAAGATAATAAATATCCCAGTAAATTAAATTCAACATTAAACTGTGTTGCTAAATCATCGATAACGGCATTTCCTGCAAACCAAAGGGAGGTGCAAAAAAATTGTGACAAAATAATTACAGGAAGTATATAAAACTTTGGTTTCAGAGGACTAGATATTTATTACTAAATATATGTATTTAAAATCGGTTTCTAGATTTTTTACTTCATAAATATCTTTTAAAACTTAGGATTCCTACTCTTGAAGTACTATGGTTCCAAAGATATCAGCATTGATCCAACCTTGGTTTTTATCCTCTCCAGGAACAAAAACAGAACCCATAAAGTTTTCACGCTCTTTGCTGGTGTCATTATCATTATAGGCAATGGCGAAACCGATTTTCTGATCTTTTTGCAAGACTTTGGCATCATTGGTTTTTCCTTCTTCATAAGTGTCGTTATGAACTATTACTTCAAACTCCCAAACAGAAACATTGTCTGTAGTCGTTCTTTTAGAAATCACATGGTTGTTGTAGAGGATGGGTTCTTTTTTCGAATCCAAATCCACCACGTTTCCATCTAAAGCTACGTGATAAGCAAAAGCATTATTGTTAAATTGGTGTTCTCCTCCGGAGTTATCAGCATCGATAAAAATTTCGACACAGTCGTCGTCCCACCATTGCGTTAGGGGATCCTTGTATTGATCAATTAATATATTGTCTTTTACTTCTACAAGAATATATAAGGCTTCTGGAGTCCAGGCTATTTTATATCTGCCAAAAAAATCATCTACCGTTGGATATTCACCAATCCAGGCCTGATCCATAGGTAACCATTTCAAATCGTTCCATATAGGGTCATTCATTTGCCCGTCAATTTCGGGTACGATGACAGCTTTTTGAACTTCAATGATTTGGTGATCTTTTTTTTCTGGTTTTGCCAATGTCTGTGCTACTGCTGCCGATGAGACAGAGGTATCTGAGTCTTGTTTTTGAGTTTTGGCACACGAATAAAGAAAGATAAAAGTAAAGGCTGATAAAATAAGTAATCGGTTCATATATTTATTGCTAATAAAAGTTTATTCTAAAATTAATAAGCGACTGTATCTTATATAAGACACAATCGCTTATTAGTATAACAAAAAAAATGTTAAAATTGAATAAACTTAGCGGATTATTGTTTTATGACCCGTATTGGTTCCGAAAGTCTTTCTCCATTTAATTTTACAGTATAGAACTGCATTCCTTCTCCTATTTGAGAGCTTTCTAAGGGAATATTTTGGCTTCCTGCCAGTGTTTTTTGACTATAAATAGTTCTGGTTTGACCTAGAATATTTGAGGCAGTAATTTCCAGAATCCCATCAGTAGTCGTATGTGCCGTAATGGTAGCATTACTTGTTACAGGATTTGGCCAGATGGTTACTGCATTTTTGGCTAGTAATCCATTGTCATCATCAATAGTAGTCGTTAGGTTAGCTGCTCTATTTGGACATCCGGTGGTACAATTTGCCGTCCAGGTTCCTGTTCTTTTTCCACTACTACTACCAGTTACTCTAAACCATCCGTTAGTACCTCTTGTCAAGTCTACAGTTTGTTGTCCGTTACCATTATTGAAAACAACACCAATATTATTCGTAGAAACTCCATTTGGAATAGTAAAGGTACTACGACTCCATGATGTACCACTGAGATTATCCATGGATCGCCCCGGCCATCCAGGAGTTCCTGCTAGGGTTTGGTTGGTAGCATTGTTATACAGATATATGTTAGTAGTGTTGCCCCATCCACCTCCGGGTCTCAAGAAATTAAGGGTTACCTGATTTGAAGGTGTTGATCCGCCGCTACAACCACTTGGGCAGGTGTCTGTCCATGTCCCATTGGTATACCATCCGGTTGTACTTCTTGAGAGATCGTCGGTTTGGTTGCCTCCACCATCATTAAAAATTACACGAATATTAGCCGCAGATGTTCCTGATTGTGGAGATAAAGTGTATGCATACCACTGGGTTCCAGAGAGATTACTCATGGATTGACCTGGCCATCCTGCAGTTCCTGGTAGAGTAGCATTTGCTGATGCATCAAAGAAGTATACATTAACGTTGTTACTCCATCCGCTTGGTTTTTGGAAATTAACTGTAAATGGATCTACTGTTGTGGTTCCACCTCCGGTATTACTTCCTCCTTGTGTCCAAACAGCGTAATCGTTACCTGAAGTTCTTAATGTCCATCCGCTACCATTTGGAGACCAGTTCCCGCTACCTAATTTCATTGCGATTGTACCATTTCTACCATCGATATAAGCAGCATATAGATCATTTCTAGCTTCAGCAATACTAATATTAGATCCAGCAAATACTCTTACATCTTTTCTAATTGCAATCAAATCTTTGATCGCATCACGAACCCCTGTTCCAGCATTGAAGAAATGCGTCCAAAATACCATTGGATTGCCTGGGTGCGTAAGAATGTAAGCATATCCTTTTCTTAAGTTCGTTTCTCCACCTGGAAATACAAAATTAGATCCACAACACTGTTGTGCCTCTCCAGTGTCATGATTGTCTAAAAACGTAACTGATTTTGTTGGGTTGATACCAATCATTCCCGAAGGATTTCCTGAAAAATCGCGTAAATATGATAGGTTATTATCTCTGATTGCATTTTGCAAACTTACCTTGGTGTTAAAATCAAATGCAGACGAAGAACCTTGTGTCCAGTTTACAAAATTATTGGTTTGTACCCGGCTGCTTTCTAACAATTCACCAACCGCAAAATATGGGTTAGTTGCATCGTTATATTCTTTATTGTAAATAGGATTGTATCCATGTACAAAGTCGTATCTCCATCCATCAAAACCAAGATCGTTTCTCAAGAAATTCATCCATCTGATAATTTCCTGGCGTACCTCTGGGTTTTCGTGGTCCAAATCTCTTGCCGCTGCAAATCCACCATTGGATCCATCGGCTTTTAGGGCATTACCCGGGAAAAAGTCGTTGTTGATACTGAAATTAACCGGGAAATTTACAAAATTTCTTCCTTCATCGTCTGCTGTGATATAAAACGTGGGCCATGCAGGATTTGTAAAAGTAACCGCATCATTGGTACCAACTCTGTGATTGATAACAATATCACTAATCACGCGCATATCTAAAGCGTGATATTGATTAATTAAGTTACGTAACTGGGCTTCTGTACCGTAAGCACTATCAAAATTATACAGTTCTCTAGGTAAGTATCCTTGTGGAGCAGCAGAATTACTTGGTGGCGGCATCCAAATCAAATCGATGCCTGCATCTTTAATAGCGTTTCGATTTTGAGTTACAACGTTATACCAAGTCTGTCCGGCAGGTTGGTTTTGTACATTCCAGTCAAAAGCCTGAAACATAACATCTTCATCTTGGGCCTGAACTCCTACAAAGGGGATCCATAAAAGTAAGGTTACTAAAAGTGAGGTAAAAATTTTTCGTTTCATTTCTCAATTTTTTGAGTTAAGTTAAGTGTGATAAGTGTTTAAAATTTTAATAATACAAGCCAATAAGAATACATCATGGCTTTGTTGAATACATTAAATCTTAAGGAGTGGTTGTATTTGGATGTCGACTGGATTGAAAATCTGAAAAACCTTGTAAATCAATGACTAACCGATCATGTTTTTCTGGTGTAATTATCTGTAATGTAGTTTACTCGTTAGGTTAGGAAGATCAAAACAGATAACTAAACAATCTAGAAGTACTTTAAATATCCTGAAGATGAGTTTTCAGAATTTGAAAAACTATAGCATTAATCAAAAAAAACGAGGTTTCTTTGATGTGTGATAAGTAGCTCAAATAAATTTCCAATTTTCGTAGTTGGAGAAATTAATTTCATAATTAATAAATTTTTGTTTGTAAAAGTGTCTCTTGTGTTAAATTTTCACTAAGTTATTACGAAATATTCAATTTCTTTGAGTCCTAACCGTACTACAACGTTTTCGTGTTGATAAGTTGTTGATTTATTGAGTAATATCTTACAAAGTTATTACCCTTTTAACCTTTCGTTCATTATTTTAATGTTTTGGTAATATTTAGGTTTTCATTGTGTTTTTTTCACTTTCTACCTTTAGAACACTAACTTAAATTTTATTATACAATGAAAAATCGATTTAGATTATTAGGTATTGCCTTGATTTGTTTACTGTTAACAGTTTCTTGCGAGCAATCTGAAGAAAACCAAACTGCACAATCTGTAGGATTAGAAATTCAGGAAACAGATATACTCAGTGGGCAAAAACGAATGAATGGTCATGAAATTCACTTTAAGGTGATCGCTAAAAGTGATGTGCTTTATATGGCTACGATTAATATAGACCAACATGCTCTTACTGCCGCTATTGATTATGCTACAGAAAATATAGATTTGGATGGAAGCAAAGCAGTTTTAAGTAAAAGTCAAAAAGAAGCGTTTTTGGATTTGGGCCAAGAGTTATCCGAGTATTTGTTTAAAGATGGTTCTGTGGATGATTTTACGCTGGCAGAGTTTACATTATTGAGATTGTTAGAATATTGGGCTAAATCACCTAACCATTATGCTCATGATAAGTTGAGTATCAGAAGTAATAGGCTTAATGGCATAAAGGGGTCCAACGAAGGAATTACCTGTATTCGCAAAAATACCTATGTTACCGCGGTTTATGACGATGCGGGAGGAAGAGAATTCAGAGAGCGAAAATTAGTAAACGGAGACCGTTGTTTAGGACGTTGTGGTTCTGGATGTCCTGGAATTTTTACTTTGGCTAGTGCATGGACAAAGGACTGTCTGGATCATGATCAGTGCGGTAGAGTATTAGGAGGAAGTACCAATCCATTTGATAGTAATTGTGGCGATGAATACGGACAAGCTGCAGATGATTACCTTTTTGGAGTAATACGAGGATGTAGAGGTTAAATAATACGCATAAAAAAACCGCCTTTTACCCAATACTAAAAAGGCGGTTTCTTAAATCAAAATTAAACAACTCCCTAGTTTAAAGCCCTAGGGCGGCAATATGTATTATTAATTATCCAAGGTAATATCCGTTTTCTTCAGATATTTTGTTGGCAATTTTAGTTCTTAATTCAACAACGTTAGGTTGGTTTGCGTATTTAGTAAAACGCTTAAGACCCATTAACATCATTCTTTGCTCATCTCCTTCTGCAAAAGAAACGATAGCTTCTTTTCCTTTCTTGATGATGATGTCTACTGCATTGTACAAGTATAATTGACTCATTGCAATTTGAGTATCTTGAGATTCTTCACCAAAACGTTTAGCGTTTTTCTCGGTACGTAATATTGCAGATTCTGCCATGTAGATCTCGATCAAGATATCAGCGGCAGCCATTAATAACTGTTGGTGCTCTTCTAATTTTGGTCCGAATTTCTGAACAGCAGATCCTGCCACCATTAAGAATACTTTCTTCAACTTAGCAATGATTTCTTTTTCTTCAGAAAACAATACTGAGTAATCCGGAGTATCGAATGAAGGAATTCCTGTAAGCTCATCAGCAACTTTCATAGCTGGTCCTAACAGATCAACGTGACCTTTCATCGCCTTTTTTACTAGCATACCTACTGCCAACATTCTGTTGATCTCGTTGGTACCTTCATAGATACGAGAAATACGAGCATCTCTCCAAGCAGATTCCATTGGAGTATCAGCAGAGAATCCCATACCTCCAAAGATTTGGATACCTTCATCTGTACAACTTTGTACATCTTCAGAAACTGCTACTTTAAGAATAGAACATTCGATAGCATATTCTTCTACACCTTTAAGTTCAGCTTCTTGGTGCGTATTACCTTCAGCTTGACGAATAGCAATTCTATCTTCGATATTTTTTGCAGCTCTATAACTGGCAGACTCATCAGCGTACGTGTTGGTAGCCATTTCAGCAAGCTTCGATTTTATAGCTCCAAAATTAACGATAGGCGTTTTAAACTGAATACGCTCGTTAGCATACTTTGTAGCCTCATTGATTACTCTACGTTGTGCGTCCAAACAAGCAGCTGCCAATTTGATACGACCAACGTTTAAAGCGTTCATCGCAATTTTGAAACCATTACCTCTTTCAGATAACATGTTTTCTACTGGTACTTTGGTATCGCTAAAGAATACCTGACGAGTAGAAGAGGAGTGGATTCCTAATTTTTTCTCTTCATCTCCTAATGAAATTCCGTTAGGATTTGCCGGATCATATTCTACGATAAAACCAGTAATGTTCTTGTCGTCTTCAATACGAGCAAAAACAATCATTAGGTTACAAAATCCTGCATTTGAGATCCACATTTTTTGACCAGAGATCGAATAGTATTTTCCATCTTCAGAAAGAACAGCTTTGGTTTTTCCTGAGTTAGCATCAGATCCTGCTCCCGGCTCGGTCAAACAATATGCACCCATCCACTCACCAGTGGCTAATTTAGAAACGTATTTTTTCTTTTGTTCTTCATTTCCGTATAACGAGATTGGCATAGTACCGATACCAGTGTGCGCTCCAAACGCTGTACTGAATGATCCTGTTGCTCCAGAAATATAATCACATACAAGCATTGTAGAAACAAATCCCATTCCTAGTCCATCATAATCTTCAGGAACAGCAACACCCAAAAGACCAAGCTCACCAGCTTTTTTCATACACTGTTCTGTGTAATCGTAATCCTTAGATTCAAATCTCTCCCAATGCGCCCATAATTCGCGATCTACAAACTCTCTTGCGCTATCACGCATCATTTTTTGCTCTTCAGAAAAATCTTCTGGAGTAAATACATCTTCACATTTTGTTTCCTTTACAAGGAATTGTCCACCTCGTAAAATATCTTTATTTATAGTTTCTGTACTCATCTTCTTCGTATTATATTTCTTCTTTTACTCTTTTATTTTAATTCAAAAACTCAAAAATACCAGCGGCTCCCTGTCCTGTTCCGACACACATAGTTACCATACCGTATTTTCCTTTCATTTCACGTTTACGCATCTCATCGAATAGCTGTACCGATAGCTTTGCTCCTGTACAACCTAGTGGGTGTCCCAAAGCAATAGCTCCTCCGTTTACATTGATGATATCTGGATTCAATCCAAGTTCACGGATTACAGCAAGCGACTGAGAAGCAAAAGCTTCGTTAAGTTCGATCAACTCTACATCATCTTGCTTTAAACCAGCTTGTTTCAACGCCTTTGGAATAGCTTTTACCGGTCCGATACCCATAATTCTTGGTTCAACTCCAGCAGCTGCATAGTTTACCATACGTGCAATAGGCTCAAGATTTAGTTCTTTTACCATCTCTTCGCTCATGACCATTACAAAAGCAGCACCATCACTCATTTGAGAAGAGTTACCCGCAGTAACACTACCACCTGCAGCAAATACAGGTCTTAGTTTACCTAGAACTTCTTTGCTAGTACCAGCACGAGGTCCTTCATCTTTGTTTACCGTATATGATTTTGTAGCTTTCTTACCACTACCATCGATGTAAGTTTGCTCCACATTGATAGGCACGATTTGATCCTGAAAACGGTTTTCAGCTTGTGCTTTCAATGCTTTCATATGAGAATTGTAAGCAAACTCATCCTGATCCTCACGAGATACTTTAAACTGATCTGCTACGGCTTCTGCAGTATTCCCCATTCCCCAGTAATAACTTGCGTTATCTTTTGCCAGGTCATAGTTCAAATCTGTTTTGAAACCAGTCATTGGTACTGCACTCATACTCTCTGCACCACCTGCGATGATACAATCTGCCATTCCTGCTTGAATTTTTGCAGTAGCGATCCCGATAGTTTCAAGTCCAGAAGAACAGAAACGGTTTACGGTAACACCTGGTACATCGATAGAATCTAATCCCATTAATGAAATCAAACGGGCCATGTTTAATCCTTGTGCACCTTCTGGCATTGCATTTCCTACGATCACATCATCGATACGAGACTTGTCCAATTGAGGAAGCTCTTTCATCATGTGTTCGATAGTTTCTGCAGCTAATTCATCAGTTCTTTTAAATCTGAACAATCCACGGGGCGCTTTTCCCACGGCTGTTCTATAAGCTTTTACTATATATGCTGTTTTCATCTTTTTTTCTTTTTCTAAGGTTCTAGTTTCTAAGAGGTTTTCCTTTCTTAAGCATGTGTTCGATACGCTCAAGAGTTTTACGTTCTGTACAAAGAGACAAGAAAGCTTCTCTTTCAAGATCAAGTAAATATTGTTCTGTAACCAAAGTAGGTTCAGAAAGGTCTCCTCCTGCCATTACATAACCTAGTTTGTTGGCTATTTTGTGATCGTGTTCAGAGATAAATCTACTTGCTTCCATAGAGTCTGTTCCTACCAAGAACATACCTAGTGCTTGTTTTCCAAGTACTTTTATGTCTTTACGGCGAGGCGGTTGTGTATATCCTTGCTCTGCCATTAATTTTGCATGTGCTTTTGCGGTAGCGATCTGGCGGTCTTTGTTAACCACAACAATATCTTTACCTTTTTGTAGTAGGTTAGTATCAAAAGCTTCGTAAGCTGAAGTAGATACTTTTGCCATACCAATGGTTAAGAAGTGCTCTTGTAGAATATTTAGCTCTACATCATTTTTCTTAAACAAATCAGCAGCTCTCAATGCCATTTCCTTAGATCCACCACCACCTGGGATCACACCAACACCAAATTCTACTAATCCCATATAAGTTTCTGCAGCAGCAACAACTTTGTCTGCATGAAGTGAGATCTCACATCCACCACCAAGTGACATTCCGTGAGGAGCCACAACCGTTGGGATAGAAGAGTAGCGCATACGCATCATGGTATCCTGGAAGTATTTGATCGCCATGTTCAATTCATCATACTCTTGCTCTACAGCCATCATAAAGATCATACCGATGTTTGCACCCACAGAGAAATTTGCTCCTTGGTTACCAACAACCAATCCCTGGAAATCTTTTTCAGCAAGATCAATAGCTTTATTAAGACCAGCAAGAACATCACCACCAATAGTGTTCATCTTACTTTGGAATTCTACATTTAAGATTCCATCTCCAAGATCTTCAACTACAACACCACTGTTTTTGAATACCTGAGAAGATTCTCTAATATTGTCTAAAATGATAAAGGCATCTTGTCCTGGTACTTTAGTTTGTTGTTTTGTTGGAATTTCGTAGAAATATGTAGCACCCTCTTTTACCGTGTAGAAAGA
The DNA here is from genome assembly GCF_056160245.1 of Aquimarina sp. AWH4_224. Taxonomy (NCBI): domain Bacteria; kingdom Pseudomonadati; phylum Bacteroidota; class Flavobacteriia; order Flavobacteriales; family Flavobacteriaceae; genus Aquimarina; species Aquimarina sp. AWH4_224. Next base: position 76,965 of record NZ_JBSWWU010000008.1, on the reverse strand, counting down.
AGAACTTCCAGAAGATAACATTTCGTTTACCCAAGCTGCCGGCTCATATCCTTCAGCTTTCATCATTTCTATTCCTTTTTCAACACCTACAGCATCCCAGATTTGGAATGGCCCATGCTCCCAGCCAAAACCAGCTTTCATCGCATCGTCAATTTTGTATAAATCGTCAGTGATTTCTGGAATTCGATTTGAAACGTATGCAAATAAAGCGGCAAGGTTCTTACGATAGAATTCTCCTGCTTTGTCTTTTCCAGATACCAGTACTTTAAAACGATCGATTACTTTATCGATAGTCTTCGTCATTTCTAGTGTTGCAAAAGAAGCTCTTTTCTTTTCTCTATATTCTAAAGTATCTAGATCTAAAGAAAGAATATCTTTTTTACCCTCTGGGGAAACGTGCTTTTTATAAAACCCTTGTTTTGTTTTACTTCCTAACCATTTGTTTTCCATCATCGTATTGATGAAATCAGGAAGTTTAAACAATTCATGACGTTCGTCATCTGGACAGTTTTCAGCGATACCATTAGCTACATGAACCAAAGTATCCAGACCAACAACATCTACCGTTCTGAAGGTAGCTGATTTTGGACGACCGATTACCGGACCAGTAAGTTTATCTACTTCTTCTATAGTTAATCCCATTTCTTTTACCATGTGGAATAAACTCATGATGCTGAAGATACCAATTCTGTTACCAATAAATGCTGGTGTATCTTTGGCTACAACAGAAGTTTTACCTAAGAATTGCTCTCCGTATCCGTTTAAGAAATCCAATACTTCTGTAGAAGTTTGTGGACCAGGGATAATCTCAAATAACTTTAAGTAACGAGCAGGGTTAAAGAAGTGTGTTCCACAGAAATGTTTCTGGAAATCTTCGCTTCTACCTTCACTCATAAATTTGATAGGAATACCAGAAGTATTTGAAGTAATTAGAGTTCCTGGTGTTCTGTATTTTTCTAAGTTTTCGAAAACTTGTTTTTTGATATCAAGTCTCTCAACAACAACCTCGATAATCCAATCTACATCTGCAACTTTTGCAATATCATCTTCCAAATTACCTGTGGTAATTCGGTTTGCAAATTTTTGATGGTAAATAGGAGAGGGCTTTGATTTAAGCGCAGCGGTAAGCGAATCATTTACTAATCGATTTCTTACTACTTTGTCTTCTAAAGTAAGGCCTTTTGCCTTTTCTTTATCGTTTAGTTCTCTAGGAACGATATCTAATAATAGAACTTCTGCACCAATATTAGCAAAATGACATGCAATTCCCGATCCCATAATTCCTGAGCCGACGACTGCAACTTTTTTAATGATTCTTTTCATTGTTGAACTTCTGGTTGTTAAGGTTTTATAGATTCCTGTTTTTTATAAATTTTCTTTGACGATATTAAATCGTTGATGATCTGAAATACTTCCAGAAAAACATCTAGTTTTTCTTTTGGAATATGTTTTTTTACCGCGTTGTCAAAAGTAAAAACCACTTCTTTAGAGAAATTTCTCATTTCTACTCCAAAAGGGGTTAAATAGATCAAAACACCTCGGCCATCCTGAGGGTTCTTTTTTCTATAGATTAATCCTTTTTCTTCCATGGTTTTCAAAGTACGTGACAGGCTTGTAGCTTCCATGCCCATTTTGGGTCCTAAAGAGGTTGATGGAGTGCCACTTTCTGGATCAATACTTAGGAGTGCAAATCCAGTAGCCATAGTACTGCCTTTTTTACTTGCTTCTTCGTTATACATCTTGGCAACCGCCATCCATGTAGCCCGAAGGGCATAGTCGATCGTTTTTTCCCTCATTCGTTTATTATTGTGATGGTAAAGGTAAGAAAAATTTATTATGCATGCATAATAAATAGTGTAAAAATTTAGAAAATGTTGAAGTAATTTACGTTTTTCTATTGAATTAATAAAAAAACTCCCCATAAAATGAGGAGTTTACTGATTAACAGTTAAGCTTGTATATATATTACAATTGTAATCAGTAGTTTGAATTAGCCATAAATCTTAGTGTATAACGCACTATATTTTTCTTTGATAACTCTTCTTTTTAGTTTCATAGTAGGGGTAAGGTGACCCGCATCGATACTCCACTCATCTGGTGTCAATTCGAACTTCTTTACACGTTCCCATTTACCAAATTTTTCGTTGTGCTCATCTACCTCTTCTTGATAGCGTTCTATTACGGTAGGATTGCTGATCATTTCTTCCATTGTTCCACCGATCTGCAGTCCTTTTCTTTCTGCCCAATCTTTTAAGAATTCGAAGTTAGGTTGAATGAAAGCAGCTGGCATTTTTTCTCCTTCACCGATCACCATGATCTGTTCAATGAATCTGGATTGCTTCATAGCGTTTTCAATCAATTGAGGAGCTACATATTTTCCTCCAGAAGTTTTAAACATTTCTTTTTTACGATCTGTAATTCTTAAGAACCCGTCGCTATCAATTTCACCGATATCACCAGTATGGAAGTATCCATCTTTTAATACCTCAGCAGTTTTTTCTGGATCTTTGTAATATCCTTGCATTACTTGTGGTCCTTTTACAAGAATCTCACCGTCTTCTGCAATTTTAACTTCAGTATTCGGAATCATTCTACCCACAGTTCCAATTTTGAAACCTTTCTCTCTTTCATCATTTACGGATACTACGGGAGAGGTTTCGGTAAGACCGTATCCTTCCATCACAGACATTCCGGCAGCGTTAAATACTCTTGCCAATCTTGGTTGCAGTGCCGCACTTCCCGAAGCAATTACTTTTAGATTCCCTCCAAGGGCTTCCTGCCATTTGCTGAATATTAATTTTCTGGCTAATCCTAGTTTCTTTTCATACCACCATCCGTTGGCTCCGTAGGGTTCGTATTTTAAACCAAGTTCTACTGCCCAGAAGAAGAGCTTTTTCTTTAACCCTGTTAAATCCGCTCCTTTTGCAATAATTTTATCGTATACCTTTTCAAGAAGTCGAGGTACCGCAGTCATTACATCTGGTTTTACTTCTTTAAGGTTATCGCTGATCGTTTCTAGCGATTCTGCAAAATAGATACTTACACCCAAATATTGGTATAAATACATCAGCATACGCTCATAGATATGACATACTGGTAAAAAGCTTAACGCTTTTGCCTCTCCCGAAGGAATAGGGAATCGAGTTGCAGCACTTAAGGCATTGCTTACCACGTTTTTATGACTTAGCATTACTCCTTTTGGACGACCTGTAGTACCTGAAGTATAGATTAAGGTAGCAAGATCATCTTCATGTACTCCTGCCATTAACTTTTCTACTTCTTCCTGGTTGCTGTCATCTTTACCTAATTCTAAAACTTCATTCCAGCTTTTACAACCGTCTATATCATTAAAAGAATATACTCCTTTTAATGAAGGTACATTTCCGTGAATATTTTTTACTTTTTGAAATACTTCATCATCAGAAACAAAACAATATACCGACTCTGAGTGATTTAATACATATTCATAATCTTCCTGAGAAATTGTAGGATAAATAGGAACATCTTGTGCTCCGATTTGTAACACACCAATATCTGTAATATTCCATTCCGTTCTATTATTTGAAGATATTATGGCGATTTTATCGTTTGGTTTTACCCCCAATCTTAGTAAACCTCTACTAATCTGGTTGGCTTTATTAATGTATTCTTGGGTAGAAGTAGCAATCCACTCTCCATTATACTTTGTGATTAAAGCCTTGTCTAAATTAAATTTCTCTAATTGATAATGTGGAAAATCAAATAATCTAGTAATTGTCGTCATAAGTCGTTTTAAATGTTTTTTGTAGAATTCAACAAATCTTATCTAGAAGAATGGTGTAAATGCTTTATAAGATAGTAAAATCCAAGGGATTATATACCAAAAACAAATGCTTCATTTTACTTTCTAGGGATCTTGTTAAATTACTATGCGTGCATAGTTTCGCAAATTATAAAAAATCTGATAATACACAACCCTAATATATAAAAAAAGGAGCTGTAATTTATCAACTCCTTAATTTTTTATTGTTTTTGATGCGATATTCTTGATATCGTAATTTTTAAGAGGATATGGTAGTATTCTCCATTCTAGTTTAAGGTATCTTTAATCCTACCGCTTTATTATTATCGGTTTTCTATCCACTTTCTCGCATTTACAAAAGCTTCGATCCATGGAGATACTTCATCTTTTCTGCCATCTGGATAGTTAGCCCAGTTCCACTGGAAAATCGAACGTTCGATATGTGGCATCATTACCAGATGTCTACCGGTTTTATCCGCCATCATCGCTACGTTATAATCTGATCCATTTGGATTAGAAGGATATGCATCATAACCATATTTGGCTACGATATGATAATTGTCTTCAGACAGTGGTAGGCTAAACTTCCCTTCTCCATGAGAAATCCAAACCCCAAGTGTACTTCCTGCCAAAGTAGATAGCATTACAGAATTGTTTTCCTGAACTTTTACTGAGGTAAATGCGCTTTCGTGTTTATATGAGGCATTGTGAATTAACTTTCCATGAGTGTCATGGTCTGGATTGATCACTTCTAACTCCATAAACAACTGACAACCGTTACAGATCCCTACAGAGAGTGTGTCTTCTCTATCAAAGAATTTTTTCAACGCCGTATTGGCTTTCTCATTATATAGAAATGCTCCAGCCCATCCTTTTGCCGAGCCTAATACATCACTATTTGAGAATCCTCCAACTGCACCAATAAACTGAATGTCTTCAAGAGTCTCACGTCCCGAAATAAGATCAGTCATGTGCACATCTTTTACATCAAAACCAGCCAGATACATGGCATTAGCCATTTCACGCTCAGAGTTACTTCCTTTTTCTCTAATAATTGCTGCTTTTGGACGTGGGTTGCTACTATCAATGATCGGTTTTCTTCCCATAAAATGAATAGGGAACTCATATTTCAAAGGTTGCTTTGCATAATTTTCGAAACGATCCTTGGCAAGATTATTTGCCGTTTGTTTTTGATCCAAAAGGTAAGAGGTCTTATACCAAGTATTTCGAAGTTCTGCAATATTCAAATCAAAACTATCGTCCTTGTTTATAATCTGCAGCGTGTTTCCTTCAACAGCTTTACCAATCTTGAAAAATTCAATTCCGTTTTCAGCAAGTATTTGTGCTACATCACTATTAGGAGCACTTTGGAAAACGATTCCGGCATTCTCTGCAAATAATAACTTGATAGAATCGGACTCTCCAATTTCAGATAGATCAATGTTGGCAGCAAGATCTACATCAGCAAAACATAGCTCTAATAGGGTAGTGATTAAACCTCCAGAAGCAACATCATGCCCTGCGATAATTTTGCGATCCTGAATCAATTGCTGGATGACATTAAATGTAGTTTTGAAAGCTTTGGCATTTGTTACATTTGGTGCTGTTGTACCAATTTTATTGTGTACCTGCGCAAATGAAGATCCACCCAATTGATGTTTGTCGTTGGACATATTGATGTAGAAGATATCTCCACCATATGTTTTTAATACCGGTTCAACCACTCCGGCAATATCATTACAATGTGCAGCAGCGGATATGATTACTGTACCTGGCGCGATAACTTCTTCATTAGGATACTTTTGTTTCATGGATAAAGAATCCTTACCTGTTGGTACGTTGATCCCTAAATCTATGGCAAAGTCAGAAACAGCTTTAACAGCTTTGTATAGCCTTGTATCTTCTCCTTCATTTTTACAAGGCCACATCCAGTTTGCAGATAATGAAATGGAAGATAATCCCTCGTTCAAAGGAGCCCAAATAATGTTGGTAAGTGATTCTGCTATAGAGTTTTTACTTCCTGCTTCGGGATCAATCAGTCCAGAAATAGGGGAGTGCCCTATAGAAGTAGCAATACCTTCGCCAGATTTGTAATCTATAGCCATTACTCCACAGTTGTTCAATGGTAGTTGTAATGGTCCAGCACATTGTTGCTTAGCTACACGTCCTCCTACACAACGGTCTACTTTGTTAGTCAACCAGTCTTTACAAGCAACTGCTTCTAATTGTAACACTTGCTCGAGGTAATCTTTTAATTTGTCAGTAGTGTAATTGATCTCATTATAGTTACGATCAATATTTACATCGTTCATGATGGTTTTAGGAGAACTTCCAAACATATGGTCCAAATCCATGTCCATAGGGGTGTCTCCTTTTGTTTTTGAAGTAAAGGTAAAACGATGATCTCCGGTTACATCTCCAACCTGATACATAGGAGAGCGTTCACGTTCGGCGATACGTTGTAGGGTGTCGATATTATCAGGTCCGATCACCAATCCCATTCTCTCTTGAGATTCGTTTCCTATGATTTCTTTGGCAGATAAGGTAGGATCTCCTACTGGTAGCTTATCCAAATCGATTTTACCTCCTGTTTCTTCTACCAATTCTGAAAGGCAATTTAAATGTCCTCCAGCTCCGTGATCATGAATAGAAATAATCGTATTTTGATCGCTTTCTACCATACCGCGAATCGCATTGGCAGCTCTTTTTTGCATTTCTGGGTTAGAACGTTGGATGGCATTCAATTCGATACCACTACTAAATTCTCCTGTATCTGCAGAGGATACAGCTGCACCTCCCATACCGATTCTATAGTTTTCTCCACCAAGAATCACAATTTTATCACCTGTTTCTGGTTTGGCTTTGATTGCTTGGTCTTTTTTACCGTATCCAATACCTCCAGCTAGCATGATTACCTTATCGAATCCTAATTTTCTAGCATCTTCTTCATGTTCAAAAGTAAGTACAGATCCAGTGATCAAAGGTTGTCCGAACTTATTTCCAAAATCCGAAGCTCCATTAGAAGCTTTGATCAAAATATCCATTGGAGTTTGATACAACCAATCGCGCTCTGCAACAGCTTGCTCCCAAGGTCTGTTTTCTTCAAGTCTAGAGTATGAAGTCATGTATACTGCAGTTCCTGCTAGCGGTAAAGAACCTTTTCCTCCTGCAAGTCGGTCTCTAATCTCCCCTCCAGAACCTGTAGCAGCACCATTAAAAGGCTCTACGGTGGTCGGGAAGTTATGTGTTTCTGCTTTTAGAGAAATTACACTTTCAAAATCTTGCTCGGTATAAAAATCCGGTTTGTCTGCAGTTTTAGGCGCAAACTGTGTAGCCTTGGGTCCATCGATAAAGGCAACATTATCCTTGTACGCAGAAACGATATGATTTGGATGTGTTTCTGACGTCTTCTTGATCATTTTAAAAAGAGAAGAGGGTTGCTCCTCTCCATCAATAACAAATGTACCGTTAAAGATTTTATGACGACAGTGCTCTGAATTTACTTGTGAGAAACCGAATACTTCAGAATCTGTGAGTTTTCTTCCTATTTTTTGGCTTATTCCTTCCAGATATTCAATCTCTTCTTCGCTTAGTGCTAATCCTTCACTTTCGTTATAGGCAGCAATATCTTCGATAGCAATAATCCCTTCAGGTTGGATATCTATAGTGTAAATATCCTGATCCAATCCATCGTATTTTTGAGAAAGCATCGGGTCAAAGTCCGTATGCGATTCTGGAACCGAGTTGAACTCCTCAATTCGTATGATGCCTTCGACACCCATATTTTGAGTGATCTCTACTGCATTGGTACTCCACGGAGTGATCATTGCGGCACGTGGACCAACAAAAAAAGCGTCAACAGACGCCGTAGATATTTTAGGTTGGTTGCCAAATAACCATGTGAGTTTTTTAATACTTTCTGGGGTAATTTCAGTATTGGCTTGAACGGCAAATACTTTCTCTTTTGGGTTTCCGAAGAAATGAATCATACTTCGATTATTTGTGTTGTTTTAATTAAGCTGCAAATTTACTATTTTCTGTATAAAATCAACTATAAATATAAGATTGAATAGTAGAGTTATCCACCAAATTTTAAACAACTTTGTTCTCTGAAAAATTTTATTACTTATACTACTTAAAAGTTATTATATCTTGTTTAATTAAGAACAGCTTATGGGATGTGTTAAAAACTTCAATAAGCTGTTCTTATCAGCATTGTGATTCTTAAAATTTAAACACAACAGATTTGATTTACTTCTGTTTGCTGTGAAAATGGTTTATCTGTTTTTGGTTTGTCTGTTTTTGGGCAAACATCTGTATCCTGTGGACAATGCCTAAAAGTTTCTGGCCAATCTGTTGCTCCACCTCGGATAAACGACATTTTCTTAAGGATAGCGATTCGTTCCTTTTTTAACACAAGAGATTTTAAATTCTTTTTTTTCATGATTTTCACATTTTGGTTTTACTAATAGCACTGAAATTATTGTAACCAAGAAGTGAATAAAAATAATAGTAATCGATATTCTCGAATTTCGATCTATATTCTCGAATTTTGGAAAGTCCGCAATAAAAAAATGAATATTAAAAATAACAATGCGCCCTATGAAGGTACTTTTCTTTCTAGTAAAGCCATATAAAACCCATCATAACCAGATTGATGAGATAATATTTTTTTGTCTTTGATAAAATTGAAATTTTTTCCGGTTTCTGTGGTAAGAAAATGCTCTACCTGGTTTTGATTTTCTGAAGGTAGGATAGAACACGTAGCATAAACCAGTTTCCCTCCGGGTTTTACCATTTTTGAATAACTCTCCAAAATCTCTGATTGTGTCTGCCTGATCGAATCGAGAAACTCAGGCTGAAGCTTCCATTTGGCGTCAGGATTTCTGCTTAACACTCCTAATCCACTACACGGAGCATCAATCAAAACCCGATCTGCTTTGCCATGTAACTTTTTGATATCCTTAGTGCTTTCTATGGTGCGAGGCTCGATATTATGAGCACCTGCTCTTTTTGCTCTTCTTTTTAATTCTTTCAGTTTATTGCCATAGATGTCCATAGCAATAATTTGCCCTTTGTTTTGCATTAAAGCCGAAAGATGCAACGTTTTGCCTCCAGCTCCGGCACAAGTATCGACCACGCGTTGCCCTGGTTGTACTTCCAGAAAGTTAGCCACCAATTGCGATGAAGCATCCTGTACCTCGAAAAAACCATTTTTGAAAGCATCTGATGTAAATACATTTTTGCGCTCAGTAAGCTGCAAGGCATCTGGATATCCTTTGATGAATTCGGTATCGATATCTTCATCTTCTAAGGCACTTCGTAATTTATCTCTCGAAATTTTTAAGGTATTGGTTCTTAACACTACAGGAGCTTGCTCGTTGAGCGCTTTCAATTCTTTTTCCCATTTAGCCCCTAATTCTTGTTCTCCGATTTTGTCCATCCAATCAGGAATAGATTCTCTAAACTTTCTGATTTTAATTAATTCATCAAAACGTCCTTTGATACGTCGGGTAGGAGTAGGACCGATTTGTTTCCAATCGGGTAGTGTAATTCCTCGTAGTGTAGCCCAAACCGCAAAAATTCGCCATAGATTTTCTCTTGAAAAAGGCTCTTTTACTTCAGCGATTTCAGCATACAGGCGTTTCCAACGTACAATTTCATAAACCGTTTCTGCCACAAAGCTTCGATCGCGGGATCCCCATCTTTTGTCTCGTTTCAAAAGTTTTTGAACTACTTTGTCGGCATACCCATCTTCATTAAAGATTTCATTAAGTCCGTCAATTACCGCAAAAACAAGATTTCTATGTAAACGCATGGTGCTACTTTTTAAAGGTTTGCAAAGGTAGACGTTTGTAATCAAATACTATTATATTTGGTCAAAATTGTTGCATATGAGAGTAGTTTTGATTCTTATTTTCGTTTTAAGTATACTATCCTGTGGTACCAAAGAGGAAATTGTAAAGCCCAATTTTTCTGAAGTGGATATAGAAATACTCTATAAAGATTCAATAAGTATACGTGCTATTGACATATATAGGGATTCTTTGGTTGGTTTTGGATTTAACAAAGGGTATGGTTTTTTGGATTTGAAGAGCAATTCGGTAAGTTTAAGGGAATACACGATCAACGAAGTGGTAGATAGTAGTAAAAATTGGATCACAGAACACAGAGCAGTTACTTTTGTTGACAATTCATTTTACAGTCTAGGAATCAGTTCGCCAGCCAGATTAAGAAAGGTGAATATTGAAAATAAAGAAGAAAAGTTGGTCTACGAAGAACATCATAAAAAAGCATTTTATGATGCCATTTCTTTTTGGAACGATAAAGAAGGAATCGCAATGGGGGATCCAACAGATGGATGCTTATCTGTTATCATCACTAGAGATGGAGGCAATTCCTGGCAAAAGGTATCTTGCGAGGATTTACCAGAAACAGCAGAAGGAGAGGCTGCATTTGCGGCAAGTAATGGGAATATTGCTATACAAGGTGAACATACCTGGATGGTGTCAGGAGGGATGAAATCCCGAGTGTTTTACTCTCCAAACAAAGGAAAAACCTGGACGGTTACAGATACACCTATTATACAAGGACAACCAACTACGGGAGCGTATTCGATGGCGTTTTTTGATGCTTTGAATGGAGTGATTTATGGAGGAGACTACACCCAACCAGAGAATAACAAGGCGAACAAAGCCATTACAAAAGATGGTGGAAAAACATGGACGTTAGTTGCCGATGGTAGTGGAGCGGGTTATAAAAGCTGTGTTCGCTATATCCCTAATGGGAAAGGAGAAGAAATGGTTGTAGTAGGTTTTACAGGGATTAGCATTTCCAACGATAGAGGAGTGTCCTGGAAAGAACTCAGTAAAGAAGGATTTTACACCTTACGTTTTTTGACAGATAGTACTGCCATTGCAGCAGGTAAAGGAAGAATTGCCAAACTTACGTTTAAATAAAAAAGAGGCTTATCTAAGCCTCTTCCTATATCTATTGATTATTTCTTCGATTTCGCCATTGTCGTACCCGATCCAATAATCGTTTATTGAAATCATTTTCTGCTTTAATCAAGCGTACGATCTTTTTATTTGGGAGCACGCTTTGCAAATCTTTGATCAATTTTTTTCTAGCTTCCATTTTTTTGGTTTCGCCATCCATATAATTGTCCAAAAATGTTCCTGCCTGGCGATCACTTAATCCATCAGGTCCATTGTAAGCTTCTTTTAGTGCTCTAAAACCCTTGCGTTCACTTTTCTTAATTTGGTGTACAGTTTCATCATAAGCATTGTAGATAGGCCAAAACTGTTGCGCTTCTTTACTGCTTAGATTTAATTGTTCTGTGATAAAGGCAACTTTAAACGCTTTGATTTTTTCACCACCTGGACCAGGTCCTTGCGCCATAGCGTGTAGCGAAATAAAAGCGAAGCATATCAGTAGTAGTATCTTTTTCATCAAATTTAATTTTTCAATCGTTCATTTGGAGCTATACACTCGTTCATTTGTTAATCTGTAAATATAATGTCATCCTCGAGATCTTCTTCGGATAGATATTCTAATAGTTCTTCTTCAGAAATTTCTTTTTCCTCAAATACATCGGCATAGTTAGTCTCTTCATCCAATAAGGAAGCAATATCTTCATTACTAAGCTCTACATTCCCTTCTGCAAAATACTCCTGTATATCTGCTAATTCCAGAGTATTGATGTCTGTTAAGCCAGTATTTCCTTTATTAATAGATACAGAAATGATAATGGCAATCATAGCGGCTATACCAGATATGTAAAGGAGATTCCTTTTAGAGAATATTGAGATTACCTTTCCTTTAGGCGCTTCTTTTGTAGCTTTTTGCAATACCTTTTCTTCCAAAGACTCAAAATAGGATTCTGGAGTGCTAAATCCAGAAGAGATCTTATGATCTAGTATTGATTTCTCTTCTTCTTGAAACGTTATGACTTTAGTGATAGATTCCTCTACATGATCAAAGTAGCCATCGGGAGTGGTAAACCCTGAAGATATCTTTGTATCCAGAGTAGGAGAGGTATCGGTTTCAGAAGCAATGGCCTCTTGTAATCGATCCTCAAATGTTTCAAAATATCCATCTGGTATTTTAAAACCTCCGTTGTCTTTATGTAATTTATCTTTTTTCACTATATATATGACTGTGTAAATGTATAAAGGTTTAACCTTCTTTTAAAAAATCTTCTATTTTTTTCACTGCCAGGTGATAAGAAGCTTTTAGGGCTCCCTCACTGGTTTCCAGGATTTCTGATATCTCTCTATATTTTAATTCCTGAAAATACTTCATATTAAATACTTGTTGCTGCTTTTGAGGTAAAGTGGCAACGGCCTTTTGTAACTTCAATTGCATTTCATCACCATTATAATATACATCAGCTTCCAAATTCTGTACCAATTGCAGGTTTAGCTCTTCATTGCTAATATTATATTTTTTGGCTTTTTGATTGAGAAAGGTAATCGATTCGTTGGTAGCTATACGGTATAACCAGGAATACAATTTACTCTCTCCTTTAAACTTACTTATATTCTTATATACCTTAATAAAGACATTCTGTAAAATATCATCGGTGTCGTCATGGCTTTTGACCATATTACGTATATGCCAATACAAACGTTGCTTGTAGAGGGTAACCAACTTGCTAAAGGCTGCATTGATATCTTCATCAGATTGCAGGGCAATAAGTAAGCTTTCTTCTTCTTGAATATTCAATGGTAGACTTTTTATATGATTAGTGATAGTTTATTCTAACCTCTTAGACTAATGTACACAAAAAAGGTTTAATAAACTTGTAAAAAAAGGTAAACTGATCAATTTTGTAGGAAAAATGTAGGAATAAATGTTAAATTTAGTGTTTATTTGCATTTTTTATAGATAAAATGCAGATTTTATTTGGAGAATTGAAAATTAGTCGTATCTTTACACTGTAATAATGAATTACTACTTTCATTTCCCCCAAGGTGAAAGTTTATTAATAAGAGTGAGTTTTAATTTTAGAGTAAGCCCCTAAATTAAGATGATTTGTGTGAAGAGAAAGAGTGCGACAGCACTCTTTTTTCTTTTTATAGGTTTTTGATATTTTTGAGTAAAGTAGGAATAAGACTACAAAGTATGATATGTTCAGTATATCAAAACGTTAAAAAACACATTTTTTTAGATAAAATGCATTTTTTATTTGGAAAACTGAAAATTAGTCGTATCTTTACACTGTAATAATGAATTACTACTTTCATTTCCCCCAAGGTGAAAGTTTATTAATAAGAGTGAGTTTTAATTTTAGAGTAAGCCCCTAAATTAAGATGATTTGTGTGAAGAGAAAGAGTGCGACAGCACTCTTTTTTCTTTTATAACTATTTGGAAGTCAATTATTTTTTATTCAAACGACTGCATCGTTACTAATTTTTGATACACTCCATCTTTTGCAGTTAATTCTTCGTGTGTACCTTTTTCAACAATTTTACCTTTTTGCATTACAACGATTAAATTTGAATTTTGTATTGTTGATAATCGATGTGCGATCACGATACTGGTTCGATTTTTCATCATATTCTCTAAGGCAGATTGTACAAGTCGTTCACTTTCAGTATCCAGTGCGGAGGTAGCCTCGTCCAAAATCATGATAGGAGGGTTCTTTAATACCGCTCTAGCGATCGATAGACGTTGTTTTTGACCACCACTTAGTTTATTTCCGCTATCTCCAATATTGGTATCGATACCTTTGGGTAAGTCTTTTACAAACTCCCAGGCATTGGCAACTTTTAACGCATCTATAATCTCTTCTTCTGTAGCCGTTTCGTTTCCTATTAATAGGTTGTTTTTGATGGTATCATTGAATAGGATCGAATCCTGAGTCACCAATCCCATTAAATTTCTTAAGGAGTGTTTGCTCAAATCTCTGATATCAACACCATCGATGTTGATGTTTCCTTTATTTACATCATAAAAACGAGTGACCAGGTTAGCAATGGTGGATTTACCACTACCAGATTGTCCTACCAAGGCAACGGAGCTACCTTTTGGAACCTCTAAAGAAAAATCATCTAATACATAGTCATCTTCATACTTAAAGGAAATGTTATTGATCCCAATTTTTTGATCAAACCCTTCCTTTTCTTGTGCATTAGGCTTGTCTTGTAGAGGAGAAGGCGTGTTCAAAATTTCTAAGACACGTTCTGCAGCTGCATTTCCTCGTTTTACACCATAACTGGCTTTGGATATCGCTTTGGCCGGAGTCAATATATTATAGGCCAATCCCATATACACAATGAAGAGCCCCGGATCCAGGGTTTTGTCTACCAAAACCATTTGTCCACCATACCATAATAAGATAGCAATAACTGAGATTCCTAGAAACTCACTAGTAGGAGATGCTAAATTCTGTCTATTTAATAAGGTATTCGAAAAGTCATAGAATCGTCTGGTAGAAGCTTCAAATTTGCTCCCAAAGATCTTTTCGGCATTAAATCCTTTGACTACCTTCAATCCACCAAGCGTTTCTTCAACTATGGAGAGGAAAAACCCTTGTTCTTGCTGTACTTTGTCTGAGTCCTTTTTCAAACGCTTTCCGATCAAAGAGATTAAGAAACCGGACACAGGTATAAAAATGAATACAAATATGGTCAGTTTTACACTGATCAATACCATCGCGACGATAGTGAACAGAATCATCAAGGGTTCTCGTACAATCAATTCTAAAATTGATAAAAAAGAATGTTGAATCTCCAAAACATCGGTAGATATACGAGCCATGGTATCTCCTTTTCGTTTTTCAGAAAAATAAGAGAGGGGTAATGCTACGGTTTTGTGATACAGTTCATTACGGATGTCTTTTAATACCCCATTTCGTAAAAAGGTGATAAAATACATGGCCAAGTAACTAAAAATGTTCTTCAAAAAGAACATGCTAATCACCAGGATCACCATAAAAATCAACACATCATCACTTCCTTGCTGTTCTTTTTGGGTTACAAAGTAACTCAGGTAACTCTCAGCGTAATCGCGAACATTAAAGAAACCTTCCCACTGCGGCTCTTCATATACTTTTTTGGTTTTGTCAAACAATACATTAAGCATAGGAAATAAAGATACCATGGCCAATGTACCAAAGAGCGCATAAAAAATATTCGAGATGATATTTAAGATTGCATATATTCTATAAGGAGCCGCAAAGCGGAGAATTTGTTTAAAGTATTTCATTAATTATTTCAAAACAGCTATCACTGTTATTTAAGTTAATTGTAAATCTTTTTTGATAGCTTCAATCTTGCTATCCAATTGTTGTTGTGCGGTATCAAAATCAGCCACCGAATCCAAAGACCCTTGTACGCTGATATAAAATTTAATTTTTGGTTCGGTACCACTGGGTCGAGCTGCAATTTTGCTACCACCTTCGGTATAAAAAATCAACACATTCGATTTTGGGATATCGATGGTCGTTTCTGTATGATCTTGTAGATTTTTGGCAATGCTACTCTGGTAATCTTCGATCAAGACCACTTTTTCGTTATTTAAATGTTTTGGCGGAGTATTACGCAGATCAATCATTGTTTGTTTGATCTCTTGCGCACCCTCGATTCCTTTTTTAACTAGCGACACCAGATTTTCTTTATAAAAACCATATTTGGTATATAGTTCTAGTAAGGTTGCATAGAATGAACTGCCATTTGCTTTGGTATAGGCTGCAATTTCGCAAGCCAATAGGGTAGAAGTCACCGCATCTTTATCACGCACAAAATCACCTACCATAAAACCAAAACTCTCTTCACCACCACCAATAAAATGTTTTTCAGGAAAATCTTTGATCAGTTTTGCAATCCATTTGAATCCGGTAAGTACTTCGAGATATTCTACTCCAAAACCATTGGCAATACTACGCATCATCGGTGTAGATACAATAGTAGAGGCAATAAATTCGTTGCCCTTAAATGTTTTTTCTTTGGCATATTGCTCTAGCAAAAACCAAGTCATCACTACCATGGTTTGATTCCCATTCAACAATTGTAAATCTCCATCCGTATTGCGTACCGCGATTCCTAAACGGTCACAATCCGGATCTGTACCGATCACGATATCGGCATTTACTTTTTTGGCTAGGTCCATAGCCATAGTTAGTGCAGCTGGCTCTTCTGGATTAGGAGATTTTACCGTTGGGAAATTACCATCAGGCTCCGCTTGCTCTTCTACGATATGTACGTTTTTGAACCCTGCACGTTTTAAGGTTTCAGGAACTGCGGTGATAGAAGTACCATGCAAAGAGGTAAATACGATCGTAAGATCATCTTTCGCTTCTTGAGTAGCGGCGATACTCCCGTTTTGTACACTTTGATTGATAAAAGTTTCGTCAATCGTTGTGTCTATTTTTTCAATAAGGTTCGGTTGTGCTTCAAAATTAATATCTGCGTATTGTAATGCATTGATTTCTGCAATGATCTCTGCATCCTGCGGTGGTACCAATTGCCCACCGTCTTGCCAATACACCTTATATCCGTTATATTCTGGCGGGTTATGACTAGCCGTAAGTACGATCCCACAGTGACATCCTAACTCCTTTACGGCAAAAGATAATTCAGGAGTAGGGCGTAGGCTAGAAAATAAGTACACCTTTACTCCATTGGCCGAAAACACATTGGCTACTACTTGTGCCAGTGTATCACTATTATTGCGGCAATCGTAGGCGATTACTGCCTTAGGTTGTTCACCTTCAAATTGTTTGAGTAAGTAATTACTAAGTCCTTGGGTACTTTTACCCAGAGTATATTTATTAATGCGATTGGTTCCGACACCCATTACACCACGCATTCCACCGGTACCAAATTCTAGGTCTTTATAAAAGCTTTCTTTTAGGTCTTCGGGAGCGTTTTCTTGCAGGTTTTTAATGTGTTGTTGTGTTTCTGTGTCAAAGATAGGAGTAAGCCACTCGCTTACTTTTTGGCTGATGTCGGAATCTGTTACTTGCATGAAAATGATTTTATAACAAAAATACTATTTAATACTAGTTTGGGCATGAAAATACCGCAGAAAATCACACTTTTAGAGGTGTATTTTTTCGGAAATCTTATAGCGCTCTTTGCTTCTTTTGCTGGTAAGTATAATTTCTCCTAAAAAACCAGCCAAAAAGAACTGTGTTCCCAGAATCATGGCAGTCAAAGCAATATAAAACTCTGGGCGTTGGGCGATAAGTCTACCTTTGGTCTCTATAAAAAGTTTATCGATCCCCAGGTATAGCGAAAACCCAAATCCAACGATAAATAATAAGGTACCAATCAACCCAAAAAAGTGCATGGGTCGCTTACCAAAACGTGACATAAACCAAATAGTGACTAGATCCAGAAAGCCATTGATAAAACGACTCATCCCAAACTTGGTTTTACCATATTTACGGGCTTGATGCAGCACTACTTTTTCTCCAATTTTGTTGAAACCGGCATTCTTGGCCAAAACCGGGATATAGCGGTGCATCTCACCATGTACATCGATGTTTTTTACTACAATATTTTTATAGGCCTTGAGCCCGCAGTTAAAATCATGCAATTTTACTCCAGAGGTGCTACGCGCTGCTGCATTAAATAGTTTAGAAGGTAAATTTTTGGCAATTACCGAGTCGTAACGCTTCTTTTTCCAGCCTGAGATCAGATCATACCCGTCTTTGTCGATCAGGTCATACAATTCTGGGATTTCTTCTGGGTTATCCTGTAGATCCGCGTCCATTGTGATCACCACATTACCTTTTGCTTGTTCAAAACCAGCGTGTAAGGCTTGGGACTTTCCAAAGTTTTTTAAAAAGCGAATCCCTTTTACCTGTGGGTCTTGTTGTGATAATTGGGTAATGGTGTCCCACGATCCATCCGTACTTCCATCGTCGATAAAGATAATTTCGTAAGAAAAAGAATTGGATTGCATAACTTTTGCAATCCAATTGTATAATTCGGTAAGTGATTCCTGCTCATTGAGCAGTGGTATGACCACGGATATATTCATAAATTAATAAAGTTCCTGTTTTTGTCTCATTGCGAGTCCCGCAAATAACGAAAAGATAAAACCTAAAAACAAGTTACCAATAAGAGAAAATGCAGCACCAATCATTGGACTACTCATTTTTTCCATTACAGACATACTTTGCTCTACCATAGCTTCAGTCATGTCTGGATTATCCAGTAGTTTTTCACGCTGTGCATCCAGCACATTTTGCATGTATTCCGGCTCAATTACTGTGGTTAAAACAAATGACCAGATTACAACAATAATCCCACCGATAAGGGCGATACCAATACCGATTTTTAAGGCATCAGTAAGTTCCAGAAAACCGTGGTTTGATTTTTTATAGGCCTTGATTCCCATTACAATTACTGCAATAAGGATTAAAATTCCAATTAAGGTAAAAGACCAATGTGGATCGGTGTATGTATTGGTGACATAAATCACCACACCTAGTAATATAGAGATGATTCCTAGTATTACTCCATAGTTGATAATTATCTTTTTTGAAGAAGGTTTTTCATTTTCCATTGTTGAACATTGTTAAGGTTAATTATAACCTATACGTATTCAAAGATACTAAAATGTTACAAGCTGTTCCCTTTTATTCAAAATATTGCTGCAGGAGTAACCATAGAAACAAGAGTCTGTAATACTAATCAAAAGGATCTGGATTTTTTTGCATGATGGCACCGCTGAGCATAGAGATTATTAATCCAAAGGTTAAGTGGTAAATCAAACTCGCGGTTGAACGTTTAATAAAATAAGTGCTTTCTTCACTTAATCCTCTATTTTGTTCTGTTAATTCCTCTAGGGTTGAAGAATTGGAAGGATTTACTATTTCCTTTAATGTTTCAGGCGAAATAAACTTAAGAAAGAAAATATCCCAGGAAATTAATAAAAGCGCACTAATAGCAGAGATTCCAATACCGATTTTTATCGATTGCCATAAAGTTAAAAAATTGTCATTATTAAATTTGTATTTGTAGATGGTATAAGATATTATACAAATGTGTAGAACTAATTCAAAGGTTGAAAATGCCCAATTTGATGTAGTTCTGTTGTCAGTTACATGACGCAAAACCCCATAAATAATCCAAATGGCACCGATTAATAGTCCATAAATTAATATGTGTTTTTTTGTAGAGATAGTAGTTTCAACCATAAGCGATAGATTCCTTTTAATATGCTTTCTAATATCAGTATACAAATATAAAAAAATGTTACAATTGTAATAAAATTAGCGTTTTATCGGGATAATTCATAATTTTATCGTATCTTTAGCCAGATGTTTACGGTTTTACCACATGTAATTTAAGGCGTGAACAGTGGAAAAATAAGGGGATTTACTCAATACAGGGGGATTTGGCGTAAATGATTGATTTTTTGAGTGATATGAGTTTTTCTCTTGAATTGGAATGTGAAAAAGATGAATTTTTAACAGAATACCCCAATTTTAAATTGAATAAAAATATATTAACAAAAAGAATCACGTATGAGAAAATTATTACTTTTTTTAATAGCCGTTTCGGCTATAGGAATTTCATCTTGTACTAGGGATGATGTTGAAGAGATTTCTCAAGTAGAGAAGGAATTATTGGTGGAGCAAATGCTTGTTGAGTTAAATGAGTCTGTGAAAACAGGTAAGTATCAGCAATTTATTATTGTTTTAGGTCAAAAATCTTCAACTGAGAGCTTGAGCGAAGCGGAAATGGAAGCTTTGTTTTTGGAAATCTTAGGAGAAAAATCGCAAACATTTTTAAATCTATTTCTTCAGTTGAAAGCGATTAACATGACAGGGGAGGAGTTTACAGCGATATCTGAACAATTTAAACATTTGATATCTGTTAATGATACAAAACGCTTAAAAAAATCTTCTTCGGATTGTGATAACCAAAGTCTTATTTGTGCTATCATTAATTTTTTAAGTGAGATAAATTCGGAAGGTGAAAAACCTAAAGATCCTAAGGAAGAAGATTAGAGTGAAAATAAATAAGTCTTATTAAATAAGTGCTTAGATGAAATTTAAAACTGTTTATTGTAAAAATATTTTGCAATTAAGAAATTAGTTGTAAATTTGCACCTCGCAAAAAAGAAAAGATAAACCAAATGAGAAAAGGTATTCACCCAGAAAATTATAGATTAGTAGCTTTTAAAGATATGTCTAACGACGAGGTTTTTATTACTAAGTCTACTGCGAATACTAAAGAGACTATCGATGTTGATGGTGTTGAGTATCCGCTAGTGAAGTTAGAAATCTCTAGAACTTCTCATCCATTCTATACTGGAAAATCAAAACTTATCGATACCGCAGGACGTATCGACAAGTTCAAAAACAAATACGCGAAATTCAAGAAGTAATTTGGCGACACCGTTTACAAAAAGCCTTTCCGAGCAGGAAGGGCTTTTTTGTTTGTACACTTCGACTCCGCTCAGTGTACGCCAATTATCACCCTATCGAGCCCTGAGGCTCTCGAAGGGAGAAGTACGGTTCTACTCAGCATACGTAACGCTATTTGTGTGTAGTAACATTATCGAGCACTGAGCGGAGTCGAAGTGCGGCTACACCCGGCACACATAACTAATACATATTTCAATTATAGCATATCGAGCACTGAGCGGAGTCGAAGTGCGAAGTGCAGCCTCTTATCAACGCACCATACAACCAAAATCAAAACCTCTCCACTATTTATTTCCAAATAAAATAGCTCAACCGCATTATTTTTAAGACCAACGTGCTTATTTTTGTCGCAGTTAACCAATAGTAACTTTTTTGATCATAGCACATGAACTACATTCTTTTTGATGGGCCTTCGCGCAATGCTTTATTACCATTTACTTATACAAGACCTGTAGCAGATATACGAATCGGGATCTTAACCATTCGTGAGAAATGGGAGCAACACCTGGGGTATACCACTTCTACCGTTACCGAAGAGTATTTGAGTGATAAATTCCCAATGGTGGAGCTGGAGGATAATATAATGATCAATGCCTCGTATTTGCCTACGACGGATTTGGTAGCCAAAATCAAAGAGTTACAAGAAAATCAAGCCATTTTTGATGGTGAAGAGCCAATTGCCTTTTTTGTAAAAGAAGATCAGGAAGTAGATTTTGAAAGCTTTGCCATTGTACAATACGAGCAGGAACTGCTTACGGTTAAAAATACCTGGGATATCTTCTCTAAAAATGAGCAAGCCATTGCTCAAGATTTTGCACTGGTTACCGCCGATAGAGAAAGTCAACCCATACCCGAAAGCAATCGCGTGATTGCTCCAGAAAATGTATTTATCGAAGAAGGAGCAAAACTAGAGTTTACGATATTGAACGCTAGTGCGGGACCCATTTATATAGGTAAGGATGCCGAAATTATGGAAGGCAGCATCATCAGAGGTCCTTTTGTACTCTGTAATAACGCTACGGTTAAAATGGGAGCTAAGATTTATGGAGGAACCACTGTAGGACCACACTCCAAAATAGGAGGAGAGGTGAATAACTCGGTAATTTTTGGATATAGCAATAAAGGACATGATGGATTTATTGGGAATACCGTACTGGGCGAGTGGTGTAATCTGGGTGCAGACACCAATACTTCGAACTTAAAAAATAATTACGCTCCTGTACGCCTTTGGAGTTACGAAACTGAAGGTTTTGCTAAAACAGGACTGCAATTTTGTGGATTAATGATGGGAGATCATTCCAAATGTGGGATCAATACCATGTTTAACACCGGTACTGTAGTTGGAGTAAATGCTAATATTTTTGGTGGTGGTTTTCCGCGTAATTTTATTCCTAGCTATAGCTGGGGTGGTAGCGCTGGTTTTACCACCTATCTTACCAAAAAAGCCTTTGATGTGGCACAAGTGGTGATGGATAGACGTAAAGTCGAGTTTACTGAACAGGATAAAAAGATATTAGAACACGTTTTTGAGACCACTAAAGACTGGAGAAAAAACTTCTAGTCGAGTTTCTCTTTCCAAACTCGTTTTAAGATCAGGAAATTTTGAGGGTTATTCGTTAGTCCTCTCACATTTTTTTGTGTAAAACGGACTACTTCGTCATAATATAACGGAACAATAGGAGCGTGGGCTACGATGATAGAATCCATCTTGGCATAATATTGTTCTCGTATTTGATCATCGGTAATCAAAAAACTTTCCTCATACAAACGATCAAAAGTTTCATTTTTGAAATGCGTGTAGTTTGGTCCATTGGGTGTATGGTTTTTACTATAGTAGGGAGATAAAAAGTTCTCGGCATCGGGATAATCGGCAATCCAACTCGCTCTGAAGGTATCTAATTTACCAGCCCATTTCTTTTGTCGTATGGTTGAGGAGGGCATCACATCTACAATAATGTTGATCCCAATTTTTTCGAGTTCGCGTTGTATGTATTCACAGATGGTTTGATAATTAGCATCGGTAGCGATACGAACTGTGGGGGCGTTATCTCCGGTTTCTTTTTTATAAGCTTCGACTAGTTTTCTGGATTTTTCTGGATTGTATTCAAATCCTGGAATATTGGCATATCCAGGGATTCCTTTAGGGATAAAACCATTTTCCGCAGGCATACCAATACCATTTTTAAGATAGGTAATCATTTTTTTACGATCAAACCCATGATTTACTGCTTTACGCAATAAAAGCGATTGAATTTCCTCTTTTTCGGTATCCAGATAAAAGCCCAGGTATTCAGAGTTTAGGTAAGGTCCTTTGCTAATATTGATTCGATCTTTGTATTTATCTCTTAGTTTACCACTGGGTGTTAAAAGCTCATCTTTATACGAAGCATCCAAACTGTTTAATAAATCGATCTTTCCTTTGGCAAACTGTAAAAACTCACTTTGCTTATCGGGTAAAAAGGTAACTGCTACCGCTTCAAGATAGGGGAGTTGCTTGCCGTTGTCATCTTTTTCAAAATACAATTGATTTTTACGAAAGACTAATTTTACGTTTTCTTCCCATAGCTTGAATTTAAAAGGACCTGTACCAATAGGATGCGCTCTAAATTCGTCACCATAATACAAAACCGCTTCTTTGGGTACTACAGAGCAGTATCGCATGCTCAAAAGTCCCAAAAAGGCAGGGAACGGCATGTTGAGTTCTATTTTCAGGATGGTATCGTTAACCGCGCGATAGTGTTTTACATTTTTCAATACCCAATTCCCAGGCGAGGCAACTTTAGGATCTTTTAATCGGTTAAAACTGTACACAAAATCCTTCGCAACCACTCTTCTGGTGCTGTCTTTGGTATTAAAAGCAGCATGTCTATGAAATTTCACATCATTCCGAAGGTAAAAAGTATAGTGTAAGGCATCTTCAGAGATTTCCCAGCGTTTGGCGATATCCGGTTTGATGTGCAAATTATCGTCCAACTGTACCAATCCGTTAAATAATTGATTTGTAGCCCAAATATTGGCTACATCTCTGGCAAACGCTGGATCTAATGAACTTACATTCTCGTATTGATTGTACCGAAAAACATGATGATCTCTATCTTTTTCTTCAGAATTACTACAAGAAACAAGTGTTAAGCCTATATAAATTATTGTTATATAGCAATTTATGTGGAAATGATAATTGAATTTCAATTTTAGTAAACGAATTATTGTTGGTATATTTGCACCCTCAAATTTTATTGTAAAGGATAAAGATAAAGAGATTTCTGCCTTCAAGGAAAACGACAGCTGGTTTTATGAGAAAAAAAGTTGCTTTTTATACGTTGGGATGTAAACTGAATTTTTCAGAAACATCGACTATTGCCCGAAGTTTTGTAGACGAAGGTTTTGATCGTGTGGATTTTGCAGAGCATGCAGATATTTATGTGATCAATACCTGTTCGGTAACCGAAAATGCGGATAAGCGATTTAAAACTATCGTAAAACAAGCACAAAAAGTAAACCCAGATGCGTTTGTGGCTGCTGTAGGATGTTATGCGCAATTAAAGCCGGAACAACTGGCTGCGGTAGATGGAGTGGATTTGGTACTGGGAGCGACAGAAAAGTTTAAGATTACTGATTACATCAATGATCTGTCTAAAAATGATTTCGGGCAAGTACATTCTTGTGAGATCGAAGAAGCTGATTTTTATGTAGGGAGTTACTCGATCGGGGATAGAACTCGTGCGTTTTTGAAAGTGCAAGACGGTTGCGATTATAAGTGTACCTATTGTACGATTCCTCTAGCACGAGGAATATCGCGTAGTGATACCTTGTCTAATGTGTTGAAAAACGCCAAAGAAATATCTGAACAAGGAATCAAAGAAATCGTACTTACTGGTGTTAATATTGGGGATTACGGTAAAGGGGAGTTTGGGAACAAAAAACATGAGCATACCTTTTTTGAATTGGTACAAGCCTTGGATCAGGTTGAAGGTATAGAGCGATTACGAATTTCATCTATTGAACCAAATTTGCTGAAAAACGAAACTATAGATTTTGTATCCCAATCCAGAACCTTTGTGCCGCATTTTCATATTCCGTTGCAATCCGGTAATGATGAGATTTTGAAATTGATGCGCCGCAGGTATTTGAGTGATCTGTATGTGGATCGAGTGACAAAAATCAAAGAAGTAATGCCACATGCCTGTATTGGGGTAGATGTGATTGTTGGATTTCCTGGAGAAACTGATGATCATTTCCTGGATACCTATAATTTCTTGTCGCAATTAGATATCTCTTACTTGCACGTGTTTACCTATTCTGAAAGGGACAATACAATTGCAGCTGATTTGGATGGTGTAGTGCCTATGGATGTGCGTAAAAAGAGAAGTAAAATGTTACGTGGTTTATCTGTGAAGAAACGAAGAGCATTTTATGAAAGTCAGATAGGGACAGAACGAACAGTATTGTTTGAATCTGAAAATAAGGAAGGTTATATCCACGGCTTTACCGAAAACTACGTAAAGGTAAAAATGCCATGGAATCCGGCTTATGTAAATACCTTACATCGGGTGGTGTTGACAAAAATTGATGATGATGGGATGGTGCGATTTGATTTTGTGCCAGAACCCGAAAAAATACAAGAAGCATAAACAAAAAAAATCTGCAAGTAATTGCAGATTTTTTTTATTCTATATACGTTGTAAGACTATATGTTTATTCCTACGGGTAATAAATTTTTGTATTTCCTTCTATTTTTCCGCATAAATTTCGCAATCGTAGGGCTTGTGGGGACCAATCTTATGTTGCGATCTTCGATAATGTTGAAAACAGCAACGATAAAATCTTCCTCAAATCCTTTCTTTACTAGTTCTTCGCTCATGATGAGTTTTGTCAGGAAAATTTTTCTTTCCTGTTGGGCGTACTCGATGGTCGCTTTCTGACCTTCAATTGTAGTCTCAAATTGTCTTAGAAATTCATTGTCAATAACTTCTAATCCAACATCACTCAAGTTCTCCATATTGTTTTTTAATTATGAGGTAAATAAGTTTTACTTATGGGGTAACCCCCTTGATTAACTGACTAACATCCGAAAGCAACACGCAAAACCATATCCGAAACTTGATAGGTTCAGTAATTATTTTGTTGATGCCTAACTAAGATTTGTTAGTTTACATTCCCTGTTTCAATAAAAAATTATTGATGTATTTCCTTTTATCTAAAGGGGGAATACTATAATTTTGAGTTGCAAAGATAAGAAAATTAGAGCTTTAAACTTTAATAGTACTGTTAAAATACCTATGTCGCAGGAAGTTACCCATGTTTATTTTGTGCCAGGAATGGCTGCCGATGTTTCGATTTTTGAACATATACGTCTGCCAGAAGCACATTTTAAGACCTACACCATCCCTTGGAAAATCCCAAATAAGGAAGAATCTATTGCGGATTATGCGCAACGTATGTGCGAAGAAATCAAACATAAAGACGCCGTATTGCTAGGGGTTTCGTTTGGAGGGGTGATTGTTCAGGAAATGAGTAAATATTTGCAACTTAAAAAACTTATTATCGTTTCTAGTGTAAAGAGTAAAGATGAATTGCCAAAGCGAATGAAAATCGCTCGTAAAACCGGACTGTATAAGTTGTTGCCGACTTCAGTGGTTTCTAAAATTGATAATTGGGAAAAACTGGCTTTTGGAGATTTTGCCAAAAAACGAGCAGCGATGTATCAACGCTATTTATCAGTGAATGATAAAGGATACTTGGACTGGGCGATCAAGAATATGGTTTGCTGGGAGCAAGAGGAAGCTCCAGAGGATCTAATTCATATCCATGGGGATAAGGATATTGTTTTTCCGATAGCGAATATCAAAAATTGCATAACGGTTGATCAGGGGACGCATGTAATGATTGTAAATAGGGCGAGATGGTTTAATAAACATTTACCTGAAATAATCGGGGATAACTTGCATTAGTCTAACTTTTTACGTTATATTGTAATCTAAATTTTATTTCCCCAATAAAATAAAACCTACTTAGAGATGAAGATGATAAAAAAAGTATTAGTTTTTTTAGGAGTGCTGTTTGTTTTCAGTATTCTTGTAAATGCAACGCAGGAAGAACCTCAAAAGACCCCTGTACAAGAACAGCTTGAGGATAATTTGGTAAACGACTACAATGTTTACGCTATCCCAATGCCTGATAATCTGAATTTTGCTGGAGAATTAGTTCCTATCGATAACCCGGATATCCGAGAGCGTATGGATAGAGAGTTGTTGGTAAATACCTACTGGCAATCTAATGGGTTGTTACTTTTTAAACGTGCCAACAAATATTTTCCTGTTATAGAACCTATTCTGAAAGAAAACGGAGTTCCTGATGATTTCAAATACCTTGCTGTTATTGAGAGTAGCTTGACGCAAGCGGTATCGCCAGCTAGAGCAACTGGTTTTTGGCAGTTATTGAAAGGAACTGCAAAAGAATATGGGTTAGAGGTAAATCAAAATGTAGATGAGCGTTATCATATCGAAAAATCTACAGAAGTAGCTTGTAAATATCTAAAGAGTGCTAAAGAAAAGTTTGGATCCTGGACGTTGGCTGCTGCAGCCTACAATGCAGGTCGTGCAGGGATCAATAGACAGTTAGATAGACAAGATGCTGGATCTTACTATGATTTATTGTTAGGTGAGGAGACAGGACGTTATGTGTTTAGAATTGTAGCGGTAAAAGAGATTTTAAGTAACCCGAAGAAATATGGATTCAACTTCAATGACGAAGATTTGTATAAGCATATTCCTACGTTTAATGTGTTTGTGGATGAGCCTATTACTGATTTCAATGAGTTTGCCAAAATACACGATATCAATTATAAGATTTTAAAATTGCATAATCCTTGGTTAAGAGAAACCCACTTGAATAATACCACAGGTAAGGAGTATTTTATAAAAATTCCTAGAGACGGATATTATAATGTAGGTACCGGACAGTAATTAAATCTCCCATTTTACAAGTTTTTTAAGTAAGTTAGCTGCTTATATATTACAATCATGAATATAAGTGTGCTAGTCTCTTTGGTGCTAATCGGATTATTAGCTGGTTTTTTTAGTGGAACTTTAGGTATTGGCGGAAGCGTAGTGATGATTCCGTTAATGTTGCTGTGGTTGAATTTTTCGCAACATGAAGCACAAGGGACAAGTTTGGCTGTACTTGCAGTACCAGTTACCTTATTGGCTGCCTATAACTATTATCAAGAAGGACATGTCAACTGGAAATATGCCGGTATTATTGCTATTACCTTTATTGTAGGTGGATACCTAGGCAGTAAACTTGCGATATCTATCAATCAAGTTTTGCTCAAAAAAATATTTGGGGGTGTGCTTTTACTAGTAGCTCTAAAAATGATTTTGGGAAAGTAGCGAACTCAATATTAGTTTTTGTCTCTTAACAGGTTTCGCAACGAATCTTTTTCTCTTTTGTATTTTTCGTACTCTTCGTCGATTCTTCTTTCTTCGGCAGTTCTGCCATCTTCACCCACTTCTTCATCTTCGGCTTCTTTTTCTTTAAGTGCTTCAGTGTCTGTGTCATCCTTAAGTAGACCTTTTCTATCAAGGTCAGCAATGATAAGAGATACTCCCTTAGACAGGGAATTGAAATGAATGTTATAAGAATTACTCAAGGTTTCGCTAGAGTGATGTGTTTCTATTTTCTGAATATTCAATAATTTTTTTTCTTCATCCAAAAAATACATCATCGGGAATCCTAGTGCGTGTTTAAGCTTATTTACGATATACGAGTCCTGGTTTGTCTTTTCGTCGACATAAACCATTTGGATGTTCTTGCTATAGTCGTCGCTTTTGTCTTTTAAGTTTTCTTTGGTGTCCCAAAACAATACAACAAAATCAATCTGATCATGAAATCTATCTGCTAAATCATTAAGTGCAGGGATTTCTCCAATTCCAGGAACACACCATGCGGCATATGTAATTAAAAATATGGGTTTTTCGTATTCTTTGAAAGTGATAGGCTCCTCCTTAATAGTGTTAAAGGTAAAGTCATCCATATAGGTTCCATTAAGATGATTGGTAACCAAAGAATCAAATAAAAAGGTGGCCCGCTCTAAGTCGTTTTGTCTATAGGCTTCATCCATCTTTTGATTATACTTGACGATATGAGCAGAAATAGCGACAGAAAAGGGGATTCTTACTTCTTCTTGCGCAAATACATTACTACAAAAAGAGAAGAGTATTCCTAGAATTAATAATTTTCTCATTCTAAAATAATTACAATAGCTAATGTACTATAAAGTCCTTAAAAATAAGCTTTTTTGTTATAAAAACTAATGCTCCCTACTTTAAGGTTTTCAACAATAAAGCTATACAAGACTTATTACATAACGTAATATAGTAAACAATTAGTGTGCCTAAATTTTCTTCATTTGCTGTTTCATCATCGCAATCTGATCTTTAAGCATACCATGCTTATCCAATTTTTTGGCTTCAGTAAGCAAAGTTTGTGCTTCTCTCTTTCTTCTTTTGGTCATTGCGATACCAGCAAGGTTAAGTTTTGCTACGGCCAAATCTTGATTCATTGATAGCCCTAGCTTAACCGCTTTCTTTAAATATTTTTCGGCTTGTGTGATATTGGTTTGGGATAGCATGATCCCTAAAAGATAATTATAGTATCCTTGTTGCTTTGTAGTAAGGGCAACTTCTGGATTTTTTATTTTGTCTAGCCATTTTTTTGCACCATCAAAATCTTGTTTGCGCAGTCTTAAAAAAGCAAGCAAAATCATTTCGTTTTTAAAGTATAAAAACACAAAAACCAGTGATAATAAAATTAGCATGATTCCATTACCCGTGTATCCTTCTATGATTTGCCATACGCCAGCACCAATAATTAGAGCTGCTATTACTAATTTTATATTTTTATTGAACATTGAAAATGTGTTATTTTGTAAGTCGCGGCAAAGGTAATAAAAACAAATAAAAATATTTTGATATTTAGGTTTGTCAAAGTAAAAAGTCTTCGTATATTTGCCCGCAGTTTTGGGTAGAGATATCCGAAAGATTCAAAATAAGGTATTCAAGAAGATTTTATAAAGATAGATAGTAATGAAAAGAACGTTTCAACCATCGAAAAGAAAGAGAAAAAATAAACACGGTTTCAGAGAGCGTATGGCTTCTGTAAATGGTAGAAAGGTATTGGCTAGAAGAAGAGCCAAAGGAAGAAAGAAATTATCTGTCTCTTCAGAATTAAGACATAAGCATTAATGAGAATGCGTAGTTTAAAATATTAAAGGTGTTACTTTATCGGTAACGCCTTTTTTTATATCTGCTAGAAAAAAATAATATATACAACACAATTTTAAGTACATGCCAAAAAGAGAAGACCTTAAGAGTATATTGATTATCGGATCTGGACCGATTGTAATTGGGCAAGCTTGTGAATTTGATTATTCAGGATCGCAAGCATTGCGTTCATTAAGAGAAGATGGAATTGAAACGATTTTGATCAATTCGAATCCTGCAACGATTATGACTGATCCATCTATGGCGGATCACATATACCTTAAACCTTTGAATACGAAATCGATTATTGAAATCTTAAAAGAACACCCTCAGATAGATGCGGTATTGCCTACGATGGGTGGTCAAACTGCGCTTAACCTGTGTATCGAAGCAGATGAGAAAGGGATATGGAAAGATTTCAATGTTGAGATCATTGGTGTAGATATCGACGCCATCAATATTACCGAGGATAGAGAGCAGTTTAGAGAGTTAATGCTCAAGATAGGAATCGGAATGGCGCCTCAGGCAACTGCTAACTCTTATTTGAAAGGTAAAGAAATTGCTCAGGAGTTCGGATTTCCATTGGTTATTAGAGCTTCCTATACTTTAGGAGGAGCCGGAGCTTCTTTTGTATATAAAGAAGAAGATTTTGATGAATTGTTGACTAGGGGATTAGAAACTTCGCCAATCCACGAGGTAATGATCGATAAGGCCTTGATCGGATGGAAAGAATACGAATTAGAGTTACTGCGTGATAATAATGACAATGTAGTTATTATCTGTACGATAGAAAACATGGATCCAATGGGGATTCATACCGGAGATTCGATCACCGTTGCGCCAGCAATGACATTAAGTGACAAGACCTTCCAAAAGATGCGTGATATGGCAATTCATATGATGCGTAGCATTGGGGAGTTTGCGGGAGGATGTAACGTACAGTTTGCTGTTAGCCCTGATGATAAAGAAGAAATAATTGCAATCGAAATTAATCCAAGAGTATCCAGATCTTCTGCATTGGCATCAAAAGCTACTGGATACCCTATTGCAAAAGTAGCAGCCAAATTAGCGATCGGTTACAACTTAGATGAGTTGGATAATCAAATTACAAAATCTACTTCGGCATTATTTGAGCCTACTTTGGATTATGTCATCGTTAAAATACCACGTTGGAACTTTGATAAATTTGAAGGATCAGACAGAACGCTAGGATTACAGATGAAAGCTGTGGGAGAAGTAATGGCTATTGGTAGATCTTTCCAGGAAGCGTTGCATAAAGCTACACAGTCTCTAGAGATCAAGCGAAATGGTTTGGGAGCCGATGGTAAGGGGTATAAGAATTACGATCAGATTATAGAAAAGCTTACCTATGCCAGCTGGGATAGAGTATTTGTGATCTATGATGCTATCCAAATGGGGATTCCATTGAGTAGAATCCATGAGATTACCAAAATAGATATGTGGTTCTTGAAACAATATGAAGAACTGCATAATCTTGAAAAGGAGATTTCTACCTACACGATACAGTCACTTACCAAAGATTTGATTTTAGAAGCAAAACAAAAAGGATTTGCAGATAGACAAATTGCACATATGGTAGGTTGCTACGAAAGTGAAGTGTATAACAAAAGAGAAGAGTTGGGGATCAAACGAGTATATAAGCTTGTAGATACCTGTGCAGCAGAGTTTAGAGCAGAAACACCTTATTTCTATTCTACTTTTGAAGAAGAAATAGAAACACCAGAAGGGGTAGTGTCTGTGCATAATGAGAGTGTAGTAACCGATAGAAAGAAAATTGTAGTATTGGGTTCTGGTCCTAACCGAATTGGACAAGGAATCGAGTTTGACTATTGTTGTGTGCATGGGGTATTAGCTTCTGCAGAGTGTGGATATGAGACGATCATGATCAACTGTAATCCAGAAACGGTTTCTACAGATTTTGATACTGCTGATAAGCTATACTTCGAACCAGTTTTCTGGGAACATATCTACGATATCATAAGACACGAAAAGCCAGAAGGTGTTATTGTGCAGTTAGGAGGGCAAACAGCTCTTAAACTTGCAGAGAAGTTGGATCGTTACGGAATCAAGATTATCGGTACAAGCTACCAATCCCTTGATTTGGCAGAGGACAGAGGAAGTTTCTCGACCTTATTAAAAGAAAATGGAATTCCTTATCCAGAATTTGATACTGCAGAAACAGCAGACGAAGCCCTAGCAGTGGCAGATCGATTAAATTTCCCGATTCTGGTAAGACCTTCATATGTACTAGGAGGACAAGGGATGAAAATCGTGATCAACAAGCAAGAGTTAGAAGAGCATGTAGTTGACTTGTTACGTAAAATACCAAACAATAAGTTGTTATTGGATCATTATTTGGATGGCGCGATAGAAGCCGAAGCTGATGCGATCTGTGATGGAGAGAATGTATATATTATTGGTATCATGGAGCATATCGAGCCTTGTGGTATTCACTCTGGAGATTCTAATGCTACATTGCCTCCTTTTAATTTAGGAGAATTTGTGATGCAACAAATTAAGGATCATACCAAAAAGATTGCACTTGAGTTGAATACAGTTGGATTGATTAACATCCAGTTTGCGATCAAAGATGATAAAGTATATATCATCGAGGCCAACCCAAGGGCTTCTAGAACGGTTCCGTTTATTGCAAAAGCTTACGGAGAGCCATATGTAAATTATGCAACCAAAGTAATGCTTGGAGAAAAGAAAGTAACTGATTTTGATTTCAAACCACATTTAAATGGATATGCGATCAAGCAACCGGTATTCTCTTTCAATAAATTCCCTAACGTAAATAAGAAGTTAGGACCAGAAATGAAAAGTACTGGAGAGAGTATTTTATTTATTGATGATCTTAAAGATGATCAGTTCTATGATTTGTACTCACGTAGAAAGATGTATCTAAGTAAATAAGCATTTTGACACATAAAAATAAGCCGGATTCTGCTAGTTAGGATCCGGCTTATTTTGTTAAATACGTAAAATTTTAAGTTATTTTTTTGGACTCCTTAAAAAAAACTTAATTTTTTTTGTCTATGCATCGTAAATTGGGTTCTCTGTATAATAGTATCTGAGAAATAAATTTTATATTGATATGAGAACCGTCACTTTCCTAATTATGATTTATGGAATAGCATTATTTTCCTCTTGTGCCTTCAAAGAAAAAGAAGAAATTTCAGATCCAATAGATAAAAAAGTAGCAGAATTGATGTCAAAAATGACCCTAGAAGAGAAAATAGGTCAGATGACTCAAATCACGGTTACTGCTTTAGAGAAGAGCGGATCTCCAGGTGTTTTGGATAAAGAGAAGCTGAGAGAAGCTATCCATAAATATAAAATAGGTTCTATATTAAATGTACCTAACCCTGGTGCACCTACACCACAACGGTGGTATGAAGTATTGAACGAAATTCTAGAAGAGACGAATAAAACCGATAATAAGATCCCTGTGATATATGGCATTGATGCTATACACGGAGCCAGTTATACCGCTGGTGCCATTTTGTTTCCCCAGCAGATTGGTATGGCAGCAACATGGGATCCAGAATTGGTTGAGAAATGTACGGCGGTTTCTGCATATGAAACAAGAGCTTCTTCGATCCCATGGGTATTTTCTCCAGATTTGGACTTACCTAGAAACCCAGCATGGTCAAGACTTTGGGAATCTTTTGGAGAGGATTCTTATTTATCTTCCGAAATGGGAGTAGCCATGGTAAAAGGATTTCAAGGAGATGATATTGGGGATGCCAACAAGGTTGCAGCTTGTATTAAACATTATATAGGATATGGTAGTCCAACAACAGGTAAGGATAGAACGCCGAGTATCATACCAGAACGAGTGTTGAGACAATACGATTTACCGATATACGAAAAGAGTGTAGAAGCCGGAGCCAAAAGTGTAATGATCAGTTCTGGGGAGATCAACGGGACACCAGTTCATGCTAGTAAAAGAATTATTACTGATATTTTAAAAGGGGAACTTAACTTCAAAGGATTCGTGGTTACCGATTGGAAAGATATTATTTATTTACATACTCGTCATAAAGTAGCAGCAACCATGAGAGAAGCTGTAAAAAAATCTGTAATGGCAGGTATTGATATGAGTATGGTTCCTGAAGACTATACGTTTTATGAAGAATTATTCTCTTTGGTTAGTGATGGAGAAATACCAATGGCTCGAATTGATGATGCAGTACGAAGAATATTAAGAGTAAAATATGAATTAGATTTATTTAGAACACCAGTTACTAATCCTGAAGATTATCCGGATTTTGGTACAGCCTCTTCTTCGGCCTTGGCATACATTGCAGCTTCAGAGTCTATTACGTTATTAAAAAATAAGGAGAATGTTTTACCATTATCCAAAGAAAAGAAAGTATTGGTTACAGGACCAACCGCAAATAGCATGAAACATCTAAATGGTGGTTGGTCTTATACATGGCAAGGGGAGAAGAGTGATCAATACGCTAAAGATAACCTGAATATTAAACAGGCTTTTGAAAAGAAACTGGGGCAAGAAAATGTATTATATGCTCCAGGGGTATCCATTTTTGAAGAAATAGATATTGCCAAATCGGTTGCTCTGGCAAAACAAGCAGATTATATCGTGTTGTGTTTGGGTGAACATAATTATACGGAAACTCCAGGAGATATTGATGATTTGGTAATTACAGAACCACAAGTAAAATTGGCTGAAGCATTGAGTAAACTGAATAAACCAATCATTTTGGTACTTAATGAAGGAAGACCAAGAATTATCAGCCAGTTTGAAAAGGATATGGACGGAGTGTTACAGTGCTATCTTCCAGGAAATGAAGGTGCAAAAGCCTTGGTTGATGTGGTTTACGGAGATGTAAATCCAAGCGGAAAGTTACCGTACAATTACCCGCGATATACCAGCGCTTTACAAAAGTACAATCGTAAGTATACTGAAAGCCTTGGGGATAGTGAACAAAATGATGATGCAGATTATCAAAGAAGCTATAATCCACAGTGGGAGTTTGGTTTTGGATTGTCCTACACCACTTTTGAATATAAAAATTTGAGTTTTGATAAGGTTTTCTTCAAAAAAGGAGATGCTGTAAAAGTGAGCGTAGATGTACAAAATACTGGAGAGAGAAAAGGAAAGGAAGTGGTGCAATTGTATATCACAGATCTTTATGCGAGTATTACTCCAGAAGTAAAATCATTGAAAAGGTTCAGTAAGATTGAACTTCAACCAGGAGAAGTTAAGACCGTTTCGTTTACAATCAATGTAGATGATCTCAAATTTGTAGATGAAAATAACCAGTGGATCGCAGAAAGTGGGGAGTTTGAAATTTCTGTAGGAAATTTGGTCAAAAAAATCGTTTTAGAAAAAGAGATATAAACGTTTTTGATTATATTTATATATAAAAAAAATGTTAAATTAATCTTGAAAAGGTACTAATGAGGTTATATTTTTAAGGAATTCATAAATTACACAAATTCGTTCAAATGCAAGTCGTTACAAATGTTGATGCTATATTATGGTCTAAAGTTAAACAAGGAGATTTAGAAGCCTTTAATTCACTTTATGATAAATATATAGATACGTTGTATGCATTTGGGACACAACATACCAACGACAAAGATCATGTTATGGATTGTATCCATGATTTGTTTGTGGATATCTACAAGTATAGAAAGAAATTATCTGATGTAGATAATGTGAAATTCTACCTTTTTAAATCTTTAAAACGTAAGATTAATAAAAAGTTCAAGTCAAAAATTAAACTTTTTTCGGCAGACGAGAATAGAAAAGAAATAGTATCTATGAATAGTTCTGTCGAAGAATCTATTATACAATCTGAAAAATCTGCAGAAATCAGTGCTAAACTTTCTTTGGCCTTAACCTCCCTATCTAGTAGGCAAAGAGAAGGATTGTCCCTCAAATTTGATGAAAAAAAGTCTTACGAAGAAATAGCTGCTATCCTTGGGATTTCTATCGAATCCGTAAGAACTCTTATCTACAGAGCAGTAAAAAAACTCCGAAGTGAAATAGAAGTATAGCCAATCAAAAAAATAATATTAGATTTTTGTCTATGTTTTTTGATATGAGTGCTTTAGTATGTATAAGATCAATTCGTTATGTATCAGAATGATGGGTTGCGTCGAATTAAAAAACGTGTTGATAAAGAAATATTGTAATTATATAATATCATAAAGATGTTAACGGAAAAAGAAAAGGAATTTTTAAAATCTAGGATAAATACCTCCATTGTTGAACATAATCGCAAAAGGAAAAAAAGGAAGGTGACCTATTTTTTTGGTATGGCGGCGGCAATGATTTCAGTGTTATTGCTGTCGATAGTCTACCAGAATAAATTCACAAAGACTTCGAAAATCAAAAATTATGTGGATGCCAATAAGGTGAATTTGATTCAAGAAGGAGATGTGAAACTTGTATTACACGACAACAAAGAAATCAATATACAGGAAAAAGAATCTAATATCGAATACTCGAGTACTGGAGATCAAGTGAATATCAATAGTTCTGAGAAGGTAGCGCAAGTAGCCAAAGAAAGTTATAATACGATATTGGTGCCTTATGGGAAAAGAACAAAACTTACCTTATCAGACGGAACCAAAGTATGGTTGAACTCTGGATCTAAACTTACATATCCGGTTGCATTTGTTGGAAATAAAAGAGAAGTGCACTTAACGGGAGAAGCGATTTTTGATGTTAGACACAACCAGAAAAAACCGTTCTATGTATTGACTAATGATTATGATATTAAGGTTTTAGGAACAGTGTTTAACGTAAGTAGTTATGAAGATGATTCCTATACTAGTACAGCTCTAGAACGTGGAAGCGTAGAAATCAAATACACTTCAAATTCTATTTTTGGAAATTCTAAAATAAAAATCAAGCCAGGAACATTAGCTGTTTATAGTCATAAGAACAAGACGATAAGAAGCAGTAATGTAGATGTTGCAAAATATATGTCTTGGAGAGAAGGGAAGTTCATTTTCAAAAAAGAACGTCTT
The DNA here is from genome assembly GCF_056160245.1 of Aquimarina sp. AWH4_224. Lineage (NCBI taxonomy): Bacteria > Pseudomonadati > Bacteroidota > Flavobacteriia > Flavobacteriales > Flavobacteriaceae > Aquimarina > Aquimarina sp. AWH4_224. The sequence continues at coordinate 40,499 of NZ_JBSWWU010000008.1, read as the reverse complement.
TCGGGGATTGTAAAGAAACTATCCAGATTTTATAATGTACAGATTGTTATCAATGATGAGGATCTTAAGAATGAGACTTTCTCTGGACATTTGGATTTAAAAGATAGTATCGAGAAAGTGATCGAAATCATTAAGGAAACCACTGATTTAAAATATGAAAAAGAGAACGGTAAAATTGTAATTAACTAAACAGAAAATATATGAAATAACAGAACCACCACCTCCATTTTATTTACTTCATAAAAAAGTCAGAAAATGCGGCAACATTTTCTGACCAGAGTCATCTTGTATTGCGTAAAGCAATACTTAACGCATAAAAAACAAAATTATGAATAAAAAAGCTAACTGTCACTCTTTTTTATCCAAAAAGAAGACATACAATTTTTTATTAACCATTATGAGGGTTTTTATTTTATTCTTGTGTCTGGGGCTATCGAGTGCATACGCATATAACTCTTACTCACAAACAAAGCTTACTATTAACGTCGAAAACGCAACTTTGGAAGATCTGTTCGAGCAGATACATTCTCAAAGTGAGTTTATATTTTTCTACAAGGACGACGTATTAAAAAAGGATCATAAAGTAACGCTTAATCTAAAAAGATCTACAGTAAACGAAATACTGGATAAAGCATTAACGCAAACAGGTCTGGTATACAAAGTTATTGATCGGCAAATTGTCATATCAAGGCAAAAAATTGAGCCAATTACGAAAACGTTTTCAGACGCGCTTACTGTTCAGACTTCAATTTCTGGAACGGTAAGTACATCAGACGGATCTCCTTTACCAGGGGTAAATGTATTGGTAAAAGGAACTTCGACAGGTACACAAACTGATTTTGACGGAAAATACACACTAGAAGTTTCTAGTGGTGATATTTTAGTCTTTTCATATATTGGTTTTGTAACCAAAGAACTAACATTTGCAGGTCAATCTTCAATGGATGTTACCTTGCTAGAAGATGCTAGTGAACTTAGTGAAGTAATCGTAACAGGATATACAACACAAAGTGCAAGAAGTATTACAGGATCGGTAACTATAGTAGAGTCTGAAGCTATTGCAGCTACTACTCCTGCTAGTTTAGAGCAGGCACTACAAGGACAAGCAGCGGGGGTTACTGTTGGTGTTGAAGGTGGACCAGGAGGAAACTCGGCGGTAAGAATTCGTGGATATGGTACTATTAATGGTAATGATCCATTATATGTAATCGACGGGGTACAAACAGGACAAGGTTTAAATGATTTAAACCCTAATGATATCAAATCGATTCAGGTTCTTAAAGATGCAGCAGCAGCTTCTATTTACGGTATTGGTGCTGCAAACGGTGTTATCGTAATTACGACAAAAAACGGAAACAAGAACAATAAAGTTTCTTTTAACTATAGTGCATTAACAGGTGTTGATTTTATTCCGGAATCTGTATTTCCAGAGTTTGCTACACCACAACAAATTGCAGATGCACGCTGGCAAGCTTTATCAAATGATGGTTTGGCACTTTCTCATCCACAATATGGTACAGGACCTAATCCAGTACTTCCGGATTACATTCTTCCTGAAGGTTTTGTGGGAACACTTGATGAGAGTACGTATAGTTTTCCAAATAATAGAATTACTAGAGCAAATCAGGCAGGAACCGATTGGTTTGATGCATTTTTTGATACTGCATTTGTACAACAACATAATATTTCTGCTACTGGAGGAGGAGAAAATTCGAAGTTGTACGTAGGACTTGGTTTATTAGATCAAGAAGGGGTAGGACGTGCTACTAGTTTTGAAAGATATAACCTAAGAGTAAACTCTGAATTTGATATCACTGACCATCTTAGATTAGGAGAGTCTGTAAACGTATCGTATTCAGAAAGAATCGGAATTATTGACCCTGTAGGGAGTTCAAGTAACCAAAATAATGAAGGACAAATCGCATCCTTATATCGTAGTAACCCTTTAATTCCTGTTTTTGATATTCAAGGAAATTATGCAGGTACTGCTGGTATTGGAGGGGTTGGTAATGCTTCAAACCCAATTGGGCAAGCAGATCGAAATGCAGAAAACCCTACAGAAACCATTAGAGCCTTAGGTTCTATCTATGCCGAAGTAGACATTTTTGATGGACTATCGTTAAAAACCACATTTACTGCAGATTTAACAGCTACTAAATTTTCATTCTTTAGACCTGTAGATTTTGAAAATTCTGCAGCGAGACAAGTAAACTTGTTAAGAGAAACATCTACAGATATTTTTAATACGAACTGGTACAATATTTTACAGTACAAAAAGATCTTTAATGGTGTGCATAGTGTAGATGCTTTCGTAGGTACGGAATTTAAAAAGAACCGATTCGAACAATTCTTTGCTCAGGTAACAAATTTCTTACAGGATGATCCTGATTTCACCTTCATTAGTGCAGGTACAGGTGTGCAAACAGTAGGTAGTGGACAGTCAAAATCTTCTAGTTTTTCTGTTTTCGGAAAAGTGGATTATGCATATGACGATAAATACTTAGTAAGTGCTACCGTGCGTCAAGATCAATCTTCACTTTTTGAAGGAGGTAATCAAGATGCTGTTTTCCCTGCATTTAGTTTAGGATGGAGATTATCAGGAGAGAATTTCCTTGAGGACTCTCCCATAGTTGATAATTTATTATTAAAGTTTAGCTGGGGACAAGTAGGAAACAACTCGATTCCTGCGTTTAGAGGAATCACATCTTTTGCTTCGAACCTGAACTTTTATAACTATAATGGAAATACTGGATTTTTCTTATCCAATATAGGAGATCCAGATCTTACCTGGGAGACCACAACCACAACCAACATTGGTATTGCAGCTACGTTGTTCAACAATGTATTAAGTGTTGATTTAGACGTGTACGAAGCCGTAACCGAAGATATGTTATTGGCAGTACCAGTAGATCCTACCGTGTTTGGTAATACTATTGGTTCTATCTTTAGGAACTTTGGTCAGATGACGAATAGAGGATTTGATCTTGGAATTTCGTATTCAAGTAATCCTGAAAGAGCTTTTACGTATTCGGTAGGTCTTAACGTGTCTCACTATAAGAACGAAGTAGACTTCTTAGATGAAAGTAACTTGGATCAAGTAATTGCAAATCCAAATTTAGGATCACAAACTAGATTCGAAACAACCAATACATTAGCAGGTGAGCCTATTTCTTCATTTGTTGGATTTACTTGGGAAGGAATAGACCCAAATACGGGTAGAGCTATTATTACTGGAGATGCCAGAGATATTATCGGAAGCCCGCATCCTGATTTCACTTACGGAATTAATTTCGATGCTACGTATAAGAATTTCGACTTATCAATGCTTTTCCAAGGATCTCAAGGAAATGATATTTATAATCTAACTAGATTCTGGACAGATTTCTCAAATTTTGAAGGAGCTAGAAGTTTAGACTATATCAGAAACTCATGGTCTCCAACAAATCCAGGAGGTACTTTGCCAGCATTTACGCTTAGTGCAGATGAGTCTGTGGGATCATCCTACTATATCGAAGATGGATCTTATGTAAGATTAAAAAACATAGCTGTCGGATATACCTTGGGAGATGCGATTAGTGAAAAATTGAAGTTAGATAAGATTAGATTTTTCTTGCAAGGAAAGAACCTGATTACGATTACTGATTATTCTGGTTTAGACCCTGAGATCAATTTATCAAACTACACCAACCAACAACAAGCCAACCTGGAAATCGGAGTTGATAGAGGAGCATACCCAGTTTCACGTTCAGTAAACCTGGGAGTAAACGTTTCATTTTAAAAAAAATAGCAATGATTAAGATATATAAACTTTCGAAAATCAGAACAATCAAAGTAATGACTGTTTTGTTACTTGCTGGTACGATATTCCAGGCTTGTAAAGACGAGTTAGAAATCCCGTTGCAAGGTCAGTTAAGTGAAGATGTAATTGTGTTTGATAGTAGTTGGGTAAGTTCACAATTAACAGCGGCTTATGGAATGTTGGACCTTAATGTTTCAACTTCTGATCCATGGCGATCAGATCCTTCGCACTGGATTTATGGAGAGGTATCTTCGGATAATGCCTACAAAGGTAGTGATCCTGGGGATCAGCCTATTATTGATAATATTGAGGCATATAGAGCTTTAGCTACGGAAAACAGTTATTATGGGTTTTTATGGAATGCTATTTTTGAAGGAGTAGCAAGAAGTAATGAAGCAATCCGAGGTGCTCAAACTGGTTTAGAACGTGGAGAGCTAACTGCTGCTGAAGCTGCTCAGTTTGAAGCAGAAGGTAGATTCCTTAGAGCACATTATCATTTTGAAGCTAAGAAGCTTTGGGGTAAAATTCCTTATATCGATGAAACAGTTACAGAATCACAATCTAATGAAAATGTGGATTCTTGGGCATTGATCGAAGCTGATTTTCAGTATGCTATAGATAACCTTCCTGAAACGTCAAGATTTGTGGGTGCTGCAAATAGCTGGACAGCCACTGCTTATTTGGCTAAGGCCCATATGTACCAATTAGATTATGCTGCGGCAGGTCCAATATTGGATAATGTTATCAATGGAGGTCCGTATAGTCTGACGATGAAATATTCTGATAATTTTAATGCAGCCACCAAAAACTCTAGTGAATCTATATTTGCAGTACAGCATACGGTTAGTGATGGAGCTGCAAATGATGATAATGGTACTTGGGGACAAGCACTTAATTTTCCTCAGGGAGCACCAGTAGGTACTACAGGAGGAGCTTGTTGTGGTTTCTTCCAACCATCACAAAATTTGGTAAATGCCTATAAGACTGATGCTTCTGGATTACCATTATTGGATACATTTAACGATGTTGATGTAACCAATGATGATGGAGTTCCAGCAGAAGATCCTTTTACACCATATACTGGTGAGTTAGATCCAAGATTAGATTGGAAAGTAGGTCGAAGAGGAATAGATTTTAATGGTTGGGGAATTATGCCAGGACAATCCTGGATTCGAAATCCTGCCAATGGAGGACCGTACTTACAAAAAGTTTCGGTATTTAGAGCTAGCCAGTTTAACGATCCTTCTATTGATGCACCAAGTGCATGGGCTCCTGCTGTAAGTGCGATTAATACAAATATTATTCGTTTTGCTGAAATTCTTTTATGGAGAGCAGAGATCATGGCTGCTAATGGTGAGGGAGATCTTGGAGCAGCACTAGTGGATAGAGTAAGAATGCGTGCAGCAAACCCAGAAGATTTTGTAAGAACATTGGATGTAGATGGTAATCCAACCGCAACACCAGCTGCTAATTATGTAATTAGTACTTATGGAACCTTTACTGATCAAGCACAAGCAATACGAGCTGTAGCACACGAGTACAGAATTGAAACTGCACTCGAAGGACATAGATTCTTTGATTTAGTAAGACGCGGCGAAGCCGTAAATACAATTAATACCTACCTTGCTGTTGAAGGCACCAAGCGTACACATCTTAGTGGAGTAACTTTTCCCGGAAGAAGTATTGTATATCCAATTGCACAAAGTGTAATTGATGTGAGTGGTGGTGTTATCATGCAAAACGATGGATATTAAATTGTTTTTAGTTTGAATTGTTTTCTAAAAAACAGTATGTTATGCATACTGTTTTTTTGCTTCTTTAAATAAAAGAAAATGACATTGAGATATTTGAAAATCCTGATTATAGGGCTAATTTTAGGGAGTTGTACAAAAGAAAAAACATCTTTTGATGAGAAAATTTTCGAAAGGTTAACCCCAAAAACAACAGGTATTGAATTTAGTAACATCCTTACGGAGACCGATTCTTTAAACTATTTTACCTACTCATACTTGTATATGGGTGGAGGAGTAGCTGTTGGAGATATCAATAACGATGGGTTAAAAGATTTGTATTTTACAGGAAATCAGGTTGCTAATGCATTATATCTCAATAAAGGAGATCTTACTTTTGAAGATATTACGACAACTGCCGGAGTCTCAGGAGACGACAGATGGTATACAGGGGTTACTATGGTAGATATCAATAATGATGGTTATCTAGATATCTATTGTTCAGTAGGAGGTAAGTTTGAACCAAAATACAATCAATTATTTATCAATAACAAGGATAATACCTTTTCAGAAAAAGCTGAGGAATATGGTATTGCTGATATAGGGAATAGCGTACAGGCTACTTTTTTTGATTACGACAAGGACGGGGATCTGGATCTATATGTAGCCAATTACCCACCTACAAGTTTTAATGCTCCTAATTTCTATTATGCATTCAAAATGCGAACGTTAAAAGATCATGAATCTGATCATTTGTACCGTAACGATGGTGATAAATTTGTAGATGTAACCAAGGAAGCTAATGTGAGGAGTTTTGGGTTAACCCTTAGCGCAACCATTGGAGATTTAAATAATGATAGTTGGCCAGATATTTATGTATCTAACGATTTTAGTACGCCTGATTATTTATACATTAATAATCAGGACGGTACATTTAGAGAAGTCGTAAAAGAAGCTACTTCGCAAACCGCTTTTTTTGGTATGGGAGCAGATATCGCAGATTTCAACAATGATGGAAATCTGGATATTTTTCAGGTGGATATGGATGCGCAATCCAATAGGAGGAAAAAAGCCAACATGGCCAGTATGAATCCTAGTTTGTTTTGGAGTACTGTAAATTCTGGTTTTCATTATCAATACATGCATAACTGTCTACAACAAAACACTGGAATTATTAAAGATGGTGTTCCTCAATTTACGAATGTGTCCAGAATCACAGGAACCTCTTCTACAGATTGGAGTTGGGGACCGTTATTTGCAGATTTCAATAACGACGGTTATAAAGACCTGTTCGTTTCTAACGGAACAAGACGAGAAATAAATAACAACGACTATTTTAAGAAAATAGACCGATTATCAGCCGATAGTGATAGCTTATTACAGAAAAGTCTAAAAATACCTTCGGAAAAAATAGATAATTTCATGTATCGCAATACAGGAGATTACAATTTCGAAATGATCAATAAAGAATGGGGTATTGAATACGAAGGTTTTTCAAACGGAGTGGTCTATGCAGATCTGGATAATGATGGAGATCTGGAAATTGTGACTAATAATATTGACGATCACGCCTCTGTTTTTGAAAATAAAAGCGCACAACTTCATAATTATCTCACGGTTCGATTCAAAGGAGATCAAAATAACATTTTTGGATTAGGAGCTAGAGTATATATCACTGTACCTGATCAAACACAAATGCAGGAATTGACACTTACTCGTGGATTTCAGTCTTCGGTAGCTCCGGAAATGCATTTTGGAATCGGTTCAGAGACTGTAATAGAAGAAGTTAAAGTGGTATGGCCAGACGGTAAATCACAAGATCTTAAAGGAGTTTCTGCAAATCAGATACTTACTTTAGCATATGCAGATGCTGTTCAAAATGACTCTTCAGATGGTGAAAAACAAACATTGTTCTCATCTTTAGCAGAAACCTCATTTCCGGCACACAAACACGAGGAAAACTCGTATGATGATTTTAAAATACAAGTGCTGCTTCCGCATAGAATGTCTCGTTTTGGCCCTGCATTAGCGGTTGGAGATCTTAATAATGATGGATTAGAAGACTATTTTGTAGGAGGAGCTTCTGGAGTTGCAGGAAGTTTGTATTTGCAAGAAGAAACAGGTTTCATAAAGTTAGAAACACATAGTTTTGAAGCGGATAAGAAAAGCGAAGACACTGGAGCCTTATTTTTTGATATAGATCAGGATGGAGATAAGGATTTATATGTGGTAAGTGGTGGATACGAGTTTGCTCCAGATGCAGAACAATTACAAGATCGGATTTATATCAATGATGGTGAAGGGAATTTATCCAAAGCAGAAGAGGGTACCTTACCTCAAATGTTTACCAGTGGATCTCGTGTGTATAACTTGGATTTTGATAAAGACGGACAAGAAGATGTTTTGGTGCTGGGTAGACAGGTGCCATGGCATTACCCAAGCCCTGCTAATAGCTATTTGTTGCGAAATGTGAGTAGCGATGGAGTTCCAAAATTTGAAGATGTTACTCAAAAAATGGCCAAAGAACTAACAGGACTGGGGATGGCCACCAGTGCTGTAGTTACAGATATCGATAATGATGATTGGTCAGACCTGATTATTGTTGGAGAATGGATGCCAGTAAGAGTTTTTAAGAACACGAAAGCAGGATTCGAAGAACAGACGGAACAATTAGGGTTAGGCGATGATACTACTGGTTGGTGGTGGAGTATAGCAGAGGGAGATTTTGATAATGATGGCGATATGGACTATATTTTAGGGAATAATGGACTCAATTATAAATACCAGGCCACCGAAGATGAAACCTTTGATATTTATGTGAATGATTTTGATAAAAATAATTCTTCGGATATCGTGTTGAGCTATTTTAATGACGGGAAACAGTTTCCAGTTAGAGGTAGACAATGCTCCTCTGAGCAAATCCCAGGGATAGAATATAAGTTCAAAGACTACAAAAGTTTCTCTGAAGCTACATTGGTAGAGGTGTATACCAAGAAATCCTTGGATTCTTCTTTGCATTATCAGGTTAAGTCTTTTGCAAGTATTTATATTGAAAATAAAGATGGGACAGAGTTTAAAGTACATGAGCTACCGGTAGAAGCGCAGCTGTCTTCAATTAATCAGGTTTTGGTAAAAGATTTTGATAAAGATGGAAATATGGATGCTGTAATTGCTGGAAACCTATATGCCTCTGAAGTAGAAACCCCTAGAAATGATGCGGGTTATGGTTTGTTCCTAAAAGGAGACGGAATGGGTGGTTTCGATCCCATTTCAGCTTCAGAGAGCGGATTGTTCATTTCTGGAGATGTAAAGGATATGGCTCTTATTTCTAACAAAGAGACCGACTATATCATATCGGCAAAGAATAATGATTACCTTCAATTTGTAGAAGTTAAAACCGAAAATTAAAACCGAACGATGCTTTTCAACAAATCATAATCTTTTGTCAAAGTTTCAAAAGATCTGTTGTTTTATGTGTTTGTTAACGACTTATGTCACTGATTATTAGTAAATTGTAGTAAAAGCAGTCACATGAAAAAAGTATTACTCTATTTTTTGTTATTCGCAGGTATGACCTTGGTATACCCCAACCTTCCTGAAAGCACAAATCCTATCAAGGTAAACAATGAAGTGTTTTCTGTAGAAGTTGCTCCCGCTATTACATCAGGTTTGATTACAATCAAAACCAATTTGGATGTAAAAGGACCTCTCCAGATCAAAATTATGGACAAAGGAGGACTAGTTAGACTAGAGAAAAAGCTGCACTTAGAACGAGATATTGACGTGTCTGGCCTTAGGAAAGGACACTATCTGGTAGAAGTGTACACTGGTAATTATGTTGCTATTGGCAGATTTTATAAAGGACAGGATGCTATAAATAACAAATAAATAGCTCTATCTTTCTAAAAAACCATCAGCTTCCCAGTCTAAGATAACATCAATAGTTTCTTGTGGTAACCTTCCTGCAGGAGGCATTACGTTATTAACACTATTAGAAACCATTCTTAATACTAGATCTCTGTTTACTCCGATAATGGTCTCATCATAATTTCTCATTGGGAAAGGAGCACCTTGAGCCAATGGAATAGTATGACATTCTAAACAGTGTTCATCGATGATCGCCTTTACATCTGCATCATAGGTAGTTATTTTATTTGGATTAGGATTTACATCCGGATCTGGTCCTGCATCTGGATCAGAATCATCACTACCACCGCAACTTGCAAGTACGAGTAATGAGGTGAAAAGTAAAAATTTTGAACATATAGTTTTCATAGCGTGGGGTTTTTCTCTGAAATATACAAAAGATTCAAGAATTACCTATATAACGGGAAATATACAGCTAAATTATAGTTCAATTTTAACGTTATATTCCTTCAGTAATTCCAAATGAGACTCATATTCAAATTCTGAAGCTTTAAAACGCCCTCGTCTTACTTTGGCATCTTCCTTTCTGATAATACTTCTTACAAAACGTCGTACAGCGGTTTTGTTTTCTAGTATCAAACCAGGTACCGCAACACTTTTTCCATCATTGTCTTTGGCCACCATCGTAAAATAACTAGAATTGCAGTGTTTGATTTTACCGGTTTGTATATTTTCAGCTTCAACCCGCACTCCAACCACCATAGAGGTTGTACCAACATGATTTACAGAAGCTTTTAAGGTTACTAGTTCTCCTACTTCTACCGGTTTCAGGAAATCTACTTTATCCACACTCGCCGTTACACAATAGGTTTCAGAATGTTTGGACGCACAAGCAAAGGCAATTTGATCCATTAACGAAAGAATGTAACCCCCGTGTATTTTTCCACTAAAATTAGAATGGGAGGGAAGCATGAGTTCAGAAATTAGTACTCTTGAATCTTTATTGGTTTTATATTTTTTCATAGCAAGTTATTTATTTCTGAAATGTGGAGAGATTTCTTCTACTACGTCTACAATAAAATATTTGGTATCACCCAACCAGGATATGGCTGCAAATCGTTCTTTGTAGGTAAGTTTTACATAACGCCCTTGAAATTTTTGGAGTTTTTTGATCACTTCCTTGTCACTATCTTCTACAGAGAAACTAAAAATTTGCGCTCCTGATATTCCCTGACTGATTTCGCCTTCCCAGGTTTTAAAAACAACACCCTTGTTGCTAAATTTAATAAGCTCGCCACTGCGTGTTCCTTTACTATAAGTGGTATAATATACGGTAGCATACCAACCCGCAAACAGCAGCAAAATAACAGCAATAATTATGACTAGTATTTTTTTCATCTATTGGAAAATTTTTATTTTCTGGTGATAAAACAAATAAAAAATTTCTGCTTAGATCAACCACTTCGTTTTCGCATAAAAAAATTAACTATTTAAGTGAGTAAGCAAAAAATTAATTTTGTTTATACTCATTTCATAGCGCCTGATACACTTTGGTCATAAATTCATCAATTTGACTAGGTTCTAACCATCGGGTTACAACCACCAATTGTTCTTTTTGATCGATAACAATAAAATTTCCTCCAAAACCGGCGGCATAATACAGATGTTCTGGAAGCCCTTCCCAATGGCGAGCTCCTTTTTGATTGAGCCACCACATAAATCCATAGTTCGAATTAGCTTCCGAAGGTTGTATAGCCTCTTTTATCCAGGATGGCGATAGTAATTGTTGACTCTTCCATTTCCCATTGTTCAAAAACAAGAGTCCGAATCTAGCATGATCCAAGGTGTTGATAAAAAGTCCGCCACCAGAATGCCCACCACCACTGACCGATTGCATCTTCAAACCGTCTATAGTGACCCAAGAGTTGTCGTAGCCAAACCACCTCCAGGTAGTTGATGCGCCAATGGGGTCCATAATTTTTTCCTTTAGTACTTGAGGTAAAGGTTTACGCCAAACGTTAAGTAAGGAATATGCCAGTACATTTACGCGTACATCGTTATATTCAAAAACAGTTCCCGGGGTGTTGAGCTTGCGAGATTTCCAGTCGTCTATTCCTCCTTCTCTTGGAGGTCTGTCAGCCCAGTCATACCCTCCCCATAATTGACCTGACCAATCTGAGGATTGTGTTAATAAATGACGCCAGGTAATCGTTTTGTTGTGAACTCCATCAAAAGTTTGATCCCATAGATAAGAGTATGTAAAATCGTCTACAGAAGAGATCAGTTTGGCGTCTACAGCGAGCCCTGCCATGGTAGACAAGTAACTTTTGGTGACACTAAAAGTCATGTCTACTCGCTCAGTATCACCCCATTGTGCTACGATATATCCATCTTTTAGAATTACACCGGCTGGTGTTCCTCTCTTTTTGGTAGGACCAAGAATTTTATGATAAGGTTCTCTTTCAAACCCTTTTAATATCGCTTGTCTTAAATCTTTAGCACCAGAGTATTCGTTAGTCTTGGCAAAATCTATTGCCTCTTGTAGTTTTTGAGTATTGATGCTAAATGATGCAGGTGTTTTTTCTTCCCATTCTCCTCTTTCAGGAAAATACAGTTGTTGTCCCCAGGCAGAGAACATAAAAAAGAAAAGCAATACGCTATTGAAAATACGAGAAATTGGTGTGAGATGGATTGGAATCATAAAATTAGAGTTGTTTTTTGGTGATTCGTCGAACTAAAAGCAGAAAACCAACGGCAAATAGGAGTGAGCTTAAAAAGAAGAACCCTTGTAAAAAATAAGAGAACATTAAATATTTGTCGGATCCCCAGGTAGTAGCATAACCGATCCCAACTCGACTGGTAATAGTTCCTAAAATAGATAATCCACTACCAATTACTAATAAAAGACTATCCGCTTTTGGACCTCTTTTAAAAAGATAATACATGCAAATTACTACTAGAAATAATTGCCCCAAGGAGGTAACTAATCCTAAAAAAATGTAATAGATAATTTCTGATAAACTAGGTCCCATACTAAAAGTTTTATAGATCTGAATCTTCTGTTGCTCTTTTGATAATAGCTTCTGGTAACGCTTTTTTGGCTTTGGCTCCCATTTTCTTTAGTTTTTCGACACTGGTAATAAGATTCCCCCGTCCCTCTACCAATTTATTCATTGCAGAAGAATAGTCCTTTTTGGCATCATCAATTTTTTTGCCTACACCAGTTAGATCCTTTACTAAACCTTCAAACTTATCATACAAGGCCCCAGCTTGTCTGGCGATCTCAATGGCATTACGTTGTTGTTTTTCATTATTCCACATAGTATCTATGGTGCGCAATGTTGCCAGAAGGGTAGAAGGCGTTACGATTACAATATTCTTTTCAAAAGCCTGATTATAGAGTTTGTTATCCTCGTTTATGGCTATTGCAAATGCAGGTTCGATAGGAACAAACATCAAAATAAAATCTGGAGAATCGATATCATAGAGATCCTGATAATTTTTTTCTGAAAGTTGATCCACGTGTCTTTTTAAGGAACCAATATGCTCTTTTAAATGGATAGCTTTTTGGGTGTCGTCTTCTTCATTGGTAAAACGCTCATAAGCAGTTAAAGCTACCTTGGAGTCAATAATCATTTTCTTATTATCAGGGAGATAGATTACTACATCGGGCATTACGCGTTGCCCTTCCTCATTGGTAAAACTTTGTTGCACAAAGTACTCTCTGTCTTTTTCCAGACCGGATTTTTCAAGGACTCTTTCTAGCACCAATTCTCCCCAATTTCCTTGCATTTTACTATCTCCTTTCAGTGCTTTGGTCAAATTGGTAGCTTCTTTACTCATTTGTTCATTAAGATCCTTAAGGCCTAGAATTTGCTGTCGCAGTGCAGCATGATAGTCGATACTTTCCTTATGAGTCTGTTCAACTTTCTTTTCAAAGGTATTGATCTTCTCCTGAAGTGGATTCAGAATATTTTTGATGTTTTCCTTATTCTGTTCTGTAAATTTATTGGACTTTTCGTCGAGAATTTTGTTAGCTAAATTTTCGAATTCTTTGGTGAATTTCTCCTGTAGCTTTTCAACTTCATCCTTTTGTTCTTTATTTTTTAATTGTAAGGCTTCAAACTCTGTATTTCTACGAGTCAATTCAGTATTCAAGAAATCTTTTTCTCTTCGGATACCTTCCCGATCTTGTGTTAGCTCTGCTAATTGTTTTTCGGACGCCTTTTTAAGTTCATCATATTGGTATTGTAGTTGATTGGCACGCTCTTGCACCGTACTACTATCTGTTTTGTACTTCAATGAAGCCACATATTTACCTATAAAGAACCCAACAATAATGGCTGCAACCATTGCCCCAACAGCAATAATGATCGGTGTGTATTCTGTCATCTAATCTTTGAATTTATTGTATTCAAAGATAAAGATTAGAACTAAGAAACGTCGCTTTTGCTATAAGGAAATTGCAAACAACAAATAAGAGTTTACGGAGCGGTTAGTATAGTAATCAATAAGGTTTCTACTGTAGTATCGTCTAATCCAATTTCCATTTCCGGATGATATAGTAATCGGATGAGGTCTGTGTCGATAGTGGCATATTCATTAGTTGTGGTCCATGCCGCTTGAAAGATACTATCCTGATACCTACTGGAATCTCTGGCTAACCCCAAAGATTGTGTAAGTTCTTCTCGCAATAAATGTTTTTGTGCAGCCTCGTCTGCTCTTACAATATCTACATACATATGCCCGCCATTAAGTTCGTTATTTGCGTTCCAGAATAGACTAAAAAGTCCCCAGTTATTGACAACAAATGAAGATTGATCTGGGTAAATCGAAGCATAATCGTTTCCAGATCCAAAGAATATAAAATAATTGGACTCATTTTGATCCTGAACGATTTCTATCATAAATCCATCAGTGGTAAGTGCATTTATTTCCGCTATGATTCGATCTAGTTCATCTCTCAAAGCTGTACTTGGGGCACCGCCTACAAAAACCTTCATATCCGTGTTCCATTTTCGGGTAATTCTACTGGCGTTGCCAAACTCAAATCCTAATGCAACTTCTTTGAAGTAGGTAACCACATCCTTTTGGTAATCCGTTAGGCCGTTCTCATCAGGGTTTTCGATTCCATCAGGTTCTGTAGAATCATCACTAGAACAAGAGGAAAATGTTAAGGTAACAATAAATAGAAGTGCGAAGAGTTTGTAGTAAAATGTTTTCATAGCTTTTTAAGTTTAGTTTCTGACCTTATACCTTCCAGATTTTGAGTCGAAAAGTATTAGGTCCTCGGGGAATAATCCAGAAAAGGCTCTTGCTTGCACCAATTCCTTCGGTCTGCCAAATTCATAGCCATCTTTGTTCATCACGATCATTTTATCACATAATTGAATGGCAAAATCAATTTCGTGAGTAGAAAATAATATGGTTTTTTTGGTTTCAAAGGCCAGTCTTTTCAGCAATTTTAAGATATATGCTTTGTGGTAAATGTCCAGATGCGTTGTGGGTTCATCAAGCATAATAAATGGGGTGTCTTGAGCTATTGCTCTTGCTATTAATGCTTTTTGAAGCTGACCATCACTCAGCTCATAACAACGTTTGGATACCAGATCGTTAATATGGGTAACGTCGATTGCTTTTTTTACTTTTTCTATATCCTCTTCGGTCATTTTACCTACCCAATTAGTATAGGGCTGTCTGCCAAGAGCAACAAGTTCTTGGACCGTGAGGTTTTTGGAAGCAATTTGTTCAGTAAGTACAATACTAAGTTGAGCAGCTAACTCAATCGATTTATAAGAACTGAGTTCTTTTTCGGAGAGGATCACCTTTCCGTGCAAAGGAGATTGTACCTTGGATAATGTTCTTAATAAAGTAGATTTACCGATACCATTTGCGCCTACGAGTCCTACCAGTTCTCCCTCGTATAATTTCAGATTGAGATCTGCAGAAACAACCTTTAATTCGTTTTTGGTTTGATAACCAATAGAAAGGTCTTCCGTTCTTAATACGATATGAAGATTATCGGGGTCGATAGGTTAAATTTTTTGGGTTGCGCTTATCCCAAAGATAGAAAATAGATTTTAACTCGATTTTTGATAGCGTTTCTTTCGCATCCAGGAAAAGAGAAAACCAAATACGCCAAGAGCCAATAGAGGGCAAATAATGTTGATTATTTGCCATAGTGTTTTGTTGGCTACTACCTTTTCTACATCCAGAAAAGGAATTTCAATTTCCTTGCTACGTACTTCTATCAGACCAGAATCATCCAGCAAATAGTTGATCGAATTGAGCAAGAACTCTTTATTACCATATTTTAGATTCATATATGGATCATACCCCAATTCTATAGGTTGTCCTCTTCTGGTTTTGTTGCGAATAACATCTCCATCGCCGATTACAATCATTTTTGTTGGAGCGCTATAATCGATGTGAGTCTCCAGATTAACCGGTTTAATACGATCCTTGTAGGTGGATTTAAACTTTCCTTCCAACAATACAGCCAAATCTTGTGGTCCTTGATTATAGCTGGCGATATCTGGTTTTTTTCTGATGATATCTAGTCTTATTTCTTTAGGAACTCCTTCTATCTTTGATTTATCAGAACTAGTGAGTAAGATCGTTTTTTTAACCTCATTTTTAAGGGTGTCAATCTGATTGGCAAAATCAAACTTAACTGATTCTGTATTTTTTACAATAGGATGATTGTTATTGCTTTTTGTTAGAGAAGCATAAAACCACGGGTAAGGAGTAAATTGTGTATCATTTCCTTGTCCAGAAGCTAATACCAGAGGAGCAGAATACAAATCATTCACAATAACCGGATTTACACGTATACCATAAGAAAATAAAGCATCTCCCAGTCTAAGATCTTGCATTACTGCCACCGCACTACCTTCGGGGTTTATTAGGCTGTCCACTTCCATGGTGACAGACTCTAGCAACCAAAGAGATTTACCTCCTTTCATTATGAACTGATCTAGGACATACTTTTCTTTTTCAGAGAATGCCTCTGTCGGTTTTGCGTTGATGATCATGTCAAACCTTTCCAGGTCATTTAGCGTTTTTTCTGGATCACTAGCTACCGAATCTAAAGTAAAAGCGCCAACAAAATAGTAATCCTGAAGTGTCTTTATAAAGTCTGCAATTTGTATATCGGGTAACTGGCCATTGCCTTTTAACACAGCTATTTTTTGATTTTTGGGATTCAATAACTTCGATAACCCATCAGCAAAAGCATATTCTAATTGTTGTATCGAATTATTAACACGTTCTTCTGATGTGGCTCCAATGGTGTTTTTGATCAAAGGTACCTTTACACTTCTATTCTGATAACTGAGTATCGCCCAGGGCACAACGGTTTCGATCTCTGTCTTCCCGCTTTCTTTTACACTAACCTCCATAGGAGTTAGTCCAAAACGCTGTAGTTCTTCAATCGTTTCGGAACGTAAAATTTCTTCTTCAAAAGGATTGGTGAAAATATATTGAATGTTCGAATTCAAGGCGTTGAATTCTTCTAAAACCTGTGTAGTTTCTTGTTGCAAACGCCTAAATTCTGCAGGAAAATCTCCTTTTAATAAAACATCTATGACTACTGGTGTTTTTGCTTGATAGATTAAATCTTCTGTGGCCGAAGATAAAGTGAAGCGTTGATCTTGGGTAAGATCAAATCTTTTATAGAAGGAGTTTCCAACTACATTAATAAACAATATAGCTCCTAGTCCAATAGCAATAGGTTTGATTTTTTGTTTGAAATCACCTTTGTTAAGCGTAATAATGGTCAAAATTAGAAATAAGACAATAATGCCTAAGAAATAGAAGACATCTCTGGTGTCCAATACTCCTTTGCTAATCCTATCATAATGAAAAGCTAATCCTAACTCCTCTGCACTGAATGAATCTGAATTTAAAAAAGCGTACTGCGCTAATTCACTAAACCCAAAATAACACACAAAGCATAAAAACAACGCAATCAAGAATGCGATAATTTGATTTTTGGTGATCGAGGAAGAGAATATCCCTATAGCAGTATATGTTGCCCCTAGAAGGAGTAATGCAATGTAGGATCCTAATGTACTTCCTATATCCAGATTCCCAGTGGGGTTGCCTAGTTGGTAAATACTTATCACATAGAGGATACTAGGAATAAAGGCGATAAGAATCAGTAAAAAACAACCTAGATATTTACCAACTGCCAGTTTCCATATAGTTAGCGGCTTGGTCATTAATAATTCGAGTGTGCCTTGCCTTTTTTCTTCGGCAATGCTACGCATAGTTACTGCAGGAATCAAAAAAAGCAATATCCAAGGAGCAATTTGGAAAAAAGGAGACAGATCTGCAAAACCACTATCCAGAATATTGTATTGTCCTTTAAAAACCCAAAGAAAAAGTCCATTTAAGATTAAAAAAATACCAACCACCAAATATCCGGCGGCCGAAGAAAAAAAGGTACTTATTTCTTTTCGTACTAATGGTAGCATATGTGCTTAGGTTTATAAATTGAAAGGGTGAACATAAAAATTAAACGGCATCAACACTCCAGGCTTCTGGTCTTTGATTAAATTTGTTTTTTGTATTTGCCCAAACTTCTTTGAATAACGCAGAGTTTCTATAGTTATTGAGATGTTCTTCAGATTCCCAATGGCTATAAGTGAAAAATTGATGCGTATGGTGTATATCTCTTAATAGTTGAAGATGGCTGCACCCTTCAAAATGTCTGATTTTATCTTTATTCTTTTCAAAGTTTTCTAGAAAAGCATCAATTTGATCGGGAACAAAGCCCAATTTTACAATCCGTATTATCATTGTTTTAAATTTCAACCCAAAGGGCAAAGCTACAAAGTTTTATATTCTGTTTTTCTTTAATAAACATTAAAAAAAACTATTCAAAAGTGATACTTACCGTATCTCTGTAATACAAACCAAAAAGGCTTGAAGCTCCTCCTACAGTCTTGGGGTTACTCTTGTAGATGGCAAGCTCCAAATATCCTGACGAATTAAAAATCGCCAGTTTTTTACCGTCTTCTTCCCGTTTACTTTTTTCAATCTCAAAATTTATGGCGTCGCTGTAACGGTTATATACCTTTTGAAAAACTGCGGTTCGCGCAGTTATTTTGAATTTTCTTCCTTTACCTACATCCTCAAATAGTTTGCGAGTTACATTGGTGATCAGGTTGCCGTAGTTATCTATATAGATGATGCTTCCAACAATCTGCTTGTCTCCCACATTTACAATTGGAGTAATCCCTTTGATGGTTTTAATTTCTGAAATAGGTTTCCCTATGACCTCTAGTGTACCACCTCTTGCAATATGGCAAGCGACAGTTACAAAAACATCCAAAACCGGAAAGTTAGAAACAATAGCATCATGAATATTGATTTCAACAATTTTTTCAGGATTAAATTGCGAGGTGATCAAACAAATCAATCCATTATTGGCACAAATAAAATAATGATCATCCAATTTAACCGCAATGTGTTTGTTCTCTGCATGCATCTCACTATCTATACCTACGATATGAATACTACCTTTTGGGAAGCTTTTGTAAGCATTTTGAATGATGTAAGCAGCTTCAGTAATATGAAAAGGAGAAATTTCGTGAGATATATCAACAACATTGGCCTCCGGTAATTCTGAATAGATAGCCCCTTTAACCGCAGACACAAAATGATCTTTGATTCCAAAATCTGTAGTTAAAGTAATAATTGGCATGAACAATAATTGTTAATATCTTTTAATCGTAAGCGCTTAAAAATATGTAAATTTGTTTCGAACTTTAAAAAGGTTTTATCAGAAAGATAAAATGAAAGAAATTAGGGTTTTAGAAGAGCGTATTATCATATACTCTTCGTGTGTAAATTACCATTGATCATTTCATTTTTCCCAATAAAACCAACTTGTTTTTCCGATTGAATTCGAAATAACAAACTTAGTTAATCCTAAAAACAATTCATACTAAAATTCGTATAGCTTTTGAACGAACTTATTATTGAACTTACAGAAATTAACCCGAGAGAATTTTTCGGACTTCAGAATAGCAATATTCAATTGTTAAAAAAATATTTTCCAAAACTGAAAATTGTAGCACGAGGTAGCAAAATGAAGGTGTATGGTGACGAGGACATGTTAGAAGAGTTTGATACTCGTTTGAACATGTTACTGGAACACTTTGGTAAATACAATAAATTAGACGAAAATATAATCGAGCGCGTGCTTACCAGCGAGAGTAAGGCAGATTATGAAACGTCTAAAAATAGTGGAGAAACCTTGGTGCACGGAGTAGGAGGTAAACTGATAAAAGCTCAAACCGCAAACCAGCGTAAATTAGTAGAATGTTCTTATAAAAATGATATGGTTTTTGCCATTGGACCAGCAGGTACCGGAAAAACCTATACGGGAGTTGCTTTGGCGGTAAAAGCACTTAAAGAAAAGCAGGTAAAGCGTATTATCCTTACCAGACCAGCAGTAGAGGCCGGAGAAAACTTAGGTTTCCTGCCAGGAGATTTAAAGGAAAAGCTTGATCCTTACATGCAACCTTTGTATGATGCCTTAAGGGATATGGTTCCTAGTGAAAAATTAAACAGTTTGATCGAAAAAGGAGTTATTCAAATTGCGCCGATGGCATTTATGAGAGGAAGAACCTTGGATAATGCATTTGTAATTTTGGATGAAGCACAAAATACAACACATGCGCAGATGAAGATGTTTTTGACGCGTATGGGTAAAAATGCAAAGTTTATCGTTACCGGAGATCCAGGTCAAATCGATTTACCACGTAGAGTTACTTCTGGACTAAAGGAAGCACTATTGGTTTTGAAAAATATCGAAGGTATCGGGATTATTCACCTCGATGACAAAGATGTGATTCGTCATAAACTGGTGAAAAAGGTAATTGCTGCCTATAAAGAAATAGAAAATAGAAATGGATAATGTAGTCTTTAACTTTGATAAAAGTGAAAAGACTCAACATTAATCAATGATCAATGAATACAATTGTAAGTACAAATTATAACTTTCCTAATCAGAAATCAGTTTATAAAGGAAAAGTAAGAGAAGTATATAATATAGGAGATGAGCTTTTGGTAATGATTGCCACTGATCGTTTATCGGCTTTTGATGTGGTGATGCCTAAAGGAATTCCTTTTAAAGGGCAGATTCTGAATCAGATTGCAACACAAATGATGAAGGCTACCGAAGATTTGGTGCCAAACTGGTTGATTGCTACCCCAGATCCCAATGTTGCCGTAGGTCATCTTTGTGAACCTTTCAAAGTAGAAATGGTGATCAGAGGATACTTGTCTGGTCATGCGGCAAGAGAGTACAAAGCCGGCAAAAGAATGCTTTGTGGGGTTGCTATGCCAGAAGGAATGCAAGAAAATGATAAATTTCCGGAGCCTATTATCACTCCTTCTACAAAAGCGGAGAACGGAGAGCATGATGAAGATATTTCTAGAGAAGAAATTTTGACTCAGGGTATTGTATCCGAAGAGGATTATTTGATTTTGGAAGACTACACTCGTAAACTCTTTCAGAGAGGAACAGAGATTGCAGCACAACGTGGTTTGATTTTGGTAGATACCAAATATGAATTTGGGAAAACCAAAGAGGGAAAGATAGTATTAATTGATGAGATCCATACACCGGATTCTTCACGATACTTCTATGCAGATGGGTATGAAGAATTGCAACAAAAAGGAGAACCTCAGAAACAGCTATCCAAAGAATTTGTGCGTCAATGGTTAATTAGCAATGGATTTCAAGGTAAAGAAGGACAGCAAGTTCCGGAAATGACAGAAGCTTATATACAATCTGTTTCAGATCGATACATAGAGTTGTTCGAGAACATTACCGCTACTT
Organism: Aquimarina sp. AWH4_224; assembly: GCF_056160245.1. Taxonomy (NCBI): domain Bacteria; kingdom Pseudomonadati; phylum Bacteroidota; class Flavobacteriia; order Flavobacteriales; family Flavobacteriaceae; genus Aquimarina; species Aquimarina sp. AWH4_224. The sequence goes on along the minus strand of NZ_JBSWWU010000008.1, from coordinate 19,249 downwards.
CTTTTGAAAAAGCAGACGTGTCTCAAATAAGACAACGCATAGAGAACAATGTGCTGTCTTATTTAAAGAAGACTACAGTATAAGTCTAAGAGGCCAAAGAATGCTCAAGCAATTGCACATTGTCTTGCAGGCGTTCTTTTACAATATTCATCATACGTTTGTTGAGTGCTGAAGAATTTTGGATATAAATCTGATATTCTTCAACCGTAAATTGGCCTATGATCATTCCTTTTAAACTATTTCTGAATTTCATGTCCTTTTGAATGGCATTTTCAATAAATTCCATTCTTTTTTCGAGCTTTAGCTCGTAGAAGGTGTTTTTCCTTTTTTTGATGTAGTTTTTAAATACTACGATTAATAAATCTCCTTGTAATTTTATAATAGGCCTAATGGTTTTGTTCTGAAACCTCTCGTCATTAGACATATTATCTGATACTCTTGCATTCAGCAATTGCGGACGCATTGCCAATAAATTAGATTCCCTGTTTTCCATAATTAAAGAAGGTTTACTAAAGTTACTCAAATGTTCTATGCAAAATTCAAGTCTGTATTTAGAGTTTTAAACTACTTATAAACAATGTTTATTTTGGTTGTACAGGATGTTTTGTGTGCATTGGTAACTTATAACTTTAATGTTTCCGAAAAGTTAGGAGAACTATAAGTTATTCATAATAATGAGGTTACGCAGAAGTAGAAGGTGCTTAAAAAAGAGCTGATATAGTTTGTCTTCTTAAAAGAGATAGCATAACTAATTAAACCCTATTTTTGTTAATAGCAACTAATTTTTGATATTCTTATGAAATTTGGCAGTGTAGAACGTCCTGAGATCATTGATTTTACTTTACCCAATGATCATTCTGAAACCCCAAGAGTTTTGAAAGAAACGAGTACAAATAACCTATCCGTACACGTAGGGTGTGCCAAATGGAACCGACAAGATCTCAAAGGGTTTTATCCCAGAGGGACCAAAGATGAGCTTGAGTATTACTCGAGGCAATTTAATAGTATAGAGCTCAATGCCACGTTTTATAGAATATTTCCAGAAGATCAGTTCAAGAAGTGGTATGACAAAACCCCAGATGGATTTAAGTTTTTTCCAAAATTAGTACAAAATATTTCTCACCTCAAAAGATTAAATGAGGATGTATATCCATATGTAGATGAGTATCTGGCCAATGCGATACATCTCAAGGAAAAGCTAGGAACCATTTTTTTACAAATGCATGGGAACTTTGCTCCCAAAAACTTTGATCGAGTTGTCAATTTTATTCAGAAATGGCCTAAAGAAGTTCGATTAGCGGTAGAGTTTAGACATACAGATTGGTTTAATGATGAAACCGTAGCCAATGAGTTGTATGATCTTTTAGAAAGACATTCGATTGCTAATATTATAACGGATAGCGCAGGGCGAAGAGATTTATTACATATGCGACTTACCAACGACGAAGCCTTTGTGCGTTATGTAGGCGCAAATCACGATACTGATTATTCCAGGTTGGATGATTGGATCGAGAGATTAGTTGCCTGGAACGGTTACGGAATCAATCATATTCATTTTTTTGTGCACCAGAATATAGAGAAAGAATCTCCATTGTTGTCCGGATATTTTATCCAAAAACTAAACGAAAAGCTGAATTTACAGTTGCATTTGCCTGCTCATTTGTCTAATGAGCCTAGATTATTTGAGTAGGATATATAGTTTTTATATAGGGGTAAGCAGTTTGTCTTACTAATTTCGAGGTTAAAGTGTTAAAAATCAGTTTAAACTTGCATTTAAACGATAATATATGTACTTTGCCGATGAATTTAAAAGTAATTTTGTAAGAATTTATCGATTTAAATTGTACGAATTTACTTTTGAATTGTGAAAAACAAAACTCAATCCCCTAATAATGAGCTATATGACTAAACTTCTACACTATTCTTTCTTATTGGTTTTTATTTTTTTATCCAACCTTGGATTTTCCCAATCGTCAATACCTACTTATCAAACAGCACATCAACATACCCATGAACAGGTTTCCATAAACACCCATTTGGATGCAGATAATGTCATTGTTTTATTAACTAACCTCGAGTTAGAAGCTGAAACTGAACATGATCATTGTAAGGATGTATCCTTATTAGATATTATGTCTTCTGAAAAAGAAGAGGATCTAAATTGCCTTGGAGGTTTTTGTATGGATCATACACACTTTCATAAAAGAGGATTAAATATCAAAAGCAGAAGACAACTTTTCAGATACTTTGTGAAAATTTCTTGCTAAACCATTTTTATGAGTTTGAATTGTATGCGAATAATTATGATTATTCAGTTACTTTTGCACTTTAAACTCGTGAACTATGACGTTTTCAGATTTAGGAGTACCTAAAGACTTCAATAAAGGATTAAAAGAAATGGGTATTGTGGTACCCACAAAAATCCAGGAACAAGCCATACCTATCTTGCTAGAACAGCAAACTGATTTTATAGGTAAAGCACAAACAGGAACTGGAAAAACTGCGGCTTTTGGTATTCCGTTACTCTCCAAAATAGATCCTAACAAAAAACAGGTTCAGGCATTAATTCTAGCACCTACCCGTGAATTAGGACAACAAATCGCCAAACAACTTTTTAAGTTCACCAAGTACACCCATAAAATATTCACAGAATCTGTGTATGGAGGCGAAAAGATAGAACGCCAAATCAGCAGATTAAAGAGACCAACCCATATTATTGTAGCGACCCCAGGAAGACTTATAGATTTGATGGATAAGAAAGTGGTAGATATCTCTCGTGTTCATACTGTGGTTATGGATGAGGCTGATGAGATGCTGAGCATGGGATTCAAAAAAGATCTAACGACTATTTTAAATAAAACTAAAGGGTATCGCAATATCTGGTTGTTTTCTGCCACTATGCCACATAGTCTTAACGAGATTATTAATACCTACGTTGCCAAAAACGCAATTCGAATAGCGGTTGACCGAAAAGATGCTGCAAACAAAGGAATAGATCATCAGTTCGTTATTGGGGAAGATGCAGGGAAGTTGGATACACTCACGTATTTCTTAAAGACGCAAAAGGACAACAGAGGTATTATTTTTACAAAAACTAAGGTCGCAGCAAGAACATTATCAAAACAATTAAAAGCCAAGAATTATGAAGTGGGATTGCTAGAAGGGGAGATGACTCAAAAAGACCGAGATAAGGTGATGCGAGCTTTTAGGAGTAAAAAATTACAGCTTTTGGTATCTACAGATGTGGCAGCACGAGGAATCGATGTAGCAAATTTGGCTTTTGTTGTTCATTATCAACTTCCAGATCAGATAGAATACTATACACATAGAAGTGGTAGAACGGCCAGAGCAGGTAACACAGGACTTTCACTAGCCTTGGTGACAAGAGCTGAGGTAAAAATGATTCGGTCTATAGAGAAAGAACTCGGTATACGATTCGGGCAAGTACGATAGTGTTGTTAGGTAATTAATTTATTGCTAGGGTAGAAATAGCAGATATTAATTTTTCAAAATTTACTGGCTTAGAGAAATAGTTGTCAAATCCTAAACCAAGAAATCGCTGCTCATCTCCAGGCATGGCATAAGCAGTGACTGCAAATACAGGGATGTTTTGAAGGATTTCTAATCTTTTAAATCGTTGTAGTAACTCGCAACCATCCATTTGGTTTAGACCTAAGTTAATATCTACCAAAATAAGATCAAGGTTTTTCTCTCGTACTAGTTTTAGTGCTTCGCTACCATTTTCTGCAATAATAACATTAGAATTATGTTTAGACAACATCTTATCCATCACCATTGCATTTATTTTGTTGTCTTCTACGTAGAGAATATTCATAGGCATTTCGGAATTATAATCGTAAACTCGGTACCCTTGTTTAGCTTGCTTTTTACATTTATTTCTCCTCCTAAGATTTCAATATATCGCTTTGATAAACTAAGGCCAATACCGGTTCCTTCATATTTTCGGCTCAAACCAATACTTTCTTGAATAAAGGGATCAAATATTTTATTCAGGAATTTTTTGCCGATTCCGATTCCGGTATCAATGATATAAATATAAATATTTTTTTTCGACTCTTGGGTGCTAATCTTTACTCTTACACTTCCGGTGTTCGTATACTTAATGGCATTATTAATAATATGATCTATGGCAGTTTTAAATAGTCCTTCGTCAATTAAGGCCTCTGGACTTGACTCGTCCAAATCCAGAAAATAATCAAGGCCTTTGGCTTTTGCGAGATGTTTATGATCCCGATGTGAGGTTTCTACCACATAGTTGATGTCTTGTTTGGTGTACTGTAGATTCTTCTGTATGGTTTCTAGCTCACTAAAACCAGCCAAAGTATCCAAAGTATCTAATAATCGGTCTTGACTTTCCTGAAGATAATCTTTGAGTTGGTCTTTTTCTTCTTTACTATGATCATCTAGTAAAAGTTTGCTAATGGTGATAATTCCATTGAGCGGGGTACGTATTTCATGACTGAAATTAGACAAGATATTCGATTTCAGATCACTTAATTCCTGTTCTTTGATATGCGCGTCTCTAATAGCGATACGAGCCAGTTTTTCTTCGGTAATATCATGAAAAGTGATCAATACCGAATCCGTTTTTAGTTGATCATCAAAAATGGGTATGTATTTAATTTCCAACCATTGATTTACTCCTTTTGGAGTAACCCGTTCTATTTCCTCTTTTACTATTTTTCCTTTAATAGCTTCATTAAAAAAATGAGCAAAAGTGGTTTTGAAACTTATAGGGATGACATCTATAAATTGACAGGTAGATTCTTTTGGATTTACATTAAAATCCCGTTTTATAATTTTTACAGAATCCTCATCCGCCATTAGGATTTCTCCTTTGGTATTCAAAAGTACTACATAGTCCATTCCGTTGTTTACCATAGCCTGAAGTCGTTTTTTATTCTCTTCTATGGTTTTTTCATGTACTTTTCTTTGGTGCACATCGATCAGGTTTCCGATCATACGTATCGTTTCGCCGGTATCATTTTTTCTTCTGAAACCATGGACTTCATAATATCGATACTCCCCAGAGTTATCTTTTAGGCGGTAATGATTAAAATAGTAGTTGTCCGGTTTGTTTAGATTTTCAGAATGTCGTTGCATAGCACTTTCGACATCTTCGGGATGGATCATCTGTCTAAAAGCCTCTTCAGACACCTGGTTTTGATTGCAGGGAAGCCCCAACATTTGTTTAAATTCGGCACTATAGTAGACTTCGTTTTCTGGAATGATATGATCAAAAAGACCAGATTGGATTCCTTTTAGTGCCAGGTGCTTAGTCTCTTCGTTATATTTTAGTTTTTCGATGTAGTTATAGCGTTCGGTAATATCGGCAATAGTTCCATTTACGAAGACCACTTCGTTTTTATAGATCACTGGGTGAGCCACTACTTTTACCCATTTTTCGACTCCTTTGGCAGTGATGATCTTTTCGGTATATTCATAGGGTCTTTTTGTTCTTAGAAGGGTGTCTAAATAGTTTTCTACCCGTGCTCTGGATTCTTCGGGATAAAAACTAGCTCCTAAATCTCGAGTCATTGGTGTATTGGGATCTAAATCCTTAACAAAATAGCACCCCTGAGACCAGTACATCTCCTTACTTTTTGGATTAAAATACCAGGCTCCGGTTTTGGTGAGTTTAGAAATGGTAATAAGTGCTCTATGCTCTTTATACTCCTCGGTGGTGTCTATACCAGCGGCATACACCAAGTTATCGCAAAGCGTAAAATCAAATTTTAAAGACAAGACTCCTGTTTTGCCAGAGGGAAAAGTGAAGGATTCATTGGTCTTTGGCTGTTGTACGGTTAGGTTCGAAATCGTGTCGGTAAATACCTGTACATCATCATCGATTACAAAATCCGTTATGTTTTTTCCTTTTATTCCATCACAACCTTCAGGGAACAAAAGTTCACATCTTTTATTGAACGCAATGATCTTTCCTTCTTGTGAAAAGATAAAGAGAAAAAGCTGCGTTTTTTCTGCAAGAACTTCTAATTGTGCTATGTTAAAAGGCATAGTTCAGGGTATATTTCTCTTAAAGTTACAAAATGATTTCGAATTTAAATTGAGGTTTGCCGTAAAGAAGGGATTTCTATGGGAAAGCCGTAAAATAGGGTAGTATAAAGGTATAGAAACTGTTATGCATCCATAATAAAAGCAATAAACACCTATGCTTTGGAGAGATTTGCGAAAGGGTAATACATCCTTGACTTAGAATTAACATTAGGTGTAGAATTTATTTTGGTTTTGGCAGTTACTATAACCTAAACATAGTTGAGACAGGGAAAAATAAAAAGTAAAAAGAATGAAAGAATCATGTATCAATTGCACCAAAGCAGGATCAGTGGATTACGATGGTGTACTGGCAGAAAGAGTGTATTGTTTAAAGTTAAAAGTAGGTTTTTCTTCAGATTCTAAATGTGATCACTACGTAAAAAAGAGAAAGAAGAAGACTAGTTTGATTATCGCTAAAAGTAGATAGGGATTGTTTATGGTAAGATAAGAACCTTCTGGGAACCAGTTTGTCTTTAGGTTTTTCATTAGGTTTTTTTTTATGTAACCAATTTAATATGTTTAATGTATATCTCATTTTTTAAATTAGTATATATTAATCTTAAGTCACTGCGCATATGTTGTAGACCACTTGGAAAAAGAAGAGGCTCAAGTAACATACTTCCTATACAATCGTCGTATATTTTTAATCTGCTAAGAAGTTTCAAAATTGTCCACTGCTTAGTTTCTAAAAATTGAATCATGGAAAACAAAACAAGTATTGTTAGAAACCTTAGAATTCTTTACCCAATTTGGATGCTTTTTGGAATGTTTGGTATTATGTATGTTCCTTCAGTCTTAATTGATTTTGCCGATCCAATAGCAACATCCGAAAATATTAAGGAAAATATGTTACTGTTTAGACTGGGAATTGCAGGAAGGTTAATCACACAATTGCTTTTTATCATTATCCCTTTTCTTTTTTATCAATTGTTTAAAGATCTGGATAAGACGACATCAACTTTATTGCTTATCCTGGCATTGGTAAGTGTGCCTATCTCAATGGTTAATGAAACCATAAACTTAAGTATTGTTGGACATTTAGAAGATCCTGATAAAATTATTGAAATGCTAACCCTTTATAATCAGAGAATGTATATTTCGATAATATTTTGGGGATTGTGGTTGTTACCTCTTGGTTGGTTAGCGTATAAATTTGACTGGTTTCCCAAATTAATTGGAATTTTCTTGTTTATCGCTGGTTTTGGATATCTTATTAACTCTTTCCTAAAACTAATTTTCCCTGATTTTGATCAACTTAACTTAATTCTGGAGTTAATGACCTTTGGAGAGTTAATATTCATCTTATGGTTTGTAATTCGAGGAATAAAAAAACAAAAGCTTAATGATATATCGCCACAATTAAAGCTGTAGTGAAGGTTACACGAACCCATTGTGGCAATTAAAAGAAGGCGAGACAACCATTAGTGAAAAAGATACGTCTTTGTGTATGTATACATATATCAATCAATAATTATGACAAAAACACTTTGTATTAATTTTATACTGTTTTTTTTACTTGCTTCATTTGCATCTCAAGCACAGGTGATTACGGGTTTTAATAATGTAGAATTCAATGAGTCTCTTTTAAGTGTTCAAAAAAAATATCTGCGATATCCAGTGACGTAGTGATACTAGAAATCATAACACCCAACTTTCCTTTATCTGAAAAAAAGGAAGAACACCTTATTGCTTCGATGGTTGAGCTTGATAGCGGAACTCTAGATAAAGTTGTTTTTACTTTTTCTGATGATAAATTATGTTATATCCAAGCCAAAGGAAATGTAGTTAAAACAATTGCCTCAATATCGAAAAGTGAAGCAAAAAGGTATTTGGATTATACCGTATATGAGCCTGATTTAATATTTATCAATAATAAAAAAGACCTGGCCTGGCAGCTAACACCAGAATCTGTTCATCCGAATTTATTTACTTGGGATAACCCTTATTTGTATACTAAGAATGAAATCAAATATGAGCCTTCTGTAAAAATTCCAGAATTTATCAAGATGGGAGGAAATATTGATGATTTAACCCCTCTTCTGAAAAGTAATAGTTTATTTATTCAAGTTCAAAAATTAGAAAAAAAAGATTCAATTACTAAAACTCAGATAAACTGTTTCGGAGTTGAATATGCTGGCTTCCCCAGAAAATTTGAAGCTCGGTTTGAAAATGGCGAACTCAATATGGTTTGGATTTTAACTGGAAAAGGAGAAGAAAACCGATTACGCAAAAAATTAACTGAAGAATATGGAAAAGCAGTATTCGTTAATGATGATTGGGAAGTTTTTAATAATTGGACAGTGCTTCTGAGAAAAGATAAGCCTGAGATTCTTCTCTTAACTCAAGAACTAGGATTGATGTATAAAAAACAATATTCAAAATAAAAACAGGCTACAATAATGTATAAAAGCAATAGCGGTTTGAGTATAAACTCGAACCGTTTTTGTTTTAAATTAAGTATATTTCAGAAAGAGAAGTAATTCAACGTTTACCTCTTATTAGTTTGATATGATACTGTTATGTGTAATGAACGCTATAAAGAATAAATCATGAAGAAATTAATTTTAATTTTTCTGCTCATATGTTGTTTCAATCTATACTCATATAGTCAGGATAAGGATCAAATAGAAAGAGCAGCGCTGGACTATATTGAGGGTTTTTATGAAGGAGATACAACTAAGATTAAAAGAAGTATTCATCCTAACCTATCCAAATTGGGATATGGTAGCAAAAGCAGTGGGTCCAAAGAGCATATTATGACCTATGATAAAGCCATTGGGTTTGCGGCTGATGTTGCAAATAACCCAAAATGGGCGGCTCCAAAAGATGCCGTAAAGAAGATTGAAATTCTGGATGTACAAGACAAAATTGCTAATGTAAAATTGACGCTTTATTGGGGAATTGATTATTTGCTACTTGTGAAACAAAATGACAAGTGGATGGTTAATAAAGTAGTATGGCAATCTTTGGAGTAATCATTGCAATTTTTATAGGTATATTTCTTATTGGATATAATCAAAGCTTAACTACAAAACACGATTTTTTAGGTGATTTGGATAGAGAGAGGGAGGATTATGAAATGTCATTTTAAAATTAATAGATGACGTTAAATCCGTCTTTACCAATAAAAAATAGGACAAAGAATTATTCTAGAGTTATTCCTTTATAATCTCATCTCAAAAAGACAACAATTAGGTTCCTCTTGATAATGTTGAGGTAGTGAAGCGGTATTGGTAAGCTCAAAAATTCCTAAAAATTCAAACCCTGCAGACGTATAGTGTTTGATTAAGCTTTTGTTATTACCCAGTGTATCTAGTCGAACGTATTTCTTCCCATGTTCCTTTGCATGCATTTTGGCCCAGGTAACCAGCGTATGTATATAACCATTTCCTCTAAAACTAGGATGATTACAAATTCTGTGGATAAAGATCCCATCATTTTGATCCCGATCTCCCCATATTTCTTTGTCGGTATAAGCAATCGCCCAGTTGAACACGATTTGCCCATCTACGATTAATTTCCATTGCCGTCCTTCTTCTATTTCTTGTTGTATAAACTCAGCTTCAAAATGGGGCCATACGACGACATTGTGTTGTATTTGTGTATTCCTGGCTGCTTCATACAATTCCAAAATTGAAGGGATATCAGATAGTTCGCAGTTGTGGATGTTCATGGTTTTTAATTTTAGCAAAGATCGAGGTATTACTAGAAGGGTACAACCCGAAAATTGCTTAGGTAGGGTAAAATTATTAAAATTTTAAGAGTATTTGTTGGTACTATTTAGCATTTAAGATTCTTGTTAAAACATTATCAATTGCTGTAGTTCTTATATTTTCTATCTTTATATCATCAACCCTTGTAACTGCATAATACCTTAGCAAAAAACGAAATGAAAAAGCTTTTGATTAAATCGATTTCAAAACACGTCAAATTAAGTGCAGAGGAAGAAAATTTAATGGAGACATATTGGAGGGAGAAAATCCTTGAAAAAGGGGATTACTTATTGAGAAATGGAGAAGTTTGCCGAAGCGATAATTATGTGGTTAATGGAATATTAAAGGCTTTTTATATAAATTCTGAAACAGGGAAAGAGGAAATTCTATATTTTGCAATTGAAAACTGGTGGGCGACAGATATTGATAGTTTTCAAAAACAAAAACCTTCCGTTTACAATATTCAAGCCATCGAAAAGACTACATTACTTCAGATTAGCCATAATTCTTTTGAAGAAATGTTGAAAGAAATTCCAAAACTTGAACGCTTTTTTAGAATAATCCTTGAAAATTACATTGGCAGTTTACAGCGCCGAATAATCATTAACAAAGTACTTGACACAGAACAACGATATATAGCGTTTTTGGAAAATTATCCAAAAATTGCCGAAAAAGCACCCAACTATCTTATTGCGTCTTATTTGGGGGTTACTCCCGAATTTTTGAGCAGAGTTCGTAAAAAACTTCAAGCATCTTAAACTACATCAATTTTTTTCATTTTTCGAATCCAGAACTTTGTTTCATAATCAAAATTTAAAGAATATGAATAAGGTTTTAATTATCAACGCAAGTGTAAGAAAGGAAAATTCACATAGTCGAAAACTTACACAACTTTTTGAGGATAAATGGAAAAAGAAAAATCCAAAGGATATTTTTACATATCGGGAAGTTGGATTAGAAGAAATCCCACCCATAAATGAAAAGTGGATCGCCAGCGCATTTATAAGACCTCAAGATAGAACCGAAAAAAATCAATCAGGCGTGGCATTTAGTAATCAGTTAGTCGAAGAATTTAAGATGCATAATATTTATGTAATTGGAACACCAATGTATAATTGGTCAATTCCTAGCGGACTAAAATCCTATATCGACCAACTTATGCGAATCAATGAGACCTGGAAATTTCGTTCAGGAAAACCCGATGGCGATTATATGGGACTACTCAAAAATAAAAAAATGTTCATTTTTTCAAGTCGAGGGGATTCTGGATATGGGGAAAGTGAAAAAAATGCGCATATGAATTTCCAGACGACATATCTCAAATTTGTGTTTGGAATAATGGGAATAGAGGATATTTCAATACTATCATTGGATAATGAGGAGTTTGGCGGGGAATTATTTGAGAATTCTAAAAAAGAAATCTATAAAAAAATAGAACAGATTTAAAAAATAGTAGTAACCATGACTGTTGGTAATAGTATTTTTAATTCTTGCTGATATCATTTATCATAAAAAAATGTTTTTGCTTTAAATGCCAAATCAAAAGTAGTTTTTGTAAATTCAGTATTAGTTTAAAATTGAAAAATTATTCAATTAAATCTGCTACTTTTTAGATATGCAACGCTATATAACATTCGATGAAAATATTTTTAATTACTATTATTTCAATGCTATTACTAGTAGGATGTGGTAATGATAGCACAGCTGAAAATAAGAATACAAATTCAGAGTTAGATAACTTCGATTTTATCAGTCAACGACATTTACATGAAAAGAAATTTGAAGGATTTAATTTCGAAACGGAACAGCAATGGGATAGTCTCAATACTATTTCACCAAAAAAAGTATTGCTCAAAAAAGGAAAAATTCATCCAGATATACGCACATTTGGTTGGCACACTTATTCCAATGGTTCTTCCTGGAAAAATTATAATTTTTCTATGCTATGGGGTATTTCTTATTTTTCTTATAGCATACAACCGGAAACAGGAAGCTATAAAACTATCCATCAATGGAAAACTACTGCTTTGATCGATAGTGCCAAGGTATCTAATTGTAAAGTATTTCTTTCTATCTCTAATTTTGGAAGTGAGAATAATGCTATTTTTCTTAAAAACCTTAAAGCTCAGAATACTCTTATCGATAGCGTTTCAAATTTATTAGCGTTAAGATCAGCAGATGGGATAAACATCGATTTCGAAGGTGTATCCAAAAAAGATAAAACAAGCTTTACCAAGTTTATTATTGAAATTTCAAATAGACTAAAACAAAAGAATCCAAACTACAAGATATCTCTCTGTCTGTACGCAGAAGATTGGAACGCTATTTTTGATATTCCAACGATTGATCCTTACGTAGATTTTTATACGTTAATGGGGTACGATTATTATGGTAGGTTTAGCAAAATCACTGGGCCAGTGACCCCATTTAATCAAAGTCAAAAATTTGGGAAAGGGTTAAAAAACTCTATTCAGTATTACAAAAATAAGGGAGTTCATTTCAATAAGTTAATCGTTGGATTACCTTATTATGGTGCTCAATGGTCTACCAAAAAATCGTTCCCAGGGGCAACGGTATCAAAATTTATAGACCATCCACCATACAAAAGGATTAAGAAATTCTATATAGATTCATTACAAACTCCAGTACAATTTGATTCCATAAGTTCTTCAACCTATTTGGTTGTTAAAGAAAATGACGATGAATTTCATCAGCTTTTTTTCGAAGATGAGAAATCACTTTCGATCAAATATGATTGGATAAAGAAGAATCGATTGGGTGGTGTAGGAATTTGGGCCTTAGGTTATGATAATGGATATGCTGAGTTGTGGGATCTTTTAGCTGAAAAATTTTCAGAAGAACAAAATATTGATTTGTACCAGGACAATAGCCCCGATTAAAATATATGTTTATTAAATTTATGTCGAGCTATTTTGACTTGTTCTGTTTGAATAGAGAATATGTGGTAGCTTTTTACACAAATACAAAGCGAATATGAAATGGCAGGCGAAAAAAGATTATCTGAATTAATAAAAGGAATGAAACCCAAACTAAATGATGGAGAGTATGTTTTTTCGTCAATAGACGATATTAGTAAAATTAATCTCAACGATACTATTTGTAAGTTTAACGAAGAAGAAGGAACAACAATAGTGATAGAGAAAGGAAAGGCTGATGAACTGAACTTGGATTATGAATATGTTGCTTCGTGGATCACTCTTATGATTCACTCATCACTGGAAGCTGTTGATTTAACAGCAATATTTTCGACAGAATTGGCAAAACACAACATAAGTTGTAATGTTATCGCTGGGTATTATCACGACCATATCTTTGTTGACAAAAGTGATGCTCATAAAGCCATCGAAGTACTATCTAAGTTATCCAAGGATGAACAATAAAATAGAAAAGTACGGTAATATTTTGCGCTGCAACAAGACATATATTAAACGATGTAATTGAAACTTGAAACAAACTCGTATTTATGAATTTTGAAAGTCAAATTATCTTTTTCTTTAGCGCTTTAGGGGCTTTCAATGGCTTTCTTCTTTCTTTATATTTTGCATTTACCGCAAAGACCAAAAAATTCTCAAATTATTTTCTGGCTTTCTTGCTTTTGGTGTTGAGCATTAGAATCATCAAATCGGTTTTTTTTTATTTTAATCGTGAGCTATCTAATATTTTCATTCAAATTGGGTTATCGGCCTGTATGTTGATAGGCCCTTTTTTATTTCTCTATCTAAAAAAATATACCGAGAAAGAAAGAATAAATTGGGCAATTCATGTCATACCATTTTTGATTGGAATATCTATTCTTGGAATATACTATCCCTATGTAGGACACCGAAAGATTTGGAGCCAATGGATAGTAAAAGGTATCTATTTTCAATGGTTGGTCTACATTATTTTATCCTATAAATTTATCAAGCCTATCATTCAAAAGCTAAAAACCAAAGACAAACTAAAAAACATTGATATTTGGCTACTAAGTATTTATTTTGGAGTTGGTTTTATTTGGTTAGGATATAACATTGGCGCATACACCTCATATATAGTGGGAGCGCTATCATTTTCATTTGTTTTGTACCTAATAGTACTGCTGCTTATTTTTAAAAGTAATAAACAGCCCACTTTTTTTGAAGAAAAGGAAAAATACAAAAACAAAGATATCGAAGATAGAATACTAGGAGAAATAGAGACTGGTTTATCAAAAATTGTGGATAACGAACTATTTCTTGACCAGCATTTAACTCTTGCAAAAATAGCAGGAGAGCTGGGCGTACCAAAACACATTTTGTCTCAGTATTTGAACGAAAGATTGGAAAAATCTTTTTCAACATTCATCAATGAGCTACGGGTAGAAAAGGCGAAGGAGTTACTGCACAAAAAAACTAACTTCACCATAGAAGGTATAGGTTATGAAAGTGGCTTTAAATCGAAATCAACTTTCTTTACCGCCTTCAAAAAAAATACTGGACAAACACCTTCAGAATACCAAAAAAACATAGGTTTTAGTTCGGTTTTATAAATCCGAACTACTCTTTGATTATTCTGCCTCTATTACTCGATTCCGTTTTTCATATTTGCTCAAAACAAGAGAAATATGAAAAAAAACCTGCTCTATTTTTTAGGTGTTTTACTATTAGCGAACTGCTCAAAACAAGAAAACAATAGGCGTATTCTTATCGTGACTTCAAATCAACATACCTATGGCAATAGCGAAATTAATGCTTCAAATCATTTTGCAGAAATAGTTGTGGCGTATGACATTTTTGTAAACAACAACTTTTCGGTCGATGTTATCAGTCCCAAAGGAGGGGCAATTCCGATAGGATATATCTCAACTTCAGATTCGATCCAAAAGAAATATATCTACAACAGTGAATTCATGAATGTCCTAAAAAACACCAAAAAACCAAGTGATATTAATCCAAGCAACTATGTGTCTATATACTATAGCGGTGGTGGAGCTGCCATGTTCGGCGTTGCTGAAAATACTGAAATAAAAAATATTGCAGAACAAATTTACAATCAAAATGGGATCATTTCGGCGGTCTGTCATGGAACAGCAGGAATTGTTAACCTACAAGATAAATATGGTAATCCACTCTACCAAAATAAGAAAATTAGTGGTTATCCGGACTTATTTGAAAATAGGGGAGCAGCATATTACAAGACATTCCCTTTTTCAATCGAGAAAAAAATCAAAGAAAATAATGGGAACTTTTTATATTCAGATCAGCGACAAGATAACTTTTATGTAATAGATGAGAATTTTATTACTGGTCAAGATCCATCCGCTACAAAGTCCGTGGCGCAACAAGTGGTCAACATTCTAATAAACAAATAAACACTTTTACAAATGAAAAAAATAATTTTTACAACACTTTTACTTTTTGCATTCGGTGCAGCTAATAGTCAGAAACAGAGCCCATCCGAAATTCAAAAAATCTCAGAAACCATTATGCTATATATTGATGGTACCGCTAATGGAGAACCCGATAAGTTAAAAAAAGCTTTCCATCCCAAGTTTAATCTCTATTCTGTTACTCAAGAAGATAGTTTACGCGTTTGGGATGGCAATAACTATATAAGCAGGATAAAGGAAGGGCAAAAAAGCAACAGAATAGGACGTATTGTTGCTATAGATTATGATCAAAATGTAGCAACGGCCAAAGTAGAAATCATTATGCCTAACCGTAGGGTAGTTACTGATTACTTTATGTTGCTTAAATATCAAGGTGCGTGGAAAATCATTCACAAAAGTTATACAATTAAGAATTTAGTGCAACCATAATGTACGATATGAAAAACATAATGTATACCGCCAAAATTTTGGTCATATTGACGTTGTCATCCATTAGCTCTTATGCTCAACAGTTTAATGGTAACAGAGACGATATTGATGTTATCCTTAAAAACACGGCTCAGTTTTCTGCTTATGTAATGGCTTCAGACTATCAAGGGATTTCTAATAGTTATACCGCAGATGCTAAGATCTTTCCAAATAAATCCAAAATTCTATCTGGAGATACTATTGTAGAATATTGGACTTTACCAGTAGGCATATCGACTCCATATCATAAGATTATGCAAGAAGAGATTACTATTGTAGGTAATACAGCTTATGATTATGGTTATTATGAGGGGAAAACCAAACACAAAGACGGTAGCATTTCTGCTTGGACGGGTAAATATGTTATTGTTTGGAAAAAAGTGGATACCGATTGGAAAATGTATCTGGATATCTGGAATTCAACTACTCGGTAGTTTTTTAGATAAAAAAACTATAAAGTTTAAAAAGAGCTCTAATAGCTCTTAATAAATCAGCTCATCAAACCAAATTAGTCATATGACCAAATATATCATTTTCATCCTTTCAATATTCTTTTTGGGATGTAACAGCTCAAAAAAACAAGAAACTCAACCTCTTTTGAAATACAATAAAACTATTGATTCGCTAATGCAGATTAGTTATAAGAGAGGAATTTTTAATGGCAATGTATTAGTAACAAGAAATGATTCTATTGTGTATCAAAACTCATTTGGATATACAGACGGTTCATCAACTACTGGACTCACAAAAAAATCTATCTTTTGTCCTGGTTCAATTGCAAAGGAATTTGTTGCAGTATCTATTATGATGTTAATTGAGAAAGGGGAATTGCATTTGGATGATACACTTTCTCGATTTGATTTAGGTTTACCAAATTGGTCAGAAAAGATAACTATCAAGCATCTCTTAAACTATGTAGGTGGGCTTCCTCAAATTGATTATGATAATGTAAAGAATGAGAAAGATATTTTAGAAGATTTACAAGGAGTAACGAGTTTACTATTTGAACCAGGTACAGATTTTCATTACAATCTTAATAGTATTTTTCTTCAGCAAAAGATTATTGAAAAGGTTACGAAAAAAACGTTTCAAGAATTTGCGAAAGAAAGTATTATCATTCCTTTGGGGATGAAAGATGCAGTTTTTGACCCTGATTTTGATTACCCAAATAGAACTAGAAGTTTTGATATCTATAAGCAAAATTCGCTTGAAATTTATATGATAAAAGGTATTTTATGGACAAGCATAGAAGATTTGAATATATGGATTACAGCTTTACATCATAACAAGCTAATTTCAAGAGAATTATTAAAATCCTTATTGAAGAATCAGTATTTTGAAAACAGAAAGGCAATTCTAGGAGGTACGGATGATTCATACACTATGCATAGACATGGCGGAGAATCCTATCAGTTTGGATCAGTTTTCATTAGTGAGTTCGAAAATGACCTCAATGTTATTTTAATGTCTAATCATAAAAATCAGGTGTGGGAAATAGGGCATTCTGTTTTTGATATTATGAAAGACAAAACGTTCATTTTACCTAAAAAATCGATATATAGAGAAATTAGAAAAAAGTGTTTAGAGGATATCAATGAAGGAATCCAATATTATTACGCTTTAAAGGAGAGTGATCATGACATTTACAGTTTTGAAAACCCGAACGAATTGAATAGTCTTGGCTATGATTTATTGTCATTAGAAAAAATAAGCCAGAGTATTGAAATATTTAAATTAGCTGTTTCCGAATTTCCTAACAATGCCAATGCATATGATAGTTTAGGGGAAGCCTACTTCACAGATAAACAATATGACCTGGCGTTATTAAACTATAAAAAATCGTTAGAACTAGATCCAAAAAACACAAATGCGAAAGAGATGATGAAAAAGATAAAAAACAACATTACAAAATAACGTACGGGGGGCTAAGACCTGGGAGATTTTTCGATAATCTTTCTGGATGACTTAACATGTTGTTTTTGATGTCTTTTTGGAAGCCAAAAACTCAGTTAATCGCCGAGGTTTTTGTCTAATAATATTTTGAAATAAAATGAGGTAATTATACTTCCTATAGTTAGGATATATAATTACCTTTAGTAACTATACACCTACCTTGGCAACAATTTTCAAACCCAAGCAACCAATGATCAAAGAAATGCGTCTATTAAAATAAACAACCTTTTATGAAAAAAATATTATTACTCGCATTACTTATCTTTTCAAATAGTCCTGTACAGGCTAATCTTAACCCAAACTCAACAAGTCCAATTCTCAAAGAAATACCTTTTGATTTCTCTCAAAATCTACCTATCATAGAAGTGAATATAAAAGGAAACAATTACAGATTTCTTTTTGATACCGCGGCCGCACATACCGTTGTTTCTGAACATTTATTTACAGAATTAGGCTTAAACGTTATAAAGAAACAATCGATAGCGGACTCTAACAACAACATTACCCAATTAAAGGTTTGCGAAATTGATGCTATGTCCCTTAATGGAATTAATTTTCAAAATAAGCTTGCGGTGGTTACCGCTTTGGATAAATCTTATAAAATTGGGTGTCTAAATATTGATGGTGTTTTTGGCAATGATGTAATGAAAGATTACTTCTGGGGGATCGATTATAAAAAACAAATCATCACACTTACTGATGACAAATTTTTGTTTAATATACCTGAAGAGGCACACATTATTAAGTACAATACAGCAAAACACAGTTTTACACCCAAAGTGGTACTTAAGATAGATGGGAAAAAAGTGAAAAATCTCTCATTTGACACGGGTTATAACAAAAGTGTTTTTTTGAACAAGTCTTTTATCAGCGACCCATTAAATATGGAATCTACAATAACCTATTATGGTTCAAGCAGCGAAGGTCTTTTTGGCGGAGCCAAGCCGAAGATATTTTATAGATCAATGCTAAAAAACGTACAAATGGGAAGCTTAAAGGTCGATAAAGCTTTGGTAACCTTAAATGACGGAAAGCCTAGGATAGGTAATGATTTTTTTAAAGATTACAAGGTCTATCTCGATTTTGAGGATAGTAAAATTTATCTCGTCGGTTATTCAGAATCAGTTGAAGAGAAAGTTTTTAATTCCTTTGGGTTATCATACATCGTTACGGATAGCAGTTTAAGGATTAATACTATAATTAAGGACTCAAGTGCAGACAAAAACGAATTAAAAATCAATTACGAAATCTTAGAGATTGATTATTTGACTGTGAGTTCAGAGATAAAAGACAATCCTTGTATTTTTTTAAAAGAAATTTTCAAAGAGAAAGAAACGATTTTAGTAAAGTATAAAACACCTGAAGGAACTAAAGGCAGCGTAGTGCTAAAAAAAGAAAAATTACTATAAACAAGCTGTTGCTAACAATGGTAACCGTTGCACAAGCCCATAAAACATCAAAAAGCAACCAATAATCTTGAGTATAAGTCCTGATTTTCTGGGAAGACAGATTAATATTAGTCAATATTAAACCTACGTTAGACCGCTTATTTCATGCTTAAAAAGGCATTTTGATGGAAAAATATGAGCAATATAGCTTCCTAGCTTACTTATTGGGTTTTTATTGATGAATTTTAGGTATTTCTTCAAGTTATAGGCTATTGCCGCCAAAT
>NZ_JBSWWU010000007.1:0-357168 GCF_056160245.1 Aquimarina sp. AWH4_224 | reverse complement strand
CCAAAGTTTGAAGATTGGGAAACGGAGTTACATTAAGACAAAAGGGTTTATGATTTGGTCAAAAAAACAAGTATTTGCTATTGGAGGATTAAGAGAAATTGGATTTAAACCACAATCTGATGTATTAATGGTTTTATCCAGCCAAGGAAGAGGAATATTTGATTGCACAAAAGCAGAGAAAATTGATAGAGATCCTTCAGATTACTACATGCAAGAGTGGGATTCGGATAATGGAAAAGTAAAAGGTTTTGGGATTCTTAATGGCGAAACTATTATTTGTGGAGGGTTTGAATATAAAGATATTCTTAGTAAACAAACATCAGATCATTGGACAATCGAAATAAAAAAAGAAAACAGATTAAACTGGAAGAATGAAATGACTGAGGCCGAGGTGATGTTTTTAGTAAACGGAAGAAATGCTATCGAGGTAAACGCTTTTTATTATGGAATTGATAGAGCATATGGTTTTTCAGAAACCGGGAAATCTTTTGTGATAGGAACCTCAAGTGATTTACATATTTGGACAAGGACTGTTAATCAATGATGAAGATAAGCTTATTAATAAAAAAAGTTAGATACTAAATTTGTGATATGAATAATGAAATTGATAATGGTTTTTACGATCGTGCGGATGAGCATATAAATCTATCAAATGAACAACTAAAATCAATTGATAGAGGTAAGGTTAGTGCTTCAATGATGTATAGCACAGCCCGTTTTAATGCTTGGTTAAGTGCATGTGGTTGGAATACAGGAGAAGAAATGAATCAAGGCAAAGATGAAACGATTGAATATTTTGTTTCGGAATACAAAAAGATGCTTGAAGAAAATTTAGAAGATTATATTCAAAATTTTGATTCATATATGAAATCCAAATAAGCTATATGTGGTATATAATCTGATTAAAATGGGATATTTTTTAAGGGCATTTATAGCAAAAAGCGAAAATCTACGGTTAATTACAAAAGCATATACGCAAGCAAATCTCGTAGAATTAGAGCAAGGAATTTCTATGATCTTAATGACAGAGAAATTGTATGATGAAATTAATCAAATGAGTCCAAGTCCTGGAGTGCTCAAGTTTGAACTTTTTAGTGATCATTTAGAAAAACAAATTCTTTCAAAAATCAATGAAGCAAAAGTGGCTTATGTAGAATCTGAATTTTTTGGTGGACATGGTGGTCATCAAGGGGTTGTTTGGGAAAATGGTAAAAGAGTTTTTGTTGGAGATTTTTACAAAGGCAGTCTAAATAAGGTTTTAAAACTATTGGGAGTTAAAAAGAAGCAATTCAAAGATGAGTTTGATACGGTAGGATTAGGTAAGCATAGAAATATTGAAGATTGGACGCAAGAAATTTAGAGGAGCAGAAAAACTAAGCAATTGATTACATGAAAACAGAAATTACTTTTACTATACTATTTCTTATTGGGCTAATTTTTAAAGTATTTAATTGGCCTTCATCTGGTATCATTTTGGTAATTTCTTTAATACCACTATCCACTATTTACTTTTTTGGAGCAGTATATTTCTTTTGCGATCATTTCATTAAAAGGTCAAATGTGGCTTTATCGATAATTTCAGGGATTTTGTTGTCCATAATACCAGTAGGTATTTTATTTAAACTTCAACATTGGCCGGGAGCTATGTTTTATCTAAAATCGGGTATGATAACAGGAATAATATTAATTGGAATAGTTTGGTTTCTTAAAACAAAAGCTCCAAGAGAGTTAACTATTTATTACACAAATATGATGATCCGAACAATAACACTAACTCTTTTAAGTACCTTATTTTACTTGTAAATGATGGATTCCAAGATAAGCAAATTGATAAGTTATTGGTTACGACATCAACCGGAAGATGGAGGCATTGAATTAGACCAATACGGTTGGGCCAACATCAATGATGTTTTAGTTGCTCTAAAGAGGAACAACGTTGATATGAATAAAGCTGGTTTAGTAAGCCTATCTGAAAGTTTTGATAAAGTAAGATGGAAAATTGATCTTACAGGAAACAAAATAAAAGCTACTCATGGACATTCAATTTCCATACGTCAGGAATTAATACCCACTACTCCACCTCAGGTTTTATATCATGGTACCAGTGTCAAGAATTTGGAAGCGATCCTAGAAGAAGGTCTAAAATCGATGCAAAGACAATATGTGCATTTGTCTGAGAATATGTATTTGGCAAAGGAAGTTGGGCAGCGACATGGGAAGCCAATCATTATTGAGATAGATACTCCAAAACTTATAGATAAAGGGTGGGAGTTTTATAAAACGGAAGAGAACGTATGGCTGACTAGGGATATTCCTGCTTCCAACCTATTGTTTGAGCCTTGGGATTTTGATATTGATCAGGACATCAAAGAAACCGTTTTGAAAGAATTAAAGAAAGAAACAGGTATAACACATTCACTTTCAAACAAGACTAATAAACTTGAGCTCGTTGCGAGACATAGTTCTAATGATGATTGTTTGATCAAAAACTTAAAAAATAGTGAGTATTATGTGGTTTATCTTACATGGAGTGGTAAAAAAGAAAAAGATGGATGGCCAAGAATTGAAATATATCAAAGTTTTAAAGAGTGGATGAATAAAAGATTAATATTTGATCAAGAGGATTGGTACAACTAAACATTATCTCTAAATAAAATGGTGGAGCATTTTAAAGATAAATTTAAAAATAAAACAGATGAAGAATTGTACTTCATTCTGGAAAATTCAGATAGTTATAATAAAGATGCCGTACAGGCTGCTGGTGTCATACTCGAGATGCGCAAAGGGATCAATATTGAGATAGTTGCTGAACCCTTAACAGAAGAATTACATGAAGAAGATATAAAGATATCTCATTTTGACCTGAAACCGTTTTTGAGAACTTTTAACAGCAAGGATGTACTAACTGCATTTTCTTCAGCCGTTTTATGGACTGCCATGCAAGAAGGTTTTGCATTTTTCAAAAGTGAAGACTATTTTGACGGTTTGGAAGTTTGGATTAACCTTCTAATATTCTTATTTGTTTTTACCGTTAACCACGTTATTTATCGAATGGACCACAATAGATCAAATAATTATTTGGGTAGAGTGCTTCATAGCTTATTGGTTTTAGCTTTTTTTATTGTGATAAAAAGTTTGTTTTACTCTTTAGTAGATTTGAGTTTTATTTCATTTATCGGAGGACATAACGTTTGGAATTTATTAGGCTTCATTATTTTTATTTCGTTTTCCGAGCTATTAATTGGGGTGTTAAGACGATTTTTTAAATTCATACGATGGGAAATACTCTAAAGATCAAAATAATCATATCGGTTTTCTCGATTTTATTGTTAATGAGTATTGCTCTGATCGAGAATAACTTTTACAAGACTCCTACTTATAAGAGATGGGGCAATTTGGAATGGAATGACTTTAATGGAATTACAAGCCCATTTACAGATTTTGACGCTGCCATTTTTAGTGACATATATTTAGAACATGACTCATTGAATAATACGTTTAGAGCATATGCGGCTCAAAATAATCAAAGATCTTGGAAAAAGGATCAAGATGAGGATTCTGATGATTTATTAAATCATGAACAATACCATTTCAATATTGCAGAAGTTTATGCAAGAAAAATGAATGCTTTTATTAAAGAGAATCCGGGCAAGGATTATCAATTTTATGAAGATCAGCTTTCTTTATTTAAGATTGAGGAGCAAGAAATGCAAGATCAATATGATCAAGATTCTGATCATAGCATTTCAAGGGTGAATCAAGTGATTTGGGAGTATAAAATTGATTCTTTATTACAACAATATTCAGATCAGACAGGTGTTATAACTGATTATTATTCAGGTGCTCAGGTATATTTTTCGCAAAAACCTGAATTTCAAAATGGTATGGATTCAATTAATGAGAGTAGCTATAGAAATTTTGAATTGCAAAAATATGATATGGAGTTGTCTTTGACTTCATTTCAATATCTGATTCCTGAATTCGATGACATAGAACAAAGCATCAAGGAGTATTATGAGGATAATGATGTTGAATTGAAATCATTTGAGAAAATTAATGTCAACGATGATATAAAAATATTCGCAACGGTCGAAGATACTAGTTATAACATTTTGGAAAAGAATACCTGGTTGTATTCGAAAGATTATTTATATAAGCTAGTAGCGAGCTATCCTTCGGAATACCAGGAAAATTTTAAGTATGTTAGGATTGTAAATAATTTCATGGACTCATTTAATGTCATAAATACGGATGAATATTGGTTAAAAAAGTTTCAGCATTCAGATATAGATTATAAACATAGAGATTTAACAAAAACTAAAGAAGGTGAGGATTGTTTGGTTTATGGTTATGAAAATCAATATGTCTTTTTTAGAGGACCAATCTTTACAAAAAATGGCACCTTAGTTTTGGTTCAGAATATTCCTTCTAGGGACAAATTCGATATTAAGTACAATTTTTTGAGATTACACAATCATGCTTTTCAGTATAACATGGAGGACACACAGGATCAATTTCTAAAGATCCCTTTTGAAAAAGTTCCGAAAAACAATTTCGAAGTTGAATTTGGATTCGTGCCTGATAGTACTGTTGCCAACGACTGTTATGAGTTTAATTACCAAACCTTGGAAATTACTCCTCAACCCCAAACGCCTTAAAAACCATCCTTACCTCATAAGGATATAATAACTGCCTACGTCCTGTATCCAGCCCTTCAATTTCCTTTAATTTTAATCGTAGTGTTTCACGGCTAATTCCAAACCGTTGAGCAAGTTCAGCTTTGCTCCAAAATCTCATTTCCATCGTTTTACATTTAAGGTTGTATAGGTCTTTTTCAGATCAAAGAACCAAGTATATACTTAGGATATAAACATAGCTCAGAGACCTCACTAAACTACCATAGTTTTTGTAATAAACCTTAACCAAAACAGGCTTGTACAACCCCATTTGTTACCTATTGATTGATCGCTTTCCTTTGATAAAAAATCAGTAGATCATGTTCAAATGGATTGCCGGAGGGTTGGCCGCTTTTTTCTCGATTAGGTATTTGTCCCGTTTACAAAGGGCAAGTACCAATATTACATCCAGGATACGCGTACAGATCCATAAAGTTAACCTAACTGGTATCGAATTAAAAGCAGAGGTACAGTTACAAAATCCAAATCCTGTGAATTTGAGAATTCAGCATCCTTTTGTAAAGATTTTGTTCAAAGATAAAGTGTTGGGCACTTCTACCATCGAGAATCAAGTCATCAAACTGGAAGAGAACAGTGAAAAGCGATTTGATCTAAACATTCAATCTGCTGGATGGTTGACGTTGATCCAAATTCTCGGGACTAAAATTGCCAGTGATATTCGAACAGGAAACCCAGTGCAGCTACCCATACAAACCCAGGTTACTACCCGAGTAAATGGGCTCCCTTACGAAAAGACAGATAACATCATAGTACAATTGTAATGCAGGCGCAACAGTCAAGACATATTCACCCCGGTAAGCAATACGAAGCTTTAATTCCAAAGAGCATACGACAAGATACCGTGGTCAAAGGATCAGGAAAGGCCGAGCTTAAGGATACACTCGAGCTTATGAAGCGGATGATTTTAGAAACGCTGTCGGACACCAGGTTACTAGCTCACAAATTGCGAAGTACTACAGTTTTAAATACCTGTAAAAATATCTGGCATTTTGTGTATCAGCATATCCAATACAAAATGGATAAAAGAGGGATAGAGCAAGTGCGTAGACCTTCCCGAACCTGGGCAGATCGAAAAACAGGTGTGGATTGTGATTGTTATACCGTCTTTATAGGAAGTATTTTGATGAATCTGGATATTCCGTTTAAGATCCGAATTACCAAATATGGAGGGAAGTCTCATTTTCAACATGTCTATCCAGTGGTGTTTACAAAGGGTAAACCAATTATTATGGATTGTGTTACAGATCGCTTTGATCATGAAGTCCCTTATTCACAAAAAAAAGATATTGAGATGACTACTTCTGGTTTAAGCGGTGTGGATACGATAGACATCAGTTTAGATGCTTTGGAGCAACCCAGGATCCCTTTACATCAAATCATAAGGCCCAAGATTTTCCCTTATTTTCCTTGTACTTCTAAGATTACCCCAAGACCTATCTTAAATGCTACAAAAACAGGAAGATCTGTATCTCCTTTTCGATTGGAAACAGGAAATGTGATGGATTCAGGAACCAATAAAGAAGGTTTTGATCTCCTGGATTTTTTGATCAAAGCAGGAATTTCTGTAGGACTAGGAATAGGAGTGATACGATTATTAACCAAAAGACAAACATCAAGAACTAGGATTAAGACTTGATCTTTAAGGATTAGAAAAATAAAGGAACTATGGAATTACACCGATTAGATGGATTAGATGCCACAGGGATAGATCATATGGAAATAGAGGATACAATGTCTTTTATGGGTAGTATTGAAGAAAACCCTGAGATCGCTTATGAAATTTTGGATGAAGAAGGTAATGTAGTACTATATGCTGATGCTGAAGAAAATATCTATGTGATTGATGGTTTGAATGGCTTTTTTAGGAAGATAGGAAGAGGACTTAAAAAATTTGTAAAGAATGTAGGTAAAAAAGTAGTCAAGCCTGTAGTTCGAACTTTTAATCGTTTTTTGAATCCTGCCACCATTCTATTACGAAATGGATTTTTGCTGGCGATGAAAGCGGATATGATGAAAGTGGCCAGTCGATTGCGCTTTGGATACCTTAGTGAAGCCCAAGCGAAGAAAATGGGCATTGATATTGGGAAACATCGAAAACTAAAAAAGGCTATTGCCAAGGCAGAAAAGATCTATCGCTTGGCAGGTGGTAGAGGTAGAAACCTTAGAAAAGCAATTTTAAAAGGTAAAGGGAATAAAGACAGGAAAGTACCTCTTAGTGGTTTTAGCTTAGGGACTATTGATAACGAACCTGAAATCTTTAATGATCCATTTGAGAAATTTGTGGTAGAGTCTGACCTGGATACTTTTGAAGCCTTTCTAAATAATGAGGTAGCCATTGATGGATTAGGAGCAGTAGCGACCGGAACTGCTATGGCTACAGCTAGTGGAGCAGTAGCCAGCGTGGCGACCATATTAAACAAGATCGGAAACATTTTTGGTCAGGCAAATAAGGTAAAGGATCAGGCTAATGAGATTAGACGACAAGCACAAACCTTATTTCGTAAACCAAGATCTCTGCCCAGACTTCCTTCAAGAACACCGATTCAAACCAGAGTACCTAGATCTATTCCTTCTAGGTCTGTGATACGCCCCTCTCCCTTTTCAAGAAGAACAATACCACGAGTGCAGACGATTTCTCAAAATCAATCCTTAACCCAAACAAATAATACTGAGGATAGACGAGGTTTTTTTGCAAAGAACAAAACTGCACTACTAGTAGGAGTTGGAGTTTTGGTAGCTGGATCCGCAATAGCAATTGCTGTTAAATCCAGCAAACCAAAACGCTCAAAACCAGTATCAGGAACTCCTAAAAAGAAAAACACAGGGAGGGATTCTTTAGGAAGATTTACCAAGGGACATTCGATTAAAAGAAAGAAAAGAGTACAACAAAAAGCCTCGGAGAAGCTAGTGCCAAAAGCACTGCTGTAAACCAAGGCTCTGTTATGATTTTGATTTTTAGAATACTAATGCTCGGCTAATTCCAATTCAAAATCTCCCTAACTAAACACATTCAAAAGTAAAGCTACTCTGTAGCGTAAGCGTGAACTAAAGATTAAATTATTATGAAGACAAAAACAAACGTAAAAGATAGTCTACTTGATGTAGGCAAGCATTTAAGTTCTGGGGTATTAGGCATGGTGTCCGGATCTTATGTAGGAAGGCATTCCCTCATTCTTGGTGCGCTGACCATTTTTGGGGGAGCCTACTATCAAAAAGATTGGATCGTAACTGCAGGAGCCACAATGGCATTTTCAGGAATGGCAAAGTCAGGGGATCCTCAAACCACACAAGGTATAGATGGAGTTAAGGATGATTTAGAAGAAGCAAAAGACAGAGCTGTGACTTCGCTTAAAGCCATTGGTAAGAAGTTATATCTGGATAAGTTGTCTCCATCATTAGCACAAAAACTCTCCCTTGGAAATCTAGAAGATAGACCGTTGGTATTTATGGGCTCTGAGGTAGTGGATGAAGGTGATTTTGATACTTCAGAAGTTGATGATATTATTCAACGTATTGAAGCAGGAGATCCTCTACCTACTGCTGATATTCAAAATGTCATTGAGGGGGTAGATGAAGCTATGACAAGGGAAGATTTTGGAAATATAGACATCGATGCCCTTGATGGAGCCGAAGATATCAGAGAACTCAATGCTATCGCATAAGAGACGAATCATTTCAATCAAACTAATAATTCTTAACAAACATAACAGACTATGAAACCCATGATAAAAAGCTCAAGAAGTCAATTTCTAGAAATCGTAAATGCACATATTTCGCTTAGAGATCAGGCTAAGAAATTTGATCCGGCAATGGTAAAAGTTGCTACGGATATCAAAGAAGGACGGTTACAATTGGCAGATGCTGCCTATTACTCGATCAAGTTTGCAGGTAACAGAGCAAATATAGACATGTTCGAAACCCAAGATGCCAAAGAGATCGGTATCACAAATGTCACCCAATCCAAACTACAAAAGGATCGCTTGTTTTTGTGTAATCGGATCATTCTTTTGGGCGCAGAGATAGAAGGAGATCTTCCTGATAGTGATCTGCAACTTAAAAAACTAATGAAGCAAACAGACTTTGATAGTATCAAAAAAGTAGCAGGATTACAGAATGGAGTATTCTCTCTTGTAGCCAATAAGAAAACGATTATCGATGAGCGCCCCATGCAAGAATTTATCACAGACAATAACCAGATGACCAACTTAGGAACCTATTATCTGGAGAGTCCAAGATTTATACGAGATGATGAAGAATTTGAATTCAATATCGAGTTGGGAGAAGACGCTCCAGAGAAAACTTTGCTTAAGGTAGTACTTGCTGGTACCGTAACTATTCCTGCATAATTAAGAGGTAATGGAGAAAAAAGTAAAAGAGACCCGTATTGCTTTTCCCTTTACTGTAAAAGAAGCAAATAAACTAGTATCAGTAGATAATCTGGAGCTTCCTAAACATACAAAAATTGTAAAGGGAATACAGTTGCTCTCGGACAGGCCGGATAAGTTGTATTACAGAGGGAGTCAACGTATTGAAATTGGAGGAGAAGAACTCTTCCCAGATGGATTTGATAGCAAGATTCTAATGGCGTCTGTAAGCGTTGCTCCAAGAGAACGGTTCTTTGACTTGGGAGAAGTATTGCCGGGAGATCTATTGGTAAAGGTTCGATTTGAAGATAAAGACCATACGCAAGCTCCTTTTGAAGATGGATATAAAGTGACTTTGGTGCTGCTCATTGATGAACATATTTAGAACGAATAATAAAAGGATAACATGAAATGTTTTAGTAAGTTATACAATAAAGAGGGTAGTAATCCTGTTATTGTGCGCAGGAAGTTTGTGCCCATACGATTTCAAATAACAAGGGAAAATCAATATGTTAACGCAACTGCCAAACTTCCTTTTACTTTCAATACCCTTGTAGGACTATTTACAACCAGTAAAGTAGAACCTTGCAATGAAACACCATATCCACCCACCTATTATTTTGGTATCTCTGATACCGAGATGATAGATGATCAGTTTTTAAACACTGATTCAGGAAATACATATGATAGCCCATATCCTCCAGATATACGAATTGAAAGCACTGAAGATAAGTGGTGGTATTTTGTACATCCTTTACTGGATAGAAATCCTTACCAGTTAGGTCCACAAGGGTTTCGCCCTTTAGAAAACCCAAAGCAATTAGAGATACATCACCCAGGACAATGTCTGCCAGAATACTATGCTCTGTGGAGTAGACCAGTAACAGCATCGGGAACTATATTTCTATCCTTTTTCCCTGAATCTTAAATAAGAAAGAACAATGATATTAGGAACCTTACAATTACGACAACCCAGGGGATTGTTTTATCATGAAGATCAGTTACATGTGGGAGATAGTTTTGCTAATCTGGAAAAACAGAAACTTACTACAATGTCGAATGTGTTTTCCAAGCTTGAAAAGTTGCCAGAACAATATCGAATTACTCCGGTAGATGAGTCTGAAAATATAGATTATATCACTGCCGCTTTTGAAGATAATGGACAAGCCAGCTATCCTTACGAAGTCACTGTATGGCTACTAATAGAAGAGGCCACATAGTGGCCATTTGAAATAATAATACGACATCTTACCCATTTGAGTGAGATGTCAAAATTGACGATGTCAATGAGAGAAGAATTTGCAGTTACATATGCCGATAGAAGAGCAAAAGAACGAGGATATGAGAACTATCGAATCGTATATAGAGAATTTGTTATTCCACCCGAAGGAGCTTTAAAGTTTCAGGGGTATAATGAAATTTGGTTGGTCACCTACATCTCCTGGGGGCTTATTGTAAAATCTCCTTATGGGAGATACACCAATTGGTACACCCAGGGGATTGTAGAAAACACCCATGAGCATGCGGATCGTATAGAAATTATCAACACCCGGAAGTATCAAAGGAAGATTCGGTTTTTACAGGTAATTCTTAAAAAGGAAGAAGATGGAAGTACGTAAGAAAAAACCGGGATCGGTGAGGCTAACAGATGAGCAATACCAAGAGATGTATCAATTGGGCATAAGCAGTGAAAGTGCCTTTGTAAAGTACAAACTGGATCAGGCCCAAGAAAAACTGGAAGTGTTGAAAGCTTCAAAAGAAGAACCAGTGATAAAGACACTTCCTGTGACTCAGGAGAAAATAGCTCAAAATGCTATGGTTGAAGACAAGCTCACTATACAGCGGTTGGTTCTTGAAAACCAGAGTTTAAAAAACAAACTAGAGGAGATCTCAGAGAACAATCAACAGACCTTAAGTGGAGTAAACCATAAGGTACATGCGATGCTGCAGGAGGAATTAATGAAACGAGACTTTGAAGCACTAAAAACCACTACATCGAAACAGGAAGAGCAAATAGAAAAGCTAGGAGAGGAGCTAAAAAAATCACGAAAGGAAACGGAGACCAAACAGGAGGAGATAGAAGCTTTGGTCAAGAAATTAGGATTAGTAGAATTAGGTAAGGCCCTGCTTCCGGGTGCGATATCTGGATTAGCCAAACAATATCCACAACAAATGAAAGGTATAGCAACTACTCTAGGGAGTTTAGGCCTCAAAGAAACAAATGCAAATACTGACCAAGACCAGGATTATCTGCTTCAGGTACTAAATCATTTGAGTCAGATATTTACTGAAGAGCAGTTTGTACAAGTAGTACAGCTAATGATGAAGTTAGGAGAGCAGATGGAAGAAGATCAACAGCTGGTACAAAAGATAAGTTACTACATAGATCAACTTAAAGAAAAAAGAAACAATCAAGAATAGAATATGAGAACACCAATTACCATAACCATCGAGGTAAAAGATAAGGCAGAAGCGCATCAAGTAAGAAAGGCTTTTGAAACTATGAATAAACATTTTAAAGCTAGAGGGATTATCAAAATGGAGCAGCTTTTTTTGAGTGATGCTTTTATTAGAAATCTGGTTAAAATGAAAATTAATAAACGATAATGGCAGCACCATTGGTGGCATTGGCAAAGGAAGGAATTCAAAGAAAGCCACAAATACATTTCAATTCCAAGGTGACGACAGTCCTTGTAACTACTGGTTTAGGACTTGGGATGTTCTTTGGTGTACGATCGCTGGTTCGAAAATTAAAAAGAAACCATAGAGAGCGACAAGCATTGAATGATGGGAATCCTTCTAGCTATGCCACCCGATTGAAGATGGCTTTTGAGAATGATAATGCTTTTGGATGGGGAACAGATGAGGAAGCTGTGTACAGAACATTGGAACAGATACCATCTGCTTCCATGATGCGAAGAGTATTAAGAGCATATAAAGACCTATACAATCAAAACCTATCGGCAGATTTAAAAAATGAATTGACTAGTCAAGAGTATGCTATTGCACTGGATATTATCAATTCAAAGCGATAAGCAAGAGCAATTTCTTTTGACTTTTAAAAAACCAATAGATGAAAAAAAGAACAATTTCCAAATCAAAATCTAAGCCTAAAAGAGATTCAGGGAGTAAACCTCCAAAGAAATATGTAATGTATGGTTTAGGCATTGCAGCCTTGCTGGGTGGAGGATATTTAGCCTTTCAGTTTTTTAGAAATAAAGCTGCCAGACAAAGGGGAATAGAAGAACCTATTGCAGTACCCAAACCTAGAGATATTGTTAATACACCTATATTACCAGTTACCACTTCCAGAGATTTTCCATTACGAAAAGGAAGCAGAGGATCTTTGGTGCAATTACTACAAAAAGCATTGCTAGGCAAAGGAGGGCAAGCCGCGTTGATCATTAAAGAAACCAGTCTAAAATCAGGACAACCTGATGGCATATTTGGCAGAGGGACAGAGCGGGCGTTACGAGCCGCTGGATTCCCTTCAGTGATTACACAAACGATATTTAGGTCATTGGTAGGAAACAGCAAAGGTAGCTCGACCTTTAATCCTGGAATGATCGCTAATGAGATTATTGCAGCTGCCAATACTCGAAATTTGTTTGGAGTTCTAGGGGGGTTAAAGAAAATCGGTACCACAAAACAGTATAGCCAGGTGAGCAACTTTTTTCAAAACATCAGAATCTTGGGTGTAAGAGTTACCTCATTAGTTAATGCGCTTTTGAGCGTAGCATTTGCAAGAAAGGAACTAGAGAAGGTAAAAATCCGTGCCGAGTTTAGACGAATGGGATTAAAACAGAACAGTCGAGGAATTTGGTTTATACCGACATTAGGTGGAGTTGAAGATTTTATGGATGTCGATGACCAGATAGCATACGAATGGAATTTAGCAGTAGCCAATACACCCACCATACTTCGATCTGAGGATGGAACTTTTATTGTTCCAGAGGTGTTGCCAAAGGCCGTGGTTGGATATATTACAGGGATGAAGGATGGAGTAACACGAATACTTACACAGTCTGGAGAAACCGTTTTTGCTCCAACACAGAATTTAAGTACGGTATAGCTATCATAATGGATGTTGACCAAAAGTTTACAAATATTAAAAAGCAAACAATACGAGGTTTACCATGAACCTTATCGATTAAATATCGTAGGGTATAGAAGTCGTAAGGTTCGAAGCAATACGTTTGATGATGAGATCCATGTGTTTTATACAACAGACAAAGGGAAATGGGTTTATCACATATTTAAAGCAACAACAGACCCTGGACAATATTGGTTAGAAAATCCTATGCATCCACAAGGAACTGCATTTTTAAAGAAAGGACAATATATTGACTCTCATAGCTTGGGATTACATAGAGGAGTGTATCAGGCATTAGTACAGACAAAACCAGTAAGCATAGTAAGAAACTATAACAGAAAAGGATTATTTAAATGGTTTGAAAGTGGAACTCAACACACAGGTAGATTTGGTATCAATATACATAGAGCTAGAAAACAAGGAACAACCAAAGTAATTGATGGATTCTCTGCAGGCTGTTTGGTATTTGCAAACGCAGAAGATTTTGACCGCTTCATAGGCATTACAAAAGAACATCAAAAACGATACGGGAACTCGTTTACACTAACTCTTGTAGATTTTAGGGACGAAAGAAGGAGACGATTACAAAAGATCGCTTGGGGGACTGTTTTAACTGGAGGAGCAATGCTACTTATTAATCGATTGAACTAAAAATGAGATTATCAAAACATACAAAGAAAGCCGGACTGGCTCTTATAGGAAGTATGCTAGGATTTATCGTTGCCAAAAGATACTCTCCAAAGGAAACCTATCCCTTTATTTTAATAGGAGGGTTTATTGGAAACTGTTTGGGAGAAGAATTAGTGGAAGAAGAGCGGCCAGAACTATAATATTAGCAAAAACGAAAACAATGAAAATCAATCTTAAAAGACTTTATATCGTATATAAACCAGTAAAATATGCTGAAAAAGTAGATGTATTTAGTAATGGACCAACTTCAATACATGATCTGTGTTTACAGTTTAGAGGAGGATTGAAACCCAATAAAATTTATGGGTTCTATACTACAATTTCAGAGGCTAAAAAAGTGGCTAATAGTATTTACAAGAGATACAATGTCAAAAGATGAGAGTATGAGTGTAACAAAAACAAATACTACCTATTTTGAGGGGGAACAACCAGTAAAAATAAAGGCCTACTACAAATATGAGTTGGCGGCATTATATAATGTATGTACAAAAACCTTTTCCTCCTGGATCCATATATACCTAGAAGAGTTACGACAATACGGATATAAAAAAAGCACCAAACTCCTTAGACCAGAAGTGGTGCGTTTTTTATTTGAGCGTTTGGGGGAACCGTGATTAAGTTATGGTTTTTAATCACAATCAAAACTCGATGATGAACGGCTATATGGTTTTATACCAGATAACCCGTGACTTCGTTTAACTTCTTTAAGTGTCCATCCGGTTCCATAACTATGATGATTTCCGTTTGGCAATTTTACTCTTATACCATCTTGGTCTTGGCAAATCTTATATTTACGCCCATTTTTTTTAAAGTACCATGTTGTCGAACCATAAAAGTTATTTTTTTCTATGGTTTTTTCATTGTTGTTTAATTCATCAATGTTTGTTTCGTGATTCAAAATATTCATTTCGTTGAGATCATTGATTTGCGCGGTTTTAGAATCAACCTTTTCGTGTGATGCGAAAGCATAAATTAAAAACATGCTGATAATAAATGTGAATAGTTTCATAATTGAATATTTAATAAGATTAATATATTTCAAATCTAGTTTAAGTAAAGGCATAAAAAAATACCCAGACAAGGGTATATTTACTGATAATCAAACGGTTAAGATATGCTAAAATCTGTATTTACTTTCAAGTGCATATCTAAGTAATTCTCCAGAGCCCTTTAGATTCAATTTTTGTATCATATTTTTACGATGGGTTTCGACAGTCGTTTTACCTATAAATAAAAGATCGGCTATTTCTTGATTTGTTTTCCCTTGAGCAACCAAAAGAAGAATCTCCTTTTGGCGTTTTGTAAGAATTCCTTTTCCCTTCGTTTTAATAGTGTTAGTTGAGGAGATAGAAATGTTAGGATCGTAATAGTTTTCTCCTTTGGAAACTGCTCGGATTGCACTTAGTAGTTCCTTTAATTTTGAATTCTTTAAGATATAACCTTTAGCTCCTGCATTAAGCATTTGATTTATAGCTCCATCTTGATCAAACATAGTAAAAGCTATAACTTTGGTTTTAGGGAAATTTTTTAGGATTTGTTTTGTAGCTTCAATACCATCCATTATTGGCATTCGAATATCCGTAATTACTACATCAGGTCTTTTCTTTTCTACAATTTTTAATAGTTCTTTGCCGTTATTAACATAGCCAATAAATTGAATATCTTCTTCATACTCAAGGAAAACTTGTATTCCATCTATTAGAGCATTATGATCTTCAGCTATTACTAATCGTATCATGATATTGGGATATCTATTATTACAGTGGTTCCATTTTGCAAAATAGAATCTATAGTAACATTACCATCCAGATTTTCTATTCTTTTTTGTATTGAATATAACCCCATCCCTTCTTTAGGTGTAATATTTGAAACCTTAAACCCTATTCCATTATCTTCTACCATTATGTTTACGGAGTTTTCGTGATGAGTGAGATGAATTGTCGATTCGGATGCTTTAGAATGCTTAATTATATTGGTAATAAGCTCCTGAATAATTCTGAAAATTGTAACTTCTAAAGAATTCTCAAGTCGTTGATCCATACCATGATCTATTACTTCAATTACTAATTGATTGGAAGAGGACACCTTCGTGGCAAAGTTTTTCACTGCTGGCAGCAGTCCTTCTTTAGCATGAACACCTACATTTTTAATATGAGCGATACTTCTTACTTTTTGATAGGCTTCTTCAATAAGTTCATCAGCTTTTCTGATTAACATGCTTTCTTCCTCCTTAATTCTATTTTTTTTTATTTTAAAATTTTCAAAGTGAAGCTTAAGGGTAGCCAATAAACTTCCCAAGTTATCGTGAAGATCGTTAGCAATTTGTTGTCGTTCTTTCTCCTGTCCTTCAATCATAGCATCTATACTACTTAATTCATGATCTCTTAAAAGTTTTTCTATTTTTTGCTTTTGTAGATCTTTTTCTTTTTGAGTTAATTTCTTTTTTGAGAGCAAATTACGATAAGCGAAATAACTTATTGCCAATAATAAGCCCGCTACAAGTAACATCACAATTAAGGTATTTCTATTTTGTTTTAGAATAAGGTTTTCATTTTCTTTTTCTTTTATATTATATTTTTCTTGAATTTCATTGATCTTGGAGGTATAAGTTAATTTGTTTATTCTTAACTCTATAGAATCCTTTGTTTTATGAAAAACTAAGGCTTTGTAGTAATCACCTTTTTTTTCATATGTTTTACTAAGCCAATCATTAATAATTTGATCTGCTTCCAAAACGTTATTATCTACGTTAATAACTGATGCTTTTGAAAAGTAACTTAGCGCTTCTTCATAATTTTTTTTTTGATATTCAATTATTCCAAGGTTATTAAGTATGCCTTTTTTTTTATTCAATAGATAGTAATGCTTTGAATTTTTATCAATTAATTTTAAAGCTTTATTATAATATTTTTTCGCGCTATCCGGTTCTTTTTTTAAAGCATTGTAACCAACACCAATAAATTGGTAGTAGACAATTGATTGAATATCAATGTTGCTTTTTTTTGTATAATTCAGCCCATTATTAAAATTATCTAAATTAAATTTCCTGGTTATTACAGTTTTAAAGTATTGATTAAAATATTCTGCATAAGAATTTTCAAAATCATTGAATGCAAATTTTTTATACTCTGAAATTGATTGTTTAGATAGATTCCATAGACTATCATTTTTTGTCATGAGTAATAAAATATTGTGTAAACTTTTGCAAATTAATAAGGAATCCGAAAGTTTCTTAGAATTTTGCAGGGCTTTGAAATAATTAGAAAATGAAAGTTTTTGTTTATTGATACTGGAGTAGTATTTTCCTAGATGTTGTTGATAAATAATACTATCTAGAAGGTGTTTTTTTTCCCTTTTTAAGTTCAACTTGTGTAGGATGGAATCATTTTCTCCGTATTTATCGAATTTCAACTCCCAAGAAAGACAACTATAAAATAATTCATTTTGCTTGGACTTTTCCAAAAATGTAGATGCTTTCTCAAATTGCTTATGTCTCAATAACATAATAGTTCTATGCATATTATCATCCAATATTTCGTAAGCAAAACTCTTAGGCTTTTCGTTACTACAGTTACAGCAGAGAATAAGAATAAATAATACATTTATGACTTTATGGCACACTACTTAGTATTTTGAAGTTGCAGATATGACCATCTACCCATCTGGGACAAATTTTATCTATTTGTTTAAGTTCCTTTTTAAAAGGAAGGCGGTATTTTGCTTTTGTTATTATTTTGGTTTCTTCTAGTAGTTTGCAAGTGTTGTCCAAAGGAGTATCTTCCTTTTTTACTCCGAAACTCAATATCGTTTGTATGAACATTTTATCCTTGGAATGATTAATAACTTTTGCCGACTCAATCTTAAAATTTCCTACACCTGAGAGATGCATAATTTTTAGATTTACCATTATTTCGTCAGTATCATCATTCTTGTGGAATTTTCCCAAGATTACATATGTTATACCCAAATATTTTTCCACTAGAATTGGTTGATACTTTTTTGGATGGTTAAGAGTAATATTCATCACAGCTGATAAATCGCATTCTGCGGGTGGATGAAAGTAAATTCTAAAGACCATGTAAGTGATTAATAATAATAATATTAAAGAAAAAACTAATGAGAACACTAACATATCACCTGTTTTTAAAGTTTTGATAAAATTATATTGTATTGATCTGAATCGAAATACCCATATGTGGGTATATTTACAAGAGACTTGAGGAAAGGTTTATTAAAAAATGTAATCCTTTAAAAAAGATTATTTGGTTAAAGCTAGAAAATTATTTAACACATTTTTTATGCTTTTCCGTAATTGTTTTTTTATCACGACTTAAAGGGAAATCAATATTTGTTGTTTTCGCAACATTGCTAAAAAAAACATGATATCTCCATTATACGGGTTAGACAGAACAGCCAAAACCCCAATCACCTATTACGGAGGAAAACAAACCATGTCCAAACTAATAATGTCATTAATTCCAAAACATAATTTGTATTGTGAACCTTTTGTAGGAGGTGGAGCTGTGTTTTTTGCAAAAAAACCAAGTCCTGTAGAAGTGATTAACGATTTAAATGGTGATGTGGTCAACTTTTATCAAGTATGTAAACAAGAATTTTCTAAACTAAATAAACTAATCCAAGTCACACCGCATAGCAGAAAATTACATTCAGAAGCTGCAACAATACTTAAAGATGAAAAGGAAAAAGATAACATAAAGAGAGCCTGGGCATTCTGGGTACAAACCAATATGAGTTTTTCTGCAAGGATATTTGGTGGTTATGCTTTTGAGCGGAAAACTAACGGAGTTTCCAAAGCTATTTTTAATAAAAAGCAAGCTTTCACTAAAGCAATTTGTGAACGCTTAGATTTGGTAGATATAGAATGTAATGATGCCTTAAAAGTGATTCAAAGTAGAGATACAAAAGATAGTTTCTTTTATGTGGACCCTCCCTATTTTAATTCAGACATGGGACATTATAAAGGGTATACAGAAAATGATTTTAGGGATTTGTTAGAGGTTCTAAGTAAGATCAAAGGGAAATTTTTGTTGAGTAGTTATCCATCTAATATTTTAAGTAAATACAAAAGTAGAAACAATTGGTTTCAACATTCCTTAGAAAAGAAGATAGCAGTCACAAAAGAAACGAATAAAAAGAAAACTGAAGTGCTCACAGCAAATTATAATATCAAAATGACAATAAGTAACCTCTCCGGTATTCCTAATCTGGAGAACATTCGATTACGATCCAAGGCTCTAAAATTTAGATTACTAAATTATAACTAATCAAGAACAAAACGGAGGTAATTAGAAACCGATAGATCTTTGCTTTCTAGTATTGTTTTATGAAAAAACAAGTTATTTCGTTTGAGAACTATCAAAAAGAAGTCAACTCTACAACAATTACTAATCTTCCTAAAACTTTGCAAGAAGGCCATCAATTTCTTTTGGAGGCAAAAGATTTTTATTACGAAGAACCTTTAATAAATGAAACTATTAACTTATATCTTGATAAATTAAATACGCATTTATCTAGAAAGAGGGATGAAAACCTTTTGGGAGAGATTTCATTGATCGAATTAGATTTTATAAAACGGTTCCTGGAGATGCATAGAAGAATTATATCTCGAGAGGAATTGAAACACTATATTTTTGATCTCCAAAAAGCAATTTTAGAGAAACAAATTACCAAGGATTCCCAAGTAGCAGATCACCTTACCCTAATACAAGAAAAACTCATTAAACAGCATAATAGTCTAATTTTAAAAGAACAAGTTAGAATTGTTATTAATAGAAAATGGTTAAGACAATTAAGAAAGATCCTAAAAGATCCTTCAAAATTTGATAACAATATTAATGGATTGGAAGGTGATCAAGAAAAGAAAAGATCTTTAAATTTATTCCTACCGATCAATGCACAACCCATAGCGAAATCAAAAAACACATTTAGACTCAATGGAGCTCTTGGAGGACTTTTAGGAGATCTGGAAAAATTCGAATTAGCAATTACTATAGAAGGTGATCAAGGTGGTGGTAAAACCAGATTTACCTATCAGTTAGCAGATGCTTTTGCAAAGATTAGAAATCGAGTTGCTATTTTTTCTTTGGAAATTGGTAGTAGATCTGATCTCATCACTCGTATGAAAGAAGAATATCTGCAACCTCAGAACCAGAACAACATATATATTACAGATCAGCTACCAGAAGGATATAAAACGATCTCAAAAGCAGCAAAAGATTTTGACGTGATTATAATCGATAGCTGGAACAAAACGGGATTACCTTCTCAAGATTTTGATCGGCTGCGAAAAGAAAACCCCAATACTATCTTTATCGTGATTTTTCAACGTACTTCTCAAGGTATCATTCGAGGCGGTACAGCTCCACTTTTTGATGCCGGGATCAATATTGAAGTGGTTAAGGTTGATGATACTTTTGAGAATAATTATGTAGTTACTACTAAGAATCGGTATGGGGTTACAGGGATTAAATACAATGTTTATACTCAAAAATAATACTGGTTTAAGTAGGTGAAGGGCTTAAAAGTAGAATCCCGTCATAATGAATTTTATGTGTTCAAAGTATAAATATTTAATAGGAAAGAAAGGTGGTAATATAAAAAAACACATAAAATGTTATGCATTGTGGAAAACCGTAATAAAACTATTGATAAATTATTGACATTGTCAAACAACAAATGTTTAATATAAATATTTTAATGAGCCAATGGCTAAGAAAAAACAATTAAGGGAACTAAAATTACATTTAAATACTTTGCGTTTCGATCCTTATAAAGAGTATGAAGGAAAATTAAATACTCAATCCATATTGAAAGGAGTATTTGATTATTTGAGAAATGAAAGAAATAAAGGTAAAGGACATTTAATTGATAAACATAAAAATCAGGATAAGCCAGAACCTAGGGAAATATATATGGTAACCCATAGATTTTATCCTAAAGAAAGACAGATTCGATGTTCCATGGCGTTACTTCGAAAGGGGAAACAACCTAAGCTAAAACCGAATGATGATTATAAACTTATACCGCTAAGTTCTATAGGAGGAGATATAGCAGAAGAAACTCATTTTTTTATAGATTTTAGTGGCTCAAGGTGCATTGTATGTGCTGAATATAATCATAATGGGCCTAGATTAAGTGATTTTGAATATTATCTTCGTAATGTGGCAGGTCCAAATAATTTAAAAATTGCTAAAGCTACCACTGTTACAGCACTTTTTTCTAGCAATATTGAGGAAACTTTAGAAAGTTTACAGAACGTTTTACAAATGGATATTAAATTAAAGCCCGCTAATCTTGCAAAGATGGATTCAGATGTTCGGAAAAACTATTACTCTTCAATGGTAAATATTGAAAAGGAATTTAAACCAAAGTTTTTTCGGATCAAGACCTATTATCAAATACCAGGTTCAGGAAATACTGTTGATATAAATTATGAAGCTAATAACTGGTTTAGGGAGATGTTAAAAGTCTTTAAATCTAGAAGTAGAAATAAAAAGCTTTTTGATAATTTTGAGGTGAAGTATGAGGACAAAGAAGGGATGGAAAACATTTTTAATTTATCGAAAAACAGAGAAGAAATCATTTTAAAAATAGGAGCATACGATGATTTAAAAAATAAAGAAATGTATAATTTGGTAAAGCCAGCACTTGATCAATTTATGGTAAACTTTTATATGGATGATTGATAGATATTTTAGATATACCATTTTAATAGATATTATAATCTTTTCACTCGCAATTGGCGTGTGCCATTTTTTGATGGTACAAAATTTATTGACAATACCAAAAGAAGAAACTTTACTATCTATTACTTCAGACATTGCGAATGTAGCTTTTACTTCTGCAGGATTTGTTCTTACTTTTTTAACTCTTTTGGTTAGTTTTAAAATTAGCATTAAGCCAATTAAAAAAATAAAAAACACCACCCTTGAGGACACATACAAAAAAGCTCCTTTGTTCGATCTGTTTTTAAATTCTGAGTTGTACAAAGAAACTATTAAGCATCTCAAAATAGGAATAAAAGAACTCATCATTCTTGCAGTAGTAGGTTATTCGTTAAAATTATTTGTTCCTAATTTGAACGTACTTACATTATTTTATTTTAATGTTACAGGAATCATAGCGATTGCACTAGTTCTTTGGAGGAGTGTGCTAGTTCTTTCAAGTGTACTTTCAATTCAAGATAAGAATAATGAGAACTAATCTTGTACCATATATACAATATCTTTTTTTATCTGAATTTAGAGGAAATTTGGGAACTAGTATGATTGTTTAGATATAAAACTTTAAAAGTTCAATGAAGTAATGATTTGTAAACTTTGTAAGAATAATGAGGCTAATAAAAAAAACTCTCATATAATACCTAAGTTTTTAGGTAAAAGATTGTTTGAGGGTAATAGTCCGAGATATTCATTGCAAATTGATAGAAAAGGAAAAACTAGGCAATTACAGGACACTCCGAAAGAAGATTATATCTTTTGCGAAAATTGTGAGAAACGTATATCTATTCTTGAAACCTTCTTTGCTAGAAAAATTATTTCCATTAATGATTATGGCAATAGAGCTAATGATTTTGATATTATTCAATCTGACCAGGATTTAATATTGAAGTGTAAAAGAATTGCTCCTTTGGCCAATAAGCTTTTCTTTTATTCTATACTTTGGAGGGTTTCCATTTCGCAACTACCAATTTATAAAAGTTTTAAATTGCCAAATGAGATTGAAGTCCAGTTCAGTTCTTTTCTGAATAACCAATTAAAACCTAATCATAAAGAATTAATTAAATCATTTAATACTCCAGTTCATACGCCTAAATATCATTTTATAATTTTCAAACCTATAGTTAAAAACCAATTTAGTCGTGGGGTGTTTACACCCTTTCAGGCTTCAGAGGATTTGTATGTAATATTTACCCCGGATATGGCAATATATTTATATACCAAAGAAGAAACAGTAAGTATGAAATTAAAAGAGTTCACAAATTATCAAGATGATGAAGTTTTTGTTAGCCTTTGTAGTATCGAACAATGGAAAAAAATCAATCAATTTGTGGTTACTAAACTATTAAATTAAAGTTTAAATAAACGATAATTTGAAATTTTAAATAAAAACACAAGGAATATAAAGGACCTGTCCTTTGTTTCATTGTTAGCTATAAGAAGTATAGAAATGAGTAAAGTTCATGAAAATTCCTTAAGATCTGTTAGAATTGAAGTTCTTGCTGAAAACACCAAAGCTCATTTAACTTGGGGTTCAGGATTTATATGCAGAGTAAATAACAAGTTCTATTTAGTTACTAACTGGCATATGGTATCTGGTAAAAACTTCCAAACAAATCAAACACTCCATAAATCTGGTGCGATTCCTGGATTCTTTAATATAAAAATGGTTATTGCAGCAAATAAAAATGAATCAACACTAATCCCGTTGAAATGTGAAATAAATAATTTGGAATTGTATGATTCAAAAATAGAAAACGAGGAAAAGGTATATACGGATAAACCTTTGTGGTTAGAACATCCAACTCTTGGTAGCAGAATAGATGTAGCTGTACTAGAAATAACAAAAAAAATTGAAGCAGTTTCTAAATTAGATGTAATTGCATTTGATTTAACTAAAGAGCTAGAAAAGGAACAAAATTTAAATGTAAT
The DNA here is from genome assembly GCF_056160245.1 of Aquimarina sp. AWH4_224. Taxonomy (NCBI): domain Bacteria; kingdom Pseudomonadati; phylum Bacteroidota; class Flavobacteriia; order Flavobacteriales; family Flavobacteriaceae; genus Aquimarina; species Aquimarina sp. AWH4_224. The sequence continues at coordinate 333,653 of NZ_JBSWWU010000007.1, read as the reverse complement.
GGATGATGTTTTTATAGTTGGTTATCCATTACCAGCAAATACGACTCCTAACGAATTCCCTATTTATAAAGGTGCAACCATAGCATCTGAACCTAATTTGTTTGGGGAACTACCCCTGTTCTATGTAGATGGAAAAACAAAAACTGGTATGTCAGGCTCGCCAGTAATAAAACGTAATAAGCTTGAGATATTTACTACTTCTGGAACTTTGAATTGGAGTGATGGTAGAATTGATTTGATTGGTGTTTATTCTGGAAGAGAAAGACAAGAAACCGATGAATATCAAGCTGAGTTAGGAATCGTTTGGAAATATGAAGAGTGTCTAATGCCAATAATAAAAGAAGCCGGTAGCTAATATTTAATGTATGACATATGTTTTCTTCGGAAAGAAAACACAAGATACACGAGAAGTTAAAAATTTAATAAAATGATAACTTGAAGTTTTAATATATACATAAAAAATACCAATAAAATAAAAGACAAGTTCTTTATTCATTTGTTACCAATAGTTATATGAAAAAAAAATATTTTAAAATAACAGAGGTTTTTACTCCTAGCCAACCTGCAAATTACACTTTCGTAGAAAGAGAATTTGTGAACAAGAGATTAAAACGAGTATTGTCGACTCCTGGTAAACAAATAATAATTTATGGTCATTCAGGAGTTGGAAAAACAACCTTACTAAGAAAAAAATTAAAAGAAGAGAAATTAAATTATATAACAACCAGATGCATGTCTGGTATGACCTTAACTGATATAATTGTTGATGCTTTTAATCAACTTGAGACCTATTATTTACCGCAGAAAGAAATAAATAAAGGAGAAAAAATAGGAGGAGGATTAAGCGCATCATATTTTGGTATTAAAGCATCATTAACAGCGGAGTTATCTGAAAGTAAAAAGCAAATAGCTAAAAGAGTAGTTGATTTACCTATCTCCCCTCAAACACTGGCTAAATTTTTAGGTATGTCAAAATGTGGCTGGGTTTTGGAAGACTATCATAAAATTAAAACCGAAGACAAAACATTATTATCTCAAATTATGAAAGTCTTTATGGATAATTCTGTAGACTTTCCTCAACTAAAAATAATTGCTCTGGGAGCGGTTAATTCAGCTCGCGAGGTAATACAGTACGATTCTGAAATGAAAAGTAGAATCTCAGAAATTGAAGTGCCTCTTATGTCTGATAGTCAATTAATGCAAATTCTTTCTTTAGGAGAAAAATTATTAAAAATTGAAATACCTGAATATATTAAAAAAAGAGTAGTTGAATATTCAAATGGACTACCTGCAATAACACATCAACTCGCACTTTTATCATGTGAAGAAAATCAAATCCAAGAAACTATTAAGCCATATTCGAATAAAAGTAATAAGATCAATTTAAATACTTTTGATAGAGTTATAAGAGAATATCTAGAAGAAAATTCAGATACATATAAATCTATTTTTGAGAAAGCCACTAAAATTACTAATAAAAGAAAATACGAAAACCCAGATGATCTTTTAAAAATAATGCTATTGTTTCCAAAGAAGGAAATTCCTTTTTATAAAATCAAGGATAAGTTAAAAATAAAGGACAAAAAGTACAAGGGTAATAATCTAAAAAAATATCTTGATGAGCTGACGACATCTGAAAGAGCAGAAATTATTAGGTTCAACAAAAATTCTAATTCATACTATTTTAATAATCCTTTTATAAGAGCTTATTGTCAATGTGCATTGAGAGAAGACTTAAAAAAAGATATGAATGAGACTTTATTAATTCAAGATATAAATAATCTTGTCTTGAGAGAACTAGAAATTGCCAGAGATGCTTTTATGGAAGATTATGAATAAAGTTATTTGTTGTCAAAAGTGTATTAACATGTACTAAGAGTTCAATAAAACGATGATTGAAAAAGGAATCCAAACACTATTTGCACTAGGGTTTAAAGATACTATAGATATAATAGGAGATTACAATAGAGGTTGCAAGATATATTATTACAATATGAGTAGAAGTGAATATGTAATTTTTACCATTTTCAATGAAAACAAAACGAAGGATTTACAAGGCTTTGATTCCTGGATTAGTATTTATAAAGATTCTTCTCAAATAGGGGTAATTCCAGCCATTAATCGAAAAACGCTTAAATTTAATTTTGACTTTGCAGACGATTTGAGTCTACTAAGACAATATATACCAATTCTAAAATCACCACCTAAGTATTCCACATCTGGATTATCTTTAAGGTCTATAAAGAAAAAGTTCAAATAAACGATCAGAAAAGAATAAATAATGAAACAAAGCTTTCAATTTTTCCGACTTGAATTCAATAGGTTAACTGAACAAATTTTAGGAATTAAAAACACTTCTTTTTACAATGACGAATCCGTAAAAGAAACTCTTAAAAATTGCATTGTTAAAGGTAAGTTAGATGATATCTTAGAACTTAGTAATATTCATTACACTGATGGAAGTCTTGGAGAAAATTCCTTTATCCATTTTACATTATCTAAAAAAGATGGCATTAGTGATGGAAAGTTTTTAAAAGGCATTAAATTATTCAATCTTAAAAGCAAAATCTAAATAAACGATCAACTGTTGATACGTTCAAGCAGCTATATTTTATATATTTATAATATCTACCAGTGGATATATAATTACCTTATTTACAATTGTTTGACAACATGATAATGAAATAAAATCGACATGGCTAGAAAAGTATATTACAGTAAACCACTGAAGTATTTTTGGCAACATTTCTATGGAACTCAAAAAAAGTTGACTCCGAATTTTACAGATGATCAAATATTCGCTGTTCTTCGGCAAAATATTTTAGGTGCTCCTATGAAAACCTTCGAAAGTAATGATTCGAGACAAATTATAGTATCAGGATTAGAACTGTGGAGAGACGATTCGAAAGGAGAACTTTTGCATATTTTCTTTATTGATAAACAATTGCGGGACTTTCTCGAGACTACCTCATTGTCAGATTTAGAAGGCGTAAAAAAATTTCTCTACGAAAAAGGTGAAAGCAGAGATATCTTTCATTTATATTCAAAAACGAATAGTAATCATATTGTATATAGATTTGCATTGCATTTACCCTACGAATCAGATGGGTATGCCTTTTCTTTGAGTGTTGAGGAAGATGGAAGTTTGGAACTATACTTTTCATTAGGGGAAAATGGTGGTCGAATGTCGGATAAGTTCTATGCTGAAGTCAACAAGAAAGATGATGAAGAATCTCAAATCCAATCAAGAATGTTCCGACTCGCTATTAATACAATCGCTTATATAAATTGCTTCCCAGATTGTGTTGCCGATGGTGTTCCAAAGAATCTGTTGGAAAGAAGCGAAGATATGTCGGCAAGAAATTTTACATTAAAACTATCTGAAAAGGTCAGAGAAGACAAAAGTTCAAAGCATTCAAAAATACCGCATTTCAGAAAAGGATTTTTTAGAGTTCTCCGATCAGATTATTTTGTCAATAAAAGAGGGCAGGTTGTTTTCGTTTCTGAAACAATGGTTAAAGGAAAGGCTAAGACAGTTTCGACGTCACCAAAATTAGATGAATTTAGAGATAATCCAGATAGCACAGATTTATAATCCTTACGGAATAGTAACTTAAAAGTTCAATAAAACGATGAATTTTGAGGAAGATATAGATAAGATTACTCAAATAGCATTAGAAGAGTATAAAAATGCCCCTGTTAAGAATAGAACAAATGAAGATCGACTTAGTGCTAATGGAAATATATATTTTCTTCTTTCAGACAATCAATTAAAGTACATTGGTCAAAGGCAAGTAAAAGGCATAAAAACTAGACTTGACCAGCACTTGTTTGGTAAGTCTTTTTCGGTTGATGAAAACAATGTACAGAATGGTGCAGTTTCCAAATGGAATAGAGTGCGAGAAGAACTTGCCAAAGGCAAGAAAATAACATTTAAAACTATATTGATTGAACCCGATTCTTTGAGAACAACAATTGAATTGGAATTAATAATTAGGTTAAAACCTGAATGGAACATTCAGGGTAAGTAATTTTATAAAAGTTCAAATATACGATAAATGAGGATTTAATAAATAAAAACCCATAGAAGATAGGGGAAATGCCCTTTATCCCTTTGTTACAATCATTGTATTCACTCAAGCTCAAACTGAATAAATTATGAAAAAACTAATTTTTATAAATCTAATCTTGATTTCATCTTTGTCATTTGCTCAAACCATTATTGCAACAACTAAAGATGGAAAGAAAGTTCTTTTAAACGACGATAAAACTTGGGAATATCTAAATCCTGAAGCCAAGCCGACAAACACATGCGCCATTGAAGATGGGTATAAAGAACCTAAATGGAATAAAAGTGGTTCGTGGAAGAAAATGGGAACAAGAGTTGATGATTTAAAAAAACATATTTCAGTTGACTTGGGAGTAGACGAAAGGAAAATCATCCTTTTGCAACTTTCTGAACAACTTGGAAATGCAGTTTATGTTTTGTGCGTGGACGGAAAGAAAATGAAATATAGACGAACAGGTTCCGTATTTAGGAAAGACGGAGAAGATGTTTTAAAAATGGATTAAGCTAGATAACGCAGAAATGTTTTTCCTACAGATTAGTTAATAAAATTTCAAATAAACGATGAGAAAGACTAAAAAAGTGATTTGGGGAGTTAGTTCGGAAAACTATTCACTTCTTGTAAATATTCTGGATGAGGATATTGAAAAATATCCTCCTAAGCATAATTACGACGAAAATTGAAATCTTGAAAATATTTCCCTTTATATTGAAAAAGATCAATTAACTCATTTAAGAGAAGAATTAAAATTACATTTTTAATAAAGTTTAAATAAACGATGAGTAGAAAATGTCCTAAATGCGGTGGAGATAAAGAAGTAATTAACTTACAAACTTTTACAAAAAAAGACTTAAAACAGTTTAATAAAATTGAGGCACAAGGCTGGGTAATTAATTCTTCTATTATAATTGAAGGTTTAATTAACGATATAATTTTTATTTATTTTCAGCCTAGTAATTCTCAATTATTTATAACTCATGTTTTGAATAGTTCTATTATGCATTTTGGAGGTAAATTAAAAGTTTTACGCGGCATTTTAGGCGAAAATAATGATACTAACGATATTATTTCAAAACTTCAAAAATTAGGATCTATTAGAAATTCATTTGCACATGTTAATAATACTCAAATACTTAATTTAAGTTACAAGGAAAAAGCTTGGCACGAAGATGTTATGAATGTTATGAATGGTAAAGGTATTATTAAATCAAAAAACACATTTGAGTTTTTAACCGATTTTCTAAGTTTATATCAGGAAATGTACTCCACGCTGGAGGAAAAGCACCTTAAAATGAAAGAAGAATTATTAAAGTCTAGATAAACGATGAGATTCTATAAAGTAAATAAACTAAGACGATCTATGGAATTCTTTTTTCTTTATCTTTTTGCATCCATATTTATTTTCGGTTGTTCCAGGAATAAAGATCCATTTAAAGATATAGCATTGGGTGATGAGTCAAAAAATAATTTCATTAAGAAAATGAAGACTAATTATCAATTTGACAAATCTAAAAAATCATTAGATCCAAGAAAGGATACTTTGAGTTTCGATTTTACTTTTACGGATGAACAGGGTGATTTCCCCGTAGTAGTAAAAATTAACCCAAAATTTGGTTTTGGCAAATTAAGAAAAATTGAGATTCAATTTAATAATATAGATATATTAAATTTCGATGAAAATGATAGTATTCGATTATCTAAATCTAAAAGAATTACAGAATTATATAGCTTATGGTATGGTGTGCCAGATACGATAATTAGAGAAGTAAGTGACCTGTATACTCAACAAAAGATTAATAAACAATTTCTTTTCTGGAAAGTAAATAACGGTAGTATTACTATGAAGGATATCACGTTTGATTCTACTATGAATACTATGGTTACGTACGAAATGATCGGATACGAAAAAGAAATTGAAAGAATTGAAGACTCTATAATAGCGAATCAATTTCCTGATAATTTAGTTGAGATAAATCAAGGGCCATTTGTACATTGGAAGGACATATCTAAATACAAAAAGGAATTTATTATTGATGTGCATCATTATTATAGAAAAGATCCTTATGATCCTAGAGCAATAACCGCCTTAAGATATGATATAGTGATATCAGATCAATTTAATAAAACGTTATACATAGTTAATGATTTTACACACGAATTGAAGTTTCCAATAACCCAACACCAAACAGATTATATATATGATGGAAATCAGATAACAGCAAGAATGACATACGATATTCGAGATTTAAATTATAGAAAATTAGAGCAAGCACGAAAATATCGTAAACAGCATAAAATAAAGTTAAAGGTAATTCTTAAGTCTTTAGCTATGAGTGATGGTAGTATTGTTGAAGCTAATCTTTAAATTATTTGAGGATTAAATCTTGCATTAGGGTTATTAAAATTCTTCATTATTAACTAAAGTTCAATAAAACGATGAAAATAAATACAATAAATCCAGGGATTTATCAAATTGAGGTAGTGGTAAGGCAAATTGTCTATGGAAAGACAATGGTTGATAAACTTACGGGATGGGATGAAGTAGAGGCTACTACACTAAAATTAAGATGCAACGGATGCACTGTAATGGTATTCAAAAGCGACATGAAATTTTTTAAAGATATTTCTGTAGGTGATGGGTTTACAGCTATTGTGAAAGAATGGAAAGAAAAAGTGTACAATTTTAAAAAACTAGTTGAAGATGGAATTGTACATAAAAATCCCACCGGCTTTAGAGAAGAAGATAATGAAGTCGATTTTAATTCCTCAAGCCATTACGATGAGGATAATTGGTTGCGGAATGCTGCCGGGACTGATGACCCTGAAACTATGAATGATGTATATTGGAATTTAGATTAATGTTTATAAAATAGCAGATATACAAGAAAGTTTAATAAAAAGATGAATATCACAGAAAATCATATAAAACTATATAAAAAAGTAGGTGGAGATGTAGATCATTTACAACGTATAGGAACTTCAGAGGAGAAAAGTCTTCAAAATCAAGATGCCATTGTAACGATTGGAGAAATTGTTAAGGATTTGGAACTTGTTAAAAAAGGACTGGTGTCATTTGAGTATACTGAAAAACTAAATGCTAAATTGATGAGGTTATGCGATAATAAAGATGTGATTAATGGAATAAAACAATTAAAACCTTTTAGCTAGAAGTATCAGTGTTTTTTATAATTATTAATTGAATATACTAATATTGAATAAGCAAAATAGTTGAAACGACTATTCTATAATTTCAAAACACCATCTAATTCAAATTCTGATCAAATGAGATCATAATTATTCATATAAAACCTCGTAGTGCAAGCAAAATGCAAGCAAACTTTGATGAAAACACCCTAAAAACAAAAAAGAGTTACGATTATATTTCGTAACTCTTTGAGTGTTAAGCTCCCCCTCTTGGGCTCGAACCAAGGACCCTTTGATTAACAGTCAAATGCTCTAACCAACTGAGCTAAGGAGGAATTTATGTTTGCAAAGATACTTAGTATTTCTCTTTTGCGAGTGCAAATATATACTAATTTTTGATTCTCAAAAAGATTTTTTTAATTTTTATTATTTTCCTGTGATCGCTCTATAGATATCATTTCCGTTAGCAAATAATAATAAGGCGATAAGAATAATAAAACCAACAAGTTGGGCGTACTCCATAAATTTATCATTTGGTTTTCTTCCTGCAATAATTTCATACAGTAAAAACATCACATGTCCACCATCCAATGCAGGAATCGGTAAGATGTTCATAAAAGCCAAAATAATAGAAATAAAAGCGGTAGTACCCCAAAAGGCTTTCCAGTTCCAGGCATCTGGGAAAAGATTTCCTATGGCACCAAAACCACCTACCTGGCTAGCGCCTTTTTTGGTAAATACATATTTAAATTGTGCGATATAGTCATGCAGCGTCCAATATCCAAAATCAAAACCTGCAGAGATACTTTCGGTAAAGCTGTATTGTCTTTTCTGGATTTCAAAGTTTGCTTTAGGATATACCCCAACCACACCATCTTCGTTTGGAGTTACCATTACGGTTTGTTCTGCTCCGTTTCTTAGATAAGTTATCTTTAATGCCGAATTAGTAGTATCCGCTCTTTTCAATCGATTAAAATCGTTCCAATAGACCACGTTTTGATCATTTAGGCTTACGATGCGATCTCCTTTTAATAATCCTGCTTTATCTGCAGGAGTATCTGCTACTACACTATCCAATACAGGTTCAGCAATAGGGGAGAATGGGCGTAGTACTCCAGATTCAAACATCGTCGTTCCGATATCTTCAGGAATAGACAATGTTTCTTTTTGTCCATTTTGGTGCATTACGGTGATGTTTTCTACATCCCTCATAAACAGATAATGGTTGATTTGGATCACATCTTCCAGCGTTTCACCATTTACTTCCATCACACGATCCCCATCTTTAAATCCTAACTCTTTAAACGAATCCGCAACAGCAAACCCTTGTGGTAAGTCATCAAATCCTACATGGTTCGTACCCCATGTAAAAATGATGGCCATATAGATCAAAAATCCAAGGATGATATTTACAGTAACTCCCCCTAGCATAATGATCAATCGTTGCCAAGCCGGTTTGGATCGAAACTCCCAAGGTTGAGGTGGTCCAGCCATTTGCTCTTTGTCCATACTTTCATCGATCATCCCGGCAATCTTTACATAACCACCCAAAGGCAACCAACCGATACCATAAACGGTCTCACCAATTTTTTTCTTAAAGAGCGCAAATTTCACATCAAAAAAGAGGAAAAATTTCTCTACTCGGGTTTTAAATAATTTGGCAGGTATAAAATGCCCTAACTCGTGCAAAACGATTAGGATCGATAAACTCAGTAGTAACTGAATGGCTTTTACAAAAAATGGACTCATTAGGTCGTATTCAAAATTTAATCACGCAAAAGTAACCTTTTAAGAGGTATATAAAAAAAATCTACCCTCGATATCACCAGATTTAGTATTTTTTTAATGAAAAAGAAAACACAAATACAGGATAATCCTCGTATTTTTGCAGCCAGAAAAATGAGTATGCTTCAGTTTTTTTCAAAGTATAAGTTTTTTGCCGTAGTACTCTTCATACTATCTGCAATAATCATCAGTATCATTTATACCATTCTTAAACCCAAAAGAACGCTACAGGTATATGCACCAGAAATGGTAAATACCGAACTGGTTGATAGTACGGTGCAATATGTGCGCAAGTATCATAAGATCGCCGATTTCAAATTGACCAATCAAAACGGAAAAACCATTACTCAAGAGGATTACAAAGATCGTATTTATGTAGCTGATTTTTTCTTTACGACTTGCCAAACCATTTGCCCGATTATGACTGGGCATATGAAAGAGATTCAGGATCGACTTAAAGATGATCAGGAGGTATTGTTACTATCCCACAGTGTCACTCCCAAAATTGACAGCGTAGCTCGATTAAAAAAATATGCTATAGAAAAGGGAGTAGACGACAGCAAATGGAATCTGGTAACAGGAGACAAAAAACAGATTTATGATCTGGCCCGCAAATCCTATCTGGCAGCCAAATCAGATGGCGATGGTGGCCCCTATGATATGGTACATACCGAGAACTTTGTATTAGTAGATAAAAAGAAACGCATACGAGGGTTTTATGATGGTACCAATCCTGAAGAAATTGATCGCTTGATTGAAGATATTAAAGTATTAAAGCAAGAAAACCCCTCAGAATAGGCCACTTTCTCCCTTTTATTTTGAAGAATTTAGCATTTGCACTAGGTTTTTTTCCGTACTTTTGCCTAGTTTAAAATTAATCTAAATAAGCTTTTGAAGACTACTATTGCCCATCTTAAGAAAGGTCAGCGAGCCTTGATTAAGGAGATTCCCACCGATGTGATACCGTTAAAATTATTAGAAATGGGATGTCTTCCGGGTAACGAGGTACAGTTACTACAAACAGCTCCTTTTAGTTGTCCAATGTATCTCAATATCAATGGCAGCCATCTTGCAATCCGTAGAGAAGTGGCAGCAGAAATCGAAGTTCAAATTTTATAAAGGTAGTTTCTTTTTATGGCTAAGCAGATTAAAGTTTCACTAATAGGAAACCCAAATACAGGAAAAACTTCGGTTTTTAATTTACTTACAGGACTCAATCAACAGGTAGGGAATTATCCCGGAATAACGGTAGAAAAAAAAGAAGGGATTTGCAAACTCTCCAGAGGAGTAAAAGCGCATATCCTGGACTTACCGGGTACTTATAGCTTGAATGCATCGTCGCTAGACGAAAATGTAGTAATTGAGTTGTTACTCAACAAAAAAGATAAAGATTTTCCAGATGTGGCCGTGGTGGTTACTGATGTTGAAAATCTAAAAAGAAACTTATTGCTGTTTACACAGATCAAAGATTTGGAGATTCCTACCATTTTGGTAATCAATATGGCTGATCGTATGCAGCGAAGAGGAATTTCTTTGGATATTCCACGGTTAGAAAAAGAATTGAATACCAAAATAGCTTTGGTAAGTGCCAGAAAAAAGCAAGGAATCGATGAGTTAAAAAAAATGATCGAATCCTATGCATCTTTGCCCAAATCCCCTTGTGTAGATGCACTTTCTTTTGCACCAGATTATTTTGAAAGATTACAACAAGCGTTCCCTAACCAGTCTTTGTACAAACTTTGGTTGGTGATTACTCAGGATGTCAATTTCAGAAAAGTAGATAAACAAGAATTGGATATCTCTCCGGATTTTCAGATTAAATCTGAAAGTGAACTCAAACGACTACAGCAAAAGGAAACGATCAAACGTTACCAGTTTATCAATAATGTGCTCAAACAAGGAGTTACTGTAGACGAAAAAGCAGCCACGGGACTTAGAGAACGATTAGATAGAGTACTTACCCATAAGTTTTTGGGCTATTTTATTTTCTTCGGAATTCTATTATTGATTTTTCAAGCCATTTATGACTGGTCGTCCTATCCCATGGATTTGATCGACGAAGCTTTTGCATGGCTTAGTGAAGCCACCAAATCGGTATTACCCGCAGGACCGTTTGTGGATCTGATTACCGATGGGATCATACCTGGTTTAGGAGGTATTGTGATTTTTATCCCGCAGATTGCATTTTTATTTCTATTTATCTCTATTCTCGAAGAAAGTGGCTATATGAGCCGTGTGGTGTTTTTGATGGATAGAGGAATGCGCAGATTTGGATTGAGTGGAAAAAGTGTAGTGCCTTTGGTATCGGGAACAGCATGTGCAATTCCTGCAGTAATGGCTACCAGAAATATAGAAAGTTGGAAAGAACGACTCATAACGATCTTGGTAGTTCCGTTTACTACTTGTTCTGCCAGATTACCAGTGTATTTAATCATTATCGCATTGGTGATCCCAGACGAAAAGGTTGGATGGATTTTTGGATATCAAAGTCTTACCTTAATGTTCCTTTATTTTTTAGGTTTTGGTGCTGCTGTAGGAGCGGCTTGGATACTGAATAAAGTTCTTAAAATAAAAAGCAAGTCGTATTTCGTTATCGAAATGCCAGGATACAAAGTGCCATTGTTTAAAAATGTAATTTTTAACGTGATCGAAAAAACCAAGGCATTTGTATTTGGAGCAGGAAAAATCATCTTGGCGATCTCGATTATTTTGTGGGTATTAGCAAGCTTTGGTCCTAATGATAAGTTTAATAAAGCCGAAGAGATTGTTACTGCTGCGCATAGTGATCTTTCTGGTGAAGAACTTGAAAACGAAATCGTGTCTTATAAATTAGAGCATTCATTTATTGGGTATGCTGGTAAAGGGATAGAACCTTTGGTGGCTCCTTTGGGATATGACTGGAAAATAGGAATTGGGATCATAAGTTCTTTTGCAGCCAGAGAAGTATTTGTAGGAACGTTGGCTACGATTTACAGCGTAGGGAGCGATGAAGAAGAAACCATCAAAAATCGAATGGCTGCCGAAGTACATGAAAAAACAGGAAGACCAGTGTTTAATTTTGCTAGTGGAATATCTCTGTTATTGTTTTATGCTTTTGCGATGCAATGTATGAGTACGTTGGCGATCGTAAAAAGGGAAACCAACGGTTGGAGATGGCCTACTATTCAGTTGTTTTTTATGAGTGGATTGGCCTATGTTGTAGCGTTGATTGCGTATCAAATTTTAAAATAAATCACTTAAGGTTTCGTATCTTTATACGACCTATTTTATATGAATGTTATAATTCAAAACATATTAGTACTTCTGGTATTTGCGGTCGCAGTGGGATTTTTGATCAAAAAGTTCTTTTGGAAGCCTTCCTGGTCTTCAGCTAAGAAAAAGAATAAAGGGGGATGCGATGATGGTGGTTGTGGCTGCCATTAATTTTTAGGCTTTCTTTTCCAAGGTAAAGGGCCACTGCTAATCAAGTAGACTCCCATAAAAATAAGGATACAACAAAGTAATTTTGAGATGGTAATATCTCCTTGATACTGGCTATCTACTACCAAATACGACACCAATGCAACCAAAATCATAGCTACCGCAGGTTGCACATAGATATAACTACTAGATACCGTTGGTTTCACGTACTGCAACGCAAACATGTTGAGTAAATAAGCAAGAAAGGTGGGCCCAACGACAACATAGATTAGCGATATCCAATTGGTAAATTCAAAAGCAGCAAAGTCAGTGTTTAGTAAGGGAGAAATGCATAACGGGAACATGAATATAAACCCAAACAAAAAGGTCCAAATGATCACGGTAACGGGTTTGTATTTAGACATCATAGGTTTTACAATCACCAGATAAAAAGCAAAAGCCAGGGCGTTGATGGCAATAAAAACATTTCCTTTAATCGACCCGGTACCCAATCCAGAATTTCCTAAGTAGATAAGCAATATGGCTCCTAGTCCTCCAATAGTAATCCCGAGTACTCGTCTCGAGGTAAAAGGCTCTTTCAGTAAAAAACGACTTATAATCACCGTGTAAATAGGCATGGCAGTAATGATGATGGCAGCATCTACCGGAGAGGTAAGGCTTAAACCATTCATCGAGAAGTACTGATTGGTAGCTACTCCCAAAAAACCACATAGCGCAAGTCTAGGAATATCTTTTCGATCTACGGATTCTTTGATAAATGTTTTCAGAATAAAAAATAAAATCCCAGCTCCCGCTATACGAAGAAATACCAATGCAGAGGCTTCCATTTTGTTAGGCATCAACCCTTTGGCGATTAAATAATTGGCACCATAAACAATGTTTACACTCAATAAGGCAATATGAGCCTTTCCAGTATTAGAAATCATACAGTGCGAATAATAAAAGGGTTGGCAACATTATTGTTTAGCTGTTTATTTGATGATCAATTCTAGATAATAGTTTGCTTTGGGGATGGGTTGTTGATTGGCAGGGTATGGACTAATTGTATATGCATAAACTGTTTTATCCTCATGGGGCATAACTACCTCTTGTTTTTTGGGATTAATGTTCGTCTTACCAAAAATTAATTCCTTCGTTTCGAGTAGCTTTCCATTTTCATAGATTTCAATCTGCACTTTTGCCTGCCCTTCCCACATGCAAGATACTCCTGTTGGGCATCTTGAATCCTCCATAACTTTTACAAATTTGATGCTCTTTGAGTCGAATTCAATCGAGGATCCTAACTTCAGTTTACTAATGATTTTTGGAGACTCAGTGTTAGTCGAATCTTGTGCGGATAACGATACCTGAAATAGTAGGATTATTAACGGAAAAATAATGGATTTGATCATAACAGCTACAACACGTGTTAAAGATATATAAAAAATGAAATGCCTATGCGGTAAAAGACCCTAATATTACGGAATTTTGAGTGATCGTCATAAATTTATGAAAAGAGAAAAAGCGATAATAATAGGTGCTGGCATTGCTGGTTTGGCAACAGCAATTCGACTGCAAAGTGCAAATTTTGATGTTGAGGTTTTCGAAACCAATCCAAGTGCAGGAGGTAAATTGGCAGAAATTCGAGAAAAAGGTTATCGTTTTGATTGTGGTCCATCCTTGTTTACAATGCCTCAGTTTATAGAAGAATTATTTACGGTATCCAGCAAACCCATGTCGGCATATTTCTCTTATGTAAAAAAAGAGACCGTTTGTAACTACTTCTATGAGGATGATACCCGATTTACGGCACATGCCGATATTGATAAATTTGCAACTTCTGCCGCCGAAGCTTTTGAAGTCGAAGCTCAAACTATCAAAGATTATTTTGATCGTAGTAAAAAGAAATTTGATTTAACATCCTCTTTATTTCTTGAGAAATCTCTCCATAAATTAAACACCTATTTATCAGCAGATACGATAAAGGCAATAACTCATGTTGGACAGCTGGATATAGGTGCAACGTTGCATAAAGTGAATTCAAAAAAATTTAAAGACCGTAGATTGGTTCAGTTTTTTGATCGTTTTGCCACCTACAATGGTTCTAATCCATACAAAACTCCAGGAATCATGTCTATGATTCCACATTTGGAACAATACTATGGTACCTTTTTTCCAGAAGGAGGAATGTATAGCATAGCTCATAGTCTATATCGTCTGGCTCAAGATTTGGGAGTGGTGTTTAATTTCAATGCAAAGGTTACGCAAATAGCTGTTGCAAATAATAGTGCAGAAGGAGTTTTTGTTGGGGAGAAACGTATTGATGCTGATGTGGTAGTTTCTAATATGGATATAGTTCCTACATATCGAAAGTTGCTTCCTGATTGTAAAGCTCCAGAAAAAACACTACAACAACCACGATCGAGTTCGGCATTGATATTTTATTGGGGAATCAAAGGAACATTTCCAGAATTGGATCTTCACAATATATTTTTTAGCGAAAATTACAAAGAAGAGTTCGATTGTATTTTTACCCGGAAAGAAGTTGGTAACGATCCGACTGTATACATTAATATTACCGCAAAAAATGAGCCCAATGATGCACCAGAGGGGTGCGAAAATTGGTTTGTAATGATTAACGTTCCTAGAAATGATGGCCAGGATTGGGATCATATCATCGCAACGGCCAAAAAAAATATTTTGAAGAAACTCTCTAGAGTTTTGCAGAGAGATATTGAGCAAATCATCGAGACCGAGTCTATTCTAGATCCGCGTGCTATCGAAGAAAGAACACAATCCTATCAAGGGTCTTTGTATGGCTCGTCTAGTAATAATAAATACGCAGCTTTTTTAAGGCATCCTAACTTTTCTCAACAGATTAAGAAACTGTACTTCTGTGGTGGTAGCGTGCATCCAGGAGGAGGGATCCCCTTATGCTTGTTATCCGGGAAGATAGTTGCAGAACTCATTTCAAAAGACACTAAAAAATGATAAGAATGGCCCCAAATAGAAAACTTAGATATTCCATCGTTGTTGTTTGGTTATTTACCATCTCTGGGATTTTAGGAATTCTTATGGGGTATGAAACATGGTTTTTATCGCTGACCTGGCTCCATTTGTCGATATACCTTTTTTTAATTCTTTGGAATGCTGATTTTAATCTGAAATTGATATATGCGTTGTGTATTCCTTTTGGTATTGGTATGATTGCCGAAATTATTGGTGTCAATACCGGATTGATTTTTGGAGTTTATGAGTATGGTAAGAACCTAGGCCCAAAAGTGTATGGTGTACCTTGGATGATTGGGGTGAATTGGGCTATCTTAACGTATTGTTGTGCCGCTTTAGCAAAGAAAATTGTTGATCCTATCTTGATTTCGTCAGCATTGGGAGCAATAATTATGGTATTGCTGGATGTGGTCATGGAGTTCTCGGCACCTAGATTTGATTTTTGGGAATTTGAAGGAGGAATTGCTCCATTTCAAAATTATGTGGGTTGGTTGGTAACGGCATGTATTGTTCAGTTCTTATTTCAAAAAATGGTGAACATGTTTCGTTTCACGATCTCGGTACATATTTTTATTGCTATATTGGTCTTCTTTTCCATTTTCATATTGTTCTGAATGCAAAAATATGATTACATCATTACGGGTATGGGAGCGTCTGGCCTTATGTTTGCCTATAGGTTAGTGTCTGATCCTTACTTCGATGATCATTCCATATTACTGATCGATAAAGTTTCCAAAGATCAAAATGATCGTACTTGGTGTTATTGGGATCTCAAAGATGGAGATTGGGATGCTATATTGCACAAAAGGTGGGATAATATCTATTTCGGAAGCACTGCCTACAAAGAACACACAGCTATTTTGCCATATCAGTATAAGATGATTCGAGGAAAGGATTTCTATGATTTTATCTTAAAAAAAATAGCTTCAAAAACCAATGTAAGGATTGCCAAAGAGACCCTTGTTGCATTAAATGAAAAAGGATCTTATGCAGAGGTTGTTACAGATCAGACCACCTATCAGGCAGGTAAAGTATTCAATAGCGTTATTCTATCCGATGCGTATAAAAAGCAACAGCAGTTTCCCTTATTGAATCAACATTTTTTGGGTTGGTTTATTAAAACCGAAACAGATGCTTTTGATGATCAGGAAGCCACTTTTATGGACTTTACGGTGGATCAAAAAGGGAATACCCGGTTTATGTATGTGCTGCCTACTTCAAAACAAGAAGCTCTGTTTGAATACACCCTGTTTTCTGAAGATTTATTGGAAGAAAAAGAGTACGAAGAAGCTATTGTAACCTATTTAGATAGCAAAGGAATCAAGAACTATCAAATTGTAGAAAAAGAAAAGGGATGCATCCCGATGACTTCGTATGAATTCAAAAAATCCAATAGTACTAATATCATCCATATGGGTACTGCAGGAGGATGGACCAAAGCAAGTACTGGATACACCTTTGCGATTTCTTCAAAAAAGACGAAACGATTGGTAGCCTATATCAAAAGCAATACAGACCTATCAAAATTTGAAAAAAGAACTCGATTTTGGTATTACGATCTGTTGTTTTTGGACGTGTTGTACAAAAATAACGGGTTCGGACACCGATTGTTCTCCATATTATTTAAGAAAAATGACAGTCGTAAAATTCTAAAATTTTTGGACGAGGAAACTACCCTTTGGGAAGAAATCAAAATTACAACCAGTTTGCCAAATCTATTGTTTTTGAAAGCCCTATGGAGAAGGTTGTTTTAAAATCTAACTAATACCACGTTCTTTTTTTATGGCGTCATAAGCTTTTTGTACCTCTCTGAACTTTTCTTCGGCCCCTTTCTTATACACTTCATCCATATGCTGCAATTTGTCGGGATGATACTTTTTTGCCATGGTTCTATAGGCCTTTTTCACTTCAGAATCAGTAGCTGTTTTTTCGATTTCAAGAATCTTGTACGCATGATCTCCTGTTTTGAAAAACATCGCTTTAATACTTTCAAAATCCCGAACATTGATTCTTAAGAAACCAGCTATTTTCTGTATTTCTGAAGCTTCAGACGAACTGATGCTGCCATCGGCATTGGCAATCCCAAATAAAAAATGAAGAATTTGTAATCGCGAAGGATAGCGAGTATGCTGATTAATATACATGCATATTCGTGGAGCGGACACCTCCCTTTTTTTAATGATTTCATTAAATGTTCTAAAGGTGGCATTGGCTCTTTCTTTCCCATAGGCACTCACAAAATAGCGGCGCACATAATCCAATTCGGTTTGGTTGACTCTTCCGTCTGCCTTGATCACGATAGAGGAGAGCGATAAAAGATTCAACTCGAAATCGGCAGGTGTGACTTTAGGTTGATCAGAAAAAACCGTTTTGAAATCACCTTTACCAATAGAGGTTGTATCCAAAAGGCTTCCTAATATAAATCCAAGAACGGCTCCGGGAAACCTAAAAAATATATACCCTAATAAGGTGGCAAGCCATTTGATCATTCCGTTGCAATTTTTGAGAGGTAAAGATAATCCTAATTATCCAAAACCTAATTTATTCTATTACAATATTGGTCCACACTTATGATTTTTTGTTACTCATTATCAAGGAATATTGTTGGGGAATTGATCAATTAACGACTACATGTCAGGTAACCATATGTGGTACATAATTTGTACCTTTGTATAGAAATGTAAACAAAAAAATAAAAAGAAATATGTATCCAGCAGATTTAGTAAAACCAATGCGCGAAGATTTGACCAATATTGGTTTTGAAGAATTACACACAGTAGAAGCGGTAGAGACAGCAATGGCAAAAGAAGGGACAACACTGGTAGTTGTAAACTCTGTTTGTGGTTGTGCTGCAGCAAATGCGCGTCCGGGAGCAAAAGCTTCTTTAAATAATGATAAAAAACCAGATAATCTGGTAACCGTATTTGCAGGTGTAGATAGAGAGGCAACAGACAAAGCCAGAGGGTTTATGGTTCCGTTTCCACCATCTTCTCCTTCTATGGCATTATTTAAAAATGGAGAATTGGTGCACATGTTAGAGCGTCACCATATCGAAGGAAGACCTGCAGAAATGATTGCAGAAAACTTAATGGACGCATACAACGAGCATTGCTAAAAATACTGTGCAAAATAAGATTAAAAACCGCTCTGTCATGTAGGGCGGTTTTTTTATTTTTTGAACGCAATAATTTAGTCTGTTAAACAGTTGCTCAACTAAAAATAATATCAGACATTGCACCGTCCTAAAAGATACAAGTAATGGTCTTTAGGCATTCACACAATAATAAAAATGGAATTGATCAAAAAGATACTGTCTTATCCGTTAAGCGTATTGTTTTACCTCTTTTTCGGGCTTACTTTGGTGGTGTTTCATCCACTACAATGGATTGCTGTTCGTATTGGTCCTAGAGCTCACCGAAGAATGGTAAACCTCATGAATTTATGCCTTTTAGGTTGTTTGATGATTTTGGGAGTGAGATTTAGTTATCGTAACAAGCAAAACTTGCCCAAAGACAAAGAAAAAATCATTGTTTCGAATCATCAAAGTATGTTTGATATTCCTTTGATCATCTGGTTTATGCGGACGCACAAAACCAAGTTCATTTCTAAGATAGAATTAGGCAAAGGAATCCCAAGTATTTCATTTAACCTTCGTCATGGGGGTAATGCGTTGATCGATAGAAAAAATCCAAAACAATCAATTCCAGAGTTGACAAGATTTGCCAAGTTTGTGGCAGAAAATAAGTTTGCAGCGGTTATTTTTCCTGAAGGAACCCGAAGTAGAACTGGGAAACCAAAGAAATTTGCAGAAACCGGACTCAAGATGTTATTCAAATATGCACCAGAGGCGTTGGTGGTTCCTGTAACGATCAACAACAGCTGGAAACTGGTACGATTCGGAAATTTCCCTATGGGAGTTGGCATTCACCTAACCTTGGATGTTCATGAACCCCTCCCAGTAGATCGCAAAAATGTTGCAGAGGTGATTGCAACTGTAGAAGAACGAGTAACCCAAGGAGTAAGAACATAATACACTTAATGTAATGGCTTTAGACAATATTAGACTAGAAGTAATGCAACTGTTGGAAAAGAAGATAGATGCATTTATCGAAAAATTCCTGATCCCGATAGATCAGGTGTGGCAACCCACCGATTTTTTACCGGATTCTCAAAATGAGGATACCTTTTTTGATGAGGTAAAAGAACTAAGAGAATTGGCCAAAGAACTTCCTTATGATTTTTGGGTAGTACTGGTAGGAGATACCATTACCGAAGAAGCATTACCTACCTACGAATCTTGGTTGATGGATGTCGAAGGCATCAATCAGCAAGAAGGAGGAAACGGATGGTCGCGATGGACACGCTTTTGGACTAGCGAAGAGAATCGCCATGGGGATACTTTGAACAAATATTTGTATCTGTCGGGACGTGTGAACATGAGAGAAGTAGAACGCACCACGCAACACTTGATCAATGATGGTTTTGATATCGGAACAGATCAGGATCCCTATAAGAATTTTGTGTATACCAGTTTTCAGGAATTGGCAACATATATTTCGCACAACCGTGTGGCAAAAATGGCTAAACAATATTCAAACAAGTCTTTGGCAAAAATGTGTAAGATTATTGCCGGAGATGAAATGAGGCATTTTAACGCGTATAGCGAGTTTGTAAAGAATATTTTTGAAGTAGATCCGAGTCAAATGATGCTTGCTTTTAGTGACATGATGAAAAAGAATATTGTCATGCCTGCGCATTTTCTTAGAGAGTCAGGAGAAAGTATAGGATCTGCTTTTGAAGAATTTTCTTATGCAGCTCAACGATTAGGAGTATACACTTCTCAGGATTATATAGATATCATGCAACGACTCATTGATAAGTGGGAGATCGATAAGTTATTAGATCTTACCGACGAAGCAGAGAGAGCTCGTGATTTTGTAATGAAATTACCTGCTAGAATGCAGCGAATCAATGAGCGATTGGTAATCCCACAAGATGTCTTTCAATTCAAATGGGTGGAACCTGCAGTGGTGAAGTAAATACCGGTCACAATGACTAATGAAGAAATTGTTTCAAAAACCATCATTTTTGTAAAAGATACGCTTGCAGGAGCAGAAGGAGGGCATGATTGGTTTCATATAGAACGAGTATACAAAAATGCGTTGTTAATTTCCAAAGAAGAAGATGTTGATACTTTTGTTGTTGCTTTAGGAGCATTACTGCATGATATTGCCGATTCTAAGTTTCATAATGGAGATGAAACTGTTGGGCCCAAAGTTGCAAGTGAGTTTCTTTTTGAATTAGGAGTTGCCCAAGATGTAGTAAACCATGTTGTAGCGATTATCGAAAACATTTCTTTTAAAGGTGGAAATACAACACAAAAGTTCACTTCTCCAGAATTAGCGGTTGTACAAGATGCAGACCGATTAGATGCTATTGGAGCTGTAGGAATTGCAAGATGTTTTAATTACGGCGGATTCAAGAACAGGGCGCTTTATGATCCAGAAATCGAACCTAATTTGAACATGACCAAAGAAGAGTATAAAAACTCTACAGCACCCACTATCAATCATTTTTACGAAAAGCTACTTTTGCTTAAAGATCGGATGAATACCAGGGCTGGAAAAAGAATAGCAGAACAACGCCACGCTTTTATGGAGCAATACCTTTCTCAGTTCTATCAGGAATGGGAAGGTAAAGCCTAAAATACATATCCAATACAAAAGCCGGAAGAACGAATATCTTCCGGCTTTTTGCTTCAGTCTAATATAGCGAAGTTGGTTAAGTTTATTGTTTAAAGACTTTTACACTTTTTTCTACTCCGTCTTTTTGGATTCTTAGAATATAGAACCCTTTAGAGAGTGCGTGCGCGTCTAGTTGTATGCCCTGTTCTGTGACCTCTACTTTAATCGGTTGTACAACGCCATTGCTTCCGATCAGTTGTATCGAACGTACTTCTTTTTTTGAAGTAATTCCTTTCACGGTAAGGTGATCTCTGAAAGGAACAGGATATACTATGATCCCATCGAAGTCTTTTAGATCGACAACAGGAGGCGGAGTATTTTCAGATAGCTTGTTGGTAATAGAGTTTCTGGCAGATGGAGCCAGGTATTTGAAACTTAGTTCTGCAACCGATGCCCATCGTTTTCCGTCGACTTCAGAAAGTGCCCTGAAGTAAACATAACGACAGCTGAAATTATTGAGCTCTACACTTTGCTTCAACGTAGATTTTTGAAAAGATCCCGTAGAGAGTTGTTGCCAGCTAGATCCATCCCATCCAAATAAGATATAGTCTTTGACCATTCCTGTAGTGCCTTGCTGGCGACCTAAATAGGAGAATCCTACCAGTTCTCTTTGTTCTCCAAAATCGATGGCAATAAAGTGAGGTTGTGAGCTATTGTCGTCATACCAGTTGGTGTGCCAATAGGTATTAGGATCACCATCGGCAGCTCTTTGTTTGGCGTGATCTGCATTTCCGGTTTCTTCACTATTGGTATCGTATACGGTACACCCTGTACAATTGTCCAGAACATTAGGAGGATTGGTATCGCCGATTACCACTTCGGTAGTATTGGAAAAATCAGAATAGCTATCACTGTCATAGGCTCTAACCCGGTAAGAATAATTTCCGTTTTCTAGGTTTTTATCCTCATAGGTTTGTACCCCTCTACCCACAAAATCTATACGCTCAAAACCAGATCCATCATTTCTTTGGATAGTAAATCCATTTTCGTTGGTAGAATTGTCTTTCCAGGTCAAGGTAACGTCCTTTTCAGCAATTTCTGCAGTTAGATCACTCGGTGGGTTGATCTCGATAGGATCTGTTTGCTCATCATATAGATCAGACTCCCATATCCCACGACCGTAGGTTGCCAAACGTAGTTTTCTAGTTGGATGGTGGATTTCAAGATCGGTCGTTTGTACTCCTGGTAAATTGGTGGAGAAAGGCACCCAGGAGCTCAGATTATCATTGGTATAATACACACCAGATTGCATACCTACATACAACCCGTTTGCCGAAGTATCATCAAACACCAGGCATTGGGCAGAAATGTTAGGCAGATTTCCTCGGATATTGGTCCAGGAATTTCCAGCATTATTGGATACATATACTCTTGATCCTGTGGCGGCAATAGCTACGCGTTCAGGGTTATTGGGATCTACTGTGATAAAATTGACATCTCCTCTGAAATTACTTACTTCTGTCCACGTTGGGGTGTTGCTTTGCCCGTTTTTGGTTCTCCATACGCGCCCTTCTTCAGCGATATAGATGTAGTTGTTGTTTGAAGCAGCAATAGCCATTTCATCCAAATTGCCTGGTAGATTGATATTGCTGGTTATATTTCTCCAACTACCTCTTCTTCCACCATCATTACTTCGGTATAAATTTCGATAACCAACATAAATCTTTTTGTTGTCAATAGGATCATTCATAAAAGGAGTAACCCATTCTCCGCTAAAATCTCCCGGTTTACTGATGCTTCCGATACTGTTCCCTTTGTCGGTACTCTTGTATAAGTTTCCGAATTGGGTAGTACCATACACCACGTTACTGTTTTTATGATCTACAAAGCATTCCATCCCATCGGCTCCCAACCATTCTTTAAATCGACGATTAGATCCGCTCATGATATTAGTCCCATTATCCTGGGCTCCTCCAACAATCATGTTGGGATCTGTAACAGAGTTTCCGATTCGGTAGTATTGTCTCACAGCTAGTCCTCCCTGGGTTAAATCTGTAGTATTATCGCCTCGATCCCTACTTCTAAAAATTCCACCATCAGTTCCTATGTATAGGGTTCCGTTGATATAGTCGATGACTTCAATATCGGCATGTACATAAGATCTGTCATTGGGTTGATTCCAGGCAGCAAGGGTAGTGAAGCTAGAACCTCCATTCAATGAACGAGAATAGTTCATGCCACCCACATGTACTTCGTTTACATTGGTGTTTGATACCGCAATCGCCATATCTCTTGATGCTTGAGTGAAATAAACCTGATTTGTAGAAACGGTGTTGTAACTTGATCGTATACTAAAATTAGATCCACCGTCTAGAGACCGATATAAATATCCAAAACTACTTCCTCTTTTTTGTACTAAGTAGATGGCATTAGGGTTTGCCGGAGTCACGGCCATTTTCATTCGTTCTGAAGAAACGATTCCACTCGTTATTCTGCTGAAAGAACCCCCTCCATTGGTAGATCGATAAAAACTGGTCCCACAGGAGTACACGATATTAGTGTTTCCGGGTTTGAACTTTACATCTTCTGCTCTTGCGTTAAGTACTCGGCTAAAGGAACTTCCTCCATCAGTTGAGCGGTATAGCGATCTGGTTGTTCCGATAAAGATACGACTACTAGCGGGACTGATAAGAATGGTACGCGGTACTCCGTTTACACGATAAATCTCTGTCCACGAGTTTCCTGCATTTGTAGATTTCATAATTTGTCCAGCTCCGTTACCAAGGTATACCACATTGGTATTGTTGGGATCAATAGCAATGGCCCAGATAGACATATTGACCATTTGATCACCTTTGGGTTCCCAACTTTGTCCCGCGTCTACCGATTTCCAGATACCACCACCAGGAGATCCAGCATAAATGATTTGTTGATTAGTAGGTTCGACAGCTATCGATACGATTCTTCCTAATCCAGGCGACCAACTTCTTGTACGTGTCCAGCTGAAAGGACCAAGCTCTTGCCATCCGTTGTTTTTGGTGCTGTTTTTTAGATCGGGATTGGCATTTTGACTCCAGAGTTTTCGAAATTTATTAGACTCGTCTACCACTTTTCGATTGCTAATGATACGGCCATTGGCATTTTGATTTCTCTTGGCCCAATATAAGTTTCGCATATAAAGTTTATAACCGCTACCTTTTCCTTTTCCCCGGTTTTTGTAATACTTATTCCCTAAGCGTTCAAGTCTATTCACTTTGATATCTTCCTCTTGTATGAGTTCAAATAATTCTTGAGAATATCCTTGATAGTTGATCGAATTGATCAAAAAAATGATCAGCAGCAGCACTTTTCTGTGCTCTAGAATTGGTGTTTTGAGTTGTGTCATGTTGATGTGTGTTTGAAAGCAATACAAAGGGCATGTATTACCAAACATGCCCTCGTAGTGCAATTATTGTTGATTTAGTTTACGGTAATTTTCTTGGTAAATTGGTTGTTGCCGTACAGCACTTTTACGAAGTAAATTCCGCTAGCAAGTGATTGTAACGACAGGGTTTCTTTAATTCTTTTAGCAGGAAAAAAGGTGTTTATTTTTTTGGAAAGCACATCGTTGCCCTGAAGATTTTTAATGATTATTATGGTGTTAGGATGGTTAGTGTTTTGTAGTTCTATATGAATGTATTCCTTGGCAGGATTTGGATATATAATTATCTCATCCTGATCTTCGATAAGAGATACTGTTCCGGGCAACGAAGCCAAAGATCCCGCACATGCAGCAAGTTCTATCCATTCGCTTCCATTCCATTCAAAAAGGTTGCCTTGATAAACTACCTGATCCCCTGCACCGTAGTTGGTGCCCTCAGACCATGGGGCTACGCCAAAACAAGGATCGTTGTTGTTCTCGCAAGAACCCAAACTATCCCAACCGTTGTTATTGTTTCTTCTAAACAGATTGCCTTGATAGACCACCAAATCTCCTGGGTTATATGTGGTATTCGAGGACCACTGTGGTACTTCAAAACAGGGATCATCACTACATTGCCCCAGGTCATTCCAGCTGTTGTTTGCTGTTCTCTCAAATAGTCGACCTTGGTATGTTACTTTATCTCCGGCAGTGTAATTGACATTGCCAGACCATTCTTCGATTCCGGCACAGCTGACTTCATCACTGCCTCCACCTTCGCAAGTACCTACACAACTGGCTCTGCTTATGGTTCTACGAATAACATTACCAGGTTGTGATCCAAAGCCTTTGTTGAGGTTAGTACCAACACTGGTTAAATGACAATAACTCATAATCGTTCCTCCGTTTGATGGTACTCCAGGTCGACTACAGCTGCCTTCGGTGTTGTAACAACCATCGATAGCCGTGTTGTTACCGTTCCATACACAAGAATGGGTGTGATTCGATCCAAAATTATGTCCCAGTTCGTGTGCGATTACAGATACAGTCCAGGAATATCTCGGGACATTATCGTAGCTCCGATTAATCCCAGATAACCCGTAACGATACGATCCACATAAAGCATTTAACCAGGCTACACCACCGGAGTAGTTGTAGGTTACGAAATGACCCAGATCTCCATTAAAACCATTTTGGTTGCGGTAACTACGATAATTGTCAAGATTATTAAAAGGTGCTGTAGAGGTCCAGGCTCTAATCCCTGAGATTTTCAGGTTGACGTCCTCATTGTTATATAGAATGGCTACTTGATTAAAAACAGACTGAATGTAATTTGAAGCTCCTTGGGATCCTCCTTTATCCCGAACAATATCATTGGCAATATCGAAGAAAATCTCAGGACATTTAGTGCGATTAGCCGATGGTTCTTGTTTTGTGTGATCATCCTCTGGGGATTTGTGTTGAGTATCTTTGGTTTGACAAGCAAAGTCATTCAAATGACTAATATCCTTGTCTTCATAAAGAATATGTGATTTACTATGATCCAATTTTCCAAGAACTAAATTCCCGACTTGATCTTCTAGACTAATGATTCCCGAAATTTCACCATTACTAATGGTTATTGCAGCAATAGAATTTGGACTGTTTTTTACAATACCTCGATAATGAACAAGGGTCGCATTAGGTTTGATGACTTTACCTGATGGCATTTCAATGATAGAAAAATCATCTGTAGTTAGTTCTACCTTCACTAATTCTAAAAGCATAGAAGAATGCTTGCTGGGTAAGGAAAAGTGAATAGCATCTGGTGTAGATTTTTCAAAGCTTCTCATGGTCTCAGACTTCAACGAAAGGATGGAGAAATTTTTGAATTCTTTGGGTAGGTTGATTTTCGTTTTTCCAGTGGTTACTTCAAAAAGAGAAATTTCTTTGAATTCCTTACCAAGGATTTTGGCATGAAGCACTTGTTGGTTGGGTTTATATTTTTGGGTTTGGGCAAAAAAAGGGGTTGTCAAAAATGAAATGACAAGAAATGTAAAAATACGTTTCATGTGTTTAGGTTTTAAGATTATTTAGTTTTTGGTTGTTGGTAGTTTACGCCAACAGGGGTTATTGTTCAAGAATCAGTGAGAACTGATTCTTAAACCAATACTTTTAGGGAAAGAACAATGTCTTTACCTATTTGTAGGGGAAGAAATAGCTATTGAAATTCTACGGAAAAAAATCCGTGAGTATAGATCGTAAATTCAAGTAATAATGTTAACGTTTAACAATTACTTGGTGCATGAATGCAATAAGAATTCGAAATATCGAGTGCTTAAGAAGTCATTTTTTGGGGTACTGAATTCCTTTTCATTGTTGTTGTTTTGGTTGGGAAATGAATTATTTGTGTTTCGTTAAATTGGTTGCCCAAAAATACAAAAATTTCATACTATCGTCCAATAGAAAATAAAGAAAATATAAAATGAAAAATGTATGTATTTATAAATCAAAAGCATAGATAGTTGTTCTAGAATAATTTTAATTGTCCATTTTTATGATGAGCGTGCAATTCACAATTCAATTGAATTCTTTCGTTTTTTGGGAAGTACTTTTTTCGCGCAAGTGCAAAAAGTTGATGGATTTGATCCGCTATTTTACCGCTTCCAGACATCCTTCTTCCAAATTGACTATCATTTAAATTCCCTTCATGACATTGCATGATTTGATGTAAAATCTTGTCTTTTCGATCAGGTAATGTGTTCTCCAGCCACGAGGTAAATATCTGACCAATGGCTCCATTGAGCCGAACAACGGTATATCCAACGCTCTTTGCACCCCTTTTTGCAATTTCGTGAGTAAGTGGTAGAATTTCATGACTGTTGATCGAAGGAATGATAGGAGCCATCATTACATTGGTAGGAACGCCGATAGCAGTAAGTTTTTCAAGAGTTTCCAATCGTTTTTTTATGCTAGCTGTACGAGGTTCCAATATTCTTCGGGTTTCTTCTTGTAAAGAGGTGATGGATAAAAATACAACCACTAGATTGTCTTTGGCAAGTTCAGACAAGATATCCATATCCCTTTGGATGAGTGCATTTTTTGTGATGATACCTACAGGGTGTTTGTATTTCAGAAATAGTTGTAGTAGTTGCCTGGTTATTTTTAATTTTTTCTCAACAGGTTGATAGCAATCGGTGTTTCCAGAAAGGGAGATAGGACATGCTTGCCAGCGTTTGCTTTTTAATTTTTGCTCTAGAAGCTCTGGAGCGTTTTTCTTGATCAGAATTTTGCTTTCAAAATCGATTCCAGCACCATATCCCCAATATTCATGACTGTTTCGTGCATAGCAATAAACACATCCATGCTCACATCCCTGATAAGGATTCAATGAATAGGCCATGCCAACATCGGGACTGGTTACTTTGTTTACGATTGTTTTAGGAAAGGTTTCGATATAGGAGGTGGCAAACTTATTTATGGGATCACCTTGTGCAATGCAGTAATTAAGAAAGTCATCTCGTATTTCATAGTGATTTTCTGAAAATCGATTGTGTACTTTTTCTTGAGCACCTCGTCCTTTGATGTGTTTTTTTGGTTTCATGAGTATGGTTTTTTACGGTTTAAAAGTAAAACTTTTGTTGGAATTTTTCCTAGTAAAATTGGAAATATTCCAAATAAAGAAAGTAATTTTGTATAGAAGGTTTTTGATAAAAAAACGGATAGGTTTAGGTTTAAAAAAATAGTCAGTGATGAAGAATAAAAGCTATGAGTATGATGTGGCACTCTCTTTTGCGGGAGAGAATAGGGTATATGTAGATGAAGTTGCAAATAGCCTGAAAGAGAAAGGAATCAAAGTGTTTTATGATGCTTTTGAGGAGGCAAGTCTGTGGGGTAAAAATTTATATGAGTACCTCTCAGATATTTATCAAAATAAAGCGAGATATACGGTGATGTTTATTTCCAATTTTTATAACGAAAAACTATGGACCAATCATGAGAGGGTTTCGATGCAAGCACGTGCGTTTCAGGAGAGTCGAGAATACATCTTACCGGCTAGGTTTGATGATACTGAAATTCCCGGCATTCTGAAAACAGTGGGCTATGTTAGTCTTCAGTCCAAAACTCCGGAGGAATTAGCCATTCTTATCGAAAAAAAAATAAAAAAAGATCAAACTTTTTTTAGGAGAAGATGGTCGAAACTCTCTACCATGATCAGTCCAAAGCCTTTTATCTTTTCGATAAAGATCGTCGACAAGTCGGGGATCCCGGTCAAGAATGCAAAAGTGGTATTGGTGGCGGGTAACTCCACTTATTTGGAGGGCAACTCAGACGAGAACGGAATTGCACATGTATTGGTTAGAACCCGAAAACTATATACGGTTTTGATTGCTCATCCAGAGTACCCCGCTGTGCTGTTCCCGAATATGAATCCCAAAGAGGATATTGAGGTTACTATTGAGAAAACAGAAGGATTTGGATCTTTGGTGATTAATAAATCAGGGCAATTGCCAATGATAGCAGGAAAAATAGAACCTATTTTAACCAGCGATAAAAAGTATGCGTTATATGCAGACAACATTGCGATTGAAGGAGGAATACCGCAGCCCTGTGATTTTGAGTTAAATAAATCCTTAAGCCTTGAGGATAATGCAGGAAATATTATACATTTAACCTTTAGATTTTTTCAAGGAAGAATCGCTTTAGTAGATTACTGTGTACACAAACTATTCTAACATTTAACTCATTATGAAAAAGATCATCGTCTTATTAAGTTTGGCAATGCTTTGGGCTTGTAAAGAACAGCCTAAGGAAACTGCCGAAACGTTAGTGGCTAATACTTCAGAAGTGAATACGAAGACCCCGGAAGAATCTTTCGGGCTTGTTATTCATGGAGGTGCGGGTACTATTCTGAAAAAAAATATGACCCCAGAAAAAGAAGCAGCGTACAAAGCCAAATTAGAAGAGGCTATAAAAGTTGGGCACACCATTCTTAAAAACGGGGGTACTAGTCTGGAAGCTGTAGAAAAGACCATTAATGTTTTGGAAGATTCTCCGTTGTTTAATGCAGGAAAAGGAGCTGTGTTTACGGCTGACGCAACTAACGAATTGGATGCATCAATTATGGATGGAAGTACGCTTAATGCAGGTGCTGTTGCTGGGGTAAAGACGGTAAAAAATCCTATCAACCTAGCCAGAGAAGTAATGCAAAACTCACCGCATGTATTACTATCGGGTACTGGTGCTGAAGTCTTTGCCAAAGAAAGAGATTTAGAGATTGTGGACCCTTCTTATTTCTTTACGGAAAGTCGTATGAAAGCTTTGGAGCGTGTAAAAGAGAAAATGAAAGAAAAAGAAGCTAGTAAAACGACTGCTTTTTATGATCCGGTCATCAAAAATTCAAAATATGGAACAGTAGGATGCGCTGCGTTGGATAAACATGGGAATCTGGCCGCAGGGACGTCTACGGGAGGTATGACCAACAAGAAATGGAATCGTATAGGAGATTCTCCTATTATTGGAGCAGGAACTTACGCCAACAATGCGACTTGTGCAGTGTCTAGTACAGGTTGGGGAGAATACTTTATTCGGGCTATGGTGGCTCATGATATCTCTGCATTGATGGAATATAAAGGATTATCTCTTGAAGAAGCCTCCAAAGAGGTAATTCAAAAGAAGCTTACAGAGCTTGGAGGAACCGGAGGTATTGTTGCTATTGATCATAAAGGTAATGTGTCTATGGAGTTTAATACCGAAGGAATGTATAGAGCTACAATGAATGCAAAAGGTGAACTCACTATAGGTATTTATAAAAAGTAATACGTATACAAACAAAATTATAAAGCCTCCAGAAATGGAGGTTTTTTTGTGTTCTTAACGATACATTTATACCTTATAATCACTGTTTTCAGGGTAAAACGGGTAAAAAAATCCTAGTACTTTTGAATAACAATTTAGAAGTAATTTGGGGACTAAAATTTGTTTTGTGAAAACAGTGTTGAACGGATTGATGTGCTTTTTGTTTATCGTTACCACTACCAATATGATAGCACAAGATATTACAGGAATGTATAGGATGCCGTCGGGTAACCCAGAGGGAGGAAGTACCCTGGTTGCCTTGGAAAATGGGAAATACATTATTTTTTACTTTGGAGGAGCACAGATAGGGCGTTGGAAAAATGTTGGAGATCATAATGTGGTGTTTACTCCTCATCAGGAAGAAAGCGGTTTTCAAGTATATGGTAGAAAAGATAGTGACTTAAATAACAAAATTAGGATTGCTTTTTTCGGCTTTGAAAATGGACCTACTCTCCTGGGGATAGATACATCAAGAAAGGATTCATTCAAAAAAGTTTTTAATGACGATGCCAACTGTTTTGGCCCACTTCATGTCGAAGTTTTTGATACAAATACCAAGGAAATTCGTTTTGCAGCGCAACCAGAATTAGGAAACATAGAAGCAACAGGGTTTAATATCGAGGATTATAATGATTTTATAACCTACTATATTGGGCCACAACCAGTCGATTCTTTTTATGCAGTTTTTAAGGAAAACAAATTATTTTTTGATGAAAACGCAGGTATAACACGGAGTGATTTACCTGAGGAAGGAGAAGATATACAATATGCCAGGGAATTGGCAAATACTATAGATCACATTGAAAAAGTGAAATATTGTAATCCGCAATACCATCTTTTTCAAGATCCAATCCCATCGTTTTATGTGTTTAACGAAGAGAAAGGAGCTTATTTAGATCCCGATAGTTATCAAGAAGATCAGGAATTTATCCCAGATGAATATGATTATGACGATATGTCGATAATTTATGCTTACCGTAGATGTAATCCAAATATTTTGGACATATCTGCGATAGAGATTGATAAGGAATCAATTTTTATTGAAAAATGTGATTAGGATATAAGTTCTTAATTTATAAACATTGGGATACCATATAGAAAAGCAAAAAACACTACATTTATAAAGTCAACTAAATCCAATCTGTATGCAGTATTCTAGAATTCTTTGGGGATTACTATTCGTAACACTTATTTTTTCCTGTAAGAAAAAGGACGAGGCCGAAATGGCAAGATTCAACGCCTCAGAACTTAGTAAGTATCATGAGTATATTTCAGATATCTCTTCTGGAGTAATTTCGGTATATGATCAGGTGTATGTGGTCTTACAAACCCCGATAGAAGGATGGAGTGATAATCAAGAATTACCAAGTGATTTATTGTCTGTATCTCCCAGAGTAAAAGGTAAAGTAATTGCTGTGAACAACAGAACAATATCCTTTCAACCTGAAACTCAATTTAAAGAAGATACGCAATATACATTTACTTTGGAACTGGAAGATTTGGTTGAGGATCTCAAAGATGGTCTTGATGGTGAGTTTGTATTTGGAGTTAAAACCCTGAAACAGCAATTTTCTGTGTTGACCAACAACTTACAGTCGTATAGTAAGGATTGGCAATATATTGACGGTACGTTGTCTTCTAGCGATCAAATGACTTTTGAGATTGCGAAGCAATTGGTAACGGCAACACAAAAAGGAAAAAAGGTATCCGTAAAATTTAGTGAATCTGGGAGTAAAAGTAGACAATTTAGTTTCAGAATTGATAGTATACAGCGTTTTGAAGATGATTCTGAAGTAGAAGTAAAATGGTCTGGCAAATCCTTGGATATTGATACCGAAGGAGAGGGAGTGCTGTCTATACCTGGTAAGAATAATTTTTCAGTAATCAGTGTATCTGTGGCCAATGTAGATGATCAATATATCGAGGTTAACTTCTCTGACCCGTTACGAAAAAATCAGGACTTCAGAGGATTGGTAACTGTTGGAAATGAAAGCAATTTACGATATGTAGTGAATGGAAATGTACTAAAAGCTTATCCCAAAAAAGAATTGAAAGGTACACAATTGGTTACCATTCATGAAGGAATTAAAAGTACAGATGATTATCGTCTAAAAAACACTTATACAGAGAACATTTCGTTTCAGCAACCCAAACCGGAAATTCGATTACTACAGAGTGGTGTTATTCTACCAACTTCAGACAATCTGAAATTCAATTTCGAAGCAATTAACCTTCGTGCAGTAGAGGTACAGGTGATCAAAGTATTTGAAGATAATGTATTGCAGTTCCTTCAAAACAACAATTTGTCTGGCTCAAGTAATTTGAGAAGTGTAGCAAGGCCAATAGCAAAAAAACTGATCAACCTTCAGGAAAATGCTTCTTTGAATCTTAGCAAATGGAATGCTTTTGCAATCGATCTTAAAGACTTAATCACTCCGGATCCAGGAGCTATTTACCGAGTAGAGTTAAACTACAAAAAGGCATACTCGCTATATCGTTGTGATGGAGAAGCAGTAGAGGATACTCCTATCGAAGAACTTGCCGATAATTATGATGAAGAAGAAGCAGAGTCGAGTTTTTGGGATACGTCTCAATATTATTATGAAAGTTATTACGGGTACAATTGGAATGAGAGAGACAACCCTTGCGACAATTCGTACTATAGAGATAGAAAGCTAAGCGCTAATATTCTGGCTTCCAATTTGGGAGTTGTGGTCAAAAAGGGATTGAACCATTCCTATATGGTTAGTGTAAATGATATCGTAACCACCAACCCAGTATCCAATGCCAAGGTTACTTTCTATAACTATCAGCAGCAAGAGATGGGTGAGGCCACAACCGATGCCGAAGGGATTACAGGTTTTGATGCTGATCGACCAGCATACTTTGCAATTGCCAAGTCAGGAAAACAACAAACCTATGTAAAGCTGAACGATGGTAATGCATTATCAGTGAGTAAATTCGATGTGGCTGGTGTTCGACTGCAAAAAGGAATCAAAGGGTATTTGTATGGTGAACGAGGTGTTTGGCGACCTGGAGATACCTTGTTCTTATCGTTCATGCTCAATGATAATGCGAATAAACTCCCACAGGGACATCCTGTAAAATTCGAGTTGAAGGACCCTTACGGCAAGGTAACGTATCAAGAAACCAAAACTCAAGGAATAAATAACTTCTATCGATTTACAGTAGCAACTTCAGATGAGGCACCCACAGGAAATTGGCAGGCAAAAGTAAATGTCGGAGGAGCCAGCTTTAGCAAAACCTTGAAAATCGAAACGATCAAACCTAATCGATTAAAAATAAAAACAACTTTTGAAGATGAGATTCTTGGAGCGAATAAAGACATACAAGGTGATCTGGAAGTGCTATGGTTGCACGGGGCTATTGCCAAAAATCTGCAGGCTGACATCAATACTCGATTCAGCCCAACAAAAACCAGCTTTACAACATTTCCAGGCTATGTTTTTGATGATCCTACCAGAAGATTTGGAACCGAAGAGCAAGAGGTCTTTAATGGCAAAATTTCTGACCTGGGGAAAGCAAGTTTTAACCTTACACCTAATCTGGAGAATAAGGCTCCCGGAATGCTGAGAGCAGCATTTATTACCAAAGTATATGAAAACGGAGGGGATTTTAGTACCGATGTGATGACCAAAACCTATTCTCCGTATCAAACTTATGTGGGTCTCAATACTCCCAAAGGAGATAAAGCCAGAGGGATGTTGCTTACCGATACTCAACACAGTTTTGAAGTGGTTACGGTAGACGAAAAAGGAAATCCAAAATCAGTCAACAATCTAGAGGTCTTTGTGTATAAAGTAAATTGGAGATGGTGGTGGGACACCTCTGAAGATAACTTGTCGTCGTATAACCGAGGTTCATACCGAGATGAAGTATTCAAAACCAAAGTGAATACCGGGAGCAATGGAAAAGCTAATTTCAATTTTGAACTCAAATATCCTGAATGGGGGAGATATCTAGTAAGAGTCGTAGATCCTTCAGGAGGACATGCTACCGGAAAAACCATTTATATCGACTGGCCAGGTTGGGCAGGAAAATCAAGAAAAAATGATCCTTCGGCAGCTACGATGTTATTGTTTTCTACCGATAAAAACACTTATAACGTAGGAGAAAAAGCCACAGTAACCTTCCCATCCAGCGAAGGAGGTCGTGCTTTGGTAACTGTAGAGAACGGTACAGAGGTATTATTATCTCAGTGGGTGACTCCTCAAAAGGACGAGACCAAGTTCGAAATCCCAATAGAAGAATTGTACACGCCCAATGTATATATCCATATTACCCTGTTACAACCACATTCTTCAACCAAAAACGACCTACCCATAAGATTGTATGGTGTCGTGCCGATATCCGTAGAAGATCCTAATACGAAGATCGAACCAAAATTGACCATGCCGGATGTGTTACGACCCGAAGAGACGATCACGGTAAAAGTGGGCGAGACCAACGGGAAGGCAATGACCTATTCTATTGCTATAGTAGATGAAGGACTATTGGATCTTACCCGTTTTAAAACACCGAATCCGTGGACTAGTTTTTATGCACGAGAAGCGTTGGGAGTAAAAACCTGGGATATTTATGATGAGGTGATTGGTGCGTATGGTGGTAGTATTAATCAGGTGTTCAGCATTGGTGGTGATGCAGAAGCTGGGGGAAGTAAATCCAAGAAGGCAAATCGCTTTAAGCCAATGGTGGTTTATGAAGGGCCGTTTGAATTAAAACAAGGAGAAACCAGAGCACACAAAATTAAAATTCCAAAATATGTAGGCTCTGTACGTACAATGGTTGTGGCATCCGATGCAGAAAAAGCGGCTTATGGAAGTACAGATAAAACAACACCAGTTCGCAAGCCATTAATGGTACTGACTTCAATTCCTAGAAAAATTACTCCTGGAGAAAAAGTAACCATACCTGTTACTGTTTTTGCAATGGAGAAGAAGGTAAAAAATGTGACTGTTAGTTTGAAGCCAAACAAAGGGTTTACTGTTGTTGGAGAAGCACAACAACAGCTTACATTTGCACAACCGGATGAAAAAATGGCTTATTTTGATATTGAGGTACTTGAAGGCGCTTCGATTACCAATATTGAAGTTGTAGCTAGTGGTAATGGTGAGAAAGCCTCATATAGTGTACCTATCGATATTCTCAATCCAAATCCTATGACTACCGAAATCACTTCGGTGGTACTTGAACCGAATAGTGAACAAACGATCAATTTTGACGCTTTTGGGATTGATGGAAGCAATGGTGCTACAATCGAGTTTTCTTCGTTGCCACCAATGAATTTTGAAGGTCGTTTAAGCTATTTGATACGCTATCCGCATGGATGTGTTGAACAAACTACCTCGGCTGCATTTCCGCAGTTGTATCTGGGAGATGTATTCAACCTTTCTTCAGAAAAGAAAGATAAAATTCAGAAAAATATTGAAGCGGCTATCCGAAGATTAAAACGTTTTATACAACCCAATGGAGGGATGTCCTACTGGCCAGGATACACGAATCCTAACGATTGGGGAACGACCTATGCAGGTCATTTCTTGTTAGAGGCGAATAAGAAAGGGTATGTGTTGCCAATAGGTTTCAAGAGTAACTGGATTAATTATCAACAACAGCAAGCCAAACGATGGAGGGGTGGAAACAATGATTTGGCTCAGGCTTACAGATTATATACCTTGGCGTTGGCTGGAAGTCCTGATTTATCATCCATGAATAGATTGAGAGAGTCCTCGAATTTATCTAACAATGCCAAACTTAGATTAGCTGCAGCTTATGGATTGGCAGGACAAAAGAGCGCAGCCAACCAATTGTTGAATTCGGCTAATATCGATTATAGCGTAACAAAAAATAGCTATTACACTTATGGTTCTACCAATCGAAATAGAGCTATGGCTATCGAAACTTATGTATCGCTAGATCGTAAAGAAAAAGCACAAGAAGTAGCCGTTGCCTTGGCAAAGGAGCTATCTTCTAATAGCTGGATGAGTACACAAACCACGGCGTATGCCTTGGTAGCTATGGCCAAATATGCGGATTATGTAGGTGGTAAAGGAGTAAACGTGGGATACAGTCTCAACGGAAAATCCAATACGGCAAATACAGAGAAAACATTGGCGAGCTCAGGAGAGTTGAGTATTACCAAAAACAATACGCTGGTTCTGAAAAACAATAAAGACAATACCATCTTCGTACAGATTGCAACTAGTGGGATTTTACCGGTTGGAGAAGAGAAAGTAATTCAGAGTAATTTTAAGGCGATCGTAGATTATAAAAATAGAGATGGTAGAATCATTGATCCTACAAAATTGACCCAAGGGACCGATTTTGTTGCCGAAGTTACCATTACCAATACTACTGGGTCCAAGGTGAAGGATATTGCACTTACAGAACTATTCCCTTCGGGATGGGAAGTTGTGAATACCCGATTTACTGATTTTGGCTCCTTTAAAGCCAATAAAGTGACTCATACCGATATCAGAGATGATCGTGTTAATTTCTATTTTGATTTGAAACCGAGAGAGAGCAAAAAAGTGACCTTGTTGCTTAACGCTTCCTACTTAGGGAAATATTATTTGCCAGGTATCCAGTGTGAAGCGATGTATGACAATGACTATTTGGTAAGAACAAAAGGAAGGTGGATTGAAGTAGTAAAATAAATACACCAGGGTGAAATCCCTTATTTTAACTTAGCAAAATGTTAAATGATATGATGATCTTAGAATTAACAGTGAGTTAAAACAATTTTGCGTACCATTGTGGAAATTATATGTGGTAAAAACATGAAATTTAGAATCAGAATAGTTTTGATGTTGCTTACCGGAACCTTGTTTTCGTGTAAACAACAACCATTTACAGTAGAAAAAGTAACCTCTAGTCCTCAAAAAATCGATGCATCGATTGCCGACGATAAAGAAGTAGATGATTTTATTGCGCCATTTCGCAAGCATTTAAATGAGACACTGGATGCTCCACTTTGTATCGCAACAAAGGATCTTACCAAAGGTGATGGTGAATTAGAAAGTACTTTAGGAAATCTGGTAGCGGATATATCTTTAGAACAAACGGCTTCCATTTTTACGAAAAGGCACAACAAGAACATCGATTTGGTATTGCTAAATCATGGAGGATTAAGAGCTCCAATCCTAAAAGGAAACGTTACAGCAAGAACTGCTTTCGAGGTAATGCCTTTTGAAAATGAACTGGTGGTTGCGGAATTGACTTCTGAAAAGACAAAAGAATTAATTTCCTATTTGACTGCAAGACTTCGTGCCCATCCGATAAGCAATCTGGAATTAAGCATTAATAAGGAAACCAAGCAAGCAGAAAAAGTACTAATCGATGATAAACCTTTGGAAGAAGGAAGAACCTATTTGGTGTTGACTACAGATTATTTGCAACAAGGTGGCGATCGTATGGATTTCTTTAAGGATCCAGTACATCTCTATAAAACAGATTATAAGCTTAGGAATGCTTTGATTGATTATTTCAAAAAGACAGATACACTTCATGTTTCACTAGATAAAAGAATGAGTTATGCAAAGTAGAAGAGTGTTTATTCAGCAGATGGCATCGGCTACAGCCTTTGCAAGCTTGGGAGGGTTAAGTTTAACTTCGTGTACACAACCCATGTCCAAAAAGATTACCGTATTACACACCAATGATGTACATAGTCAAATAGATCCACTTCCCAAGAACCATTACCGATATCCGGGATTAGGAGGTTTTGCACGACGAGCTTCGATCATCGAAGCAATCAGAAAAGAGAACCCAAATACAATTTTATTAGACGCTGGTGATATTTTTCAAGGAACACCGTACTTCAATTATTATGGGGGTGAAATTGAATTTAAACTCATGTCGAAGCTGAATTATGACCTGGCTACAATAGGAAATCACGATTTTGATAATGGAATTGATGGATTATTTGGACAGTTACCCAATGCTACTTTTGATTTTGTGTCGGCTAATTATGATTTCAAAAATACCGTTTTGGATACTCATGTAAAGCCTTATAAAGTATTGGTAAGAGATGGTATCCGAATTGGAGTTTTTGGGCTTGGAATTCAACTACAAGGACTGGTTAACAAAAACCTTTATAAAGAAACAAAATATTTGGATCCTATAGAGATTGCCCAGGATATGACACAGACACTAAAACAAGAAGAAAAGTGTGATATCGTTATCTGTTTATCGCATATAGGGTATGACTACAAAAAATCACCAGACCGGATATCAGACCTTAATTTGGCCAAAAAAACCAAGGATATTGATTTAATTATTGGAGGGCATACCCATACCTTATTACCAAAACCTACTATAGTTGACAATGCGGTAGGTGAAAAAGTTTTAATCAATCAATGCGGTAACAGTGGTGTTTATATGGGACAAATTGATTTTTATCTAGATAATAAGGGTAATAAAACATCAAAAGGAAGATCTATTGCAGTGTAGTTTATAGCAATCTTAAGAATCTGGTTGACGCTTTCTTTTTACAAGATGCTTAAATATAGCATTACGTAAATCCATTTTAAGTAGCGGTTTATTGAGTAAATCATTCATGCCTGCTTTTCGGCATTCTTCTTCTACTTCGCTTAATTCTGATGCAGTAAGGGCGATAATAGGGATAATAGTATCAAACTCGCGAATTTTCAAAGTGGCTTGCATACCGTCCATTACAGGCATATTAATATCCATTAAGACCAGGTCGAAATTTTCTTTTTTCAAAATTTCGAGCACTTCTTCTCCGTTTTCTACAATAGTTGATTTGCAACCAATTTGGGTAAGTAATTTTTTGGTTACCATCTGATTGATTTTGTTGTCTTCGGCAATCAAGATGTGAGCAGAAATGGTATGACTAACTTCTATATCTGTAGGCAGGCCAGGAGTGCCGTTTAGCTGATCTGCAATTTGTAGATCAAGATCAAAGTAAAAGCGAGTTCCTTGTTTTTTATTGCTTTCAAATTGAATCCTGCTGTTCATCAATCCTAACAATCGTTTTACGATAGCCAATCCTAACCCTGTTCCTTGTTTGTTGCTATAAATACTTCCGATTTGAGAGAATTCTTCAAAAATATATTCTTTCTGATCTTCTGGAATTCCTATTCCAGTATCTTCCACCTCAAACCGAAGGGTGACCCTATCGGCAGAGGTAGTAATTGGTTTGACCCGAAGCCAGATCTTTCCATTAACAGTAAATTTTATGGCATTGTTGATCAAATTGATTAGGATTTCGGAGATTCTTAAGGGATCAATCAACAACGAATTAGGAATGGAGTGATTGTATTCAAAAATTAACTCATTTCCTTTTTCTCCAGCTTGAAATTCGAAGGACTGCAATATGTTTTTTGTCAGTGAAGCCAGATTGGTAGGGGTTTGTGTAAGATCTGTCTTTTCTGAATCGATTTTGCTAATTTTTAAGACCTTGTTGACCAGGTTTAACAAATGGTCTGCAGAAAACTTTAAGGAATTGAGTAGTTTTTTGTCGTTGTCAGACTGTTTGTTGTTTTCTATCAAAAGAGACGAAATACCAATCACTCCATATAGCGGAGTTCTTAGTTCATGACTTACCGTA
Organism: Aquimarina sp. AWH4_224; assembly: GCF_056160245.1. Lineage (NCBI taxonomy): Bacteria > Pseudomonadati > Bacteroidota > Flavobacteriia > Flavobacteriales > Flavobacteriaceae > Aquimarina > Aquimarina sp. AWH4_224. The sequence goes on along the minus strand of NZ_JBSWWU010000007.1, from coordinate 293,738 downwards.
GAAATAAACTGAGACTTGATATTACTCAATTTCTCGGCCTGAAGCTTAGCTTGATTCAGTTCAGCATTTTTAGCTTCAAGAATTTCACTTGCTTTCTTCTTTGATATATATCCCCGGTAGTAAAAGAAAACTACAAAAATGAGTAAAACAAGTGCTGCCAAAGAAATAGTAATAATAGTTTTATTACTTCTATCGATGTTTTGCAATAGTTCCTTTTCTCTTTCTGAAGCGCTTAATTTTCGTTCATATTCATCTACTTTGAACCGGATTTTTGCAATTTCTTCATTTTTATTACGGGCGTTTTTGAAAACTTCAAACTCATTCCTCTGCATTCTGTTTAGATCTTGTATGGCTTTGGGATAATCACCCATCGCCTGATACATCTCTGATCGATATTGATAAAAATAGCTTTTACCTTTCAGCCAGTACTTATCTTCGGTTTCCAACAGGTCGAATGTTTTATCATAGTTTTCTTCAGCACTTTTAAAATCTTTTTGATGAGCATAGTTTCTTGCACGTATTAGGTACAGGGTGCTTTTACCGAGTTGAATACTATCTGGAATGATAAGATCCAAACTGTCAGCTTCTTTAAGATAGGGAGCAGCTTCTTCGTACCTATCCAAATCCATAAAGGTCCAAATAAGGTTATGTAAGGGGATTTGATAGTTATTAGCCGGATTGATTTTTTTACTGAGCTTAACCCCTTTTTTATAGTAAATTAATGCGTTTTCATAATCTTCGTTATCATCGTAGTAAATGTTTCCTAGGCTATGTAGTATATAGGGTAATAGTATTTTTGAAGTGGTTTTCTCGCTATGGTCTAATGCCTTTAGTAGATTGGTTTTAGCATTGTCATAATCAATAATTTCATATTGAATAGTACCCATCATAAAATAAGAATGGGACAAATAATGATTGTGATTGATCTCGTTAGCATAGGTGACCGCCTTGAAGGCAAGTTCTAAGGCCTCATACATGTTATTCTCCAACCTTAGTTCTTGAGATTGCTGAATGAGCACATCAAGACTATCTATTTTCTCATAACCTTTATCGTTTTGAGAAAGCAGAACCCCGGGCATAAGCCAGAAGAGAATGACGATGGTAACTTTTTTCAACACACAACAATTTTAATAAAAATACACGGATTGCGTAGGGGTAATACCCATTATATCAATGACCGACCAATTGTATTTTTACGTTTGAGTCCCTTAATTTTCTCAACCGAACTGAAGAAAAAAAAGCATTTTCTTGTTTTAAGAGGTTCTTAAATTTAATGAAAATCTGGGATTTATTCGAATAATGATAGCGGTACTTTAATGAATTCTAATAGTTTTGAAGGATAAATACCTGCATTTACGCTAATTTTATTTTCTAAACTTGAGAGGTTAGAAAGCGATTACCATAAACAAAGCATATTTGTGTTTCAGAGAATAAAGACATACATCAAAAAACATCCTAAACGTATTATAACGATAGCCGTTTTATTGATATGGTATTATTTTTCTCTTCCTGCTACACTATTTAAAGATCCAACAGCAACAGTGGTGGAATCTGTAGATGGTGAGTTGATTGGAGCCAAAATAGCTAAGGATGGACAATGGCGTTTTCCGGAAACAGACAGTGTACCCACGAAGTTTGCAAAGTGTATAATTGCTTTTGAAGACCAGCAATTTTACAATCATCCCGGATTCAATCCTATTGCTATTGTAGATGCTATGATTGATAATAGTAAAGCAGGTAAAATTGTAAGAGGAGGAAGTACCTTAACACAACAGGTGATTCGACTATCCAGGAAGGGGAAAAAAAGAACATACTTTGAAAAACTAAAGGAACTCATTTTAGCTACACGATTGGAATGGGGTAAATCAAAGTCCGACATCCTCAAACTATACGCTTCTCACGCTCCTTTTGGAGGAAATGTAGTGGGAGTTGATATGGCAGCATGGCGTTACTTTGGATTGCCTGCGCATCAGCTTTCCTGGGCAGAAAGTGCGACCTTGGCTGTTTTACCCAATGCACCTTCATTGATTTATCCCGGAAAAAATCAAGAGCGATTGCTGAAGAAAAGGAATCGACTATTAAAAACGTTACTAGAACAGCAGACTATTGATTCATTGACCTATACACTTTCCATTCAAGAAACTTTACCGCAAAGGCCATACAGATTGCCGCAAATTGCTCCGCATTTGGTGGATAACATCGCAAAAAAACATAAAGGAGAAAGAGTGCAAACTACACTCCGATTGGCACTTCAAAAACAAGTCAATGACATTGTAAAAAAACATTATGATCAGCTTCGTCAAAATGAGGTGTACAACATGGCGGTTTTGGTATTGGATGTAGAGACCAGAAATGTATTGAGTTATGTAGGGAACACTCCCACAGACAAGACGCATCAAAAAGATGTAGATATTATTCAAGCAGCTCGAAGCACAGGGAGTACTTTAAAACCATTATTGTACGCAGCAATGATGGATAAAGGAGAATTGTTGCCAGAACAATTGGTATCCGATATCCCAACGGTAATAGCAGGGTATAATCCCAAAAACTTTGATGAAACCTATAGTGGCGCCGTACCGGCAAACAGGGCATTGGCAAGATCTCTTAATGTGCCCGCCGTACGATTATTGCAGCAATATGGATTACAGCGTTTTCGAGATGAATTGAACGCGTTTCATATTAAAGATATTCAATATAGCGCAGATCATTATGGGTTGTCTTTGATAGTAGGAGGTGCAGAGGCTAACCTTTGGGACCTATGTAAAACTTATGCGGGGATGGCAGGAACGCTGAACCATTTTTTGGAGTCTTCGAGTGAGTATTTTACCAATGAATTTGCAGAACCTATCCTTGAAAAGAATAGGGAGGTTGATTTTGGGAAACCAATCAAAGAAAAATTGATTTTTGGAGCAGGAAGTATTTGGCTCACTTTTGAAGCCATGAAAGAAGTAAACCGACCTGAAGGAGACGATGCTTGGGAGTTCTATGATTCTTCCAAAGAAATCGCTTGGAAAACAGGTACCAGTTATGGTAATCGCGATGCTTGGGCAATAGGTGCTACTTCAAAATATGTGGTTGGCGTATGGATCGGAAATGCCGATGGAGAAGGTCGTCCAGAAGTTACTGGCCTAACTGCTGCAGCACCTGTGCTCTTTGATGTGTTTAATATTGTTCCGGATACAAAATGGTTTGCAACTCCATACGACGATCTGGTTACGACAACAATATGTGCTCAAAGTGGTCATATAGCTGGAGAGCATTGTCCTAAAAAAACTATTAATGTTTCGCTTTCTGGAACCAAAACAGAACCTTGTACTTATCATCGACTAATTCATTTGGACAAAGAGAGGAGGTATCAGGTAAATTCCTCTTGCGAATCTGTAGATAATATGATTCACGAGTCGTGGTTTGTATTACCATCATTGCAAGCATACTATTTCAAAAATAACAATGCTGATTATCATGAATTGCCTTCGTTTCGTCCTGGTTGTAGTACCGTAGATGAAGATCGAATGGATTTTATTTTTCCCAAAGCCAATAGTAGTGTTTACTTGCCTAAGGGTTTTGATGGTAAAACCAACGAAGTTGTTCTTAAAATTGCGCATACCAATCCAGAAGCGCAAGTGTTCTGGTACGTCGATGAGCAGTTTGTTGGGACAACCCGGCAATTTCATGAAATGCCAATCCTACCCGAGCCGGGGAAACATCTGATCACCATTCTGGATGAAAATGGGAATGAATTAAAACGCGTTATGGAAGTGAAGGAATAGTATTCTTTTGCTGTATTAGTGCTTTCAGTTTCTTAAATTAGTCATAAATGACTAAAAATATTGCTAATTATATAAAATTTATTTCTATATTTGAGTAAAAAGGAATACGTGGAAACGAAACAAAGGATACTCAGTCAGGCGCTTAAGGCCTTCAATAAATCAGGATACGGTGCAGTAAATCTATTCGAACTTGCAAAATCTTTGGAGATGAGCAGAGGTAATATGACCTATCACTTCAAGGATAAAGAAGCTTTGTTGAAAGCATTGATGGACCAATTGTGGGAAAAGCTAACCAGTGGGCGAGTGGCCAAAGGGATTCCCTCATTTCAGAACTTGCATCATGATGCACAATTGTATTACAAGCTGCAAAAAGAATACTCTTTTATATTTCATGATAACCAGGTGTTGAAACACAAACTGATCGCACCGAAAATGAAATCCCTTTGTGATAAAACGGTAAAGGATATCGAAACAGCAATTGCATTTTCTATTCAATTAGGAAATATGCAAACAGAACCAGTACCAGGGGTATATAAAAACCTGGCATTAACATCCTGGATGATGATGTTTTTTTGGTCATCCCAGCAAATGATTCGAGGAGATAAAACAAAGGAAGATGGAGAGAAGGTAATTTGGAGTTTGTTACTGCCTCATCTTACTGAAAAGGGATTGGCTTCCTTCAAAAAATTCTTTGGAGATGCTTATTTGGATAGTTTGGGCGAAGGATTTGATCAAACTATGGAATCGTATATCAACTTTTAAACTTCAGATATGGCTAGCATCGGTATTCCAGATCATGATTCGCTCCCAGAGTATTTTTATCATTGGGTGCAGGAAAAGCCTGATGCTCCATTCTTAAAACAACCAAAAGGAACACAATGGAAAATAGTAACCTTTGGTGAAGCCTACAAACAGGCTTCAAAAATGGCAAATGCTTTGATTTCTATGGGTTTAAAAAAAGGAGATCATGTAGCCATTTATTCCAAAAACTGTTACCACTGGATTCTGGCAGATTTGGCCATAATGATGAGTGGGATGGTTTCGGTACCCTTATATCACAACCTTTCTGCAAACCAACTTTCTACAGTACTAAAGTTAGCTGATGCAAAAGCAGTTTTTATAGGTAAGCTCGATCAATGGTTAGCTCATCCAGAGCACGTACCCAATGATGTTCAAATTATACGTTTTCCGCATTATCAAGGCAATGCAGAAGTAACCCAAGGTGTTTTGTGGGATGATTTGGTGAATAGTAATGAACTATTACCAGAAGTTCATGTTTCGGATCCAGAAGAATTATGGACGATTTTATTTACCTCTGGGACCACAGGTACACCAAAAGGAGTAATGCATATCCATAATACTCCGGTGCAGATTATTAAGGACGACAGTAAGAATGATTGGGTAGGGATCGCTAAGCATCCAACACCTAATTTATTATCATATTTACCGCTAAATCATGTTGCCGAAAAAATAGGGGTATATGCCGTAGCACTCATGCTTGGTGGGACTGTTTCTTTTGGAGAGAGCATCGATACCTTTGCCAAAAACTTACAAGATACACAACCCACAATCTTTTTTGCAGTGCCCAGAATTTGGACCAAATTTTATCTGGCAGTTGCCAACAAAATATCATTAAAAAAACAAAAACTGCTGTTTAGCATTCCGATTATTTCTGGGATTCTGAAAAAGAAAATACGATATGGTTTAGGATTGTCGAAAGCCAAAATAGTGGCCACAGGATCTGCGATTACACCCACCTATCTCAAAGAATGGTATGCGGATCTTGGGATTCATCTTATCGAAGCCTATGGGATGACCGAAGTTTGTGGTTCGATTACCAATACCCCCATGTTAGATGCACCTAAAGATTCCGTAGGAAAACCCATTCCCGGTTGTGAGATCAAAATTGCAAAGGATACACAAGAGGTGTTAATGAAATCTCCCTATATGATGAAAGGGTACTACAAAGATCCAGAAATGACAGCAAAAGTGCTAAAGAATGGATGGCTCCATAGCGGTGATAAAGGGAGTTTTGATGAAAATGGTTTCCTGAAAATTATAGGTAGGGTTTCTGATGCGTTCAAAACAAGCAAAGGAAAATACATTACACCCAATCCTCTCGAAGAAGAAATAGAGAAAAATGTATTGGTAGAACAGGTATGCATTGCTGGTTTAGGCATTCCTCAACCTATTGCGATTGTGAATCTTTCTGAAGTTGCACATGATACTCCAAAAGAAGAAGTTGAGGTAGCACTGGATCAAACGCTTTCCAAATTGAATGATACTTTGGCGAATTATACAAGAGTATCCACCATTGTTATCGATCAGAATACCTGGAATATGGAAAATGCATTCCTTACTCCAACATTAAAAATCAGAAGAGGAGAGATCGATAGGCGATATAGTAAATACTTTTTGGAGTGGCATGATCGTAATGAAAATATAGTTTGGTATGAGTAAAATGGTGCTCATATCGGGAGGTTCTAGTGGTATTGGGTATTCCCTATCCAGATATTTTGCAAAGGCAGGATACACCCTTCTTTGGGTTTCTCTTTTGCCAGAAGAAATTGAAGCGTCTAAGAAAAAACTATTACAAGAAATCAAAGGATGCACGATACATACTCTTGTTGAAGATTTGTCCACAACAAATGCAGCACATAACGTGCATCAATGGGTTACTAAAAACGAATGGGATATTGATGTTCTGGTGAATAATGCAGGATTTGGTACCTATGGATATTTGAGCAATACAACTCGCGAAAAAGAACTAAAGATGGTTCATCTCAACGTGGTATGTGTGTATGAAATGACCAAGTTGTTTTTGAAAGATATGACGAACAAAAACAAGGGGACTATTATCAACATTAGTTCGAATAGCTCTTTTCAACCAACTCCCAAATTAAGCACTTATGGTGCAACAAAAGCATTTGTTACCCATTTCAGCCGAAGTATAAATGAAGAATTGAAAATGCAGCAATCGAAGGTAAAAGTAATTTGTGTATGTCCCGCGGCCATCGAGAATACCAACTTCAAGAAATCAGGGAATATGGAAAAGGTAAGAACATTTCAAGGTATTGCGGCAACAACTGTCGAAGAGGTGGCTAGTGATATCTGGAAAGGGTTTAGCAGCGGAAAAGATTTTATCATAAGTGGTAGAAAGATGAGAATGTTATACCGAATCTCTGGATTACTTCCCTATAGATTTCAACAGTTTTTAGTCAGAAAAGAAATTAAAGAAATAGCATAATGAGGCCCTTATCATCTACAATTAATACGACAAGTGAAGCTTTCCAGAACAACAAGAAAGCCATGCTCGATTTGGTCGCCAAATTAGAGGAACATCTTAAAGAAAGTCGATTTCAAGGGAAGGAAAAATCCATTGATAAAGCCAGAAGCAGAGGCAAATTACTCGCACGAGAACGCATCGAATTGTTGTTGGACAAAGACAGCCCTTTTCTTGAATTATTACCACTGGCAGGTATGCAAAATAAGAATGGTTTTGGTGCTGGTGGAACCAACGTTTCAGGAATCGGTTTGGTACAAGGTAAATTGTGTATGATCAATGCCAATGTAGGAACACGTAAAGGAGGATCTGTAGACTATGCAACTGTTTTTAAAGGTTTCCGTATTGCAAAAATTACCAGAGAATGTGGGTTGCCTTCAATTAATTTGGTAGAAAGCGGTGGGGCCAACCTCCCGGACCAGGCCAAAATATTCAATTATGGAGGTGAAGCCTTCAGAGAGATTACAAGAAGATCTGAAATGGGCATTCCAACAATATCTGTAGTATTTGGTAATGCTACGGCAGGGGGAGCGTATGTGCCAGGGATGTCCGACTATGCCATTTTTCAAAAGCAAGCTGCAAAAGTATTCTTGGCGGGACCTCCACTAGTAAAAATGGCAACCAATGAAATTGCAACCGACGAGGAACTAGGTGGTGCCGAAATGCACAGTAGAGTATCTGGAGTTTCAGATTATCTAGCCGAAGATGAAAAAGACGCTATCCGAATCGCCAGAGAGATTATGGAATTTATACCAGCATCCAATCCTCATATGATCCCAGAATTGCCTATCAAAGCACCGCTTTTTGATGCCGATGAGATTTTAGGTGTAGTCCCAGAAGATAGTAAAACACCATTTGATGTAAGAGAATTGATCATGCGAATTACAGATGGATCCGAATTTGCAGAGTTCAAATCTGAGTATGGAAATACAATGGTCTGCGGGTGGACAAAAATTCATGGATACCCCGTGGGGATTTTAGGAAACAACGGAGTTATTTTTTCAGAGTCCGCCAACAAAGCAGCACAATTTATACAACTATCCAACCAAAAAAACATACCCTTATTGTTTTTGCAGAACACCACTGGATATATGGTGGGTAAAGCTTATGAAGAAGGAGGAATCATTAAAAATGGGGCTAAGCTGATCAATGCAGTTTCTAATAGCAAAGTACCATCTATAACCTTAATGATCGGGTCTTCATTTGGAGCAGGTAATTATGGGATGAACGGTAGATCCTATGAGCCTAATTTTCTCTTTTCTTATCCCAATGCAAAAATAGGAGTGATGGGTTCACAACAATTAGCTGGGGTAATGCGGATCATTCAAAAAGCATCGGCAAAAGCCAAAGGAATACCCTACGACGAAGAGCAAGCTAAAATGATCGAAAATATGTTAATCGCTGAGGCCGAAGCCAAATCTTCTGCATGGCATTCTACTTCAGAATTATGGGATGATGGGATTATTAATCCTAAAGAAACACGCAATTATTTAGGGTTTTCACTAGCGGTTTTATACAACCAAGAAATAAAGGGATCAAATAGTTATGGTGTCTGGAGGCATTAAGAAAAAAGGAAGATATTGTATATGAAAAGTATAAACACCATATTGATTGCTAATCGGGGAGAAATCGCTTCAAGAGTGATACGTACCTGCAAAAAAATGGGAATTACTAGTGTAGCGGTCTATGCTGATGCTGATAAAAATGCCCCATTCGTTAGACAAGCAGATTTAGCAGTACATATCGGAGCTTCAGAACCGTTACAATCCTATCTCGATCAACATAAAATAATTGCTGCTGCAAAACGTACTGGTGCCGATGCCATTCATCCGGGTTACGGTTTTTTATCTGAAAATGCAGATTTTGCCAGATTATGTAAAACCGAAGGAATCATTTTTATCGGTCCCAACGCAGAGGCTATAGCAGCAATGGGATCAAAATCCAAGGCCAAAATCATGATGAAACAGGCAGGAGTGCCTGTTGTACCTGGTTATGATGGGGAGGATCAATCTGAAGCTACACTAAAAGCAGAAGCTTTAAAAATAGGATTTCCGGTATTACTGAAAGCCACCGCAGGAGGTGGAGGTAAAGGGATGAGAATTGTTCATGAAGAAAAAGAAATAATAACAGCCATTGCTTCGGCAAAACGAGAAGCCAAAAATGCCTTTGGAGATGATGAATTACTCATCGAAAAATACATTGCCTCTGGAAGACATATCGAATTTCAGATTTTTGGAGATCAGCATAAGAATGTCATTCATTTACTGGAAAGAGAATGTTCAATCCAAAGACGTTATCAAAAAGTGATCGAAGAAAGCCCTTCTCCGATAATGACAGAAGCTCTGCGGAAGTCTATGGGTGATGCCGCGGTACTTGCAGCCCAAGCTATGGGTTATGATAATGCGGGAACTGTAGAATTTATTTATGACGATACTTCTGGAGCATTCTACTTTTTGGAGGTCAATACCAGATTACAAGTAGAACACCCTGTTACCGAGGCTATAACCGGGTTGGATTTAGTGCAAATGCAAATCCAATCTGCGCAAGGCATTCCTTTGCAAATCACTCAAGAAGAGGTGGTAGGAAATGGCTATGCCATTGAAGCGAGGTTGTATGCAGAAGATGCAGCAAATAATTACGCACCTGTAACCGGCAAAATTCACAATTACCAATTCCCAGATGTTGATGGTTTACGGGTAGAGTCTGCTATTGAGTCAGGTTCAGAAATATCAATATTCTATGATCCAATGATCGCTAAGATCATTGTAAAAGATACCAATAGAACCAATGCACATACTAAGTTGTTGTATGTGCTTCAGCAACTCGTATGTCAGGGTATTGTAACCAATTTACCATTCCTGAAAACGTTGCTACAACATGAAGAATTTCAGAAGGGAAATTACAATACGCATTTTGTTCAGGAAAAGATAGAACTTTCTCAGATCAATAAAATATCAGATCGACATATACAGGAAGTGGCTATAGTCGCAACGCTATATGATTGGAATAAGAGAGAACAATCGAGAAAAACACTTCGAAGTCTTCCTTCGGGATGGAGAAACAACTTTTATCAATATCAAAAAGAAGTTTTTCATATTGATGAACAGGCTGTTCAAGTGCAGTATCAGTATGTAGAAGGTGGTTTTGTATTTCTTTTTGCAGACAGGGAAAGAAAGGTAGGGATGATAGGTATTGATGAAACCACCTTGTGCATAGATATAGATGGACTACAAAAGACGTATACTGTTGCGAAGGTTGGTGAGGATTATTTTGTGCATTCGCCTACCATAGGTAATGTGAAAATTACTCAAGAAGGTCGATTTCCGATCAAAGAAAAGGAAAAGGTAAGTGGTGGGTATGAGTCCCCAATTCCTTCTCAAGTGGTTAAAATTAATATCCAATCGGGAGATGCTATCAAAGAAGGGGATCCACTTATCATATTGTCTTCGATGAAGATGGAAAACGTTTTGGTAGCCAATCAGGATGGTAAAGTAGAAGAAATATACGTAGCCGAAGGGCAGAATGTAGAAGCTGGATTTTTATTACTGAAAATTAATGAAGAATAATCATGGATTTTTTTGAAAAGGAACTCGTAGAAAAGGCATTAGTGCAAAAATTCGCTTTTATCCTGGTAGCGGTAGAAGATCATGTAATGATAGTAACATTGAATCGACCGGAGAAGAAGAATGCATTGCATCCACATATGATTCATGAAATTGCCTTTGCGTTACAATATGCCAACCAAACCAAAGAGATACGAGCTGTTATGATTCGTGCATCCGGTGATGTCTTTTGCTCAGGTGCGGATTTGAAGGCTTTTATGGGTATGGTGGGGGAGTTTGATTCCTCAATCCCCGAATCCAAGGGAGAAGTGCTCTTGGGGGAACTTTTTGGTAGAACTCATAAACCCATAATTACCTTGGTAGAAGGTAGGGTAATGGCCGGAGGTTTCTTTTTTCTTACTGGTGCACACTATGTGGTATGTAATCCAGAAGTCACGTTGGGTTTACCAGAAGTAAAGAGAGGATTATTTCCCTTCCAAGTAATGGCTTCGTTGCTAGAGGTCATGCCAAAGCGAATCGTTATAGATTGGTGCATAAGAGGGTATAATCTAGGCGTACAAGATGCCAAAAAGTATGGTTTGATTACGCATATCGCAGATAAAGAATCTGCAGTTCAGATTGCGAATAACATCATTAGTGATATCAAAGAAAATTCACCTACTGCAATTCGACATGGCCTGGAAGCATTAGGTATCATTACACAACACGAATCCAAGCATCAGTATTTGATGGAAATGTTACAGAAAACCATAGGTTCCAAAGATGGTCAGGAAGGTTTATTGGCTTTTAGACAAAAAAGAAAACCCGAATGGACCGGAGAATAATGTATAACGAAATGAAAAAGATATGGCATTAAAGAAAATGATTCTTTCTGCAGCGCTAACAGGTGCAGCGACCAACAGATCTCATTGCCCTCATATTCCTTATACTCCCGAAGAGTTGGGGTTGGAGGCCAAAAGAGCAGTTGATGCTGGAGCTGCAATAGTGCACATCCATGCAAGAGAAGATAATGGACTACCAAGTTGGAGGACAGAAGTATTTGAAGAAATCACTGCCGAAGTACGTAAGCATTGCCCGGATGTAATTATCAATTATTCTACGGGGGCCATCGGATTGTCTATCGAAGATCGATTAAAACATTTGCCGGCTACTCAGCCTGATATGGCTGCTTTTAATATGGGTAGTATGAACTACGCTATATTCTCCAAACGAAATAAGCAGTTTATCTGGAATGGTGTATTCGAAAATTCATTCGATGATATGATCAAAGTTGTCACTACTATGAACGAGCATAATATTTGTCCAGAGATGGAATGTTTTGATACTGGGCATATTCGAAATGCAGAACCGCTTCGCGAAATGGGTTTGTTGCCAGATAATGCATGCTATAGTTTGGTTATGGGAGTTATGGGGGGAATTCCTGCAACTCCAGAGAATTTGATACATCAAATCAAGCAAATCCCTGAAGGTGCTTTTTGGCAATCTATTGTGATTAGCCGTAAGCAATGGCAACTCTCTGCAATTGCCGCAGCAATGGGAGGGAATTTCAGAGTGGGATTAGAAGATAATTTTTATTTACCCAATGGAGAGATGGCCAAATCGAATGGAGAATTGGTAGAAGCAGGAGCCACGTTGGCTCAAATGATCGGTCGGGAGATTGCCAGTATCGAAGAGGCCAGAGAACTATTGAACATTCCGAAAAAAATCAACTCATAATCATGCTTAGATCAGACACATTCAACAATAAAATCGTATTGGTAACCGGAGGAAGATCAGGCATTGGTTATCAGATTGCAAAGGACTTTTTACAACTGGGTGCTAAGGTGATTATTTGTTCTCGTAAAGAAGAACAGCTACAAAAGGCAGCCAAAGAATTATCAAACTTTGGAGAAGTTACTCATCAGGCTTGTGATATTCGAAAAACCGAAGAGATACAGCAATTGGCCCAAATGATTAAAGAAAAATATGAGCGATTGGATATCCTGATCAATAATGCCGGAGGGCAGTTTCCCGCACTGGCAGAATATATTAATGATAAAGGGTGGAATGCAGTAATCAACAATAACCTCAATGGAACGTTCTCTATGATTCGGGAAATGGCGAATGCATTTTTTATTCCTCAAAAAAGTGGAGTGATCATTAATATTATAGTGGATGTGTTTCGTGGATTTCCGGGAATGGCGCATACGGGAGCAGCTAGAGCTGGAGTCGAGAATTTGACCAAAACGCTAGCTATGGAATGGAGCGATTTTAATATCAGAATCAATTGCGTGGCTCCAGGAATTATAGAATCCAGTGGTTTGGATACGTATCCAAAACAAATACAAGATATGTTTGAAGAGGCACAAAAAGCCATCCCTTTAAAACGTTTCGGAAAGGTGGAGGACGTGTCGAATGCCGTGACCTTTTTATCAAGCCCTATGGCTGAATATATTACCGGAATCTCATTATATGTAGATGGTGCGCAGCATCTCAACTTTGATAAGATGGGATTAGCAAATGTCTTAAAATCATTTATCTCATAACCGATGGAATCAAAAGTAACCATGATCAAAGGGGGAGAGTTTTTAATCAAGGGAGCCGAACCTGAAACTGTTTTTACTCCAGAGGAGTATTCTGAAGAACATCAGATGCTTCGAGAAGCGATTCGTGACTTCATAAATAAGGAAATAGAGCCTTTAAAAGAAGCATTCGATAGCAAAGAAGGAACAAAATTAGCTCCAGAAAAGCTGGAGAAATTAGGTGAACTGGGATTTTTGGCCATTTCGGTGCCTGAAGAATCCGGAGGGATGGGATGCGATATCAAAACCGACCTAGCAGCTTCAGAAGTAATGTCTGATAGCTATTCTTTTTCTCAAACACTTGGTGTACAAAGAGGATTAGGGGTCAATACCATTTTGTTTTATGGTACAGATCAGCAAAAAGCTAAATATCTAGACGGTATTCTAACCGGAAAATTAAAATGTTCCTATTGTTTAACCGAGCCTAATGCCGGTTCTGATGCGAACTCCGGAAAAACACATGCCACACTTAGTGATGACCAAAAACACTACATCCTAAATGGACAAAAGATGTGGATCACGAATGCTGGTTTTGCAGATGTGTTTTCGGTATTCTGTAAGATCGAAGATGACGAAAACTTATCTTGTTTGCTGGTGGAAAAGGATTGGGGAGTACAATTGGGAGTCGAAGAAAACAAGTTAGGAATTCATGGATCTTCTACGAGGCAGGTCTTCTTTGAAAATGTAAAAGTGCCTGTAGAGAATTTATTAGGAGAACGTAATAAAGGCTTCAAAATCGCTATGAATGCCCTTAATATGGGACGATTAATGATTGGGGTGGCAGGATCAGCTATATCTAAAAGAGCATTTCATCTTGGGGTGCAGTATGCCAATCAACGTGTTCAGTTTAAACAAACCATCGCTTCGTTTGGAGCTATTCAGGAAAAAATAGCCAAAATGGGAATCAATATCTATGCCTTAGAATCCGGTTGGAATCGATTGGGAGGAGATATGGATGTGCTTTATAACCAGTTTATAGATACCGGAACGCCACCACTAAAGGCTAAACAACAAGTTGCACAGGAGTTTGCAGCAGAATGTGCCATTATAAAAGTCTTTGGATCCGAAATCGAACAGTTTGTGGTAGACGAAGCACTGCAAATTCATGGAGGAATGGGCTTTTCTGAAGAAAGTGAAATCTCTATGCATTATAGAAATATACGAGGTAATCGGATTTATGAAGGGACCAATGAGATCAATCGGTTAGTAATTCCGGGAACCATCCTCAAATATGCTTTAAAAGGAAAGTTGCCGTTGATGCAAGCAGCCATGCAGGCTTTTCAAGAGGTGCAATCTGGAAATAATACTCCTATTGATCCAGACTTACCATTGAAAGAATTTGCCATTGGTTTTCTCGAACATTGTAAAAAATCAATCTTACTGATCAGTGGATTGGCGATGCAAAAGTTTCAGCAAGAAATTCAGGAAGAACAAGAAGTGTTGTCCCGACTTGCCGATATGATTATTCAGATCTATATGATGGAGTCGATGTTACTCAGAACGCTTAAAGGTAATGGACAACATCAGGAAATTAAAGAAGCTATATCTGTTGTTTTTATGAACGAAGCTACGGATAAGATTAAGATAGCACTCAAAGAAGTTGCCTACAAAGCTGCAGATAAAGAAATGGTGCAAAAAACAATAGAGGCGACAGATCAATTACTGCAGTTACCGGTTATTGATATTATAGCCCTACGCAGAAAAATTGCATCTCATTTTATTCAGGAAAATCAATATAAAATCTAAACCGTTACGTCATGAACAGTTATTATTTTGATGAAGGACATACTTTGTTTCGGGAAAGCCTGAAAGCGTTTCTACAGAAAGAAGTAGTGCCGAATATCGATCAATGGGAAGAAGATCGTCGTATTCCTAGAGAAGTATGGCAAAAAATGGGAGACATGGGGTTTTTAGGATTATCCTATCCCGAAGAGTTTGGAGGAGCAAATCTTGATTTCTTTTATGATGTGATCTTTTGTGAAGAGATTGCAAAAGTATTTTCAGGAGGATTTGCGATTACTCAGGCGGTGGTACAATACATGTCGGGACCTTATATTTTGAAATATGGGTCACAACGATTAAAAGAAAAATATCTTCCCGGAATCATTTCGGGAGAGAGAATTAGTTGTATCGGTATTTCAGAACCTACTGCAGGCTCTGATGTGGCGAATATTAAAACCACCGCAATTTTACAAGGAGATCACTATGTAGTAAATGGCTCTAAAACCTTTATTACCAATGCGGTATATGGAGATTTTGTGGTCTGTGTGGTTAAAACTGATCCCAAAGCTGGTCCAGAAGGGGTAAGTTTATTAATTGTAGATTTGGATAGAGAAGGGGTGAGTAGAACAAAGCTCAAAAAATTGGGATGGCATGCCTCGGATACTGCAGAATTGGCCTTTGATAATGTAAAAATTCCTAAAGAAAATCTGATTGGAGAAGAGGGACAAGGGTTTTATTATTTGATGGGTGGCTTACAAGTAGAGCGACTGGTAGGAGCCATAATGGGGTATGGTGCTTGTGAAGCTGCAATGCAATATACCCTTCAATATATGTCGGAAAGATCCGCTTTTGGGAGGCCGATTAATAAGTTTCAGGTACTGCGGCATAGAATGGCACAATTGGCTTCAGAAATCGAATCCTGTAAGCAGTTTGTGTTGTACTGTTCGAGGTTAAATAACGACAAGAAATACGCCGTAAAAGAATGTTCCATGGCTAAGCTTTTGGCTACTGAGTTATCTGATAAAACCATGACCCAATGTTTGCAATCTTTTGGGGGTTACGGATATATGGAAGAGTTTAAGATTGCAAGAATGTTTCGGGATAGTAGAATCGGAACAATTGGCGGAGGGACCTCAGAGATTATGCGGGAGATTATTGCAAAAATGGTGATCGACGACGTATCTTACAAACAAGCAGAAAAGAATGATTCAATTAATAATACCAATACTAATATTATGAGTAATATAGACAGTATCCTGCAAACGATTCAGGAAAGAGCAGCAAAGGCAGATAGCCTAAATAATACCTTAAAATTCAACTTTGGTGATGAACAGTTATATATCGATGGTACGGGAGATACCAATGTGGTAACTGCAGAAGATAAAGATGCAGATTGCCAGGTAGATGTCGGATTTGATGATTTTATGTCGTTGATCAAAGGAGAACTTAACCCGATGGCGGCTGTTATGGGTGGAAAAATAAAAATTAAAGGTGACATGGGAGTGGCCATGAAACTCCAATCCCTATTCTCGTAATGCTTTAGCATTGTAAATCATGGTTACTTCATTTAAGGAAACCGAAGTTGCCGTAATTCATGCTATTTATGATCAACAAAAAGCAAATTACAGGCAAGTAGGAAAGACAACAGCACGAGAGCGAATTCGAAAGCTAAAAGCGTTTGAAAAAACCATCTTACGTTTTCGAGTGGACTTACAAGAGGCTATGAAGAAAGATTTTCATAAGCCTGCAGCTGAGGTGGATCTTACTGAGATTTATCCAGTACTTTCTGAAATACGATTTGCGATCAAACATCTAAAAGATTGGATGCGCCCTAAAAAAGTTCCGCATCCAATACCTATGATAGGCTCATCCTCCTGGGTGCGGTATGAACCTAAGGGAATGAGCCTGATTATAGCACCCTGGAACTACCCTATGCAATTGCTTTTTGCGCCTTTGGTCTCTGCTATTGCGGCGGGGAATGTGGTGATGCTTAAACCTTCGGAGTTTACCTCACATACGGTAGAAGTAATGAAACAAATTATTGCAGATTGTTTTGAAGAACATGAAATAGCCATTGTAGAAGGAGGTGTTGAGGTGTCAAAAGCGTTGTTAGACAAAAAGTTCCATCATATTTTCTTTACCGGAGCACCCGAAATTGGTAAAATTGTAATGGCTGCTGCTGCCAAACATCTTTGTAGTGTAACCCTTGAGCTAGGCGGTAAATCTCCTACTATTATTGATGAAACGGCTAATATTAAAACGATCGTTTCAAGGATTGCATGGGCAAAATATGTGAATGCAGGGCAGGTATGCATCGCTCCGGATTATGTGTTGATACACGAAAGCAAGAAAGCAGAATTTATTCAACAGCTTAGTGCCCAAATCCAAAAACACTATGGGAAAGATGCTATAGATTCTCCGGATTATTTACGCATTATTAACCAAAAGCATTTTTTAAGATTGAAAGGATATCTTGAGAATGCAGTACTTAGTGGCGCAAAAGTAATTTACGGAGGAACAATGGATGAAACCCAAAATTATATGGAACCGACTATTATCACTGATATGTCTGTGGATTCTGATGTGTTGAAACACGAAATTTTTGGCCCGATTCTTCCTATACTTTCCTATCGTGATAAGGAAGAAGTAATTGATTTTGTGAGTAATAAAGAAAAGCCTTTGGCCCTTTACATTTATAGCAGTAATAAAAAAAATATCAACTATTTTATAGAGAATACTACTGCAGGAGCTACTTGTATCAATATGTCTTCGGTACATGTCGGTAATCCTAATTTACCATTTGGTGGAGTAAATAATAGTGGTATTGGGAAATCCAGAGGGCATTATGGATTTATCGAATTTACCAACGAACGTGCGATGTTTAAACAACGATTACCTAGTGCGATCGAATTGATGACACCTCCTTATACAGCGTTCAAACAAAAATTAATTGATTGGACGATTAAGTATTTCTAAAGTAATACAAGCTCTATCTTGTTTTTTTCCAGGATTCCCTGTGTGTATTACCGTCTTCGATATAAGTGAAGTTCAGAAACAAATTATTAGTATCATCTTCTGTCAGGATATACGACCAAATAAGAATTTCTCCATTTTCTTTGATAAAGGTAATAGTACCATCGACTTCGGAGAGTTCAAAATCGAGTATGATTTCTATTCCAAATTCGTTAGCATTCAAAATACCAGTATTATCAGAAACGTTTTCGTTATCACTAAAGACTAATGTTCCGTTAAGAGCTTCAAGAGTAGTCAAATTATTTATCGATCTACTTTGTATATCCCAAGTACCTACAAGTAGATCAAAATCAGTAATAGGTTGTTCGTTATCATCATCAGAACAACTTACGATAAATAGAATTATTATAAAGAGAAAGCGTTTCATGAGATAGTATTTTTCTAAAGGTAGGGGCTTATCCCAAACTTTTGATTACCATAATATTAAATGTGTGCTATCGTAATGGAAATCCTTTGGCAGCCCACCAGGGATGTATTTCAATCACCAAACGTCCTGCCTTGACCATTGGATCCATATTGGCAAGGCTATCTGCCATTTTTTGAGTAGGTGTGTTATAAATAGTGATTCCTCTAATGTCCCCATCATCTCCAAAGGGTCCGGAAATATCTGCGTATCCCTCTTTGTACATTCTACCCAAATGTTGTAAATGTAGTCTTTGTAAACTATCGGCAGCTTCTTTAGTTTGTGAGCGGTTTGGACCTCTTTTTAAAAAAGCAATAAAGTATTGTTGCATGATGGTAGTGTCACCCGTTTCCTGATCCACATAATCAAAGAGTTGATACCCTTGTTTTTCTAACTTTTCTTTGATTGATTTTACAGAAGGTTTTTCTACAATTTCTTCAGTGGTTTTGACCGGATCAGAAATAGATTCCTTTTGTTTTTGACACCCTGTGGTAACAAGCAAAATTAAAAGACCGATAATTAAGGCAATGTTGGATAGTTGTTTACTGGATTTCATAAGATGGATAATATAAAATGCACTTCCAAAGATAAACATTTGAAAGTGCATTGCTTAAATCTATCTTAGCCAATTAACGCCAGATCAATTGGTTTTGTACACAAGTCCTAATGAAAAGGACGATGCTTTATTATAATTCTGGCCTTCCATATTTACAGCATAACCGGTAGAAATGCCAAAATTGTTTTTATATACGGGTACATAAAGGTCCAGATATAAGTTTGCAAAATCTACTTCAGTTTCTGGTAAAGCTGCTGCACCACCTGCTGCAATAAATTCTGGTGATCCGATATCAAAACCGCTTAAGGAGTTCTGTACTCCCACCTTGGCATGCGCATAAAACCATTTGTTATAGTACCCTAATTTTGCACTGTATAACATCGCGTTTGGTACTTCAAAATCAGAACTGTTTCTTAAACTATACGCGGCTTGTAATTCTACAAACACATTAGCAGACGCTGTAAATTGCACAAAGCCACATCCTTCGTAGGCAGTTGCACCATTACCCAGCGCTAATACTCCCGCAGCTTCGTATCCGCCTACAGGCAATGTTACTCCGGTTGCACCGCCAAAAGCTACTTTTGATGCACTGTTCAGTTTGGTTTCCAGGATTTTAGCTTTCAAAAACACACTTAGGTCCTGTACACCTTCTACCTGACTCTCACCAATAATAGGATCATCTACACCCATCTCATTACTGGTGGATACGTAAGGCACGGTTACTGTGGTTGAAAGCCAATCTGAGAAGCCATATTCTCCATAAATACTTATGATTGATGAAGTGATTTCTCCCATGTTCATAGGATTGGATTCAGTCAAGGTTTCTCCTCTATAGAAATTATCAAATGTTTTATACGAATAGGAAGAAGCGAGGGTTAGGTCATTTTGTTTTGGGAAAAACCCATTAATAAGGGTTTGTGCCGATAGTGATGATATAGATAGGTATACTATTATGATCATCATTTTGGGGTTGTTCATAGTAATTTTCATATCATAGGCAGTTGTTTATTTACGTTGGTAGGATTGAGATAATATTGTTAAAATTTTAAGATTAAGATAGGTAAATTAGAAAATTACCCCATAAAAAGCAAATAACATCGATGAAATACGTTTTTGTTTTGGGAAATACTCATTTGTAAGACAGGTTTATTTTCAAACTATTTTGAGATACAAGCATAAAAAATCGCCTTCAGAAATGCGCTGAAGGCGATCAAGATTGTACGAGTTAAATATCTTACCTAGCCGTATAGACTAATCCAAAAGCCAAGCCAGATTCTTTACTGTGGTTTCTACCGCTTATAGTGGCTCCATAACTTCCGGACACGCCAAGAGTCTGTTGGTATACGGGCACATAAAAATCGAAAGATAGATTGGTAAAATCTACTTCGGTTTCAGGTAGAATTGCCGCACCTCCGGCTTCACCAAACTCTGGAGTTCCTATATCTAGGCCCGACATAGAGTCTTGTATATCCAATTTGGCATGCACATATAGGAGCTCATTATGAAAACCAATTTTTGCACTATACATCATGGCGTTTGGGATATCAAAATCATCACTGCTTCTTTGGCTGTACCCCAATTGCACTTCACTGAATATGTTGAAGGGTAATGAGTATTGCACAATTGCAGTGCCATTGATGGTAGTAGCTTGATTTCCCAAAGAAAGCACCCCAGCTCCTTCGTAATCCCCTACAGGAAGAGTCACCCCTGTAGCGCCGCCTAAAGTAATTCTGGAATTGTTCTGAAATTGCTTTTCCAAAATTCTTGCTTTCATAAAAACTCCCAGATCTTGGATACCATCTACTTTTGCAACCTGCTGAACAGGGTCTAGAGCTCCATCTTCACTTTCTACCTGTATGTAGGGTAAGGTAATGGTAGATGATATCCAGTTTGAAATGGCGTATTGCCCATAAAAGGAAACGATGGATGAGGAAATCTCACCCAGTCCGGCCGGATTTCCATCAGATAATGAAGAACCTCTGTAAAACTGATCATAGCTTTTGTAAGAATAACTTGGAGCAACGGTAATGGTGTTTTTTTCTGGATAAAAACCGTTGACAGGGATCTGTGCAGAAACATTACAAAAAAAGCATAAGAGGGTTGTGATCCCAATTAGGGATCTTGTGAAATTGTGTAACATAATTTTCAATTTTGGTTAATAATAGGCCTGCTTAGACGGAGGGTAATAACTTACCTTACATGGTAATATGTTATCTTTTGGTTAACCAAATCAAAAGGAGAAATAAGCCGTTTTTGAGTTACGACTTTACCATAAATTGAATGGATTTTTGCTTAATTGTGAGTTGTAGTATCTGTTTTCTCCTGTTACTTCTTTTCCGAGCCAATTGGGTTTTAAAAAAGGTTGATTTTCTTCTTCTAATTCGATTTCTGCAAGAATCAACCCCTGGTTTTGTCCAAAAAACTCGTCCACTTCAATAATGTGTTTGCCAGATTTTATTTCGTAGCGAGTTTTTTCGATCATTCCTGGTTCGCAAAGGGGAAGAAGTGCTTCCGCATCTTCGATAGAAATCGGTTTTTCCCATTCAAATCGAGAAGTACCTGTTGCGTTTCCAATACCTTTTACGGTAATGAATGCCTGTTGGCCTTTGATACGGATTCGTACTGTTCGCTCGGGATGGGTATTCAGAAATGCCTGTACGATTCGGTATTGCGTGGTTGATTCTTTTTTGAATGCTTCAGAGGTTACCAGGAATTTTCGTTCTATTTCTGTCATGTTGTTGTAATAAACAATCCCTGAATCTATAATCGATTCAGGGAAATTTACTCTAATGTATTACATTTTGAGAAATTTTCGTAGGAATTACTTCGACCATTCCTCAATCAATTTTTGATTCAGTCTGATAAGATCTTCGTTTTTTGCCTTTTCCGAAAGTACTAAAGATCTTTTGGCAGCGGCCAGAGCTTCTTTTTTCCTTCCCAGATCTCCTAATATCAAAGCTTCTCGATATACCTGAAAAAATAGTGCTTTCTCACTTTTTGTGACTTTTTGGATATACTGCAGCGCTTGTTCCAAATCTGTATTTGCTTCATGCAAATATAATGCGGCCAGAAAGTAATCGAAATCTGTAGGTCCAGATAATACTTTTTTGATATTAGCCATAGTTTTTTCATGCACTTCTACTTTGACTGGTAAAGAAGCCCTAGTGGTTCCCCAGGCAAATACCAAATCTGCACTATCCAGCTCAATCTGATCCAGATACGTCAAGAATGATTCTACGGTATCTTGTTGGTTGGTTACGTTTGCCTTCAATTGTAATACGGGGGTTCTAGAAGTATAGGTATTCCAGTTTCCAGTGTCATACGTGTAGAAATAGATATCCCAATAGGTGCTGTTTGGTTTGGAGAGTATGGCATACGTTCCTTTTTTTAATGCGTTTCCTTGTATGGTAATATCATCACTCACCGTGATCTTTGTAGCAGCATTGGCGCCTGTTCTCCAAAAAGTACCATAAGGAAGTAAGCCTTCTGGACCAAAAAGAGCTCTTCCTCTTTGACTAGGTCTGGAATATTCTAACTCTATATCGATGATCCCGATAGTCTGTATGGTTTTTGAAGACGGACTTAATGCTGGAATAGTAAGCTGTGCTTGAACGGCGCATACCGACAGCATACAAATTATGAATGTTTTGAACATGATGTTTTGATTTTGAAAGATTATAAGTTTGAGAAATACTCTTTGGGAGTAGCTCCCATAAGATCCTTAAAGGATTTGTTGAATGTGGTTTTGGAATTAAAACCGGCCTCTTGCGCAAGCCCAAAAAAGGTCATATGCTTGGCCTTTTCTGTTTGAGACAAAGCGATAAATTCTTTGATTCGATAATAGTTAATGTATTCAAAGAAATTCATGCCAATACGCTCATTGAGCAGACGTGCCATTTCGGGATTACTCACCCCAAGCATTTCTGCCAGTTCTGATTTTAGCAGCTTTCTGTTCAAATAGGGTTTTTTGTCTTCCATGAGGTGTTCTAATTGCTTTTTTAGCGTATCCAACTGTTGGTTAGAAAACTTGGATTGCGCGTATTTCTTGGAAGAGACAAAAGCATCGATTTTAAACAGCTGTGGTTCTTTTATGCTGTAAAAAGCGATAAAAAGGGTCATGATAGCAATGCTTATCCATATTATTTGCCAGTTTACTTTGGTGAAAAAAGAATATCCTACTGCCCAGTTCAAGAACATAGCAAACCAACAGAGTAAACATATCCCTATGGCTACCAAAAAGCTCAAAAAGAATCTGGATTGAACGCTATAACTTAGTTCTTGTTGGATATCTTTTTTAAACTGTAAAAAGATCCGAAGGCTGAGTATCCAATAGGTGATATTAAAGGATAACCCAACGGCTATAAATGTTAAGGTAACCTTTGAGGTAAGTCCACTGGCGGCTCTTTCTTGTAATACCTGGTCTGAGGGTAAAATAAAATAGATGGTTGCCAAGGTATTATACACCAGAGCAGGGACATAATGAATAAGCTCTTTCTTTGAAAATGGTTTTTTAATCAAGCTGGACCGGGTAAACAGATAGATTGTCGCTCCAAATAACAAGGTGGCAAATTCTGAAAAAATCACCCAGCGATAATTATCGGTAAAGAAGCCTGAAATATAGAACACCCTACCTGTTAACCCAATGGCTAAAGCGAAGACTAAAATCACGATGTACTTATTTATACTCCTGTTTTTTTTGGAAAAGAAATAAATAAAGATCAGAAACAAACTCTGAAAATACGCGAAATATACCAGCTGATTAAGTAGTGCTTGCATGGGTCTACTATCAAATTTTTGATTGAATATACTAGTTTATCACAAATTGATTTACATGCAATACACTTTCATTTTTATGAATACCCTTATCCTTCATAAAGGATTCGAATTCTTTTTTGCTTTCCCATTCTGTTACTACTAACAAATCAGGATTATAATAATATCCTGCAGGTGATTTACCGTTGGTAAGCTTTAAAACCGTTTTTCCTCCCGTGGCAACAGATTTTTGAAACCATTGTTTGGTAAAGGCATCAAAGGAAGAATTGTCTTTTTTCCAATAGGCAGTTACTACATTATACTTGTTTTTGTCCATGCTAAACGAAAGGTCTTCGGGCATTTCATAATACACCAAATTAAAAATGGACCAAATCGTTCTTCGTTGCTCATGAAAATCAGGGACAACCGTTTCAATTTCTGAGATAAACTGTTCTCTGTTGTTTAGATCGCTCCATTGCCCAAATATAAAACTGGTAGGTTGGATGTTTCCTTGTGTGGTTTCTATAATTCTAAAGCCGGGTAGAGGTTTATAGGATCGTTTGAAGGCCACCGGGAAAGCTGTTTTTCTATATTTTTCAAAAGCTTTTTCGGTTTCCGGTTTTGTAGTTAACATAAGGATATCCAATATTTGTCCTTTCTTTAAGTTAACAGACTTAATATTGGCCTGAGCAAAAAGAGAAGTGTTGCCTATAAAGATAACTAGTAATGTGATAATTTTTAACAGTTTCATGATTTTTGATTTTTGAGATTATTAATTTCAAACAAATGTAGAAACTGCTTTCAGATTCCGGTAAATAAAGGCGCTCCAAAAGATACGGATACGGTAAACGCACTACTTTTACTCTTGTTTTTGTGCGATTTCTTTGATATGATCAGAAATAATGATGCGATCGGCAAATTCATGATTAGCTAACCAAATCATCGCCAGAACGATCGTTTCAGGAGGGATAGTTTGGTACTTCTTAAGCCCTCCAATCAGTAGGGGATTGACCACTTTCATGAGTTGTTTGAAAAAATATTCTCCAGGACGTTTTTCAGTTCTTTGACCTCCAATAAGTGAGGGTTGTAAGAGATGCGTTTTAGGAATTTGACATTGCAACACGTCTCTTTCCATTTCTCCTTTTGTCCGATTATAAAACACATTACTGTTTGGATTCGCACCCAATGCGGATACCACAATATAGGTAGAGATATTATTTGCTTTGCAAAGTTGAGCGGCATTTACCGGGATGCCATAGTCAATTTTATGATAGAGATTTTTATCCGGAGTTTTGGCCTTGGTCGTCCCAATGCAACAAAACACTTCGTCGGCTATAAATTTATCTTGATGATCAGCTAGGGCGAGTAGATCTATAATATGCTCTTCCACTTTTGGATGTGAATTCCCAGTTGTTTGCCTAGAGAAAAGAATAATTTTGGAGTACCTCGTATCTTCGATGAGGTGTTTGAGTAAAATTCCCCCCGTAAGTCCTGTAGCTCCCAATATTATTGCTGTTTTCATAAGTAACAGGTTGAAAATCTTCTAAAATTAGTATATTTAAACGTCAAAATGTAAAACGATAATAGTAAAAATGAAATAAAAATACTTTGGTTTTAAAAAGTCTATAAAATATTCCCCCTGCTATGAAAAAACTGCTACAAACTGCGAATTGCTTTTTGCCAATTCGTGTATTCTTCTTGGTGATATTCTTCATTGTTTTTTATGAAATCAGCTTTGCCCAAATCGACGCTAATGCGCTACAAGGATTACCTACGGCTACTACTACAGAACGAAATGCAATTACTGGAGTGCAGATTGGTTCACTGGTCTATGATACCGATGCGAATAGCGTATTTGTATATACCAATACAGGTTGGCAAGAATTACGACAGACTGGTAATGTTTTTGTAGGGGCTTTCCAAATATCGGCCGCAGGTACTGTAAATGTAATCGATGTGCCATTTCAACCTACTTCAGTTACTTTTGTTGCCCATGCAAATGTGGAAAGTTTTAATCTGAATAGTGATAATGGTACCGCCAATAATGATAGGGGAATCCGAAATTCTTTTGGTAGTATGAACGGCTTTGCTAGGCAAAACGGAGCAACGATTAACCAGCAGGTGATTTATATTGGAGCTCATGGGAACTCGATTAATGATATTGCTCGATTTGCGTCTAATACCAGTGCCATAGGATTACGATATGGGGACCAAAATGGTAACTTTCTGGGTAGTATTACAGGAAATGTGACTACATTCACATCCAACGGTTTTACCATCAATGTTACCTACACCAATGGAAATATCACTAATGCAGGGCAAAATGTACTTCCGACCGATATTAATAACGAGGGCATCATTGTGATCTACACCGCATATCGTTAATTATAACAGTAGACGTTAGAATAACCACTATTTTTGTATTGTGGAAGAATTGGATGCACATAGAAAAATTATTCATGTAGATATGGATGCGTTTTATGCTTCGGTAGAGCAGATGGATAACCCAGAGTTAAAGGGGAAACCGTTGGCTGTAGGAGGTGGATCAAAACGAGGAGTAGTTAGTGCGGCCAGTTACGAAGCCCGAGTCTTTGGTGTGCGTTCTGCCATGGCTGGATTTAAAGCCCGAAAATTATGTCCTGATCTCATTTTTGTAAAACCCAGATTTGATCGTTACAAAGAAATATCTGTCCAAATTCGAAAGATATTTTTTGACTATACAGACTTGGTTGAGCCACTATCTTTGGATGAGGCCTATCTCGATGTGACCCAAAACAAAAAAGGAAATCCAAGTGCCTCATTGCTGGCGCAAGAAATACGACAGCGAATTTTTGATGAGGTGGGTCTTACCGCATCTGCGGGTATCTCTATTAATAAGTTTATAGCCAAAGTAGCAAGTGACTATAATAAGCCCAATGGTCAAAAGACAGTAAATCCAGAAGAAGTTATAGAATTTTTGGAAAACCTGGATGTCAAAAAGTTCTACGGAGTAGGAAAGGTTACCCAAGCCAAGATGTACCAAATGGGAATTTATACGGGGAAAGACTTAAAATCAAAATCAGAAGAGTTTCTTACTCAACATTTTGGCAAGTCCGGAGGTCACTATTACCGCATCGTAAGAGGAATTCATCTTAGCGAAGTAAAACCTAATAGGGAGCGCAAATCCCTGGCAGCCGAAAGGACTTTTAGCGAAAATATATCTTCTGAAATTTATATGTTGGAGCGCTTAGAGAGTATTGCCGAGGAGTTGCAGCGACGATTGCAACGAAGTAAGGTAGCAGGTAGAACCGTGACCTTAAAAATCAAGTACAGCGATTTCACCCTGCAAACCCGAAGTAAAACCTTGCCGTATTATGTAAGTGACGCTGCCATTTTACTTGAAACAGCAAAGGAACTACTGTATCAGGAAAAAATGAAAAACTCTGTCCGTCTGCTCGGGATTTCTTTATCTAATTTGAATACTGGAAAAGATAAACCCAAAAAGAAAGAAGAAAAGGAGTTTGAAGTGATTCAGCTGAAGTTTGATTTTTAGTGAGATATTTCTGATCGGAATTCCTCCTTAATTTTTCTAAATTTAAAGAATAAATATGATTATATGTCCGAAACAAAAAAAGATAAAAACAATTACTTCTTATCTGAATCTCCAATAGAGCAATCTGAAGATGACATTTTAAATTATAGGCATTATGCTGAAAAGATCCGTAAAATTATCCAGAAAAATGTAAATAATCCAAGCCCTCTAACTCTAGGAATTTATGGTAAATGGGGAGAAGGAAAGACATCTTTTTTAAATCTTGTTAGAAATCAGATTGATATTTTTAGAAAGGAAAATGGAGATAAGGGAATAATGAGATATCATTTTAATCCTTGGAGATATAAAACTGAGGATGAAATGATATTTTCTTTTTTTGAAGGTTTGGCTCAAAGCCTTTTTTTGGAAAAAGAATCTAATTTACATAAGGCGGGTAAATATATTAAAGGTTTTGGTAAATATTTAAAGGCAATTAAGTTATCTGCATCTGTTGGTTTACCTGTTAGTAGTATTGGATCAAAAGTGACTTTTGATCCAAGTGTTATTTTTGAGACTTTAGGAAATGACTTAAAAGGAGAAGAGCTATCCTTAGAGTTATTTAAGGATAAAATAGATGAGTCACTGAATGTAGCTAATTGGAAAATAGTAATTTTTATAGATGATGTTGATCGCTTAGATAAAAATGAAATTTATACTCTTTTAAAGATAATCAAGCTCAATGGGAGCTTTAAAAATCTGGTCTATCTAATACCTATGGACCAAGAGCAAGTGGCAAAAGCCATTAAGAATAGATTTGGAGATGACATAAAAGACGGATATATGTTTTTAGAGAAAATCATAAATATTCCTATCAATTTACCCAAAATTGAATATTCTGATCTTAGAATTTTTTTTAGTAAGAAATTAGAAGAAGTCTACAGGATTAATGATTTTGATTCGAATTTATTAGAGAAAAAAAGAAATGAGTTAGAAGAAATAACAGATAATTACTTTACGGATTTATTTACAACTCCTAGAGAAATTATTAGAGTTTTAAACAGTTTTTATATTGGCTTATTTTCAATAGGCAAAGAGGTTCATTTGGCTGATTTATTCTGGATAGAATATCTGAAAGTGATAATGCCAGATATATATTCAAAAATTAAGAAGTATAACATTAAATCTTTTTTAGGTTTTAAGCTAATAAGCTATGACAACATTTTTGATGATTTAGAAATTAATAGTTTCAATTCAATACAGTTAAAAATTGTGAGTTTTATACTGCCTAAAGAAGCAAGGACTGTATTTGATGATTTTACAAATAGTTTTGGGAATAGAATAGATTCTAAGTACAGAATCAATCAACCAGATCACTTTGATAAATACTTTTCTTATCATTTAATGAATAAACTGGTTTTAGGAGATTTTAATGAGTTTGTGAATAAAGTTTTACAAGATTTAGAAGATGAGTCGGGAATAATAATAAAAGATTTGATTCAGAAATATGGAGATAGAAAGACTTTATATGAATTGGAATCAATCATAAATTTGGAGACAGATAGTTTAAAGACACAAAAAATGCTCAAATCTATCATTCAATTCAGAAATTTATTTAGTAGTAATGATCCAAATATTTTTGGTAAAACCACTAAAACCGAGTTAATCGAAAGAGTAGCAATAATTATGAATTCTGAGTTAGATAATGAGATATCTTATAAAGAACTAATAATTGAATTAGCCGAAAAACTTAATTATCAGGAGCTTTCTCATTTCACAAGAAAATTTAAGGACAAACCGATAAGGGAGGATTTGAATCAAAAAATTCTTAAAAAAGTTAAAAATTTAGACTCGTCATATCAACCATTTTTTAAATATCCCGAGAACATTATGAACAAAATGGTTATGCAAATTTGGAAGAATTCTGATGAAGATAATTTTAAGGATTTTATAAGAAGTAATTTAGATTCTAAAGAACTTGTAGGTTTGTTTGTAAGGAATTTTCCAGGATATTGGAATGGAAGTTATTTTGGGCCATTAACTAAGGAAAACTATGAGTTTATGAAGTCGTTAATAGATGTTCATTTTGTTAAAAGTAAAGTTGATCAATATTATAATATTAATACGGAAAAGCTAGATATAAATGAATGGAATAATAAGGAAGATCGAACAATAGATGAGAACGTCCAAGAATTTGTGTTTCATTACAATGAAGATAAAAAATTTCCAAATTTTGCTTAAACTTTACATAAAATTTCGGCAGCCCTTTTCAAAGTATCCTCAGTCTTCGCAAAACAAAAACGGAGTACATGATCGTCTTTTTGGTCTAGGTTAAATACAGAAACCGGTATAGATGCTATACCATGTTCTTTGGTAAGTCGTTCTGCAAAATCAACATCAGCTTCGTCGGTGATGTCAGAATAATCCAATAGCTGAAAATAAGTGCCAGAAGCGGGAGTATATGAAAATCGCGAATCCTTGATGAGTGATAAAAATAAATCTCGTTTTTGCTGATAAAAATCGGATAAAGACAAGTAATTCTCCGGGGTCTTTAAATACTCTG
The DNA here is from genome assembly GCF_056160245.1 of Aquimarina sp. AWH4_224. Classification (NCBI taxonomy): domain Bacteria; kingdom Pseudomonadati; phylum Bacteroidota; class Flavobacteriia; order Flavobacteriales; family Flavobacteriaceae; genus Aquimarina; species Aquimarina sp. AWH4_224. The sequence goes on along the minus strand of NZ_JBSWWU010000007.1, from coordinate 264,024 downwards.
CAAGCGCAAATTGTACGGGATGATTACTGCAAAATACATTAAACTGATGTACTTTTCTAAACTCTTGCATCAAAGCAGCGGGAGCCAGACAATATCCCATTTTCCAACCGGTGGTATGAAAGGTTTTTCCAAAGGATGCGGTAATAAATGCTCGTTCTGCCAATCCTGGATATTTGCATGCGCTTTGGTGTTTTTGTTGGTCAAATATAATATGTTCGTAAACCTCGTCGCTCAGCAAAATAATATCAGTTCCTTTCAATAACTTCTCTAGTTGTAACATATCATTTTTAGAGAGTACAGTACCACTTGGATTATGGGGAGTGTTGATGATTACCATCTTTGTTTTCTTCGATATTTTTGAAGTCACTTCCTCCCAGTTTATTGTAAAATCAGGAGCTGACAGTTGAACTGGAATGACCGTTCCTCCAAATAATTCGATCGAAGGCTCGTAGGAATCATAGGCAGGTTTAAAGATGATTACTTCGTCTCCAGGGGCAACAAAAGCAGAGATGATCGTAAAAATCGCCTGGGTAGCACCAGAAGTAATGGTAACTTCACTTTCTGGATGATAATCGTAACCGTACAAGGTGCTTGTTTTTTCAGCAATGATCGATCTCAAAGAAAGTAAACCCGGCATGGGAGCATATTGGTTGTATCCTTTTTGCATGGCCTGTGATACGAGTTCGATTAATTTGGGATGAGCTTCAAAATTGGGAAACCCTTGAGAAAGATTAATGGCGTTGTATGAATTTGCCATCTGACTCATCACCGTAAAAATTGTGGTGGAAACGTTTGGAAGTTTGGAATTGATATTTTGCATGCCTTAAAATTATAATATTTACAAAAAACAACTTCTTTTTTGTTTAAAGTTTAGTATAAATTTCAAACGATTTCGTTGGAAAGCGTAAACAAAGAAAAAAAGCTACTTTATATTCATTATAAATAAGCAAATACCCTTGGCAAAGCTTGGCTAAAATAAGCCTGAGCACTATTTTTGTTGCTCAACTATTTAAACGTTATACATAATGGGTGGATTGATAAAATCTTCAATAGCTAGAAAAGTTGCCATGGCACTTTCGGGACTTTTCTTAGTTTTCTTTTTATTACAGCACTTTACTATCAATTTTACTTCAATTTTTAGCGCAGATACATTCAACGAATTATCACATTTCATGGGAACAAATCCGGTGGTACAATTCGCATTGCAACCTGTTTTGATTTTTGGAGTGGTTTTTCACTTTGTGATGGGATTTGTGTTAGAAATTAAAAATAAAAACGCGAGAGCGGTAAAGTATGCAAAATATAATGGAGGCGCTAATGCTTCCTGGATGTCTAGGAATATGATTTATTCTGGATTGGTAATCTTAGCATTTTTGGGATTGCACTTCTACGATTTTTGGATTCCTGAAATGGTTCATAAATATGTAGAATTTGCTCCTGAAGATCCAACGAGATACTATCATGAGTTAACCGCAAAATTTGTAAGCCCGGTTAGAACGGGATTGTATGTAGTTTCGTTTGTGTTTTTAGCATTGCACTTATGGCATGGATTTGCTTCGTCTTTCCAATCTGTTGGGTTTAACAACAAATATTCTGTTGGGTTGACCAAATTTGCCAAAGCTTTTGCGATAGTGATTCCATTAGGATTTATCATTATTTCATTAGTACTTCATTTAAATCAAAACCATTAAAAACACCACGAGTATGTCAATTTTAGATTCTAAAATACCTGAAGGGCCACTGGCAGATAAGTGGACAAAACATAAAAATACGATCAACCTGGTTAACCCTGCTAATAAACGTAATATCGATGTTATTGTAGTAGGTACAGGATTAGCAGGAGGTAGTGCTGCTGCTACCTTAGCAGAACTAGGATATAATGTAAAGACTTTTTGCTATCAGGATTCTCCTCGTAGAGCACACTCTATTGCTGCGCAAGGAGGAATAAATGCATCAAAGAATTATCAAGGAGACGGAGATTCTGATTACCGTTTATTCTACGATACCGTTAAAGGAGGAGATTACAGATCTCGAGAGGCTAACGTATATCGATTAGCAGAAGTTTCAGGAAATATTATCGACCAGTGTGTGGCACAAGGAGTACCTTTTGCCCGCGAATATGGTGGATTACTAGATAACCGTTCGTTTGGAGGGGTATTGGTATCACGTACCTTTTATGCCAAAGGACAAACTGGGCAACAGCTACTGTTAGGTGCGTACTCTGCAATGAATCGCCAAATCAATAGAGGAAAAATACAGCCATTCAATCGTCATGAGATGTTGGATTTGGTTAAGGTAGACGGAAAAGCGAGAGGAATTATTGCTCGTAATCTGGTTACCGGAGAAATAGAACGTCATTCTGCTCACGCGGTAGTATTAGCGACAGGAGGGTACGGAAACGTATTTTTCTTGAGTACGAATGCCATGGGTAGTAATGTGATGGCAGCCTGGAGAGCACACCGAAGAGGAGCTTTCTTCGCAAATCCATGTTATACACAGATTCACCCAACCTGTATTCCTGTTTCTGGAGATCATCAATCGAAGCTTACCTTAATGTCTGAGTCATTGCGTAATGATGGACGTATTTGGGTACCAAAGAGAAAAGAAGATGCAGAAGCGATACGTGCTGGTAAATTAAAACCGACACAACTGGCAGAAGACGAAAGAGATTATTACCTGGAGCGTCGTTACCCGGCATTTGGTAACCTGGTTCCTCGTGATGTAGCTTCTAGAGCTGCCAAAGAACGTTGTGATGCTGGTTTTGGAGTGAATAAAACAGGAGAAGCTGTGTATCTTGACTTCGCTTCGGCGATACAACGATACGGTAGTGAGAAGGCTTTGACTTCAGGTATGGAAAATCCTTCAAAAGAAGAGATCACAAAACTAGGAGAAGAAGTTATCGAAAATAAATACGGTAACCTTTTCCAGATGTATGAAAAGATTGTAGACGAAAACCCATATAAAACCCCAATGATGATATACCCAGCGGTGCACTATACCATGGGAGGTCTTTGGGTAGATTATAACTTACAAACTACTGTTCCTGGTTGTTATGCTGCGGGAGAGGCAAACTTCTCTGATCACGGAGCTAACCGATTGGGAGCATCTGCATTGATGCAAGGTTTGGCAGATGGATATTTTGTATTACCATACACTATTGGGGACTATCTGTCTCATGATATCAGAACAGGTAAAATACCAACAGATACTCCAGAGTTTGACCAGGCAGAAAAAGATGTTAAGGATCGTATCCAAAAACTAATGGGAGGATCTGGAACACACTCTGTAGATTATTACCATAAGAAACTTGGTAAGATCATGTGGAACAAATGCGGAATGTCTCGTAATGAGCAAGGCCTTAAGGAAGCAATAGAAGAAATTGCTGCCCTACGTGAGGATTTCTGGAAGAACGTAAAAGTTCCAGGTACTGCAGATAGTATGAATCCAGAGCTAGAAAAAGCAGGTCGGGTAGCAGATTTCTTAGAATTAGGAGAATTGTTTGCAAAGGATGCGTTGAATAGAAATGAATCTTGTGGAGGACACTTTAGAGAAGAGTCGGTAGAACAAGAAGGAGAACAAAAAGGAGAAGCGCTTAGAGATGACAAGAACTTTAAGTACGTTGCTGCCTGGGAGTACAAAGGTGAACCAAAAGACGCCGAATTACATAAGGAAGAATTAACCTTCGAAAACATTGAATTAAAAACACGTTCTTATAAATAAAAAGCTATGAATCTTACACTAAAAATATGGCGTCAAAAGGATGCTAAATCACAAGGAAAGATAGTAGATTATCAAATATCTGGTATCGAAGGAGACATGTCTTTTTTAGAAATGCTAGACGTGTTGAATGAAGATTTGATCAACAAAGGTGAGGAGCCTGTGGTATTTGATCACGATTGTAGAGAAGGAATTTGTGGAGCATGTTCGCTACAGATTAATGGAGAACCACATGGACCAGATCGTTTGATCACTACTTGCCAGTTACACATGCGTAAGTTTAACGATGGGGATACCATTTACATAGAGCCTTTTAGAGCTAAGGCGTTCCCGGTGGTTAAAGATCTTATGGTAGATCGTAGTGCATTTGATAGAATCCAACAAGCAGGAGGGTATGTATCTGTCAATACTTCTGGTAATACGATTGACGCTAATGCAATTCCAATCGAAAAAGAAAATGCAGATGATGCTTTCGCGGCAGCTACTTGTATTGGATGTGGAGCTTGTGTGGCAGCATGTAAAAACGCTTCTTCAATGTTGTTTACTTCTGCAAAAGTTTCGCAATTTGCATTGTTGCCGCAAGGACAGGTCGAAGCTACAGAACGCGTATTGGCTATGGTAAATCAAATGGATGAAGAAGGTTTTGGTAACTGTACCAATACTGGTGCCTGCGAGATTGAATGTCCTAAAGGAATCTCTCTAGAGAATATCGCACGAATGAATCGTGAGTATTTGAAAGCTAGTTTGAAAGGGTAATTATTTACCTAATATATAAAACAAAAAGCCGAAGTATAACTTCGGCTTTTTGCGTAACTAAAAAAATATAATATGAAATTAAGGGTGTTGCTATTATTTAATGAAATACCTCTAATTTATTAATAGCCACACTGCCATAATCTGAGCTGTTGTAGCTTTTGCCTTTCATAGATTGTAGATAACATCCTGCTTTAAAATAGTTTTCTTTGGCAGGTGCACTTTGAGAGGTGTATATGGTTCTTACACGACTTCCACTAGTATTTAATTCGTATAATTTTACCACGCTGTTTTGATAAGTCAATTCAAAATATAGTTCTTCACCAAGATTGAAATTACCCACGGTTTTTCCGCCGCCTTCTAATACTTCTGTAACATAACCGTTGATTCGCAGTTTTACCGAACCGCTAGTTTGATTTGCACTACCCTGGCATTGTACACGGATTACATCATCGAAGAAGTCAGTTTTATCATGTATTTGACCAAAACATACCTTACCAGAACTAGGCAAGCGATCCACCCGTACTTTCCAGCGCATACGATGTTCTTTGCTCGTTGTACCATCCCAATAGATAAGACCATTCCCATTTGCAGTAAGTTCTCTTAATTCCATTCTTGGATTACCAGACCCGGAGGAGGTATCGCTACCTGCCCATACCTGAAATTTTGCCCAACCATCTTGTACAAAAAACCAATCAGGATTTGTGTAAGAAGGTAGATTAGGAATTTCGTCCACATATTGGTTGTTGGATTTGGTTCCAGAAAGACCGTTAAGTTTCCAGTTAACTAACCCAAGGAGGTCAAAGGGAGTATTACTTCCTGGATTGGGATTGCTACCGCAGAGTTCTTCTACTGTAAATCGTTCCCAGGAAAGAGCACTGGTTCGATTACAAGTCATAGGATTGCTTCCATTTTCTGAGCTAATGTATTTTCCGTTATTCCCTTTAATAGCATAGTTACCATTACCGAGATTTTCGAAAGTAAATTTTTCCCAGGATCCAATTTGTGTACGATTACAAGTAATAGGTTTGGTTCCGTTTTCAGAACTTACATATTTCCCATTATTGCCTTGTAAAGCAAATTGTCCGTTGCCTACATCGACCAATGTGTATTTTTCCCATGCGCCTTGTGCAGTTCGATTACAGTTCATAGGTTTGGTTCCGTTTTCAGAACTTACGTATTTTCCGTTGTTACCTTTTAAAGCAATAGAAGAACAATCACCTATGGCTTTGGAGAGATCAATGTTGGTTTCAATACTTTCATTTGAGAATTCTTCATGAGAGCATCCAGCTAAAAAGAAGAGTGTAAATGAAATGCAGATCACCAAAAGTAAGGACAGAGGTTGATCGTTCAACCGCTTATAATTTGTGTGAATCATTAGTAATAGGTTTGTGTTAATATCTCATTATATTAAATTGGTTGACCAATTTAATATTTACAAATATATAAGTAAATTGTTAAAAAACGATGGTTTTTGTAATTTTTAGATTGTTTATTTGAAAAATTAATATTTTAAATCATAGAGTGAATGAAAAATTCCGCGGAAAATAAACAAGCATGTTTATAGAGAAAATCTACCTGTAAGGGGTAACATCTGTATGGCTAGTGACACTTAATAGTAGAAATAAGTATTGCAAGAATAACCAGGCGGAAATCGAAAAGCCTTCAATAGAGTAGATTATAAATAAAATTAGGACTCAATGAATACATTATCCATTACTTTTTTGAAAGAAAACAAGGGGAATATTATCAAAGGTAAATCTTTACGCTATATCGTTGGAGGTACAGACGATAGCAGGCCTACCCTGTCAGAAATAACATTGACAAAAATAAAAGAAAAAAAATAACTTGAGGATGTCTTAGTTAGTTTGTGAAAAGCCACTCTGATGAAAATTGGAGTGGTTTAAAGTTTACTTTTAAAAGTGTAATTCAGTTTATCAATAAGTGATTTAGAATCGATTATTTTCCCTTTAGAAGGAGTATCAAAATCATAGTCTGGTTGGGGTAGCCCCATTTGTTCACAAACCTTGGAGTAGTATATTGCTTTTTCAGGATGATCGGGGTAAGAAGCATTAAAAACGGTATTCCACTGATCCATTTTGATGATGGCAGAAATGACACCCATGCAATCCTCAAGATGAATCAAGTTTACTGGTGCTTTTGGGTTTTTGATGTTGGATCTACGAGATAGCATATTAGCTGGATGTCTCTCGGGTCCAAACAAACCAGCAAATCGCAATATGGTAGTTTGAAAATTTTTATTGCTTTGCAGCAATTGTTCTGTCTTTATTAGCTGTTTTCCCGCATTTGAAGTAGCATTTGGAAGCGTTTCTTGCGAAATTAAGGGAAATCCTTCAATATCGGCAAAAACTGACGTAGAGCTTATAAAAAGTACATTTTGCACGGTTGATTTTTCAATAAAAGGAAGGATGCTTTCAATCTTAGCAACAAAATTAACTTCTGGATTTCTTCGCAACCCGGGAGGAACATTAATTAGTAGTATTTTACTACCTTCCAAAAAACCAGTCATATTACCTACTGGTCCTTCTTCGGTTAATTCTATTTGGTAGGTGTTAATCCCTTTGTCTTGTAGTTTTTCAATCTTATGAGCCGAGGTGGTAGAACCTTTTATCTGATAATTATGTTCAAGTAATTTGGATGCGGTAGGCAGTCCTAACCAGCCCAGTCCAAGGATACTAATCTGTTGCTTCATTTAGAGTCGACGTTTCTTCAGGTATTATTGAAATAGAGTCTTTTGGTTTTTCTTGATATTGCGCAATCGTATAGTTCTTTTTTACAATTACCGCGTCATTTAATATGAAGGGTTTAGGCATCATATCTTTGGTTCTTGGCGGAATTGTAAAATGTTTATTTTGCAATAAATCATAGGAAGACTCATAGATCACAAATTTAGGCAAAGAATCTCTATGAAAACTCATTTTTAACTCCAAAGGTTTGTTGTTACTTACAAAGTAGGTAAGTAAACGATTTCTCCAGCGTTTGGTAAGGGCATTATATATTTCACCATCAGAATGTTCAAAATCGATAGCAGTCTCGCCGTTTACTGTCAATGTATCAAAGTTGAATATAGTTTGAGTATACAGATCTATTCTTTGGATATCTCTTTGAGGAGCAATACACAGATCCAAATGTCTAAGACCATTAATTATAGTGTCTTTACTAATGTCAATTCTCGGATTAGGAACGGTTTTGATTGGCGCTTGATTGGCAAAAGTAAACGCTCTTCCGTATTTACTCTGTAGAGCATTTTTATTATAAGTATCTGCAATATTTGAGGTTTTGTCGATATAATTTTGAGTCCAGGGATCCAATAAGTGATCATAGGTGGCCCAAACTGCTTTGTTTTGATCGGTATCCAACAAATACACCAAGCTATTTGGTTTTTGTCGTTCTTCTGTGAAATCGGATTTCAAGTGGGCGGTGATCAATAGAATTAATGAAAACACCAAGACCATATTACCTACCAGATTTTTTCTTTTATAGAAGCCAATTACTGGTAAAAGAATACCAAATAACAGCGCCGATAATACCGAGGATACGAATAGAATTTTGAGTCCAAGTGCTACCGGGAACATCGCAATAAACTGCGCCAGGATAAAAATTGAAGGTAAGGATAAAAGGACCATCAAATAAGGATTGGGTCTTTTTTGTCGGATAAGTACAAATAAAGAAACCAAGCCAAATATTGCAATAAAGATAAAATAACTGGCGCCTTTCAAATACATAGCAGCCAAAGTGGATATAACCAACCACATACATATTGGAGCAATCATCATACTTGGCAAACTTTGTGGCTTCTTGAATCGAGCATAGATTTTAAAACAAATAGCAACGGATAGAAAGACAAAAAAAGCGATGTAGTAATATCCATTATAGGTAAAACCATGTTGGATCTCGTTGTACTGTGGATAAATTATTTTCAGTAGTTCCCAAAATCCAAAAGTAAATAATCCGGCCAGCAGTATGGATGAAAAAAGAGCACCAAAACCTAGTAGTACGTCTTTCAAGTTAATACGATAGGCAGCTTTACCATAAAACAGCAGAACGACAAATATTATAATAGTGGCAATTAATAGCCCATATATCCAGCTAAAAGGATATTTGATCAATTTAAAAATAGGAATGCTGAAATAAATATAATCTTTGTCGGATTTCAGATTACTAATATCAGATTCGGAGAAATAGGATAGAAGAGGCATCAAGTAGCTTCCCTGATGTTGCAAAGTGCTGAGGTCAAGATTTTGCCAGGTATCATTTGCGGTATGATAATCAAAATGATCCCCGATAAAAGCAAAATTAAAGCCTTCGATATCCCCTTGCTCTCTTAGTACGGTAAGGTCGGTGTCATTTGGAAGCATTTTGTAGATGCTATAGGCCAAAGAATTTGTAGCTGGATAAGGCACCCCAGCTTCTGCAAATTCTTGCATCAATTTCCCATTCTTTCCATTGGTTTCGATAAGCATATACGAATCGCCACCACTTCCTCTGGCTTCAAAATTAAGAGTGATACCTACATTTTTTGCCCAGGGGTGTTTTTTTACAAAAAGATCTGCTCCGTTTAACCCTAATTCCTCTCCATCGGTGATACAAAGGATGATATCATTTTTTGGTGTTTTGTTGGTGGCCAAGTAGGCTCGTACTCCCTCCAGAATAGTGGCGACTCCACTCGCAGCATCACTAGCTCCCAAAGAAGAATGCTGTGAGCTGTCGTAGTGAGACATCAACATTACCGCTTTACCATCTCCACTTCCTTTGATCTTTGCTAAAATGTTTTGAGGTTCACTACAATTTCCAGACTTTCCTACCGAAAATCCCTTTTGTACCTCAGGCTGTAGCCCCATATTTTTTAGTTCTTGTACGATATAAGCAATAGCCTCTTCGTGTGCAGGACTTCCTAGGTAATGAGGAGCCTTCCCAATACTTTTTACATGCTCAAGAGCTCTAAGGGTAGAGAATTCTTGATCTGGAGTATCCAAATCTGAAATGCTGTGGGATTTTGAGGTGTAAAAAGTGAAAAATATGCTAAGAATCAGGAGAACAAAGGTGAAAAGTGAAGAGAATTTTCGCATATGTGTATCAGTTTAGCTAAAGGTAAGAAATTAGCCACAATTATTAAAGATTTACAAATTAAATTGAAGGTTAGCTTAAAAACATGTTATCGATTAAAGGATACTAAAGAATTCGTTGAAGAGATCATAAAAATAGGGTTTGGAGGTGGTGAAACACAGAGTTTGGTTTGATTAAGTTTTTGAAAATCACTATATTTAAGATTCACAAAATCACTAAACATTATGGGAATTATCAGTTTTCAAGGGGCTAGATCAAAGGTAAAAAAGCAAAATGATACCCCCATTAAGGTGTCGGATTATATGACAAGGGATTTGATTACGTTTCGTCCAAATCAATCGGTTATGGAAGTTATTGAAACCTTAGTTAAGAATAAAATATCCGGCGGACCAGTAGTTAATGACAACAATGAGTTGTTAGGGATTATCTCTGAGGGAGATTGTATTAAACAGCTTAATGAAAGCCGTTATTACAACATGCCTATTGATGATGCCAAAGTAGAGAATTTTATGGCAAGAGATGTGGAAACGATCGATGGTAATATTAATATTTTTGATGCTGCCAACAAGTTTTTACAAACCAAAAGAAGACGCTTTCCAATTATTGAAGATGGTAAGTTAGTAGGGCAGATCAGTCAAAAAGATGTGATGAAAGCTGCTTTAAAACTTAACAGTCAACATTGGAGAGATTTATAACTATCTTCTTCGCCAACACAGTACCAAAATCTTTTAAAACCTGAAGAGTATTGATCGACCAGATCAATCTCTTCAAACCCCAAATGACTTCCTTTTTCTAATTCCCAATCAACTATTTCGTTTTACCAAAGCATAGAATTCATTTTCCAGAGGTAGATACCCTTGGTCATACACAAAGTAATAGATGTTTCCTGTTTTTGTGGTGTAAATACTCGTAAAATGCTGAAAGTCGAAGCCTTTAGCAATGAGTTTTGTTCTTGTAGTTTTTGTCTTATCGTTTGGGTTCAATTCTTCAAGAATGCGATAGTTTTTTCGCAATCGATTATTGACATTTCTGATAAGATTTTTACTATCCTTATTTAATTGATTATTAAATGCATTTCGACAATAATCGCTGCAGAATTTTTTATCTGCTCTACCTATAATTTTTGTTCCACAAACTGGGCATTCTTTAGTCATTAATTACCTCCTCTTATAATTGAATTTTACTTCTTCACTAGAACCATCTTCGTTATGAACGACTACATAAAGGTTAATTTCGGAATCGCTTATTTTTTCAAAAGTGAACTCGTCAAAATATACCCGATCTTTCTCCACCTTTACCAACTTGAAATCAACAGTTTCATCTTTCTTTTCCCAACCCTTAAAATCTCCGTGAAAATGTTTGAGTTGTAGTAACAGTGTGTTATTCTCTTCGGTAATGCCTCCTACTTCGTAGAACTGGATTTTACCGTCTATGACTAGTTTAAAAGAAAACATCATAGAGTTCCCCAAGGGATCACTCCAGATTTCTTCTGTAATTCCTCCAAAAGCTTCTCCACGCCAATATCCACTAATCCACGAGACATCTTGCAATGATGCTTTGGGAGAATTCTTGCCTTCAGCAAACTTTAAAACGTTGGATGCTTGCTCTTGCGCAAAGGTTGTCGAAATGATCATTATAAAAAGTAAGAATGTGAGCTGTAATCTCATAACTAAGTTTTTATGGACTAGAAAGATACAATAAATATCCGTTTACAAACGACTAGGCTTTTTCAGAAGAAAATATCTTGCGCTAACCTAAAGGTGTTGGCATGAGCATCTACAATAATTTTGATATCTGGTGAATATCCACCACCCATCGAACACATCACAGGGATTTGTAAATCTTTACAACTTTGCAAAACAAATCGATCGCGTTCTGCGCAGCCTTTAACACTACACCCCAACTTTCCTAATTTATCGGTTGCCAAGATGTCTACACCACTCAAGTAAAAAATAAAGTCGGGTTGTTGTTCGTCAATTAGTTTGGGGAGTGTATTTTTCAGAATATTTAGATACTCTTCATCATTGGTGTCATTAGGTAATGCGATATCGAGATCAGAGATTTCTTTTTTGAAAGGGTAGTTGCTGGCTCCATGCATCGAGAAGGTAAACACTAGATCATCTTTTGCAAAAATTTCAGCAGTGCCGTTTCCTTGATGTACATCCAGGTCTACGATCAGGATTTTTTTGGCCAAGTTTTGCTGCAACAAGTAACGGGCACCAATGGCTTGATCATTGAGTAAACAAAATGCTTCTCCATGATCGGTATACGCATGATGCGTGCCTCCAGCTATATTCATTGCAATACCATGCTGTAGGGCATAATGTGCGGCTTTGATGGTGCCATCTGCTATGATTACTTCCCGATCTACCAGTTCTTGGGATAACGGGAAACCGATTTTTCTAGCTTCCCTTCGAGGAATGGAAAGTTCTTGTAAACTTTTGTAATAATCCTCGGTATGAACTGCAAGTATGGGTTTTGGATCAGGGATTTCTGGAGTGAAAAAATTCTCTTCCTCACAAGTTCCTTCATGAATCAATTGCTTTGGTAATAGCTCATATTTTATCATCGGAAATCGATGACCATTCGGTAATGGATGGGTATAAATAGGATGATAAGCTATTTTGAGCATGTAGTGGATAGCAACAATAAATTCATAAAACACAAACGAAGATATACTATCTTTTTTGGTATTGAAATGATTTAAGATTTTATTTTGAAATGAATGTTCCTGTAATATATACCTTTGTCCTGACAAACTTCTCTTTTTAATGAAAAACGATCCGTATCAGGCATTACGATATCCAGAATTTAGCATTTTTTTATTCATCCGTTTTTCTTTGGTCATGGCATGGACCATGCAATTTATAGTTATCGAATGGCAGGTCTATAGTATCACCAAAGATCCACTTTCTTTAGGGATAATAGGTTTGATGGAGGTGATTCCGGCGGTATCTTTGGCTTTGTTTGCAGGGCATATAGTAGACCAGAAAGAAAAGAAGAATTTATTACGGATTTGTATTTTAGGTTTTCTGGGGATTAGCACAGGGTTATTTCTACTTACATTACCTGAAGTGACTGTTTCCTTCAAGCAATCCTCTATTTTGTTAGGGATATATGTTTTGGTCTTTCTAGGAGGCGTAGTACGCGCGTTTTTGGGGCCCACTGTTTTTTCTCTTCTTGCATTATTGGTGCCAAAGAAGGTGTATCCGAATGCTGCCACTTGGAGCAGTTCAACCTGGCAAATAGGTGCTGTCTTAGGACCTGCTTTGGCTGGTTTTGCTATCAACTTGATCGGTGTGAACTGGTCTATGCTGGTTATTGTTGGTTGGGCATCACTGGCTTTTGTTTGTCTATTTAGGATTCCTAAAAAACCAATATTGAACCCCAATATAGGAGAGCCTGTGTTGAAAAGTTTGAGTGAAGGAATTCGATTCGTTTTTAAGACTAAAGCAATCTTAGGTGCCCTTACTTTGGATATGGTTGCAGTCCTTTTTGGGGGTGCTGTAGCTTTATTGCCGGTTTTTGCTCAGGATATTCTTAAAGTAGGACCTCAGGGGTTTGGAATCTTAAGAGCTGCTCCCGCCGTAGGAGCATTTATAATCATGTTTACCACGGCTTATTTTCCTATTAGTAAAAATGCAGGAAAGAAATTACTACTAGCCGTTTTTGGGTTCGGGATCTGTATCATCGTTTTTGGGCTTTCTTCGGTGTTTTGGATTTCGGTAGTAGCGCTGTTCTTTAGTGGAGTCACCGATGGCATTTCTATGGTGGTTCGGCAAACGATATTACAGCTCAAGACCCCAGATCATATGAGAGGAAGAGTATCTTCTGTAAATTCTATATTCGTAGGATCTTCTAACGAACTAGGAGCTTTTGAAAGTGGTATTACCGCCAAATATATGGGAACAGTTACCGCAGTGGTATTTGGAGGTAGTATGACCTTGCTTACCGTGATTCTCACCTCTATTATTTCTCCAGCCTTCAGGAAATTGGATCTTAGAAAAGACTTGGAGTCTGAAGGATAAACGTAATGGTATATAGGACGAAAATAGATATTTTGGTTAAGTAAGTAATCTAAAACCTCAGTCCATAAACTTTCTTAAATAGTATCTTTTGTGCAAAGATTCATAATACCCATAAACATAGTACCCATTGTATTTAAAAATGGTTTCCGCTTTTTCGTTTAAGAGTTCTTTTGAAAACTCTTTAATTTTATCAAATGCATTTTTTGACACTTCACCAGACAAATGATCAAGTTGTTCATTAAATAAGCAGTGAATTCTAGTGGATTTTGTGGTAGTATAGGACGAATATGCATAGAAAGTAGGAGTCATAAATGCATTGGCTAAACCGGTCATAGCACCTCCGACAGCACCAAATCCCATCATGGGCATACCATAACCACCACCAGTATTTATTTCTTTTACTCCGCCTAGAGTTACTTTTGTAGTGTCTCCTAGCTGTTGTACGGCTACAGCGATATCACCAGAAGCAATCTTTCTTAAAAACTTCTGTGTTTTCTCCATTTCTCTGTAGTTGCTATAATACCCTCCTTCTTGAATAATAGGAGAGTTCTTAAAAGTAATACTATCTTCTTTTTGCAAAGCCAATTGTTTTACTAATTCTTTTGAATGTATATCAGTTACAAAGAGTCGCATTTGTCCCTTTTTACCAACGATTTGATATAGCCTATTATTCGCCAAAAAGGAGTTTGATTTGATAAAAATATTCTCGTTGTTTTTCACATAGAGTAGATCAGGTTTTTTAAAACTACGAGCATCGTAGGTGTTATCTTCTAGATGGAGTGTTAGGAGTTGTGTTGTTTTATGATCGTTATCTATGGATATGATAATTGAATCTTCCTCGATGTATATTTTTTTGGATTTAGCGGCAATTTCAAGAGCGTTAGGGATATCGGTTTCAATCATTCCTAAATCAAAAGAAGATTTCATAAGCCCTGTAGTTGATTTTTGTAAGGATTTATGTAAGGGTATTTCTTTACCCAGTTTATCCAAAAAAACTACATCGCCAAAGTCATAATGCATAGCCTTTTTTGCTCCAGTAACATCAATTTTGTAGATATTTAGTTTTGAGGTCTTTTTTTGTAAAGTCATTACACAAATCTGATTTCGATAGGTAAATGCGTCTACATAGCTTTCGTCATCAGGAAATAGAGGATCTTTGTTTACGATTGTTGTTGAGTGCACAGCATCAAACTTTAATAATTCAAACCGTGTTTTTTTATCATTGGCTAAAAGAAAGACATATTGATGGTCTGTCACAATGGCCTTGATGATGTTTTTTGCACTTTTTTTGGGGCGATCAAATTGTTTTTGATCTACTAATTTGAATGCCGTATTGTATTTGTTAAGATAGAATTTTTTTCTGTCTACAATAAAAAGAGATAATTCATCAGTTTTATCATTAATAACAGGAATTGATTCTCGTCTGTCACTTAATCCTCCTTTCAATTGCATCTCCTCTATAGAAAGGGTTTCCTGAGAAAGAATGCTAGAATGTATAGATAAAATGGATAGAACTACTACAATAGTATGTTTCATAAAATAAGAATTTCTTATTTATGTTTTAGATGTGTATTATGTTACCTAGAAAATGGATTAGTTAATCGTAGCTCCAGGAAGAACGCCATCTTCATCTGGATTTAAGAAGACCAATTTACCTTCCGGAGTTTCGGTCATCAAAATCATACCTTCACTTTCTACACCACGTAGTTTTCTTGGGGCTAGATTGACCAAAACGGTTACTTTTTTACCCACGATTTCTTCTGGAGAAAAGTGCTCGGCAATACCTGAAACAATAGTTCTAGTGTTGATACCGGTATCCACTTTTAAGACTAATAATTTTTTGGCCTTTGGCATTTTTTCGGCTTCAATGATGGTACCTACGCGCATATCCAATTTGGTAAAATCCTCAAAAGTAGTCGTGTCTTTTTGAGGTTCTATTGTTTTATTTTCAGCTTCGTTGGCTTTTTTGGTAGCTTCTAGTTTGTCTAATTGCTTTTGGATTTCAGCATCTTCTACTTTAGAGAATAGTAATCCTCCTTTTTCGATTTGATGTCCAGCAGGAAGTAGCACTTCTTTTTGGGCAATATCATTCCATCCAGTAGCCTCATCGTTGGATGAAATCGCCAGGGTTTGTTTCAATTTTTCGGAAGTAAATGGTAAAAACGGTTCACACAATGTTGCCAGGGCAGAAGCAATCTGCAGAGCCACATACATTACTGTTTTTGTGCGTTGTTCATCGGTCTTGATCAACTTCCAAGGTTCTTCATCTGCCAAAAATTTATTTCCTAATCGAGCTACATTCATCAGTTCCTGGCTGGCTTCTCTAAAACGGTAACGTTCTATAGAGCTTGCAATAACTGCAGGATAGGCCTTTAATTCTTTAAGGGTTTGTTCATCAACTTCAGAGAATTGACCTGGTGTGGGAACTACCCCATTGTAGTATTTATGCGTCAATACCACTACACGATTAATAAAGTTACCAAAAATGGCTACAAGCTCATTATTGTTACGCGCCTGATAGTCTTTCCAGGTAAAATCATTGTCTTTGGTCTCTGGCGCATTGGCGGTTAATACATAACGCAATACATCTTGTTTGTCGGGAAACTCTTCCAGATATTCATGTAGCCAAACCGCCCAGTTTTTGGAGGTAGAAAGTTTATTTCCTTCCAGGTTCAAAAACTCGTTGGCAGGAACATTTTCTGGTAATACATAGCTTCCTTCTGCTTTTAACATACTCGGAAAAATGATACAGTGAAAAACGATATTGTCTTTCCCAATAAAATGCACCAATTTGGTGTCTTTATCTTTCCAGTAAGGTTCCCAGTCTTTTCCTTCTCGTTCTGCCCATTCTTTGGTAGAAGAGATATAACCAATAGGAGCATCAAACCATACATACAACACTTTTCCTTCAGCTCCTTCTACCGGAACGGGGATTCCCCAATCCAAATCGCGAGTTACCGCTCTTGGGCGTAAACCATCATCGATCCAGGATTTTATTTGTCCGTATACGTTGGCTTTCCAATCTTTTTTATGTCCTTTTAGTATCCACTCTTTAAGAAAATCTTCATATTGATCCAGTGGTAAAAACCAGTGCTTGGTTTTTTTCAAAACGGGTTCTGCACCTGATATTGTAGATTTTGGATTAATAAGATCGGTAGCATTCAAAGAGCTCCCACAGTTTTCACACTGATCTCCATAAGCTTCTTCATGACCACATTTGGGACAAGTACCCGTTACAAATCTGTCGGCCAAAAATTGATCGGCTTCGGGATCGTATAATTGCTCAGAGGTTTCCTCGATAAACTGCCCATTGGCATACATTTTTTCAAAAAACTCTGAAGCTGTTTTATGATGGATAGGAGCGGAGGTTCTTGAGTAGTTATCGAACGAAATTCCAAAATCAGCAAAAGACTTTTTGATGATAGCGTGGTATTTGTCGATAATCACTTGTGGAGATACACCCTCTTTTTTGGCACGCATCGGGATGGCAGCTCCGTGTTCATCACTACCACAAATAAAGGCAACGTCTTGCCCAGTTATTCTTAGGTAACGCGAATAGATATCAGCAGGCACATAAACTCCTGCTAAATGTCCAATGTGAATTGGCCCGTTGGTATACGGTAATGCTGCTGTAATGGTGTATCTTCCCTTGGTGCTCATAACTTAAAATAAAGGCACAAAGGTAATAAAAACGAGGTCAAAAAGAACCCGTCAAAGATTCAATTTTAAGAATACGTATGACGGGTTATAGTATGTTTACGAAATTACAATCGACTTGCTAAAGTTACCGCTGTTGGTTTCAATCTGATATACATATGGTCCCGTGCTTAATCGGGTATTGGCAGCTTCTTTCACATTAATGATAAGATCTCTACCTTCCATAAGCATTTCGTTGGCCAACACCGCTACTTTTTGCCCTACAATATTGTAAAGCGAAACCTCAATATGTGTGGTCGCTGGACTCACAATATTAATAAAGGTTTGGCTGTCACTGTAGGTAGGGATGTGTGTTAAGCTTTCGCCGTCGTTAGGAATATTTGGATTTGTTCCAGAACAGTTAAATCCAATATCCAAGGATTCAAACTGAGCACCAAGTAATGCTCTATCGACCATTTGTGGGTCGATACATAACCAATCTTTCATTACCGTAGAATATACCTGTCTGAAATCCATAGTTTCTGTAACATTTCCACCACGGGTTAAGCTATTGATATCTGGATGTTCTCCAACAAAGCCATTACCATTAAGGCCGGTTCCGAAGAACATGATAGGCGCGGCAGTACCGTGGTCAGTACCTAGTGAACCATTTTCTCTAAATCGTCTTCCAAATTCTGAAATGGTCATCGACAATACTTTGTCATCCCATCCTGCAGCAGCAAGATCGGCGTAGAAGTTACTTACTCCTTCAGAGAAAGAGGTCAACAATTGCTGATGTCTTTGGATTTGATTATTGTGCGTGTCAAAACCTCCCAGAGTAACCAAAAATACTTTGGTTCCTAGTCCTCCTTTAATTAAACGGGCAATGATACTAAATTGTCTACCCATACTATCATCCAAATACCCACCAAAATCTGTAGAGCGTTCATATGCGGCACTAATGACATCGGCATAATTGAATGTAGTATTTGTCGCTTCTCTTAAGAACCTTAATCGATCTCCATAAGTACAGTTTTCATCGATATCGTCCAGATTATAGAACGTTTCATTTTCAATGATTTGTAATAATCTTCTTGGGTCGGAAACCGCAAAAGAAAAATCGTTTTCAGGACCTTTAAAAATTAAGTTACCAATACTTCCGATTTGTATCGATGGTGGGCTTGGTGGTGGGTTAAAATAGTAATCGTCGTATATATCACTAAAATATCGTCCCATAAACCCAGTTCGATCATCTTCCTGCAAATTGGTATTCGCATAAATATCCGATCCCTTAAAATGTGATAATGAAGAACCTTCATATCCCACACCATGTACAACTCGCATTTGTCCTTCTCCCCATACGCCTTCTAGTTTGTTCATGGGTTTTGGCATTGCAAAATCATCGGTTAGAGAGATAAACTCACTAGGAGGTATCCTGATCAACGGTCGTGCATTGGCATATACATCATAGTCGTATACGGGAATAATGGTATTAAAACCGTCATTACCTCCTTGCAGACGTACAATAACCAATATCTTATCGTTTTCGGGATCTGTTCCTTGAGCAAGAGCTCTACTTAAGGCTGATGGTCCCGATACCGATAGAGGAGTGTTGGCTAACATCATGCTTCCTCCACCTACAAGACCAAGAGCTTGTAAGAATGATCTTCGGTTCCACTTTTTATGTTCGTCGGTATTACAATTACCGTGCTTATCTAATTTTATTTTACTGGGGTTGTGATTATGATTTTGGCACATAGCGGTTTATTTAAGTTGAAATTCAGGGATGTCTACAATATAATTCAGAAGGGCAACAAACTGCTCTGCCACTTCGGGGCGATCTAACCTCCAGATAGCAGGATCTACTGCGTCTGGTTCGTAGTAACTAGGCGGGAATGCATCTATATCCCTAAAAACACCTGAAATTTCATTAAAAATAACGTCGTCTGCTATTCCTCTTGGAAAGAAATAATTAACAAGAGCACGTACAACAATATCTACTTCTGGACCACTAAGACTTGGGTCTAGGTTACCGTCGGTAGTATTTCCGATAGGAAGACCTACTACAAAATCTCTAAATTGCTGTTGATTTTGATTCCAGCTTTGATTGATAATGAATCGAACACTTTCCCATCTACCAATCAAAAGATCCGGGCTTATCCAGTCTCCATCTCCTTGCCATCCTTCTACGTCAATTGGATTAAGTACATCCTGACCTAACACTCGCACTGCTCCTCGTACATAATCATTCACATCAACAGGAAGCTGGAATCCTAATTCGTTATAGAAACAAATCAATAGATCACAAGGGCTCTTAATAATCGCTCCAATAGCTTCTTGATTGAAAAAGTGCTGACTTTTAAATAATTGACGAAGAACAGGAGCAATTTGGAAATTGTTGTCGATAAAGGTCTGCGCCATTTGCGCAACAATAGCTTCGCTACAAGTAGGACTTACAAAATATGCGTACAGTTTTGTACAAATAAAAGTAGCTACCTGAGTTGTTCTTTGCTGAAACAATATATTGATCACATCATCGTAGTTCCAGTTTCCGGTCTGTCCAAAAATAGTTTTGGTATCATTACTAAATTGCCCTGGGTTAAACAAGATGTCTCCCCAAGGAATATCATTAGTGTCTACATAACCTGTTAAAGCTTTTGAAGTTTCTTGAATATCATCTTCGGTATAATCATTATCTACACCAAGGGTAAATAATTCATACAGCTCTCGAGCATAATTTTCATTAGGTCTATCTCTTACGTTTTCATCTCCGTTAAGGTAGACCAACATTGCATTTGAGATACCGATATCATATACAAAATCTCTAAAATTCCCAAGCGCATGAATCTGCAATAGATTATAGTATTGCGATTGGTATGCAGGGCTTCGATAAGTATCGTCTTCGGTTACAAAGTGATTGCTCCAAAATAAAGTAAGTCGTTCACGAACCTTATTTTGAATAAGGTCGTTGATCATTTGATTTTTTCCCTCTCTACGGTAAAAACCAGTATCGTTATCGGGGTTGGCATCCTCGGCAGCTTCAAATTGGTCTCTATTCCAGAATCCCCATAGCGG
Source organism: Aquimarina sp. AWH4_224 (assembly GCF_056160245.1). Classification (NCBI taxonomy): domain Bacteria; kingdom Pseudomonadati; phylum Bacteroidota; class Flavobacteriia; order Flavobacteriales; family Flavobacteriaceae; genus Aquimarina; species Aquimarina sp. AWH4_224. Next base: position 243,727 of record NZ_JBSWWU010000007.1, on the reverse strand, counting down.
AGGTGGAGTAGCATTTAGTGCAAGAGCTTCGTCAATTAAAGCATCAACAAGTGCAGAGGGGTCATTTTGGGATAGTGCGGCCAGTACTTCAGCTTTTGAAGCACCAAAACCAATCCGACGATACAAATGATTTATTTTCGTAACATTCCAAGGGTTCTCCGGTGTGGGAACATATACATCCAAGGAATCCAGATTACATGTAGTATCAGAGATCATAGGCATAAGATTTTAATCGTAAAGTTGAGGGACAAATTCAACACAATATAATAGATTATAACGAAAGTATTTGTTAATTAGTATCATATTTTGAAAATTTAATACATGTTTAAGCCTGAATTTTTAAGGGAAGGAGACAAAATAGCTATCGTATCTACCGCTCGAAAGATCGAAAACAGAGAGATCAAGGATTCTTTGAGTATCATAAAAAACTGGGGTTTAGTGCCGGTAATAGGTTCAACAATCGAGAAGGCGGCACATCAATTTGCAGGGTCTGATCAGGACAGGACTGTAGACTTTCAAAATATGTTGGATGACCCAGAAATAAAGGCGATTTGGTGTGCTCGAGGAGGGTATGGTACGGTTAGAATCATAGATCAAATCGATTTCTCTAAGTTTATGAAACATCCAAAGTGGATTATCGGTTATTCTGATATCACCGTTTTACACTCTCATATTCATAACTTGGGAGTTGCTACTATACATGCACCAATGCCAGTAGATTTTCATCGTGGTACAAAGACTGCAATCGATGCTTTTAAAGCCACAATTTTCGGGCATAGTGAAGGGTATTCGGTCGAAACTTCAAAGAAAAATATTTTGGGTAAAGCTTCTGGCCAATTGGTGGGAGGAAATTTATCTATTCTGTATTCACTTTGTGGTTCTGAATCGGCCATAGACACTTCTGGTAAGATTTTATGCATCGAAGATCTGGATGAGTATTTGTACCATATTGATCGTATGCTGCAAAATCTAAAGCGAAACGGATATTTTGATAACCTGGCGGGCTTGATTGTAGGTGGAATGAAAAAAATGCACGACAACAATATCCCTTTTGGTAAAAAGTCCAAACAGATCATTTTGGATGTTGTAAAAGCATACGATTTCCCTGTGGCGTTTAAATTTCCCATGGGGCATATAGAAGATAATCGAGCTCTTGTTTTTGGAGCCGAAGCTTCTTTAGAAGTAGGTACAAATCAGGTGAAGCTAAATTATAAATAGCAATGGCAGAACACAACAAGCTAGGTAAAAAAGGAGAGCAGTTGGCTGTAGATCATTTGCAGCAAAGAGGGTATGCTATTTTACAAAGAAATTTTAGGTATCTGAAATCAGAAGTAGATATCATTGCACAAAAAGATGAGGTGGTCATTGCTGTAGAAGTAAAAACTAGAAGTACCCCAGAGTTTGGGAATCCCCAGGATTTTGTAAAACCGAAACAAATACAATCTTTGGTAAAAGCAATGGATCATTTTATGACCGAAAATGATCTGGATCATCAGGTACGTTTTGACATCATTGCGATCATTCAAAATAAATTAGGAACACGGATTGAGCATCTTGAAGATGCATTTTATCATTTTTGAAAGTATCTTTAGATAAAATGAAACAGGTGAACTATCGAAAACTAGGACATTCAGACATTAACATCAGCGAAGTTTCTTTTGGCGGTATGTCGTTGGATTGGAAAAATCCCGAATGCGAACGCCTGTTACATTCGGCCATCGACTACGGAGTTAATTTTTTTGATACTGCAGATTTATATGATGGTGGTAACAATGAAACCTTGTTAGGAAACGCTTTAAAGGAACATAGAAAAGGCATAATTCTTGCGACAAAAGTGGGTAATCAGTTACGGCCAGACGGAAGCGGTTGGGATTGGAATCCTAGCAAAGATTATATTGTAAAAGCAGTAGAACAAAGCCTTAAGCGATTGCAAACCGATTATATTGATTTGTACCAATTGCATGGTGGAACTATAGATGATCCAATAGATGAGATTATTGACGCTTTTGAAACCTTTCAAAAAGAAGGCAAAATACGGCATTATGGTATTTCATCTATACGCCCCAATGTGATTCGAGAGTATGTGGATCGATCGAACATAACAAGTGTAATGATGCAATATAGTCTCTTTGATAGAAGGGCAGAAGAAGCTTGTTTGCCGTTGCTTCATGAAAATAACATTGGTGTTTTGGCTAGAGGTACATTGGCCAAAGGGCTTTTGGCAGGAAAACCAGCAAAAGAATACCTTGGATATACTGTGGCAGAGGTACAAAACACCATAGATGTATTGAAAGAGGTAACAGTATCAGATCAACCCATGGGCAGAACAGCAATACAGTATGTGCTTCAACATCCGGCGATTAGTTCGGCGGTATTAGGAATAAGAAGTCAAAAACAGTTAGAAGAAGGTTTTTCATCATCTCACTCAACTAATTTGAGCAATGAAATATATGCCATGTTAGGCAAGAGTAATATCCCCAAAATATATGCGCAGCATCGATAATTTTTAGGTACGAGCATATCCATTCGGTCGAAAAAAGTGAGAAAGAAATATAATTTTGTATGCAGTTTAATTCTTTGTTAGTGATTACATTCGAATTTATTGATCTCATACTTTTTTTAGGTATAAGCCAAGGTATCTTTTTGGCGATTACCATACAGCTTTTAAAAGGGAAGAACAAAGGAGCAAATACCATATTGTCCTCTATCCTGTTGATCGCTGTGGTGATGCTCATAGGCAGAATGATTTACTTTCGGTTTTTAACACCAATGTTATTTCGATGGACGGTTTTGATCGATATGGTGATTCTCATTTTTGGGCCACTTTGTTATTGCTACATACGTCGTTTAGCTTTTCTAGAAAATGAACAGTATAGACTCTCCTGGATCCATTTTATTCCGGCTGGACTTCACTTTTTGTTTTTTGTGTATGGAATAACCTTTAGTTTAGAGGACTATATCCAAAAGGTGAACTCAGGAGCTTTTAACCTTCCTTTCTTTATCATTGAAGGAGGTGGGATATTATCGAATCTGTTCTATTGGGGATTAAACGTAAATTTGATCACAAAATATAAGCGGGAGGAAAAAAATAGGGTGTCCTACAGTCAAAATCTGATCTCTTTTTTGATCCTCTTTCAGATATCGGTGGGTGTTTTTTTGTTGGTATGGTTAATCAGTTTTATCGCACTGAAGTTTTTTAGTTATTCGCTATATCCTATAGGGTACGATTCCTTGTGGGTAGGGCTATCGGTTTTCATTTTTGTAATTGGATACTATAGTTTGAAAGAACCCGAGCTTTTTAGAATCCCTTTACCCGTCGAAAAAACCAAATCCAAACCGCAACGAATGCCCGAAAGAGCGATTTCTTTATTAAAAGAACGTTTGCAGCATGCTATTGAGGAAGATAAATTATACTTACAAAGCAACCTTACATTAAGGGGTCTTGCGCAACATCTCAATACATCAACACATAATCTATCCTGGTATCTTAATCAGGTATTACAAACCAACTTTTATGATTACATCAATCATTATCGTATAAAGGAGTTTATCAAGAAAATAGACAATAACGAACATCATCAGCATACCATTTTGGCGCTTTCTATGGATGTTGGGTTTAATTCAAAATCCACTTTTAATAAAGCTTTTAAGTTGGAGATGAATGATACTCCTAGTAATTACATAAAACAACTTGTATCGATTTAAAACTACATTTCAGAATATAAGATCAGTCTACTATATGAAAAAGGGTACGACTTGATCCAAAGCGTCGATTTTTAATGGATATCGAGATAGATTCGAGGAAAACATTAAAAATCAAATCATGAAAAAAATCATCAAAAGTTGTAAGCTATTCGTACTGTTAAGTGCGTCTGTATTATTTGTTTCTTGCTATGGAGACGGGGTTGATCGGGAACCCGAAGTAGAAACCATAGTATCTGATTTTGCTGGTAACGATGCGGTTACCATCGACAAAAGAGGAAATGTGTATGTTTCAGAATATGGACAGTTTGAAAATACCGGGGGTAATGGAACACGAGTATTAAAAGTATCTAGACAAGGAGAGGTTTCAGATTTTATCACTGATCTCTCGGGTCCTCTAGGAAACGCGATTGACTTCCAGGGGAATTTCTACGTGAGTAACGACAACAATACGCAAAGAGGGGATATTCTTAAAGTAAGCCCAGATGGCACCAAAACAGTATTGGCTACTATAGATGGATGGCCCACGGGACTTACATTGGATCATCAAAATAATGTATATGTATCTAATTTTTTGACCCCTACTGTACATAAAATCACACCAGAAGGAGAAGTAACTGTATTTGCCAGTGATTCTCGATTAGCAGGAGGTGTAGGAATTGATTTTGATCGCAGAGGAAATTTGGTAGTCGGTAATTTTGCTACAGCCGATATCTTGTCGATTACTCCAGATGGTGAAGTGTCTTTGATCGCTAATATTCCGAATATCGTGGTTAACGGTTTTGGTATCGGATACATTACTGTGTTGGGAAATTCGGTTTTTGCAACAGGTATTGCAGTTAACAAGATATTTAGGGTGACTCTAGATGGCGAAGTTGAAGAATTTGCCGGAACCGGAGATGCTGCAGTGGTAGATGGACCGGTAGAAGAAGCGTCTTTTAATGGACCTAACGGAATTACAGCAGACAAATACAATAAAGCGCTATATATCTCTGAGTTTGGAGGCACGGGAGCAGTACGCAAAATTTCCTTGAGATAAAAATATGATTGAGTGAAGTAGTTAGTTTTGTTGATTAATATGAGTTCGGTTGTACAATCAATCGAACTCGTATTACTTTAGTAATGATTTAAAGCCCGTTAATGATGAAATCAAAATATTGTTTAGGATTACTATTTTTTGGATTAGTATCCATATACTGCCATGGACAACGACTAAAGATCGAACCCTATACATTTGTGTCTAAAGCAAAAGACACCCTGCAAGCTGAGTTGGGAACTTTTAAGGTCTTAGAAAACAGAGAAAACGGCAAAGATTCGATTCCTCTTTCTTTTATACGTTTCAAGAGCACAAACCCAAATCCGGGTAGTCCTATTGTCTATTTGGCAGGAGGCCCAGGAGGATCAGGAATAAGTACAGCAAAAGGAAAACGTTTTGAGTTGTTTATGAAACTTAGAGAGATAGCAGATGTGATCGCATTTGATCAAAGAGGTACAGGAATGTCACATCGTTTACCCAATTGTGAATCTCGGGTAGAAATTGATTTTGCTAAGCCTATTGATAAAGCTGAGTATCTTCAAAAAACGAAAGATAATTGTAATAAATGCCTGGAGTTTTGGAAGAGGAATAAGGTGAATCTTGCTGCCTACAACACGACCGAGAACGCAAGGGATATTGATGAATTACGTAAAGCACTTAACAGTGATAAAATATCTTTGTGGGGGATTAGTTATGGATCTCATCTAGCTTTTGAGTACATACGATTATTTGAAGAGCATATTGATAAAGCAGTATTGGCCAGTCTGGAAGGCCCTGATCATACCATAAAATTGCCTGCCAGTACAGAACAATTTATCTTTCATATTACCGAGAAAGCAAAGGATAATTACGGGTCGAAGACAAAATATCCAAATTTAAAAAATAAGATCTTGGCAGTTCATCAAAAGTTAAAAGAGAGCCCACAAGTGGTTACCTATGAAAATCGTCGAGGAAAAACAGTTACCGTAGGGATTTCAAATTTTGAGTTACAGGCTACGATCGCCGCATTTTACCTCAAGAATCCCTGGGATTCAAAAAGACTGCCCAAAGTTTACAATAAACTGTATGAAGGAGACTTCTCGCAGATCGCTCCGCAAGTGATGATGATGAAAAGGTTTATGATGCCGCCGCCCAGGCCAATGCCGTTTGCCATGGATATGCAATCAGGAATATCTAAAGGTCGTATGAAGATAGTGAAGGAACAAATAGATCGAACTATTTTAGGGAGTACCATAAATTTCTTTCTCTATGAATGGATGATGGGACTGGATGTTCCAAAACTTCCTAAAGAGTTCAGAACAAAGAAGAAAAATAATGTAAATGCATTATTGCTTAGTGGTACTATGGATGGACGCACTTATGTTTCGTCAGGAAAAGAAATTGCCAAAGATTTTACCAAAGGTTATCATGTGATTGTCGAAAATGGGGGTCATGATTTATATATGCAATCCCCTTTGGTTGTAGCATTGGTGTTAGACTTTTTTAAAGGCAAAGAAATTGAGGTTGAAAAACTCTCTTTGGATCCGGTTTTGTTTGAATGATTCTTGATTCTCTTAGAAAATCAAAAAAACCGGGATATTTTTATCCCGGTTTTTTGATGTTCGTTTTTTGATATGAAGAATGACCTATTTTGATGTTTGTTGTATAAATAACTTTGCGATAGCATATACATTTTCGAACAACTCTCCAGAGTTGCCGTTTTTGTTAGCCAGCATCGATACCGATAAATTGTATTCTGGGAACAAAGCCAATAATGAAATCGATCCATTAGCAATCCCACCATGATGCCATACGGTGATTTTTTGCCCGTTTCTAAAGAGATCTTTGCGATGATTTCTCCAACCAATAGCATACTCCTGTGGGTTTACTTTTCCATTGTCTAACAAAACAGGTTGGGTGAGTTGGTGTTGTATATCCGGATCAAATAATTGATGATTCAAAAAAGCATTCCCAATCTTTACTAAGGCAGTTGGTGTTGCCAAAAAACCACCGCCAGCCCATTTATTGCTGTTGTTTACTTTGTAGACTTCTTTGTAGGTGCCTTTTGCCACGTCATAAAACCTGGCGGTGTTTTTAATGAGGGTAGCAGTTTCGGCTTCAATGTTGGATATATTGATAGGTTTAAAAACGTTTTGCTTCATAAAATCCGGGAATTTTTGTTGAGAAGCTCCCTCTAGCATTCCGCTGAGTAAGGTATAGTTATAACTGCTGTAACTGAAATCGGATCCTGGTTCGAACAGTAAATCGTCATTATTAAAAATACCTACGCTTTCTTCTACTCCTGTATACTCATCGTTATTATAATACTCCCATATAGGAAAGCAAAGACATGATCCATAATTTCTGATTCCCGAAGTATGAGAAGCTAGCTGTCGCAAATTGATATTGGATAAGTGACCACTGGCATACGAAACAAAGTCTTTGACCTTGCTGTCTAGTCGAAGTTTTTGGTTTTGCAGTAATACCCCGATTCCTAAAGAAGTAACTGCTTTCGAAGTACTTCCTATCCTGAATTTGGTATCCAGTGCAACCGGGATTTGATCGTCTAGATTTTGATATCCGATAGCATTTGCCCATTGTATTTTCCCGTGTTGCCCAACAGCTATGGATACAGCTGGAGACTGTAAGCGTTGATGGATAGCTTTAAGAATACTATCTGCTTTTTTGGATTGTACATCGTTATGATGAACCACCGGGTTGGTTACCTTGATTTTTGATAGAGGCTTCCATCCCGTGGTATACACAAAAATAGGTTCAAAAAGGAAATAAGAGCATATAAGTATGATGAGTACAAAGACTGAAATGATTATTTTTTTCATTTTGTAAAGGAGTTAAAATTAGGCAATAGAAAGCATGCATTGAATCAGCAATCAATGATTTTACGTACTAATAAAGATTGGAATTGATCTAGTCGATATCGATTTCCTTCTGCTTTGCTTTGAGCATTTCAGAAATCTTGTAGAGTAGGATAATTTCTAGAATGATCGTAGGGGTAAGGACGATATAACCCACAATACCAAGTATCACAGTTGCCATACATCCATAAGCAATAATCTCAAAAATACCGGTCACTTTGGCAAGTGTTCCCAGCGCGTTTTGTAAACGGATTACGGCTACACCTAATAAAATTCCAAGAATACCAAAGGTAATACTGTAGGCACCTATCACAACTTGATAATCGATTTCGCCAACATAAAGGGATAAAATATCATAGGTATAGAACACACCACCAACAAAAATGAGGATGAAAGCGACAATTCTAAGTAAATAGTTTTTTAAAATCTTACCGGACAACACGAAACCTCTAAAGAAAAAGATCAACGACAATAATGTCACTAATTTGGTAAGGCTATAGACAACATTTCCTCCTAGGATTTCATCTTGAAAATATCGATAGTAATCCAGAGTAAATTCTCCAAACCCTAAAATAAAGTAGATAACACCGCTGATCCAGGATATGGTGAGTTGTCTATTCAAAAATCCAGCTTCTTTGCTGTCGTCTATTTCTAACAAGAATAGTTTTTTAAACTCTTTGGTAACTCTGGATTCTTCGGTTTGAATTTGACTCAAATCATAATCCAATGCGGATAAGATGGTCTTGATCGTATAACTTCTGGGAGTAACTTCTCCGGATTCTATGCGTTGAATAGTTCTAACACTAATATTACATTGCTCAACAAGCTCTTCTTGAGTAAGACCTTTTAGTTTTCGTAGTTCGGAAATTTTTATTCCTAATTCTGGCTGTTTCATGACTTTTAAGTTTTTAGTTGCATTCTTGTGATCACTAGAACTTGTATTCATTTTCTTCAGCAATATTAGTTTCCAGAAATAGGTTCTCAAATTTTTTTGCTCGTCTTTAACCCGCCATTTACCCGACAAAGCAGATGTCATAAGGGATTCAAGACAAACAAGGTAGTTTTTTTGATTTGGAAATATAGGAATAATTATGCGGAGTAGACTACTTTTTTAGGCAAGTATTTGCATGTAGGTTACTACAAAAGGGAGTGTATTCAGATGTGTTTGGGTAGCGTAAAAGTATATTCGATACGTATAGTTTTTAATTTATGCTCTTAGATTCAAAGTATTCAGGTAGCTTTTTACTTCTACAAACATCGCTTGCTTGCTTAAAAGGTCATCGATGTTATTACAGGTGTGGTATCCAAAAGAATAGTTCATAGAGAACTCATCGATATCAATTAATTCCGGATTGTTTTTATAATTCTTCAATTCTTCAAGAAACCTTCCTTTTACATTGGCGTAGTTGATTGCATATAACTTGTCGTTATTTAGGTTTTGAATCAACTGGTTTACGCTTTGATTCAACTTTGCTAATTGTTTTAAGGTTCCTTTTAAAAAGCTAAACTCTTCTCTTTTCTTCATGATCTTAGTTGGTGTTATTGTCATAATTTTGGTTAAAATTAAAAACAAACGATCACATCAAAGATTAACTAACGGTGAGCGGTTAAAGTTTTTCGACGAAATGCGTTTTTCTGTGGTTAAACGGGTTTTGATGCAAATTATGGATAATTTTTTCCATTTCAAATAGCAAAAATACAGATGTTTCTTACATGTTTTTGTGTGAATTTTACTATTCCTCTTCTGGTTTTTTAAGCAGTCTTTACCTCCGTTTGTACTGGTTGCAGTGGCTGTAGGGCGTTCAGTGCTTTGTCTACGGTATTGATTTGTTCAAAAGTGAGTAGTAGTCGTAATCCATTACGAGTTTGTTTTTCTTTCATTTTACACACTCTAGGATTTTGCTGTACAAATTGTAGGACTTTGGTAAAAGCAGGGCTTTGATAAAACTCAGATTGCTGATCACTAATAAAATAACCAATCAATTTATTTTGCTTCAGAATGATCTTTTCGATCCCGATAGATGTGGCAATCCATTTTATTCTTACAGAATTCATCAAATCCAAGGCCTGATCTGGGAGTTCCCCAAAGCGATCGATCAATCGTTTTTCATAACCTTGCAATCCTTCTTCATCTTTGATGGTATTGAGTTCGGTATAGAGATTTAATCGTTCTGTGATGTTATTGATATAATCATCAGGAAACAACAGCTCAAAGTCGGTATCGATTTGTGTATCTTTCAGATACGTTTTTACTTCACCTTCTTCGGCGTATAGCTCCTTAAACTCATTTTCTTTCAGTTCTTCAATGGCTTCGTTCAGGATTTTTTGATACGTATCAAAACCAATTTCATTGATAAAACCACTCTGTTCTCCTCCTAGCAAATCTCCTGCACCTCGAATCTCAAGGTCTTTCATCGCAATATTAAAACCACTACCCAATTCTGAGAATTGTTCTAATGCGGTAATTCGTTTTCTGGCATCTTCGGTCATTGCAGAGTAGGGTGGTGTGATAAAATAACAGAAAGCTTTTTTGTTACTTCGACCTACTCGACCACGCATTTGGTGCAAATCCGAAAGCCCAAAGTTATTGGCGTTGTTTATAAATATGGTATTGGCATTAGGCACATCCAAACCACTTTCTACAATGGTGGTGGATACCAATACATCAAATTCACCATTCATAAACGACAGCATCAGGTTTTCTAGTTTTTTACCTTCCATTTGCCCGTGTCCTACCGCAACTTTTGCATCAGGTACCAGACGCTGGATCATACCGGCTACCTCTTTGATATTTTCAATGCGATTATGAATAAAAAATACCTGTCCACCACGTTGTATCTCATAGCTCACCGCATCTCTTATCGTTTCTTCTGTAAATCGAATCACATGGGTCTCGATCGGATATCGATTAGGAGGTGGCGTGGTGATGGTAGATAAGTCTCGAGCGGCCATCAAACTAAACTGCAATGTTCTTGGTATTGGTGTGGCCGTAAGTGTGAGTGTATCTACATTTTCCTTGATGGTTTTGAGCTTGTCTTTTACAGAAACTCCAAACTTTTGCTCTTCATCGATAACCAGGAGCCCCAGGTCTTTGAATTTCACATTTTTATTGACCAACTGGTGGGTGCCAATAATGATATCTACCTTTCCTGCGGCTAGATCTTCTAGTGTTTCTCTTTTTTGTTTTGCAGTTCTGAAACGATTGATATAATCCACCGTAACCGGAAAATCTTTTAAACGATCTCTAAAGGTTTTGGCATGCTGAAAAGCAAGTATGGTAGTAGGTACCAACACGGCAACTTGCTTACCATTGTCTACTGCTTTGAATGCAGCGCGAATGGCCACTTCGGTTTTACCAAATCCTACATCTCCACAGATCAGTCGATCCATCGGGCGCTCACTTTCCATATCAGTTTTTACCGCCTGTGTAGCCGAACTTTGATCGGGAGTATCTTCATAAATAAAGGAAGCTTCCAGCTCGTGCTGCAAATAACTATCCGGAGCATACTGAAACCCTTTTTGCAACTTTCGTTTGGCGTACAACTGGATGAGGTTAAAAGCAATATGCTTAACCCGAGCCTTGGTTTTTTGTTTTAGGTTTTTCCAGGCTTTGGATCCCAGTTTGTAGATCTGTGGTGCTTTGCCGTCTTTCCCATTAAATTTTGAGATTTTATGCAAAGAGTGGATGCTCAAATACAACACATCCCGCTCTCCATAAATAAGCTTGATTGCTTCTTGTTTTTTGCCGTCGACATCGATTTTTTGCAATCCTCCAAACTTACCAATACCGTGATCAATATGGGTTACATAATCACCTACTTCGAGATTCGTAAGTTCTTTTAAAGTAATGGCTTGCTTTTTGGCATATCCATTCTTGAGATTGAATTTGTGATACCGCTCAAAAACCTGATGATCGGTATAACAAGCCACCTTTTGCTGATGATCGATAAATCCCTGAAATGCTGAAAAAACAATAGTCTCATATTGTTTTACATCCAGATCGGCATCGTCAAAAATATCATGAAAACGCTTGGCTTGTTGTTCACTTACGCAAAAGATATAATTCTTATAACCTTCTTCGTTATTTTCATTTAGATTTTGAATCAATAAATCAAATTGTTTATTGAAAGAAGGTTGAGGTTTGGTATCAAACTTAATGGTATAATCTGCCTTGGTCAAAGGGCGATTTCCGATTTCTACCAGCGTAAAATCCAGTAGTTGTTTTTTAATGAGTGCCGAAGTGGCAAAAAGCTCTTCGGGAGTACTGCGTTTAATTTCGTTGGAAAGCGTTTCAAAAGCTTGTTCAGCTTTTTCAAAGTTTTTATCGATCCTGGCTGATAGCAGATCGATATCTTTGGCCAACACAACAGTTTTTGCAGCGATATATTTTAAAAAGCTCTCTCTGGTTTCTTGAAGCGCTTTGTTTTCAACATTGGGAATGATGGTAATTTTCTTGATCTGGTCGGTAGACAATTGCGTCTCTACATCAAAGGTTCTGATGCTATCGACTTCATCTCCAAAAAACTCAATACGATAGGGCTCATCATTGCTAAAAGAGAAGACATCTACAATCCCTCCTCGTACCGAAAACTCTCCAGGTTCGGTTACAAAATCTACCCGCTGAAACTGATACTCAAACAAAACCTCGTTTACAAAATCCAAGGACAACGTATCGTTGGTTGCGATTTTTAAGGTGTTTTTCTCCAGTTCTTTTCGCGTCACCACCTTTTCAAACAAAGCATCCGGATAGGTGATGATCAGTGCAGGTTTTTTTCTGGAATTGATTCGGTTCAGTACTTCGGCTCGCAAGAGTACATTGGCATTATCGGTTTCTTCAATTTGATACGGTCTGCGATAGCTTCCCGGATAAAACAGTACATTTTTATCCCCCAACAATTGTTCTAGATCATTGAGGTAATATGCAGCTTCTTCCTTGTCATTAAAAATGCACAAAAATGGCAGTTCTGCTTTTTGAAATGCATCTGCAATACTAAAAGACAAGGCCGAACCGATCAGTCCTTGTAGATGTATATTATTTTGAGATTGGGCAATAGCAGTTCCTAGTTTCTGCTGTTGCGGAGACTTTTCGACAATTTGCGAGATTTGGGTGATACTCACGAAATATAAATTTTGGGCAAATATAATGGATACAGATAAAATTCTAAAAACATGATAACCATTATTTATGAGCCGTATTTTTTAACAAGAAACAGATAGCCCTTTTAAGAGTGAATTTTTGAATGTTTGGTAAACTGTGTTGTTAAAAGATTTAGATCTTCAATGGTATTGTACATATGTGGTGATATGCGGATGGCATTACCACGATAAGACACTACAATATGGTGTTCTTTAAGTGTAGCTTTCAAAGGATCTATAGCAATATGATCAGGGAGGTATACGCCCAAAAGGTGATGTCCTCGATAGGCTTCTTCTTCAATAAAACAGCCTAATTCTTTAAGGTTTTGCACTGCATCTTTGGTGATCTGTTGGCAATACTGTTGTATCGTAGTGGGTTGCCATTCGATCAACTGTTCTATAGCTCGAATTAGCATTGGAGTTAAGACAAAATTACTGGATTCTCCTACCGAAAATCGTGCAGCTTTGGGCTGGTAGCGGTCTTCGTATTGAGTAAGATTATTAAAATCTTCACTATTGTAACGATTCATCCAGTTATGTTCGATGGGTTCACCCTGATGATAAGCTTCACCGTAGTATGCCATCCCAATAGAATACGGCCCTAGTAACCATTTATACCCTCCACAAACCAAAGCATCGGGTTGTATTTCTTTTACCGAAAATGGTAACGCACCAATACTTTGAGTACCATCGATGACCAACAGTGCATTTACAGTTTTGGTCTTTTCTCGAATAGCTTTCAGGTCAAATTTGGTGCCATCTGCCCAATGCACATGTGCCATGGCAATTACAGCTGTTTTTTTGGTAATGGCATCAAGGATGGCTTCATTCCATCGCTGCCCGCGTTTTTCGAAACCTGATGGCGGGGATATCATTTTGATCGTAGCTCCATTTTGTTGTGCTACTTCTTGCCATACGTAATAATTACTGGGGAATTGTTCTTCGACCAATAAGATTTCATCTCCTTTTTGTAAGGGTGTGTTCTTGGCAGCATTGGCAATCCCATAGGATACCGAAGGGATGATGGCGGTGTATTCATAATCTGCAGCATCGATGAGTTCGGCAAAACGTTGTTTGAGCAATTGCCGCTGATCAAAAAAATGCTCAGGCAAAATAGCATGAGGTTTTCCTTTTCTAAGTACGCTTTGTACCCCTACTTCGGATACCGATTTTAACTGCGGAGACATATAAGCACAATTCAAGTATACTGCGTCGTCCGAGAGGTCAAAAAGCTGTTTTTGATGCTGCATAAAAAAGTTTTGGGTAACAAAGTAAATGATAATGACATATACTAGAGGTTAAAAGTATCATAAACTGTTGGCAAGAGGGATGAAAGGCAATGATGCGGGGAAAAAATATTTTTTTTCACAGTTTCAAATAATGAAACTGGCAGCACGTATTATTGCATCAAAATATGCCAAGTTGAGGTACAATTATTTGTGTTTAGACCACAAATCAACAGATAAGATGAGATGCGGGATCTGGGATTTTTCCCCTCTCATCCCTGTTGATGTATAAATCAAATAATGATGCTTTTGGCACAGGGAAAAATAAAAAATAATTAAAAACCAAGTAGTTAATCTATGAAAAAGCATGTTGTTTTACTGCTAATGATGGCAAGTGCCGTTATTTGGGGTCAGGAATTACAAAACGTGCTGCCTCAATCTCCAGAGGCGGCTTCTATTGGGAAATACGGGCAGGTGCCTGTTGGTCTTTTTACAGGAACTCCACAGCTTAGTGTTCCTATTTATCAATTTACCTCAGGAGCGCTCAATGTTCCTGTAAGTGTTAATTATAGTTCGAATGGTATTCGGGTAGACGAGTTTTCGTCTTCCGTTGGACTGGGATGGAATCTTGCTGCAGGTGGTGTAATTACCAGAGCAGTATTTGGTCAGAAAGATGAAAACACATACATCACCCCAAACAATACCAATCTGGATTATAGTGTAGATCAGTATAATTTTGTTTCTGCAGCTACAGGTCCTGGAAACAACGCAGTGGATACACAACCTGATATTTTTTCCTTTAACTTCAATGGATTTACAGGGAAGTTTCATTTAGGAGACAATAGCAGTTCTATGTATTCTAGAAATGTGGTGTTTTTGGAGCCAAGCCCTCTTAAAGTAAAGTTACTTTCAGTAAACGGAGAAACTCATTTCAGGATAACGGATCCAAATGGAATTCAATATTATTTTGGCGGGGTTAATGCTATCGAAAAATTTAGATATCGTACTAATAACAGAGCAGATAATCCCGAAGTAATAGAGGATGTAGCTTCCGCCTGGTACCTCACCAAAATTACTCATCCTTTTGGAGAGGAAATCACCTTTTCATATCAAGAAGGAAGTGTGAGTTATACCAATGGAATTGGGCAAAGTATCAGTAAAGCAAATTCTATTACTAATTATGGTGTAGCACCAAGGTTTTGTGATATTCCATCAAATGAAAATGCATATTTGAATCTGGCTTATGGTAATTTTTGTTACCTCACCAATATTCAGTCTTCAAATGCAGGAGAGATAGCATTTGTCTATTCACAAAAAAATCATATGCCAACAGGATTCAAGCAATTGGATCAAGTGGTGATTAGTGACCAACAAGGAGTATTGGTAAAAAGTTTTGATTTGGGGTATCAGGTTGCTAATAGTAGTGGACATGCCAATAACGATATTAATGCTGAGACCTATTATGGTAAGCGTTATTTCTTATCTACAGTTACAGAGGTTGCCAAAACAGGAGAACAACTAACGCCACATAGTTTTACCTACAACGATCCAGAAGGTTTACCTTCTCGATTCTCGTATGCTCAAGATTATTGGGGGTATTATAACGGGAAACACCTCAATGAAAATTTAATTGATCAAAAAACGATCGACGCGGTTTCTACAAATTTGATAATTGCAAATGGGTTAAGTGGATTTAAACCAGCAGATCGTGCAACTGATCCTTTGTTTGCAGTAAAAGGAATGTTGCAAAATGTAACCTATCCTTTAAAAGGGAGCAACGAATTTGCTTATGAAGGAAATGCCTATTATGGAGAGGTAATTTCATATCCTCCATTAACCAATGCCACGGCTACGGTTTCTCAAGGAGGACTTCTTATGAATGATTTCGAAATTGCTGCTGTAGATTTTGATCACAAAGCATATTTATCCTTTACAGCAAACCTGGATGACTTTTTTACACAAGAAGGAAGTACTACTGTAAACGAAGATTTTAATATCGCTCAAATTGAGGTATATGATTTAACTGCAGGTACCGTACAACCTGTATACGCTGAAGCCGATGTATATGGTTTTAACCCTTTCATGACGCCATATGGAGTAAACAGCACTAACTTTTCTAATTCGATGTATGTCAATCTAGAACAAGGGCATGCTTATCGATTTGCTATACAATTAGATCCCGGATACTCAATGTCTGGAATTAGTTTACGCTATTATGATGCGCCAATGGTGATTACACAAGAAAACATTCCTGTTGGGGGAATGCGTATCCAGCAAATCACAACAGAGAACAGTGAAGGGAAATCTGAGGTTAAAAAGTATCACTATGGTACTATGGATTGTATGGACTGTGATTCTGGAAGTATTTTTAACCGTAACCTAAGACCTACAGTGATGAATTCCAAAGTGTTATTCTGTAGAACGAATTCATCAGGGAATGTAGGAAATAATAACGGAGGTCACGGCGATACTGGTGGTGGACCCGATTCGCAGACCGATGGTAATAGTTCTGGAGGATCTTCGGGTAGTGGCAATACTGGAGGGAGTAACACCAGCGGTAATACAGGAGGATCAGGTAGTTCTGGTAGTTCCGGAAATTCTAATACCTCAGGTGGATCGGGTGATTCAAACAACTCAGGAGGATCAGGAAGTTCGAATAATTCAAATAATAATGGAAATTCAAACAGTTCTAATAACTCTAATAATAACAACAATAACAATAATAACAACAACTCTGGAAATACAGGCGGGACCGGTGGATCAAATTCAGATTTTACCTGCAACAGTCCAGGAGAATGTGGATATACAACCATTACTGCCAATACACTTTTTTCGTTATATGCGCAGGGATATCATATCGGATATAGTAGTGTGATCGAGGAACTGGGGAATGATTTTAAAGCGGGGGCAGTAAATCACGAATTTGAAGGTGGTTTCTTAATCGAACCTGCTATAACTATACAGGGAGATTATATTGCCGGGATTCCTTTTAGCAACTTCTTTGGTTTTGGAAGAAACAAAGGAGCAACAACCTATACCAAAAAGGGGAATCAGTTTCAGAAAGTATCCGAGACCAAGAATAACTATTCGCAAAACTCGATTTTGGATAAAAACACATCAGTATATCTGGTACGAAGAGAGACCGAAATAAAAGAAGGCTTCTCATATGCGGATAATGCTAATCGAACCTTTGAAAACAGTTTGTATGCGATAGGGCAATATGCACTTAAGCGACAGTGGCATACCTTGAGCGAACGTATTACCAAACAATACGATAATAATGGAGAAAACCCAGTAACCACTACCCAAAAATTCTTTTACGATAATGAGCAGCATTTGCAACAAACACGATCAGAAACTATTGATAGTAAAGGGAAATTGCTGAAAACACAAACGATTTATCCACAGGATATTGCTGTTGCCAATCGAACAGCAGCAGAACAGTTACTGATTGATCAGCATCGTATTGCGACTCCGATCGAAGTGATCACTTCAGAAAAAGAGGGGGCAAATCCAGATCGAGTACTATCAAAAGTATATACGCAACATAAAATTTGGAATACCAACAAAGTGCTTCCAGAGAAGGTAAGAACGGCTAATTGGGATAATGATTTTGAGGATAGAGTAAAATATACGTCTTATGATGGCTTTGGTAACCCTACCGAAATGGCTAAGGAAGATGGTACTTCTATGGCTTATATCTGGGGATACAATCATCAATATCCTGTGGCCAAGATCGAGAATATGACCTATAGTGGGGTATCGGCTTACGTGAATACAATTCAATCCAAGTCTGATTTAGACACTGATCACAAAATGGGTGGTCAAGGCACCGAAGGGGCTCTTCGAACAGAACTGAATAAGTTACGTACAGAGTTACCTACCGATGCTATGGTTACAACCTATACCTATGATCCTATGGTTGGGGTAACTAGTATGACCGATCCAAGAGGGTATACAGTCTACTATGAGTATGACGAGTTTAATCGTCTGCAATATGTACGAGATGCTGACGGCAATTTGATTTCTGAGAACAAATACCACTATAAAAACTAATCCTAAAAAGTAAGAAAACATGCAAAACAAGATAATGATGCTTGTATTCCTATTACTTATGGGATACAGTGCAGCGGCACAATTAACTGACGAGCCTATTGATGGTGGTGGCGGTACCACTAAGTATTATTATGATGGGGATAGGGATGGATATGGTAATCCTAACTCTGCATATGTCACTACTCCTACGACCAATTATGTGCCTAATAACACGGATTGTAATGATGGTAGTGCAGTGATTAATCCTACTACCCGATGGTATTATGATGGTGATGGCGATGGTAGAGGACGTACCAGTCCTATGAAGATCCAGTGTACCAAACCTGCCAATTATGTACTATATAAAGATGACAGAGACGATAACAATCAGTATATCACTCATATTGCTCCCAGGAACTATTATAGAGATGGAGATCGAGATGGATTTGGAAATCCTAGTATCAAGTATTATCGCAGTGCTCCTCCTAGTGATGGGTATACTTATGTGACCAATGGGAATGATTGTAATGATGGTAATGCATCGATTAATCCCAACAAGGTTTGGTATCGTGATTGGGATAGAGATGGTCGGGGTAATGCGACTGTTACCACGCAGAGTTGTACACAACCGTCGGGTTATGTAGCTAACAATGATGATATCAATGATGGTAATGAGTTTATCACCAATATTCCACCACGATACTTTTACATCGATGGGGATTTGGATACTTTTGGCTCTCCAGCTGCAGCAACTAGAGTGTATCATAGTGTTCGTCCAAGTGGTTATGTGACCAATAATCTGGATTGTGATGATGGAGAAGGCGATATCAACCCCAACACAGTTTGGTATAAGGATGGAGATGGGGACAACAGAGGAACCTCTTCGATTACTAAAACCCAGTGTGATCGTCCTTTGGGTTATGTACTAACCAGTGATGATATTGATGATAGTAATGAGTTTATTACTCACATTGCACCAAAGCACTACTACAGAGATGCAGACAATGATACTTATGGTAATCCTGTGTTTCACTATTATCGTAGTGCCCCTCCAGCAGATGGGTATGCTTATGTCACTAACGATGATGATTATAACGATAGTGATGAGTACATTACCAATATTGCTCCCCAAAACTTTTACAGAGACGCTGATAATGACACTTTTGGAGATCCAAATATCAGATATACCCGTAGTGCACCACCACAAGATGGATATAGCTATGTTACTAACCTGAATGACTATGATGATAGCACCGAGTTTATCACCAACATTGCACCGAAGAATTTTTATAGAGATGTAGATACGGACACTTTTGGAGATCCAAATGCTCTATTTTATCGCAGTGCAGCTCCAAGTGATGGCTATAGTTATGTTCTTAATGGAGAGGATTGTAATGATAACAACCCCAATATCCACCCCAATACCGTATGGTATAGGGATGGGGACAATGATGGTTTTGGTGATCCTGGTGATACCCAAACGGGATGTGCTCAACCTACAGGCTATGTGACTGACAATACAGATCAGTGTCCTGGGGTATATGGAGAGGAGATGGGCTGTACAGGTATCCCGCATAGTCTTAGCTTATCAAATACTGAGAGTTATGTGTTTACCCGTACTTACCAAACCGCGATGAGCTCACCTAATGAGATACAGGTGAATCGTGATGTAATTGAAACAGTAACGTATTTTGATGGACTGGGAAGACCTAAACAACAAACGGCCATCAAAGGTTCTCCTACCCAAAAGGATATCATCACTCATATGGAGTATGATGAAGTGGGTAGACAAGCCAAGCAGTACTTACCTTTTGCCAAGGCAAACCAAGGTAGTTATACTGCGGTAAATATCACAACAGATATCAACCAGTATTACTTAGACACTTATGCAGCAGACTTTGCAGGGATCACTAACCCAGCACAAGTAAATGCCTACAGTGAGACGATCTTTGAGGATTCTCCCTTAAACAGAACACTAGAACAAGGAGCTCCAGGTAAGGACTGGAAGGTAGATCCAAATAGTGATACTGATCATACCATCAAGTTTGATTGGAGACACAACACAGCCAACGAAGTAGTACGTTTTGATGTGGACTTTGCCAACAACGATACCGAAGCTCCGGTATTATCCCAAAATGGATACTATGCTGCCAATGAATTGTATGTAAGTATCACCAAGGATGAGAACTGGACCACTGCCGATGGAGATAATCATACTACCAGAGAATACAAAGACAAGCAGGGGAGAGTGGTACTAAAACGCACATTTGCTTCGACAAGCTCAGCAACAGCAGAGGCTCATGACACCTATTATGTCTATGATGATTTTGGTAATCTCTCATATGTACTACCACCCAAGGTGACTGTAGCCGATGGTGTTTCTAACACCGAGCTCGCCGAGTTGTGCTACCAATACAAATACGATTATAGAAACCGATTGGTGGAAAAGAAAATCCCAGGTAAAGGAATAGAATCCATAGTGTATGACAAACAAGATCGTCCTATTTTAACTCAGGATGCTTTACTAGCTGCAGATAATATCTGGTTGTTTACCAAATACGATGCTCATGGTAGAGTAGCCTATACAGGGAAGTATACCGATACCAGATCAAGAGGTGCCATACAAACAGCAATCAATACGGCTACTGCTCCTGTAACTACAGAAAAACGAGAAGCAGAAACTACTATAAATGGAGCAAAGATCTCTTATAGTACCAATGCCTTTCCAACGAATAACATAGAACTATTAACGATCAACTATTATGATGACTACAATTTTGATCGTCATGGTATGGACAAGCCAGCAAGTGTATATGGAGTAACGACTACAGATAACGTAAGAAGTCTTGCTACAGGAAGCAAAGTACGAGTATTAGGAACTAATAACTGGATCACCACAGTTACGGCTTATGATACTAAAGGAAGAGCGATTTGGATAGGAAATAGAAACCATTACCTAAGTACGATCGATAAGACTTCGATGAAACTGGACTTTACTGGTAGAGTAGAAGAGACGACTACCTCGCATGTTAAAAATGGAAGTACTCCATTGATCACCGTAGATACTTTTACCTATGATCATACAGGGAGATTGCTTACCCAAACCCAAAAGATCAATGATCAGGATGTAGAGTTGATTGTAAATAACACCTATGATGAATTAGGGCAACTGATAAGCAAGAAAGTGGGCGGTACTTCGACTACGCTCAGCACCCAAGGAACCCTGAGCGGAGCCGAAGGGTTACAGCAAGTAGACTACACCTACAACATCAGAGGGTGGTTAAAAACGATTAATGATCCGAACAATCTAGGAGATGATCTATTTGCCTTTGGGATCAATTACAATACCACTACAGAAAACTTGTATGCAAGTAAGTTATACAATGGAAACATTAGTGAGACGATCTGGAGAACAGCCAATGATAATACCAAAAGAGCTTATGGATATCGTTATGATGCCTTAAACCGATTTGTGGCAGCTACCGATAATGATAACAAATATGTAGTCTCAAGTATTACCTATGATAAGATGGGGAATATAGAATCCTTAGCTAGAAACGGATGGCAGAACAGTGCTAGTTATGGCAATATGGATGTATTAGACTATGACTATGATAGTGGTAACAAACTCCAAAAAGTAACAGATACTGGAAACAAGGACTATGGTTTTAAAGATGGTACTAATACCAATGATGATTTTGAATATGATGCTAATGGGAACATGATCATAGATCGTAACAAAGGGATTTCGGCAATTACCTATAATCACTTAAACTTACCAGAAACAGTTTCGATCAGTAATAGTGAGGGTACAGGAACAATTGCTTATATTTACGACGCCACTGGAGCGAAACAAAAAAAGATCGTAACAGAGGGAAGTTCTATAACAACCGAGTATGCAGGTAATTATGTCTACAAAAACGGAAATCTGGAGTTCTTTAACCACCCAGAAGGATATATAGAAAAAGAAGCAGACGGGTATAAGTATGTATATCAATTTAAGGATCATTTAGGCAATATTAGACTGGGTTATAAGGATGCTGATAAGAATGGTTCAATCTCTCAAAGTGAAATTGTTCAAGAGAAGAATTATTATCCTTTTGGGTTAACACATAAAGGATACAATGAGGTGCTTAGAGGGAGAAATCATGCATATGGGTTTACCAACAAAGAAGAACAGGATGAGATTGGTCTAGGTTGGATTGATATTACGGCACGTAATTATAGTCCAGAGTTAGGTAGATGGATGAACTTAGATGCATTAGCCGAATTAATGCGTAGGCATTCGCCATATAATTATGGGTTTAATAATCCTATTTATTTCTTGGATCCAGATGGAAATATGTCTTGCCCTAATGGCGATTGTGGTGAGGCAGGATCAGCTGTGCCAATTAGTTCTCAACAAAGTATAAGTATAGCTGTAGCTCGTAAAGCAAGAAGTTTATGGAATACAATTAAGACTTTAGCTAGCAATAGTACCGCTGTGAATGTAGGTCTTGCCATAACAAGTTTAAGGAATAATGATAATTTAGTAGATGGATCTAGAGCATTGGTAGATAGGGATTTAAAAGGAGTAGCAAATGCGATTATAAAATCAGCCAATTCCTCTATAGATCAAATTGCTAGAGAAGAAGGTTTGAGTAGACAAAATGCTGGAATGGTTATGGCTGCCGGTATTGGTGTTGATGTTGCAGCAGGGATTGCAACTGATGGATTAGTAGCAGGTTTCGGAAGGGGAGTAAGTCTAGTTGATGATGTAGCAAAAACTATGACTAAATCGAGTAGGTTTTCTTTAGATAATGTTAACATTAAAAATATAGATATTTTACAGGGAGAAGCTGATTTAGGTTGGTTTGACGGTAATACAGTAAGTTTGAATATTAATTCCATACAAAAATCGCCCTTAGCATCAAAAAACTCAGGGTTTGGAAACCTAATAAAATATGCGGAAGATCTGGCAAAACAAAATAATATGTCAAATGTAAGACTTGAGTTTGGCCCTGTAATGAATGCAAGACTTAAAACAGATGCCGCTTGGGCTCAAGAATATGGATATTATTTTTCTGCTAGTAAGGATAATTTAGGTAATTCAGTAATTACCTGGGAAAAATCATTAGAATAAAATGAAAGAAATTCAATTATTTAGAAAAGAAGTTTTAACAAGAACATTAGCTCTTGTAGATGAACCTTATGAAAAGTGGAGAACATTCAATGAAGAGATGAATACTATTCTTTTTTTAGAAGGTAAAAGTTTTGAAAATCAATCTGTTGAATTAAAATTTAACGAACTACCATTACTTGAATGTAGGCTTAAGAATAGTTATGTTTTAATTTCAACTGATAGAGTGATTTCAATTTTAGATTCTAAATTTAATGAAATATTAATTGAGAGTATAAACCGATTTGGGAACGAATTTGAAAGAGAAAATGTCAAACCAATTGGTGGTATACAGCCTAAGACAAATAAGATAGTTTTATATGGAAATAAAGAGGAGAAGCTTATTTTTCAAATAGACTCTTTGTATCCTGCGTATTTTTCTAAAATATTGATTCATAATTTGATTAATTATAAGAAAAAGGGGGAGTTTAGTTGGACTTGATACACCCGCTAGCGCTAGTCTGTGACTAGTGCCGAGAAAGATACAAAGTAACAAGTCAGTTTCCTAGTGCCGGGTAAGAGTAAAATACAACAAGCCAGTTTCGTTTTTTGAAACTGGCTTGTTGTATTTTGGATTTATATGAGCAGAAAATATAAGTTTCATAACAAATCGGGTTTATACTTTGTAAGCTTTGCTACGGTCTATTGGATAGATGTCTTTATAAGAGAAAAGTATTTATCGATCTTGGCTAATAGTATAGATTACTGTAGAAAAGAGAAAGGGATGGAGCTCTATGCCTATTGTTTTATGTCCAGTCATGTTCATTTGGTTTTTCGTTCTGGCATTGAAGACCCTTCAGGTTTGATAAGAGATTTTAAAAAACATACAGCAAAAAAGGTAGTGCAAGCAATACAAGATAATCCACAGGAAAGTAGAAAAGAATGGTTATTGTGGATGTTTGAAAAGGCAGGTAAAGAAAAAGGAAATGTAAGTATCTATCAATTTTGGCAACATCACAATAAGCCCATAGAATTATGGACCGATAAAGTCATAAAACAAAAGATTGATTATATTCACAACAATCCTGTAGTATCTGGTTTTGTAACGTATCCAGTAGATTGGAAATATAGTAGTGCCAGAAACTACCAGGGTGATCATACTATCCTACAAATAGATAGTGATGGAGTTTTATTAGGATTACCTAAATAGATGTGAAGGGGCACAAGTTGCAAACTTGCGCTAGCTGGTGATAATAATATATTATAATGAATATGGATAAAAGAATTAAAGAATTAATTAAAATGTTAGAAAGTAGTAATTCTAACTTTGCTAGGGAATGTTTAAGCGTATTAAAAGAGGAAGAAATTATTATCAATAGCTCTAGCCGGAATAGTGTTAAAAATTTAACTGTTGCTTACACAAGAAGGGAAAAAACTCAAAATAAAATAGCGGCTGATATAGAAAAAGAAGTTTTTGGGTATCAATCTCTTTTGAATGAATTAAAAAAATATAATGAAGAGTTGATTTTATCTACTATTGTAGTTTCTAATCCCAAAAATGGTTTTATTCTTTTGTATTCTGAACATGATTTGGTTTTGGTTTCAATTCTTAAAACGGAGAATGTTAACTTGGAAAAAAGTAAACAGCTAATTAAAACATATAAAAGTAGGGGATTGTCTAACAATTACTGCCATTATAATAAAGGAATTCTTATAGAATGTTGTGGGACTTTATAAAGAAAACTACTAGAAAGCCCGATAGCGCGGATTTGCAATCCGTGCCCAGTATGAGTAAGAGCTATTGGTAAATATAGAAACAGCTACTATAATGTAGCTGTTTTTTTTATTAAACAAAAAATAGAATATATTCATCGTAACCTGATGGTAGTGGAAATACTTTTTCTAGTAGAAAGAAGAAAGCAATGAAAGAGTCATTAGGTTTACGACCTGCTGATGTAACTAGGAGACATCAACGATTACCATATACATTAGATTATAATGATTATTAATTTTTTAAGTAATCAATTTAACAGATTTAATATAGATAATAAAAAAACAAGGGTTTTTATACCCTTGTTTTTTATTGCCTATATGGTAATATTATTCTGTTTATCTGTTTTATTAAAAAAAATATTTCCTTTTGAAGCAGAAAATCAAACTTCCCCCCGCTAGCGCTAGTTTGCAACTAGTGCAGGGTAAGAGTAAGATGCAAAACCACAAGCCAGTTTTATTTTTTGAAACTGGCTTGTTGTATTTTGGATTTGTATGAGCAGAAAATGTAAGTTTCATAACAAATCGGGTTTATACTTTGTAAGTTTTGCAACGGTCTATTGGATAGATGTCTTTATAAGAGAAAAGTATTTGTCGATCTTGGCTAATAGTATAGATTACTGTAGAAAAGAGAAAGGGATGGAGCTCTATGCCTATTGTTTTATGCCTAGTCATGTTCATTTGGTTTTTCGTTCTGGTAGTGAAGACCCTTCAGGCTTGATAAGAGATTTTAAAAAACACACGGCAAAAAAGGTAGTGCAGGCAATACAAGATAATCCACAGGAAAGTAGAAAAGAATGGTTATTATGGATGTTTGAAAAGGCAGGTAAAGAAAAAGGAAATGTAAGTACCTATCAATTTTGGCAACATCACAATAAGCCCATAGAATTATGGACCGATAAAGTCATAAAACAAAAGATTGATTATATTCACAACAATCCTGTAGTATCTGGTTTTGTAACGTATCCAGTAGATTGGAAATATAGTAGTGCCAGAAATTATCAGGGTGATCATACTGTACTACAAATTGATAGTGATGGAGTTTTATTAGGACTACCTAAACAGATGTAATGGGACACAAGTTACAAACTTGCGCTAGCAGGGAGGTAATAGCTGTAGGAGAAAGTAGTTCTTATGGAAATTATGTAACTATAAAAACAACACATATAAGACATATTCCAACGGGAGGTTTTATTACTCGATCCGACGGAACCATGATTCCTGTTACTAAAGAAGAGAAAAGATTTTTTTATACGTTTTATGCGCACTTGAATAGTACAACGGTAGAAGAGGGTAATAAAGTTAAAGCAGGTGAAGAAATAGGTACCTCCGGTATAACAGGAAATGCAAGCAATTTATCTGGAGCTAATGAGCATTTGCATTTCGAAATAGGTACTGAATTAAGAAGTGAGAACAGTCCATTTCTTAAAAAAAGTTCATTGTTGGATTCTAATATAGCCTATAAAGATGTAAAATTTGTTTCTCAAGATGAAAATGGGACTCAAAGTAGTACGGGGATAGTAAAAATTTTTAGAAATAAAGGTGGAGATTTAATTTTGGAGTTTCAAGATTTTAAGAATACACAGGAAAATGGTAATGATGGCGAAAAACTAATTAATAATAACAGAAGAAATAGATTATTAAATGATGTACAATTTTAAGATTTTATGGGTTTCAATAGCTATTGTAACATGTTTTGTTGCATGTAAAAAAAGTGATTCGGCAGCAAGAGAAACAGAGAAAGTAAATACCAATTCAGCCGTGCAAGAGAAAGAAAGTAGTTTTTCTGAAGAATTTATAACAAATGATAAGGATCATGCTTTAGAATTCCTTAAACACAATAAAGTTATTGGTGATGAGTATCCAAATAGTTCTATTTTATATTTTCAGCTTTATAAATTAAGTAATTTCAGTTATAATTTAATAAAATTGGATTATGATAAAAGAATAGGTGATAATTTCAAAGCAGACCCGGTAATCAATGTGCTTTATATCACAAAGAATAATAAATTATTGTCTTGGAAAGATGTTTATTCAATTAATGATGATGATTTTGAGTTTAAATTTAAAAAAGGAAATAATTACTTTTTTGAATATTACGATTCGGCAACTGGTTGGAAAAAAATAATTACTTTTGATGTTAAATCAATGAAGTTTTACGAAACTCATCAATATGATTTTTCGGAAACCATTGATTTCCAGTCTGTAGATTTAGAATCTAAAAAATATAATTTAAAAGAAAATAGTAAAGTGTACGAATTTAAAGAGATGCTTTAAAAATTTTAACCAATAATCCGTGTGGTTAAGAAATAAAAAAAAGCTAGTAATATTGATATTACTGGCTTTTTTATTGTCCCCCGCTAGCGCTAGTCTGTGACTAGTGCCGGGTAAGAGTAATATGCAAATACCGTAAGCCCCCCCCCGCTAGCGCTAGTCTGTGACTAGTGCCGGGTAAGAGTAATATGCAAATACCGTAAGCCCCCCGCTAGCGCTAGTTTGCAACTAGTGCAGGGTAAGAGTAAGATGCAAAACCACAAGCCAGTTTCGTTTTTTGAAACTGGCTTGTTGTATTTTGGATTTATATGAGCAGAAAATATAAGTTTCATAACAAATCGGGTTTATACTTTGTAAGCTTTGCTGCGGTCTATTGGATAGATGTCTTTATAAGAGAAAAGTATTTATCGATCTTGGCTAATAGTATAGATTACTGTAGAAAAGAGAAAGGGATGGAGCTCTATGCCTATTGTTTTATGTCCAGTCATGTTCATTTGGTTTTTCGTTCTGGCATTGAAGACCCTTCAGGTTTGATAAGAGATTTTAAAAAACATACAGCAAAAAAGGTAGTGCAAGCAATACAAGATAATCCACAGGAAAGTAGAAAAGAATGGTTATTGTGGATGTTTGAAAAGGCAGGTAAAGAAAAAGGAAATGTAAGTACCTATCAATTTTGGCAACATCACAATAAGCCCATAGAATTATGGACCGATAAAGTCATAAAACAAAAGATTGATTATATTCACAACAATCCTGTAGTATCTGGTTTTGTAACGTATCCAGTAGATTGGAAATATAGTAGTGCCAGAAATTATCAGGGTGATCATACTGTACTACAAATTGATAGTGATGGAGTTTTATTAGGACTACCTAAACAGATGTAATGGGACACAAGTTACAAACTTGCGCCAGCTGGTGACTACTGTCGGTGATATAAGAAAAGCGGGAGGTGATGTAATTCCTTCACCAATTGAAACGAATCCAAACCATGCTACCATGTCTATTCCGAATGCTAAAACAGCATCTGAATTAATAAAAATTATAGAAAACCCAGCAAAACAAAAGTAATATGAGAATAATTAGTGAAAAAGAATTGTTGGAGATTGAAAAAAGATGTACATCGGGAACTTCCGGGCCATGGAAAGCTTGCGTAGAAGGACGTGACCATAGTAGCGGTTCACACTTTATTATGACTGGTAGTGAAGATGATAGAGGAGAGGATTTAGAGATAGATGGAGCAAGAATAGAAGATTATGATTTTATTGCCAATGCTAAGCAAGATATCCCTATTCTTATAAATGAGATTAGGAAACTAAGGGATATAATCGTTAAAAAAGGCTTTAATATAGATTAAGTTTTTTAACAACCTTATTGCCACGCTGGTCTATGATTGGTTTTGGATAAGTTGAAAGTAAGAAAACAACAAGCCAGTTTCAAAAAATGAAACTAGCTTGTTATATTTTTATATGATTTGTCTAGTTTTAAATGGAGATTAGTAGCAGACTAACACCAGCAGATAGGTAATGCGGACAACAAAATAAAGATATGACTACTAATAAAAACTTGATTTTTTCAACAACGGAAAGTAAAATAGACCCTCGTTAGCGCTAGTCTGTGACTAGTGCCGGGTAAGAGTAAGATACAAAGCAACAAGCCAGTTTCATTTTTTGAAACTGGCTTGTTGTATTTTTAGATGACTTGTCTAGTTTTGTGCAGGGTACTAGTTGTAAACTTGGGCACAAGTTGCAAACTTGCGCCAGCGAAAGCGACAAAAGAAGGAAAGATATGACTACTAATAAAAACTTGGTTTTTTCAACAACGGAAAGTAAAATAGACTTTGACTTATTAGAATTACTTAATGTTTTTGAAAGTGTTTTTGAAACGGATGATTTTGTATTTGAACTATTAGATTATGAGTATAACGATGTGAATTTTACTTATGAAAATATAAACCAAAATATTGTAAGCTTTTTGGAAGAAGGAATTAGGAATGCTAAATTGATTGTCAGTTACAAGGATTTTTTAAAATTTGCTCAATTCATAGGACAAACGGAAAGCGGTACTTTTCAGACTTTTTCATCTTTAAAAAAGATTAATCTAAAGGTAAGTGTATATGATTCTTATTTTTGGAGTATTTCATCAAATGACAAAAAGGTACTTGTGGATTTATCTAAGCATGAACAAATATCATGTTTTAATGGAAAAATAGAATAGCAATTTATTAGATTACATGGATTGCAAATTCATAATCTAGGAGGTAGTTTAAGTTGAATAACTGAATCATGACTACATAAAAAACAATTATTAAATAAAATTTCATTAACAAAATGAAGTATAAATTTGGGTACTTATCAATTTTATTCTTTATAATATATTTTGGGTTTATTCAATTAGATAAAAACTTATCTATAAATATAAACCCAATTTTTAAAGTAGTTTTTAGTATGATTTTAATGGTACTTGGAATAATTACCAGTTATCTCGGAATCAAAAGAAACGTCCAAAGAACAATAAGCATGATAAGTATAGTTCTTAATGGGCTTTCATTGATATCTTATTCAGCAGGACTTTTTAAAAGCCTTTTCTAGTAAAGTAAAACAAACGCTATATCTCGGATTTGTAATCCACACAAGTAAGAAATACAAAAGCCAGTAACATAGTATTACTGGCTTGTTGTATTTTTATATAGTTGGTTTAGCTTTGTGTGTGGTATTAGTTACAAACTAATGTCAATAAGATATAAGATTATAAAATGATCACGATATTGCATAGTAATAACAGCAAAACATGGAACTCGATATAAAGACTAGAATAGAAAGAGATTTTGGAGATATAGCAGATAAAGCGATTACGATGATCCAACAATTTGAAGAAAATTAAGGTTTGAGCCCTAGAGTAACCCGATGTATTATTCACTTGTCTGGTGGAGACCTAACCAAACTTAAATCGAATATAGATGCGGCAATTCAAGATTGGAGGGATATAATTTATTGGGCAGAAGGAG
Organism: Aquimarina sp. AWH4_224; assembly: GCF_056160245.1. Taxonomy (NCBI): domain Bacteria; kingdom Pseudomonadati; phylum Bacteroidota; class Flavobacteriia; order Flavobacteriales; family Flavobacteriaceae; genus Aquimarina; species Aquimarina sp. AWH4_224. The sequence goes on along the minus strand of NZ_JBSWWU010000007.1, from coordinate 213,591 downwards.
ACAATGCTTTTGTTTTTAATGAGCCATTTACCTGATAGTAATGGTTTGTAAGGTATACCTTAACATAATATCTTTTAGCTTTTTTATAAATAGTAATTAACAGTATGAAACACAAGATACCAGTGTTAGATATCCTAGAAGTTGACGAGACTATACTTAGAAAAAGAGATAGTGATATCGCTTTTTATACAGGAATTCTAGAAAGTAATATTCCTGTTGGCACTTCTTTTCAATACCTGTATGATACAAAAGAAGATAGTGTTGTACTAAAGGGGAGTTTTACAATTCAATATGTCGAAATATTGTCTAAACCTAGTGAAGAATTGGTAAAGGGATACAATGCCGTTATATTTATAAAATCAAGTATCACAAGCAGTGAAATGAAAAGTTTTTTTGGGCTTTCAGAAAAGGAAAATATTAAAAATGTTTTTGAATTAACGAATGTCATTCCATAAAACAATTTGATAGCATGCAATACGAATTCATGATCCAGATAACTTGTTTATTCGGTATAAATTTTAGAATATGTTAGAAGAGATAAGTCGGTTAATATCAGAAAAAAGATGTCGTATTAGATTTAACTGGTTTTATGATCCAGGGTATGAAGTATCGGAATTGGGGTGCTATTTAAATTTCCCTACCAAAGGTTATTTTGAACCGGAACATATTAGCCCTATCAAAATTAGTCAATGGCGATGGTTAGAAATACATCCTTTTGAAGAAGTCGTGGTTGGGAGATTGATTCCTCCAAAAACTATAGATTATTCTTTAGAGATTAAAGATTATTTGAGTAGCAAAGGTATATCCTTTGTTGAAAAAGATGGTTTTATAAAAATAGATAATCCTAGTTTTACTCTTTCAGTTTAGTTTCCGAAAAATCTATACGGTCATAGAAAACATTAGAATCATGCATCCAAAACAAATAGAAAATTTATTAAAATTAAGAAACGAAGAACGTGTTGAATATTTTGTGCGTTATTGTGCAGATTTTGAAGAAATTTGGGGGTTAGCAGTTAATGATAATGACTGGGTTATTTTTGAAGACCTAGAGGGAGATAAAGTTTTTCCTTTATGGCCTCACAAAGATTTAGCAGATTTTTGTGCTTTTGAAGAACATAAAGAGATGGGAGCGAAACCACGATCAATTTCTGTTTACACTTTTATTAAAGAGTTTATGGATGATCCTGGTTTAGAAGATGTTTATTTTGGAATCTTTTATAATAAAGACAGAGAGGCTCTGGTTTTGAAGGGAGAAACTTTAAAACAAGAACTAGAGGAAGAATTGGAAGAATATGAATAAGTGAATTATCTAAATAAATATCTAGAAAACCTATAGCATGGGATTAATTATATGTGAAAAACATGGAAGAAGTTCAATATTCCAAATGAGTAGGAACTTGCATCAATCCTTCTTGAAAGATAGTAAAGATGATGTAATAATGGCGATATTTAGAGTTGAAGCACTGGATGAAGACTTAGTTCATTATTTTTCCAAAAGTGATGATATTACCAATTTTATCAATGCAATGCATCTTGAATCTTTTGAAGAGGAGTTTTCTAAAATCAGCTCAGATCCTGTGGCCTGTGTAAGATGTTTTCAAGATTATGTAAAGAAGAATGATATCGAGGTCAATAAACAAGTTCTTTTGGTAAAAAATAATAGATGATAATAGAGATTTGTAATCCACGTGATCAACAATAAACAACTAATTATTTATGGAGGTTATTTTGAAAAGAATTTTGGGATTTTTAATTGATGTAATGTTTGTTGCCTTGCTATCAATAGTATTAGGGTTTGTTTTTTCAGATAATTATAGGCAATATCCAGCTTATATTGGTTTTGCGGTAATATTGATCAGAGATGTTCTAACTCCATCTGGATCATTAGGTAAAAAAATACTCAAGCTTCGTTTAGTCAATCAAAATAAGAATAAACCAAGCATTGGGCAAAAAATACTAAGAAATGTAACCGTTTTTTTATGGCCAATAGAAGGCATTGTTCTTCTTATTGCCAAAAAAAGGATAGGCGATATGGTTGCTAAAACCGAGGTGATAATTAAATCCCGCTGAACGGATTGCAAATCCACACAGTAAAGAAATACAAAAGCCAGCAACATAGTATTATTGGCTTTTTTTGTCTACGAAAATGACCAAACACACCTCAAAAACTTGCCAAATAAGGTACTTATAGAACAGGGTAGGGGTACTGCTATAAGTACCCTTTCTCTGATGCAAGATTCGTTTGGGGTACTATAGGGAGTACCTATCTGTAGTCAAAAACTCACCAAAGGGTACTTCAAACAGAAGCTAAGCGTAGTGTAATCAGAAGTGAATCGAAGCTAAAACAGAGGTTGCACTTGTGTTCAACACAGGATGCACTTCTGTTTGCAGTAGGGGTACCCACTGTCAATACTGGATAGGGGTAGTACAACAAGTAGGGAGGAGGTACTTTTGAAGTACCCCTAAAAACAAACAGGCACTTATCTAGTGGCTGTTTTTGGTTGACGATATGCGATCTTAAGATCAATATGTTTAGGTGGGCTTATGTTTCTTTTTAGAGGCAACTCCCGGTTACTTACTTTATGTTTCATCAGCCACGAACCGTTTTTTATTTCTTATGGTATAAAAGTAGGCCTTCTATCCCCAAAAACGGTTGGTTTGGGCCCAAACCCGATTTGCTGTAGACGAATGGTAAGATTGCTGTCGATCAAGCAAAAAGGGGCTATTTTTGCATTCGATTAGTGGTAACCAAAAAAAGCAGAGGCTTCTATTTTAAAAGGTGTAGAGTTTAACTATATTTGCGGCAAATTAAACCAAAGTACATGATGTCAATATCTGATTTATTTGATAGTGGGTTCCAGAAACGAAATCAGGACCATTTTGCAGCCATCGTTAGAGTAGCCATGAGCGACGGTGTGATCACCGATGAAGAGAGAGCCTTCTTAGATCGATTAGCACGCAACCTCGATATTTCTGAAAACGATTATAAAGAGATTCTTAAAAACTATCAGTTGCACCCGATCAATCCACCGGCAGATTATAACCGTAGGTTAGAGCGTTTGTTTGATCTGGCAAGAATGGTATATGCAGATCATATCAAAGGAGACGATCAGGTAGAATTGCTGGAAAAACTATGTATCGGTTTAGGATTCCGTACCGAAAATGCAAAGTATGTGGTAGACAAAGCGCTTACCTTGGTAGATCAGGGAGTAGACGGTGATGACTTTGTAGAACAGATCAAAAACATGAATAGATAATAACCATCTATACGATATACAACCACACCAACCAAAATAAAAAAGGCGGCCTAATCGGCTGCCTTTTTTGCTATCTGTTTGGTGATTTTATAAATCAGATCTTCTTGCTCAAAGGGTTTGGCGATAAAATCATCCATCCCGGATCGAATGCATTTATCACGTGCATTTTCATCAGCCCTGCCCGAAAACCCAATTATCGGGATTTGCGAGATAAACTTATCCCCATAATTATTACGGATCATATGTGTAGTCTGGAAACCATCAAGTTTAGAGGTCGACAAATCCATCAGGATCAAATCATAGGCACGGCGCTCTAGATAGCTAATCGCCTCTTCGCCATTAATTGCAATATCCACAAAAAAGGTCCCTTGGGTGATCAGTACCTTCATGATCAGGTATTGTGTGATTTCTTCGTCTTCTACCACCAGGATTCTAAATTTCTTTTTAGTATCCGGTAGTGTGTATTTTTTCTTTTTACGTTCTGGAGCGGTCTTTTTGGTCACTTCAAACTTAAACGGAAGCTTTACAATAAAAGTAGTGCCCTGATCTGGGGTACTTTCTACTTTGATTTCTCCGTTTTGTAGATCGACCAGGTTTTTTACAATCGCTAGTCCCAATCCTGTACCTGAGATCTGCTTGTCTTGCTGAAAACGTGTAAAACGCTCAAACAGATGGGGGATGTTTTCTTCCAAAATACCAAAACCAGTATCTTCGATCTTAAAAGTAAGACTCAGCTTGTTGGTACGCTGGTAGTTTTTGGAAACGGTAAAGGATACTTTCCCTTCTTCGGTAAACTTAAAAGCGTTGTTTAATAAATTATTCAGGATCTGATATACGCGGGTACGATCCCCGATCAGGTATTCTTGTATGCTGTCTTCGATATCGCTTTCAAAAGCAATTCCTTTTTCTTCGGCTACTTTATTATAGGTTTCTTCAAATCCACGGATCAATTCCGCGAATGAGAACCGTTCTTGTACGATCTTTAAGGTTCCCGACTCGATTTTCGAAATATCGATCATGTCATCGATCAGGGCGTTCAAATGCTTGCTTTCTCGTTTGATGATACGAGCCAGTTCTTCCTGTTCAAAAGAAAGCTTGGTCTTTTCAAGCACTTCTACAAACCCCAGAATGCTGGTAAGTGGTGTGCGTATCTCGTGATTGATATTCGCAATAAAACTGTTTTTAAAAGCTTCTTTCTCGAGCAGGTACTGGTTGTTCAATTCAAGCTGCCGGCTTCGTAGTATAGATTCGTTTTTTTGTTGCGCAATTTGATTGACCTCTCTGTATTTTGTGGTATAGTCAAAGAGGATCACAGTAATGATATCGGGATTGATCTGTATCGATACGTCACAAATCAAATCATCTTTGCCATTTTCGATATGGATACAAGGAAACTGAAGCGCTTCGGTTCCTGGGGTTTCCATAAAGCTGCGTAGCATCTCAAAGAAAGGATGCGCATCAAAAATAGAAGTTCCTTTTTTCCAGTCAAAAAGGGTAGCATCGGTATTCTCGATTATCCCCTGATACGAAACAGAGGTTACCTGAACCTGTTGATGATACTGTAATGGGAGGGTATCGTTTTTCATCGGTGTTACTGGGTAATGGCTACAGCAAGTTCTGAAAAGAAATCCTGTACGTTTTTATTGGTTTTGGCACTGGTTAAACAATCAAAAGGGATGTTTTCTTCTTTTAGGTGGGCGACAGCGTCTTTTTCTTTTACCAGATCCAGTTTATTACCAATCACCTTAGTAATGACCTTGGCGTAGTTTTTTGTCAAATATTCCAGATCCTGATTCAAGTGTTTATAGGTTTCCTCTCGGGTAATATCAAATACATAGATAAAGGCATGTGATCCTAGTAGGTAGGATTTACGGGTGTCTTCAACGCTGTCAGAATGCCCTTCGGTATCCCACATGATCATCGATAGCTCTCTGCCGTCGGGCAGAGCAACCACTTTCTTTTTGATTTGTACGCCGAGCGTTACTTTATATTCTTCTGAAAATTCGTTGTCGACAAAACGGCGAAATAATGACGTTTTACCAACACCGAAGTGTCCTAAAAGCACAACTTTTTTAGACAATGTCATCTGCAAAATATTTTTTAAGTTTTTTAGTGAAAAGGGCGCTGTTTTCCAAATCTCTATTCGATATATGTCGTTGAGCAAATTCTAGCAATTGATCTTCTAGCACTTCTTTAAACATCATCGAATACGCACCCGAGATTACAGCTGCAATGTAATAAGAATAAAAATTCTGGATATGTATGGTGTATAATTCGTATTCGATCAGCTCCAGGTTTTGATCTCCACCTTCAAAAGCATCTTCTACAAAGCTCTTGATGGCGGTTAGCATTCCGGCTACCATTTCTTTGTCGATGGTCCCTTCGGACATAGGACTGTAATCGGCAATCAAGATACCCGAATGTTTTTCTACTACAAACATCTGGATCAATCGGGGTTTGGCATAATCAGATAGTACAAGATCTCCTTCGCTCACCCCTTGAGCACGGGCCTTGGTGCGTCGAAACCAGTTTTTGAAAGAAAAGGCCTTTTTGGTTTGTCGGCTGATGTTCTCGCTTAGCAATCGCATCTCGTGAGCGATATACTTTTTGATCATTTTACCAATGATTGGGAACAAGGCCTCTACCACCGCATCTTGCGAGTTTTTGATTTCTTCTTTTAGGGTTTGGGTAATCGTTGGCCCTAGGGTTTTCGGGATTTCTTCTACAAATTCTTCGAGCTTGTCATCGATAATAGGATCTACTTTATACGATAGTTCCTGCTTTTGATGTACAATCTTGTTCAGTTCTTCAACTTTTTGAGCAATAGAATCCGCAAACTCCTTTTCCTCGGTAAGGAGAAGTTCCTTAAGAAGTTTTAGTTTATCCTGCTCTTCCATAATCTTGGACAGATGGGATTACTTTTGTTGAATATTTTCTCCTAGCGTGATCAGTAGATCTCCCAATGTTTTTTTATCTACTTTTTGGGCGTCTAGCGTCTCGGCTTTGTCTGCCAACTTATCTTCAAGCTCGGTAAGACGAATGTTAATATCAGTACTTAGATTATCAATCGCTTGATTCAATTCGTTACGCGTGTCCTCTATAAAACCTTCCAGTTCTTTCTTTTTGGAAAGAATGTCTTTTTTGACTATTTCAAATTCAGAATTATAGGCGGCAATGTTATCCCCAAAAATAAGATTCTTTATCGCTTCTATTTTTGAAGAAGGATCATTTACAACTTCTTCTTTTTCTTGTACAGCTTTATTGTTTTTGGCCATTTTTGAGCTGATTTATTAGTTTATAATTCACCTATCCGTAAATTTAACATAAAAACCTTAAAAACAAGAGGTCTGGGGCGTAAATGTTAAAATACGGTTTTTTACATTTTCTTTTTAGCAAAAAGAACGAGTGATACGTTATGTGCCTTTTGGGCTGAAGGTTTATTAGGGGTGGCGCAAATATACAATTATTATTGATTCCTTGATAGGGTGCAAAATGCAAGGGGTTGCAATACTATTTTTGCATAAAAGACTCTACTTTTTCTACCATATTTTTACTACCGCAAACAAAAGGGGTGCGCTCGTGTAGTTCTGTAGGTTTGATGTCTAATATTCTTCGGAAACCGTCGCTGGCTTTACCTCCGGCTTGCTCGGCAATAAAGGCCATAGGATTACATTCGTACAACAACCGTAGCTTTCCATTTGGTGATTTGGCAGTATTTGGGTATAAATACACACCGCCTTTAATCATGTTACGATGAATATCACTTACTAACGATCCAATATATCGAGAGGTATAAGGGCGATCGTCTTTTTCTTCCTGGCAATATTTGATATAATCCTTGATACCCTGTGGGAAATGTACATAGTTCCCCTCGTTTACCGAGTAGATATTTCCATCCTCAGGAAAGGTCATATTAGGATGAGATAGGTAATATGTTCCTAGTGCTGGATTCAACGTAAAACCATTTACACCATTTCCAGTAGTATATACCAACATGGTAGAAGTACCATAAATAATATATCCAGCAGCAACCTGAAGGTTACCTGGCTGTAAAAAGTCTTCGATAGTTACCGGAGTACCTGATGGGGTCACACGACGATAGATCGAAAAGATCGTTCCTACCGATACGTTAACATCAATATTAGAACTACCATCCAAAGGATCCATAAGCACTACATAGTTGTTGCGGTGGTCATTTTTTTGCCCTTTGATGGTGATGAACTCATCATTTTCTTCAGAAGCGATCCCACAAACGATCTCACGATTCGTAAGTGTATTGATAAAGGTTTCGTTGGCCAAAACATCTAGTTTTTGCTGATCTTCACCTTGTACATTGGTCTCGCCCACCGCACCAGTAATGTCTACCAAACCTGCTTTGTTTACCTCGTGATTCACCATTTTTGCAGCCAATCGAATCGAGTTGATCAAACGAGACAACTCACCACTGGCATACGGAAAGTCCTTTTGGTTTTCAATAATAAATTCTCCTAAGGTTTGGTTCTTGCGTGTCATTTAAGGTGTGTTTTTATGCTGCAAAAGTATTATTTTTTAAGCAACTATATCGTTTTCGTCAATTTAAATTCTTAAACTTTGGTACGAATTACAAAAATTAAACTTGCGGGCGTATAACATTAGAAAATTGTCTGGTTTCTCTAACATATTTTATAGTTTTGATAAACTTTTTTTCTATGAGCTATACGATAAGAGAGGCTACTGCCCAGGATATGCCACAGGTACTGGATTTGATCCAGGAATTGGCTGATTTTGAAAAAGAACCCGAAGCGGTCGAGGTTACTGTCGAAGACCTTACTAGAGAAGGTTTTGGAGCGCATCCTTTGTTTCATTGCTTTGTTGCAGAAACTGCAGATCAAGGAATTGTTGGGATTGCATTGGTGTATTTTCGTTTCTCTACCTGGAAAGGTCGTACCGTACATCTTGAAGATCTGATCGTAAGAGAATCTATGCGAGGTACGGGTATTGGGATGGCGTTATACACTCAGGTGATGCAATATGCAAAAGAACAGGGGGTACGACGTGTAGAATGGAATGTACTCGATTGGAATACTCCGGCTGTCAAGTTTTACGAAAGAAGTGGTGCCCGTATCCTCGAAGGATGGCAGGTAGTGCAAATGGATGAGCAAGGACTGCACGCCTTTGTAAACAAAAACTAAAAGGTGCATGAGGGTTTTTAAGTTTGGGGGTGCATCGGTAAAGGATGCCGATGGCGTAAAAAATGTTGCTACGGTACTTAAGCAAACAGGGCATGAGCAATTAGTAGTGGTAGTATCTGCTATGGGTAAAACAACCAATGCCCTTGAGCAGATTGTGGCATCCTATCTGCAACAAGAGCCCGAACTAAAAACACAAATGATCGACTTGCACCGCTATCACTTTGATATTGTCGATGCGCTTTTTGAGAATAAACAACATCCAATCTATCAAAAAACACAGGCACTGTTTACCGATTTGCAAACCACCCTAGATCGTAACAAATCCAAACAATACGATTATATCTATGATCAGGTGATCAGTTATGGAGAGTTGATCTCTACAACAATCATTAGCGAATACCTGGCCGATCAGGGATTTGACAACCAATGGATAGATGCTCGTGAGCTTATCAAAACCGATACTACCTATCGAGATGCTACCGTAGATTGGGAACGCACGCAACAAATCATTCGAGATAAAGTGGATCGAAATGCCTTGAGTGTTACTCAGGGATTTATCGCATCAGACGCTAATAATTTTACCACCACACTTGGGCGAGAAGGGAGTGATTATACCGCTGGGATTTTTGCTTATTGTCTTGGAGCGAATAGTGTAAGCATCTGGAAAGATGTTCCTGGAGTATTAAATGGGGATCCCAGAGTATTCGACAAAACCAAGTTATTGCGCCAAGTATCTTATAGCGAAGCTATAGAGTTGGCATTTTATGGAGCATCTGTAATACATCCCAAAACAATCCAGCCTTTGCAACGCAAAGAAATCCCTCTGTATGTAAAATCGTTTTTAAACCCAAAGGCTGATGGCACCTCTGTAAAAAAGGGGCAACCTTTGGATCCCTATATCCCTTGCTATATTGTTAAGAAAAATCAGATCTTAGTATCCCTTTCTTCACTGGATTTTTCATTTATTGTAGAAGACAATATTAGCGAGATTTTTAAGTTATTTCATCAGTATCATATCAAAGTAGATTTGATTCAAAATTCAGCGATTAGTTTCTCGGTATGCTTGGACGACAAATTCCATCATTTTGAGAAAGTGCTTTCTACCCTAAAAGCAAAATTTAAAGTTACCTACAATACTGGTGTTGCTTTGTATACCATTCGTCATTTTACAGATCAAGCGATTACGTCTTTAGAGAAGAATAAAGACATTTTGTTAAAGCAAATTACTAGAGAAACCTATCAAATGGTAGCCAAAGAGTAGGGCTATCAATTCATGGATTTTGCTATATTTGCGGTTATCACAAATTATAATGAATGCCTATAGTCACAGCAAAAGAGGTAGCCACGGGTCTTAAACTAGATAAACTGGGTTTTATAGGAACCTTTATCGGTTGGGTGGTATTAAAAGTTACCCGTGTATCTGCCGTTAATAGGCACTATGATAGTGTCAAGCATCTCGAGGGATTAGAATTTCTTACCGGGGTACTCGACATGTATGGTGTAAAATATGAGATTCCCGAAGAAGACTTGCGTAGATTGCCCAAGGACGGATCTTTTATTACATTATCCAACCATCCATTAGGAGGACTCGATGGTATATTGTTGTTAAAATTAATGATTGAGCATCGAGCGGATTATAAGATTATTGCCAACTTCTTGCTACATAATTTCAAGCCGTTGAAACCTTTTGTAATGCCGGTTAATCCTTTTGAGGATAGAAAAGATGCAAAATCGAGTCATACCGGGATCAAAGAAGCGATAATGCATATCCGAGAAGGTAGGCCGCTAGGGATATTTCCTGCAGGAGAGGTATCCACCAAAAAAGAAGGAAAGAATTATGTCGATAAAGCCTGGGAACCCAGTGCAATGCGTTTGGTGCAAAAAGCAAAAGTGCCGGTAATCCCAATTTATTTTCATGCTCGCAATAGTAGGTTGTTTTATCGTTTGGCATCCATAAGTGGCTCACTTAGAACTGCCAAATTGCCTAGTGAGTTGTTCTCGCAAGATGGCAAGACCATAAAAGTGCGTATCGGTAATCCAATTTCGGTAAAAGATCAGGAAGAGCATACAGATCTAGAGGATTTTACGAACTTCTTGCGTAAAAAAACCTATATGCTGGCTAATCCGTATGAGAAAAAGACATTACGCGAATCCATACCTAACTTAAAAATACCTAAATCTCCCAAAGAAATTGCGGGAGAAGGAAATTCGCAAGTTATTGAAGCCGAACTCGAGTTTTGTAGAGAAAATGATAAGCGGTTATTACTCAGTAAGAACTATGAAGTTTTTCTAGCACAGAAAAAAGACATCCCAAATATTGTAAATGAGATAGGTCGATTGCGAGAGATCACCTTTAGAGAAATAGGAGAGGGGACCAACAATTCGATCGATCTGGATAAGTTTGATGACTATTACCACCACATGTTTTTGTGGGATAATGGTGCCAAAAGACTGGCGGGAGCCTATCGTATGGGAATGGGTGCCAAGATCTATGCTAATTTTGGGATTGATGGATTTTATCTGCAAGACTTATTTCGATTCGAACCCGAATTGCATAAAATGATGAGCCAATCTATCGAAATGGGTAGAGCATTTATCATCAAAGAGTACCAGCAACGTCCTATGCCTTTGTTTTTACTTTGGAAAGGAATTGTGCATTGTACCCTTCGTTTTCCAGAACATAAATACCTCATTGGTGGGGTGAGTATCAGTAATAAGTTCAGTAACTTCTCTAAGTCGTTGATGATCGAGTTTATGAAATCCCACTACTATGATCCTTATGTAGCACAGTATGTACGACCTAAAAAAGAGTTTAAGGTAAAACTGAAGGACGCCGACAAGGATTTTGTATTCGATGAGAGTAAAAGTGACCTCAATAAGTTTGATAAAATTATCGATGAGGTCGAACCGGGAAGTCTTCGAATTCCCGTGTTGATCAAAAAGTACATCAAACAAAATGCAAAAGTAGTCTCCTTTAATGTGGATCCGCTATTTAACAATGCTGTAGATGGTTTGATGTATATCCGAATTGCAGATCTTCCTGATAGTACCGTAAAACCGGTGATGGAAGAGTTCCAGGCAGAACTAGAACAGAAGTATTTTAAGAACGGTGATCGATAAGATAAAAATACAAGAAGTGGAGAAGTACATAAGCATGGTACTTTTGATTTTTCCACTACTTGTGTTTAGCCAAGCTGAAACGCTAACAGGAGTAGTTTTGGATAAAGCAACCAAAGCTCCGCTAGAAGGGGTTGTGATCTATATAGACGGTACGACCACCGGAACGGTAACCAATGCTTCAGGAGCGTTTACTTTGGATCTAGAAAATCAACCCAGAGATGCTCAGGTTACCATTGCTTATCTAGGGTATGAATCTATATATTTGAAGACATCATCAGTCTTACCCGATGACGCTCTCTCAGTTCAAATGGAAAAAAAGCTGGAAGAGCTCGATCCAGTGTTCTTGCAAAATGATGATTGGAGTCGCGAAAAGAAACTCAACTATTTTAGAGCTTATTTTATTGGGGATAAAAAGGATCAAAAGACGTGTAAGATTCTTAACGAAGATGCTATTCGGTTGTACTATAATTATGGGGAACAAACGCTTTATGCCAGCGCAAATGTTCCTATCAATATCAAAAATGATCAATTAGGATATAATATTGTCTATAACTTAGTCAGTTTTGAAATCAAGTTTAACCGAGGAGAAATTGTAAAAGGATTCTATGTGGCGGGAACCAGTTATTTTAAGGCTTTTGATGAAGAGAGCAAAGCACTGAATAAAAGACGCCAGAATGCCTATAAAGGATCACGATTACATTTCATGAGATCCCTGGCAACAGGCACACTTGATCAAAATAAGTTTGATGTGTACCGCAAAGGTTTAAAAACACAAGTTGACCGAGTTTTTAAGGTTGAAAAAGAACCCGGATTTGCCAAAGTGTACCCACTTCATAAGCGTACTACCGTGTTGTTTAAGAATAAGCATAGAACGGATCTTATTTTTAATGTAAATGATCACTTTTTGATTGATGGTCTGGGGAATTTTTCGGACACCGAGAAGATCCTTTTTAATGGAGAAATGACCAATCAAAAGGTGGCAAGATTACTACCACTGGATTATGGGTTATAAGCTGTGACTTGGCGGTTGATAGTTGTTTTGAGCATTTTATCGATTTCCCATTGTTTTTTTGAGGTTTCCCTTTATGTCTTTACCTGTTAATATGCTTAAATTAGTGTTCTAAACACGCTAGTATGGTGCTACAATACGTATATTTTGGTATTGCCTTAGTAGGAATTCTGATCTTTCTTTTTGCAATGAAAAAGCTGTTCGCCTGGTTAAAAACCAAAGTGAATCGATTAGAGTATAATATCTTTTTTGGTAGTGCCAAGTTTTCTCAGTTTTTTAGATTCATCACGCCCAGACGCGAGCGACACATCCTAACTTTTTTGTTGCGATTGGTGCGGATATCGATGACCATTACCTTTTTAGTGTTTTATTTGCCATTCTTGTTTAGTCTAATGCCGCAAACCAAAGAATATGCGGATATTGTATTAGGATACATCAAAAAGCCATTATTCTTCTTGTATGATGGATTGGTTAGCTTTATTCCTAACCTGTTTTTTATCCTGGTGATCTTTTTTGTTACTAAGTACTTATTGAAATTTCTAAAGTATGTGACTACAGAACTGGAAAGAGAAGCCGTACGTTTGGACGGGTTTCATGCCGATTGGGCCAGGCCTACATTTAACCTGTTACGTGTATTTATCATTGCGTTTGCATTGATTATTGTGTTTCCGTATATCCCAGGATCAGATTCTCCGGCATTCAAAGGGTTATCTATATTTTTTGGGGTACTGTTTTCTCTGGGATCCACTTCGGCCATCTCGAATATCGTAGCAGGAGTGGTGATTACCTATATGCGTCCTTTTAAGGTAGGAGATCGTGTAGAGATAGGAAATACCATTGGAGATGTTACCGAAAGAAGTTTGTTAGTTACCCGTATCCGAACCATCAAAAACCTGGATGTAACCATTCCAAACTCTTCCATATTAGGGAATCATATCATCAACTTTACCAAAAATGCAGCCGAAGACGTTGGGATTATCTTGCATACTTCGGTGACTATTGGATACGATGTGCCTAGTAATGACGTTATAAAAGCACTGATCGCAGGGGCCAAGAAGACCGAAATGATACTAGAGACCCCTACACCTTTCGTTTTTGTAAAAAACCTGGATGATTTCTATGTCAATTACGAAATCAATGTATATACCAAAAACCCAGAAAAATCGGCATTGATTTATTCGATGCTACACGAAAATATTAAGAATGAACTACATACTGCGGGGATAGAGATTTTATCACCACATTATCATGCTGTTCGGGATGGGAATGTACTTACAGTTCCACCAGAAAATATGCCAGAAGGCTATGTACAACCTGGATTTAAATTTGAAAGCAAAAGATGATTTTGAGATAATCTCGGTCTGTACATTAATTACTAATTTTAAACATAAAACTAATACTAAAAATCGCACAAATGTTACTATCGATCTTACAAGTAGACGCAGAACAAGGAATTGAAAAAGCACAAGAATGGATAAATTATGGTGTCGATTTGGCCAAAGAGTTTGGGCCAAAAATCGTTACCGCTATTGTAATTTATATCATAGGTTCTTGGGTGATTAAGCGTATCACCAAAGCACTGACCAAAGTATTTGCAAAGAGTAAATATGACGAATCTTTACAGAAGTTTTTATTAAATCTGGTGTCTTGGGCACTTAAGATATTTTTGATTATTGTAGTGATATCAAGACTGGGTGTCGATGTTACTACTTTTGCTGCTGTAATTGCTGCTGCTGGTTTGGCTATTGGTATGGCCTTACAAGGTTCTCTTGCCAATTTTGCAGGAGGAGTATTAATTATGATTTTTAAGCCCTATAAGATCGGTGATCTTATCGAAGCACAAGGAGTTTTGGGTGTGGTTAAAGAAATAGAAATCTTTACTACCAAACTAACAACACCACAAAATAAATTAGCGATTGTACCTAATGGTACTATGGCTAATGGGAATATTATTAATTATACTGCAGAAGGACTAATGCGTGTGGATCTAACCATTGGAGTAGGATATGATGAAGATATCAAGCAAGCCAAAGAGGTGTTGCTTAAAGTATTGACTGATCATCCAAAAGTATTGAAAGAACCAGCACCATCTGTAAATGTGGTAGCGCTAGGGGAGAGTTCTGTGGATTTTGCGGTAAGACCGTTTACCAAACCAGAAGATTACTGGGATGTGTATTTTGCAACTCTAGAGAATAGTAAGTTGGCATTAGATGCGGCAGGTATCGAAATTCCTTACCCACACTCTGTCGAAATACAAAAACAAGGATAATCTCCTTTATCTGGAACATAAAAAAGGTCTCCCCGCGGAGACCTTTTTGTTTTTATATCATTTATTACTAAGAAATTGCAGTGGTGACATGTTTTTCTACAAAATCCTTGCAATATTCCTTGATTTGATTTCGGGTTTTGGTAAACGCTGCATGAATTTCCTCTTCGGTACCTTCCACTTTTGAAGGGTCAAAGAAATTGTAATGTAAACGTTCTGCTTTGCCGGGAAAGAAAGGACATCTTTCTTTGGCATTGTCACAAACCGTAAGGATGTAATCAAATTCGATATCCAAATACTCATCCAGATTGTTGGAGGTATGATTAGAGATATCAATACTGTCCTCCTTCATGATGGCAATGGCTCGAGGATTTACCCCGTGAGTCTCTACACCGGCACTGTATACAGTAGCTTGATCTTTGGCAAAATGTTTCAAATAGCCTTCTGCCATTTGACTTCTGCAAGAATTACCGGTACATAATACTAAGATATTCATTATGGTGGTGTTTATGTGGTTATATTATTTTTTTACTTCGTCTTTCTAATAAGGTGTTATCGTACCAAATACCGTGAAGCTTTGCGACTTTTTCCCGAAATCCAATTTCTCGAAATCCTAAAGCTTTATGTAACGCAATGCTAGCTTTGTTTTGACTAAAAATACCAGCTTGCAAGGTCCAAAACCCTTCGGCTTCACTCTCTTTGATAAGGTGTTGCAAAAGTAACTTACCGATACCTAATTTTCTAAAGTTTGATGCTATATAAATGCTAACTTCTGCCACACCACGGTAAACTTCTCGTTTGGAAACTGGGGACAAAGCCGCCCAACCGGCAATTTCGTTGTTCATTACAGCTTTAAGTCGACAAGAAGTACTATGCGCAGCATCCCATTGTTCCCAACTTGGGATTTGCGTTTCAAAAGTGGCAACTCCCGTAGCAATTCCTTGTCTATAGATCTCAGAAATTGTCGGCCAGTCTTGGTGAGTAAAATTAGTTATGGTAATATTGGCACTCATCTAGCAACAACCGCTTCCTGGTGCACAAGCATTAGCAGCTGTGGTTTCAGCAGTTTCTGGAACTCCACAGGTTTCTTTGGCTTTACAATCCGTAGGCTGCACGGCTAGTTTCATAATTAGCTGATCGCCGTTGATCAAAAAGCCGGTTACATGCAACTGAGCGGTATGAAACATGGCGTTTCCGTATTCGATACGTACAGGAGCATCCATTTCATAACTTTTCATTGTCCCTACTTTTCTTAGGATACCAAGAGCCTTGTATGTAGACATATAATCTGGTTTACCCAGTTCGCTTGGACTTTCCCAAAGTTGAATAATGGTTTCTTTCCACGAATCTGTTCCGGCTCCGCAGTCTACAGCATCTACAGTGATATGTTTTACTTCGGTGATATGATAGTTGGTGCCTACCAACATTCCTGGAGCGTACTCAAATAATAATGATTTATCAGGGTGCTCTGCTAATAGGGTGATAAATTCTGAAGTATTCATAGGTTTTTGTGTTTTTAGTGTTAACAACAATTATGTTTTGTAGTATTAAAAAAGGAATTCAGCGATTGCTGCAAAGCGTTCCATCGGTCGAGATCGATGCAATAACACATGCGTTTGCCTTCGATCTCTCCTTTTAGCAAACCAATACTTTTGAGTTCTTTTAAATGCTGAGAGATGGTGGCCTGAGCCAATCCGATTTCCTCTACAAGATCATTACAAATACAAGCATTTTGCTTACTGATGTATTGAAGGATAGCAATACGAGCAGGATGCCCTAATACTTTAAAAAAGTGAGCCAACTCATTTTGCCTTTCGTCAAATATTTGCGTTTTGGTAATTCCCATTTTATTATTTATATATCGCAATATTACGATAATAAAATTGAATAAAAAAGCCAGAAGAGAATTTTCTGACTTTTTACTATACTAGAACCAAGGTTTTTTACCTACTTGATAGGTCTGATAGAATTCCTCATCAGATTTGGTAAGGTAGATAATCCCTTCGATTAATCCGACAAGACCTGGAATCCAAATAAATAAAAGACCTACAGCAAGACAAGAAAGCGCATATGCAGCTATGGATACTCCTAATAGAATAAATCCTTCTTTTTGATATCCAAGGATAAATTTATGAACACCTAAGCTTCCAAGCACGATCGCTAGAATTCCTGCCAGTATTTTTTTGTTGTCTTGAGAGTCTAATACCTCTTTTGCTTCTTCAGCAAACTCTTTGGCAGTTTCTTTTACGCTTTCAGCAGCTTCTTCAGCGCCTTTTTTGATGTCATCCCCTAGGTTGTTGTTTTCTTCGCTCATGTTGTTTAATTAATTGATTTACTTCAAGAAAAATACAAAAAAAATGTTCTCGAATTACTTTTATTCCAAAAAAGCTTTGTCGATCGGTTCCCAGAGTTCTATTTTCTCGCCCCAGTTTAAACTCCCATGGTATTACTTTTATGGCATATTTCTTGTTCTTATGTTCCAGATTTAATGTATTGTTATGAAACAGTGGTTTTACATCTTATTTTCTTAACTTTTTATGGGTTAGGTAGAATTATTTGACATTATTTTAACGTATATTGTATCTACAAATTTGTGGGATATGTCTTAATTTTCATATTTCAACCCCTATTTTAAAAGAAATTCCATCTTGAAGTAATAGTTATGTAAAACACTCTTATAATACCAGCACTAAACTCTTAATTCCTAACCAAATTAGTTCTCCCCAATGTATTTTAAGAATCTCACAATAATTTTCTGTTTTTTTCATTTTTCTATCTTATCAGCTCAAGACTATATTTATAAAAACTATAATACCTCGCATGGTTTAAGTAGTTCTGAGGTATACGACATTACTCAAGACAAGAAGGGATATTTATGGTTTGCTACTGATCGCGGAATGACTAGATATGATGGTTATGAGTTTAAAAAATACTCAACCAAAGATGGACTTACAGATTCTGTAGTATTTAATTTTTATGAACAGAAGGATGGTACTATACTATGTTCCACTTACAATAAAAAAATTTTTTTTTACGATCCAGACCAAGAAGAATTTATACCATATTCGTTTAATCATCTGTTAAATAATATTCCTAAAAACTACACTTTTAATACCATTAAAATAGATGATAAATGTTCAGTTTTTATAAATTTTAAAGGAATATCAGGATATATAGAAATTGACGATGGAGGAATTGTTCACAATAAGTTATCCACATTAGAAAATCCCTTAAAGATTAAGTTCGAAGATCAATCTCCATTTCGAACCTATGTTATTAATGAAACTATTAACTCATTAGAAAATTCGGGTCTTAGTCTTCATTTTTCTGGTACAGGATGGTATTATGGGGCAATTCATAAGTCTAGCAAGGATCGACTTATCACTACGGTAAACAGGAATATTAATATTACTGATTTAGGAGGAAGATTTATACAACAGTTTAATTTTGAGAGAGATATTCTAATTGCAGGAGAATTGGATGAAGACCTTTTCTGGGTAGGATTTAATCAAGGAGGAGCAAAAGTTTATGATTATAATGGAAGACTTGTAAGTCATTTATTACCAAGAGAATCTGTGACGAAAGTTTTAAAGGATCATGAAGGAGGCTTATGGTTGGCAACGATTAATTCTGGAGTCTTCTATATCAAAAACCCAAAAATTAAAGCCTATCTTGTTGACAATAAAAATCAGAACGTACATTCTCTTACCTCAAACCTGAATGGAGTACTATATGTTGGGTATGAAAATGGAGAACTTTATAAAAAAAGGAATTCATCTTTTAAACGTATTTGGAAATCTCCTTATAGAATCCCTCATAACAGAGTAAAAGTGCAGTTTTTTAGTAAGGATAGTATTTTGTTATTTCAATCAACCCCATTATTATTAAAAGACGAATTAGGCAAAATAACAGGTTTGGAACCTTTAAATAATGGTTATATTTTATCTGATAACACTAACGATTCTCCATTAACTGCTGGCAGGTTTATAATTGAATATCAAAAAGATATACAAGCTTTTAACAAAGAGATGGATTTTGGGACAAGGATTTTTGATATCGAGCATGCAGATGAAGGATATTATTTAGCTACATTATCAGGATTGTACTGTTACAGGAAAGATTCACTAATTGAGTTAGGAAAGAAAGCACCATTACTATCGTATCGAATAGATGATATTGATAGGGACGGAGATCGATACTATTTGGCTACAATGGGTGGAGGATTAGTTGTAAAAAATAAAGACACTATTTACTCAATAAATACTAAAAATGGATTAACAAGCAATTCAACTACTCAAGTATATGTGCCTTCAAAACAAGAAGTTTATGTTGCTTCTAATACAGGTTTCAATAAGATATTATTCGACAGTACTTTGACGAATTATACTGTCTCTAATTTTTCGTTTGAAGACGGATTACCAAGTAATGAGGTGAATGATATTGAATTACTTAATGATACACTCTGGATAGCGACCAAAAATGGTTTGTATTCATTACCAAAAGAACTACTAAATTCTTCTAATCAGCTTTTAAATGAAGATTGGTTACAAATCAACAAGGTATCGGTGAATAATGATCAAATAAAAAATTTTGATAGCGTACGAGACCTTTTACATTATCAAAATACAATCGCTATTGGCTTTAATACTATTTCGTTTAAGAATAAAGAAAACATTTTATATCGTTATCGACTTCTAGGGAAAGAAAATGAATGGAATACAACAAAGAACAAACAAATACGGTATTTAAACTTAAATCCAGGGGACTATATTTTTGAGGTACAAAGTAAAGTTGGAAATAAAACTTGGAATCCTAAAAGTAGTTACTTGAATATCACTATTAGAAAACCTTTTTGGAAAACAGGAGGGTTTTACACCATTTTGTTAATACTAACAGTTTTTACAGTCTATATTTTTTTTAGAATCAATGTGTTAAAAGATAATAAGGACATCATTAGAGAATTTTTAAGGATTTTCCTAAGAAAAGTAAAAGGAGAAAAACATAGTGTAGTAATCAAGGAGTCTGGTCTTGAAATTAAAATTAACACTTCTACTATTCTTTATGTGAAATCTGCGGGTAATTATTTAGAAATATATACACAAAAAAAGATGTATTTGGTAAGAGAAAAAATTGGAAATTTTGAGAAAAAAATGCCAGATCAACTAGAATTTATGAGAGTACATCGATCTTATTTGATTCGTATTGACAAGATTGAACAAAAAAACCACAAATTTGTAGTGATTAATGATCAAAAAATCCCAGTAAGTTCCAAGTATAAAGAGAATATGGATAAGATTATCTTATAAATTTTCGGGAATTACCCTAAGATCAGTAAGGGTAAAACAGCTTCTTCTATTGTTGCAACTTTTTATTTAGAAGCACTGAAATTTTATTAATTTATACAATCAAAAAATTCATCACTTTTTAATAGCAATTCATCACACCCAGCATTTGGATTATCACTTTTTACATTCATTTTAGAACAATCTTGTGTTTTTGAGAGAGAAGCATAAGTGTTTGAATTTATCTTCGTAATCGATATTTACCAACATTGAATTCAGTGAAATATTATAGAACTATTATTCATTCAATTTAAATTATACTTATGAAACTCTTTAGAAACCTAGCTTTGTTTGTTACTATTGTAACAATTACTATTTCGTGTTCAAAGGACGAATTAGAATTACAAACTTCTCAGCAAGAAAATGAAGTTTTAGAAAATGATCATTCCGTTTTATCAAAACAACAATTAGAAATCATAGCAAAATCTATGGTTAGTTACATCAATAATGATGATGTAAAATCCGAAATTATTTCTTACGCTACAAAATCTACAGATAACGAAGTTTATCGTCCTTTTAAGGATATACTTGGATATTCAAAATCACAAAAAGCAAACAAATCAGTATTTGCTGATAAATTGTCAGCGGAGTTAAATCAATGCAGTACTTGCAAGTTTAATAACAAAAGTAGTAAGGAGATTCTAGAAATTCTCAAGGACCATTATGTGATTTCAGCACCTTATTTAGCCGAAGATTTTTCGGACTCTAAAGAACCGATAACAATATCTTGGTGGGATGGTAAAGATAATTCCGGTACTACACCAGGGATTTTATCCACGAATGCACAAAATGATGTAATCACTAAGGAATTAGTTACTGTTGATGATGACTATGCGTCAAATCATCCAACTATAGTGATTATGCCATTGGAAGATCCAATTTTTGTTGGAAATAAAGGAAATGATCTCGTGTTGGAGGGAGATGGAGGAGGAGGCACAGGAGGTAGTGGTACTACACGACCAAGAGATATTGATTGTAGGACACTAGGCGAAGACGTGACTTTACGCCTTGAAATGCCACAGGTTCAATTGCACAATAATACAAGAGCTTGGCCGAATTCTAATCAACTTTATATTTGGGCAATAACGGGAGATTTTTCTGTAAATAGCAATGGGTTTATAAGTTCTTCTCCAAATACAAATGCACCTTGGGGGAGTAGTGATGGGTTTAAAATAAGTAGAAGAAATGTAAAAAAGAAAAATTGGGTAGGCTCTGGAATGTCTTTTTTAAAAAGTAACTGGAAAAGAAGTCAATTGGATCTAAAAATTATTGTAGCAGCTCGTAACGATGGTAGGGGAAATATTAATATTTCAGATCAAGTATCCGTCGACTCAAGTGGAGATTTTGCAAGAGATACTTCTGTCGATTTCTCAATCTCCTCTTCAAAACATGCTTACGTAATTTTTGATGTTAATTTTGATCGATGTACAACACTTGGAGAGATTACAACAGATGGTGGATATGGAATAAGAAACAGTTATCAAATCTATCATTTTAATGGTTTTTCCTTTTATTTAAGACCGGTAACTCGATAAAACTATTTTCAGAAACAAAAAAACTTAGTTTTGGAATATCAAAAACTTTTCAAAACTAAGTTTTGGCTTTGATTAGCAAAAGATCTTTTTAAATGTGGATTATTTGCTAAGTAGATTGTTAGTATAGAATTTAAGAACTCCTATTTTAATTAATGATCCTTTATCAAATGAATTTTCAAGACACATTTCAATTATAAAAAAGCTTTGTCGATCGGTTCCCAGAGTTCTATTTTATTCCCTTCGGGATCTACAATCCATCCAAACTTCCCGTAGTCATATTCTTCGATCTCTCCAACAACAGTAACGCCTTCTTTTTTGAGCGTTTCTAGTAATTCTACCAGATTTTCTACCCTAAAATTCATCATAAACTCCTTTTTGCTAGGAGCAAAATAAGAGGTGTTTTCAGCAAACGGACTCCATTGTGTAGAACAATCATTCCCTTCTTTGTCTTTCCACCAAAAAGTACATCCGTAATCATCCACAGGTAGCCCCAGATGTTTACCGTACCATTCTTTTACTTTTTTTGGATCTTTGGTCTTGAAGAAAAAACCACCTAATCCTGTTACCCTGTTTTTCATTTATTTCTTTTTTAGGTTATTTTCATATAGATCAATCCACTGCTGCGGTGTCATTTTGGAGGCCAACTTGCCGATAAGTTCCGTTGGGATTTGATCGATTTTTTTGAAACGTATACAGCTTTTACCCATATCCAGTTTGGTTTTTACATATTTTGGATACTCACCTACAAACCAATCCATCAGATCTTTGTCGGCATAGATCCCACTGTGATATACCGCAATAAAATTCTTTTGTGAAGCAATATTCATAAATGGTAAAGGTAATTTTGGATCACAATGATATCCCCCGGGATAGAGCGAATGCGGCACTACATAACCGATCATTCCGTAACTGATTACTTCAGAAAATCCTTGAGGTAAATTGTCTTTGATGACTTTTCGCAGTGTACTCATTGCAGCTTTTCGCTCCTCTGGTATGGCTTCAATATATTCGTCTGGTGTACTGGCTTTGTATTGCATACTATTTGTTTTTTGATGATTAAGCTTGTGGTTTACGTTGCAGTATTAGTGCAGAAATTAGGGATATGATAAACCCTATGATAAAAACTGTAGTAGCCATAAGAAGGAAACTAATGAACCTGTTTGAGAACATCTCCTTTTGCGCTTGCAACTTTTCATATTCTACTTTAAATTCTGCTTCAGATAGTGATTGTCGTAGTTGTTCTACATAATGTGCGTAATACTCGGCCATAAAATCGGGATTGATATACTTGATGTAGATCACATCTAATATCCCAAAGGCTAATGCAGCGATTAGCGAAATCAGTACACCAATTAACAAGGCTTTACCAAAAGAGACGATTCCACTATTTTCTTTATCTCTGAAATGCTTAATCCCAAAAAAGACAAAAAGTAGTGATACTACCATGCTGGTATATCCTATAACTTCTTGCATGGAGTAATCCAAGTTTTTACCTAAGAACCAACCCGCCAATGCTAATACACAAATGGTAATGGCACTGTAAATTCCGTAACGTATTACTGTATTTTTCATAGTACTTGCTGTTTAAAAGTTTGATTCAAAAGTAGATCGAACCCGATAATTAGCACTCATACTAAAGTATGAATTGTATACGACTTTGGTATGATTTTGGGGTTATTGGCTTATAATTCGAAGCTCTTTGGCAATTTGAATGGCTTGTGTTCTTCTTTTGGCATCTAATTTTACCAGGATATTAGAAACATGTGTTTTGATGGTACTTTCTGAAACGAACAATTTTTGGGCGATTTCTTTATTGGATAATCCTGAAGCAATCTCGCACAGTACTTCGTATTCACGTTTGCTAAGTCCTAACTCTTCTATTTTTTGCTGATCAATGACTGTAGAAGTTTCTTTTTGTCGATGTAACACTCGTTTATTAATAATTACTCCGATCACAAAAAAAAGCAACGCAATACAGGCAATTACAATTTCTATTTTGGTGCTTCCGGTAAGCACACTGTACTTGCTTAATTGAAATAAAGAAAGCAATGCAATAGCCAGAGCTGCAAAAATGAAAATAGTTTTCCTCACTGCATAAATTTAGAAAACTCTAGCTTACTTTGAAAGGATATCGATTTCCTGTTGCAGATTTAGCTTCGCTTTTTCTTCATAAACGTCATAAAAATGATCCGATTTAAAAATACGGGACATATTTAAAAAATGGCGAAGGATTTTAATACGTCCTGGATTATAGAGGAGATCTGGATAATAGTTGTATTCTTTTCTAACGTGTTCAAAATACGTTTTGTAGCCTTTCCAATCACTACCCAAAATAGATAAATCGGCATCGGTAAATAGATTGATGTCGTTATGTTTGGATACCTGATGCCCTTTGGTGGCTATAATCATCTCATGACAAAGGTGTATGCGTTCTTTATCTATATCTAATGCACTAAGAATGGTGACCGCTTTCTTTGCACTTTGTTCTTCGTTATTTTGTTTAAGGATATTATAGATGAAATCGTGATAGAATAGAGCAAACAAGGTCATATCCCAATCTTGTATCTGATCTTTTACCGTAAGCAGCAGATTATAGATATGTTCTAAATGGGTAAGCGTGTGATAATATCGCTTTTTACCCGAGTGTTTTTTTTCTATCTCGTTCCATAAAGTAAACACATACTCTTCATCTTTGGAGTATTTGGAAAGGAGCGAAATGAAAATCTCTCTTAGCAAAATTGAGCCTTTATTTTGTCAACAATGGTTTGTGCCAGCTTTTCTTTAGATTCAACGGTCCAACCCGCAACATGTGGGGATAGAAGCACGTTGTCTAGTTGCATCAGCGCTTGTAGCACCTCTGGCATTTCTTTCTTGGAAGTAAATAGATTCTCGAACGAAGATTTTTCATACTCTAATACATCCAAGCCAGCGCCCAGAATTTGCTCATTTTTTAAGGCATCTACCAGATCTTCGGTAACTACGCTTTTCCCTCTGGCGGTATTGATAAGCCAAAATGGCTTTTTGAATTTATCGATAAATGCTTTGTTGATCATACCGATGGTTTGTGGGGTTTCTGGAGTGTGTAAACTTAAAACATCGGTTTTTTCAAAAAGTTCTTCGAGTTCTACCTGTGTAGCGTCACTGTTTTCTACATCCTCTTTGATGTCATAGCAAATCACTTCTACGGTAAACCCTCTTAGCTTTCTGGCAAAGGCGCGTCCCATGTTTCCGTAACCAATAATCCCTATCGTTTTTCCATCTAATTCAATACCGCGATGTTCTTCTCGTAACCACTTTCCATCCCTAACACTCTGATTGGCCTGATTCAGTTTATTGAATAAAGACAATATCATTCCCAAAGCATGCTCACCCACCGCATTTCGATTTCCTTCGGGCGCATTAAAAAGTTGGATTCCTTTTTTTGCCGCATAATCGGTATCAATATTTTCTAAACCAGCTCCAACACGACCAATAAATTTTAGGTTTTCGGCCTTATCCAAAAACGATTGATCAATAGCAAAGCGACTACGGATTACAATACCATCGTAATTCGCAATTTTGGCTTCTATCTCGGTTTTTGATGAGGTATAATCCTCTTCATTATGAAAGCCTACTTCTTTAAGTTGATCAATAAGTAATGGGTGATTGGTATCTAGGTGAAGAATCTTCATTATTGGTATGTTAGTCTGCAAAAATACCGAATTTACAAGCTTCGGCTGGGATAACAGGATATCTTCCTATAATTTTTGAAAAATTTAAGATTTCTCTACGCGTCATTGGTTTGTATACGTACATAAATACGTAGGGTTACCTATACCCTGGTCTAAGATGGATTTTTAGCTTTGCCGCGTAAATAAATTGTTCAAAAACCCCTTAATAAATGAAAAAACAACTACCCCTTTTTTTCTTCTTGTTTAGTATTTCTATTTCGTCAATCTATGCGCAGGATCAATTCTTTAATGGAGATGTGATTGCCAAAGGATCTATGCAAATTGGTGGCGACGCTTCGAATGGTTACACTTTTGGGTCTGATACCTTTGTGATGACAGAAAATAACCTAAGAATGTATTTTGATGATACTTCTTCGGGCGCTTCGTTTCCTGGCAATGACTGGAGATTTACCTTCAACGATAGTAGCAATGGAGGAGATAATTATTTTGCTGTTGATGACGCCACAGGAAATAAAAGACCATTTAGGATTGATGCAGGTGCTCCCAATAATGCGTTTCGAATTGCGGATAATGGAAATGTAGGTATTGGAACCAGTAGTCCGGGAACTATAGAACTTAGTATTTTGGATAATGATACACCAACAATTCGTTTGGGACAGAACGGAGGATTTGGAACACAATTATGGGATATCGCCGGAAACGAAACAAATTTTTTCATTAGAGATGTAACTAATGGGAGTAAATTACCTTTCAAAATAGAGCCCAATACACCAAGTAATACTTTTGCTTTGGGAGAAGACGGTAATGTTGGTATTGGATTCAGTGGTAACACATTTCCAAACATCAATTCTGAGGCTTCTATACATTTAAAAGCTACCGATCAGGGACTTTTAATCAATAGAATGACTACGGATCAACGAACTACCTTTGGGGCAAGTCTGGATGCCGACGAAAATGGAATGATGGTATACGATACCGAAGAGAATAACCTATACCTATGGAATGGCACAGCATGGGTAACCGATACCGATGCCCAAGATCTTGAGTTGTCCGACAATACCTTGAGTTTAACCAATGATGCGACTACCGTTGATCTTGCTAAATACTTGGACAATACGGATGATCAAACCATAGATGTTTTTGAATTGGATGGAAACACGCTAGAATTATCCTTAGAAAGAGATGGAGAAGGGACGAAGACGGTAGATCTTGCTAAATATTTAGATAATACAGATGCTCAAGAGTTGGCCTTGAATACTAACGAATTGAGTATCTCCGGTGGGACAAACACCATCGACTTATCCGATTATCTGGATAATACTGATGCGCAGGACCTAGAGCTTACTACTAACACATTGAGTTTGACTAATGATGGAACTACAGTAGATCTATCCAAATATTTGGACAATACAGATGCCCAAGATTTGGAACTTAGTGGTAATACGCTGAGTTTAACAAACGACGGAACTGCCGTAGACCTTTCTAAATATCAGGATAATACCGATGAGCAAACTCTAACGTTAACCAATATGCAGTTAGAGATTTCAGGAGGGAATAGCATAGATTTATCGGTGTTACAAGATGGAACAGGAACTGATAATCAAACTTTAAACCTGAGTTCTAACGTATTGAGCATTTCTGGAGGAAATACAGTGGATTTTTCAGGCTATGTAAATACGGATGATCAGGATCTAACCGCTGCAAATTTGAATGGGAGTGATCTTACTATCGAGATACAAGATGGGAATTCGGTTACCGTGGATTTGGCACCGCTCATGCTATCCTTAGAAAGTGATTTAATAGATGCTCAGGATGAAATAGCGGATTTGATTTCAGAAAACCAAACACAGCAAGCATTGATTGAGGATCTGATTAGCCGAATTGAAGCATTGGAACAAAACTCTGGAAATACACAAAACCCAACTAACAGAAGTAATGTACCCGTGTTATATCAGAATATTCCTAATCCGTTTAACGGAACCACAACGATCAAGTATTACCTACCTGATGGCATTACTAATGCAACGATTGTGTTTAGCGATATGCTAGGGCAAGTATTCTCTAAAATAGCACTTACAAAAACAGGTGATGGTGAGCTCTATATCAATAGTGATGGGTTAGCAGTGGGGACCTATTTCTATACCATGTATGTAGGTAGCAGAAAAATAGATACTAAAAAAATGGTGATACAATAAACACAAACTCATCTTGAAAATAAACTATGGCAGGGGGCTATAGTCGATTTGTTTACGCCGAAAACCACCTAATTTATTGGGTGGTTTTCATTTTTAATTCGATTTCTTCTGAAAATAAGTTATAAATTAAATGGGTAAGTTTGTAACTATGAAACCCTACATACCCCTTCTCATTTTTTTGTTGTTTTCTATAGCACTGGTCGCTCAAGAATCAGATAATACTGTGATAGAGCTAAAAGATGCGATCAAATCAGCTTCTACAAGAAGGGATAGTATAGTCGCTTTGTTGGCTTTGGCAGAATTTCAGTATGATCAGGATTTTAGTAATGCAAAAGACATTGTAAATGAAGCGGTACAGTTAATAGCAAATAGAAAGGATAGTATGTATCAGCAGTTGTTGGCAAAGGCCTATGTGGTAAAAGGTGTCATACAGCGAAGAGAAGCCAAATTCCCTGAAGCATTACAATATTATCTAAAGGCAAAACAAATCTACGAGCGTCAAAACGACGACTGGCATGTTTCTGACGTATATCATAATATGGGGATGGTTTATCGACATCAAAAGGATCATGATAAAGCCATCACATTTTATAAAAAATCAATTGCAGTAAAAGAGTCCATCCAGGATATCCATGGTATTGCCGCAGGATATAATATGATGGGAGTATCCTATCGGTAGAGCAAACGATTACGGAGGTAAGGGGCCGTAACGTGTTTATGCCCACTCTTCATAGAGTGGGTATTTCTATTCTTATTTAAAAACCTCAGGAAAAGGAGTAAGCGCTATATCCCAAATCAAAGGCAACACAAAATAGATCAAGATCGTAGTGATGAGAATAGAAACGATATTCATCCAAAGTCCTACTTTCATCATTTTAGGAATGGTCAATAAACCAGAACCAAAAACCACGGCATTAGGAGGTGTGGCCACAGGAAGCATAAAAGCACAAGAAGCAGCAATAGTTGCACCAATCATCAAAAAGTAAGGATGCACATCTATAGATAAGGCCAAAGCAGCCATAACGGGCATTAGCATTGCAGCGGTTGCTACATTTGATGTAATTTCAGTTAAAAAATTAACCACCATAACAATGGCAAGAATAAGCAGTAGAGAAGGAAACATTTTAAACAATGCCAATTGATTTCCTATCCATTCAGCAAGTCCAGAAACTTTAAAACCTTCGGCCAGGGCCAATCCACCTCCAAATAGCAATAAAATTCCCCATGGAATGTTTTCTGCCGTTTTCCAATTAATGATTCCTAATTTTTGTCTTTTCTGAGAAGGGATTACAAATAGAACAATTGATCCTGCTATGGCAATCAAGGTATCACTAATACCAGGTATAATATGTTTCAGTAAAAAAGAACTAGTCATTCAACATATGGCAACAGTACCAAAAACGAATAGCACTGCTTTTTCTTCATAAGATATCTTACCTAAATCATCCAGTTGGTTTTTGATTGCTGTTTTACCTCCTGGGATTCCTTCCACAGTAATAGGGAACACTTTTTTGGTTAAATACAACCATCCTATGATGAGCATCAAAACAGAGAAGGGCAGCCCCAGCATCATCCATTGCGCAAAAGAAATTGTTTCGCCATAAAGCTCTTCCGCAATACCCACAAAAATAACATTAGTAGGTGTCCCAATAATGGTAGCAATACCACCAATAGAACATCCATACGCCATAGCAAGCATCAAAGATCTACCCATGGTGTTTTTGATCGTTTCTTCGGCCTGAATTTGAGAAACTACAGCAAGTCCTATGGGGAGCATCATCACTGCAGTAGCGGTGTTCGAAATCCACATGCTCAAAAAAGCTGTTGCGATCATAAACCCAAGAATTACCTGATTCCAATTACTTCCGATACGATAAATAATGGTAAGAGCAATCCGTTTATGAAGGTTGGTTTTTTCGATAGCCGAAGCCAGGATAAAACCTCCCAGAAAAAGAAAAATCATTGGATTAGCGAAAGCTCCAGATACACCTTTGATAGGCATTACTCCCGTTAATGGAAAAAGTACAAAGGGAAGTAAAGCTGTTACAGCAATAGGAATAGCTTCGGTAAT
This sequence comes from Aquimarina sp. AWH4_224, assembly GCF_056160245.1. Taxonomy (NCBI): domain Bacteria; kingdom Pseudomonadati; phylum Bacteroidota; class Flavobacteriia; order Flavobacteriales; family Flavobacteriaceae; genus Aquimarina; species Aquimarina sp. AWH4_224. The sequence continues at coordinate 183,954 of NZ_JBSWWU010000007.1, read as the reverse complement.
CCACCAAACTGCAATCCAGGTTGCAATGGCAAGGGTAGCCAATCCTTCTTTGGATAGTCCTTCTGGACTTAAAAAAAACAAAATAAACAAGAATAGCACAGGACCTGCAATAAGTCCGATAGTCTTTGTTTTCATGCAGTACGTATTAATAACATCCTTTTTTTCAAAAAACGGATTTGGTGAATTTACTGCATTTTTTACGAAAGCCGAAACCTCTTTTAGATATTCCTCGGCCTAGAGAGCTAGTATTTTTCCTTGTAATTTTGCTGATTTGTAGATCGCTTCAACGATTCTAACATCTTTCATGCCTTCTTCTCCTGGAACCATTACCGGAGTGTTATTGATGATGGATAAAGCATCATCATCCATTTGTTTAGCCTGTTGATTTCTGATAGGGATATTTAATAAAGTGCCATTGCTTGCCTTTCCTTGCACACCAGCATACATAGAGAATGGAGCCAGAGTGTACCACCCCTTTTCGCAATCTACATAAAGTTCATGCATTGATTTTCCAACACTGGTTTTACCATGAGCGATGGCACCCGAAGGAAATTCTAAAGTGAAATGAGTGGTCTCGTCGGTTTCGGTGAAAATTTCGGGTCGGGTGGTCATTTGTTGGGCGGAAACAGATATGGGTTCTTCTCCCGTCACATACCGAGAAGCGTTGAGCGCATAAACCCCAAGGTCGTACATCGTACCGCCACCTAACTCTGCGTTTAAACGCCAGCTTCTTGCAGGATTTGAGACATTATATCCTATTTCGGCTCTTAGCGTTTTAATTTTCCCGAAAGGTTTTGTTGTTGCCCAATCCATCACCGTACGGGTATTGGGTTCGTGCTGCATACGATATCCGATAGTGAGTTGTACTTTATTCTTTTGGCAGGCATCGATTATCGATTGGCATTCGGCTTCGGTTTTGGCCATGGGTTTTTCGCACCACACATGTTTCCCAGTATTGGCAGCTCTAATCGCATATTTGGCGTGCAAACCGGTAGGGACTACAATATAAATCACATCAATATCGGGATTGTTGGCGATTTGATGCATGGTATCGTAGTTGTATACATTTTGATCCGGAATTTTATACCGCTCCTGCCACTTAGGGATTTTCCAGGGGCTACCCGTTACAATACCTGTAAGCTTACAATGTTTGGTAAGCTGCAAAGCTGGAGCAAGTACTGTAGAACTATAATTTCCTAAACCTACCAAACAAACACCGATTTGTTTTTGAGAACCGTTTGAAAAGATGTTGCCATACGGTAATAAGCTATACCCAAGTGCAAGGCCGGTATTTCGAATAAAATCCCTTCGATTGACTAACATATCTATTGGTTTTTTGTGATGTATGTAAGGTACTAGATATCAGCATACAATTGTGTTGCTGATTTGTTAAATCGAAGGGATTACTCTGACGGACTTTATGAATGTTATACTGCCTTAGTGCTGATTTTTTCCTGAAGTTTTAAGATGTTTCCTAGACTTTTAAAATACAGCCTTCTTGATTTTGAAATAATGCTATCAAGTTGTTGTAGGATCTGATTTAATTTTTGTCCGTCTAAGGTGGCACTCGATATGAATGCTACATTTTCTGCCAGCAAGTGTTCTTTTAATGAAGAAATATGTTTAGTATTATTCATGGATGGCAATCGTAAAACATCTACTTCATTAAGTATGTGAATCAATTGGTTATGCAAGGTGTTGAACTGACCTGCAAAAACTTTTGCCTGATTTTCGTCTAAACTACCGATAGCGTTGATTTCATCAATCTTTGTATGAAACTCATTCTGAATACCAATAAATGCACGATGATATTTCTGGAAATCGAATTGGAATCGATAACGTAAGATCAATTCATCTTTTTCTGTAGCATCGCTAATGGCATAAATGGCAGCAAAAACTTTTTCATCAAAGTCTTGATACCAGGTATCCTTATTTACCTCTTCTACCAGATCTTTGTAAACTTTTTCGGCTTCTTTGTTGGCATATTGTGTCCCTCGGAAATTAAACTGTTTCTCTTTGGTTTGTTTGCTTAATACTTTGGTCAACAAGCGAAACTCATCATCGACTTCCTTTTCGCGATCCATTTTTTGCTGTAGTCGATTTCCATATAAATCCTCGAGAACATTAATGCTGTTCGAAGTGGTAATTTGATGCTCGCTAAGCATACGTTCCAGATTCTCTAGAGGGAATTCTGAAAAGAATCGATTATCGTAATTCCCAAGATATTTAGGATCAAATTGTGTTTCTTCAATTTCGGATTCTATAAATTCCTGAATTTCTGTTGCTGAAGCAAAAGGGGTATCCTTGGGTAAATTAAAATTAACGGTAATCAGGTTCTTGGTCACCTTTTCACACAACGCTTCTTTGTCATCAAATAATATCCAAGGCGATCGGATATCTTCTATACCCTCAACAAAATTCTTCTTGGCGTTGTCTTCCCTCTTATATCCCGAAGGGTGAGAGGCGTACATATTAGGAAGATGTGCGTCGTCGTCCTCCAGAAACACTCTTTCGTGATTACAGTTTTCCAGAAGGTTATCCTTAAACTCTTTTTTGTTTTTCTTCAGGTATTCGTAGGCAGAAGTCTGATGGTAAAACAGATTAGAGGTGTATTTTTTATCCTGAATTGCGGAAAACACGTGTTCTGAAGCAAAATTCAACGCTTGTGTAGTAGCATCCAGTTTGTATAAACCGTTTACAATAGCATTACTACCCGTAACACTTACAGCAACCAGATCAGCATGATATTCCATTTGTCTAGATAATGACGACTGAAGCAGATTGATTCCTTTATAAATCAAAACCATGACTTGTCTGGTAGTCCAAACGGCGGGCATCAGTAACCAGGCAAAAATGGCAATTCGAATATCTGAGTTTTTCATGGAGTCCAGAGTTCGATCCCAATAGTCACGCTCATTTACCATATCATAAATAATGCGATTGGTCATATACACATAACTTCCCAAACGCATACTGCTTTGCGAAAAATGCCCGAATTCATGAGCGAGTACGGCTTTGAATTCAGTAAGATTAAGACCGTTTACCAATCCAAGACCAATCAATAAGTTTTTCCGGGTAGGGATAAATAAACTCAATATGGTACTGTTATAAAATACAGCTGCATTGATTTCGTGGTTTACAAATATTTTCTTGGGAAACGGTGCTTTGGTTTCCTCACTTAATGTTCTAATGAATTGGAAAAGCTTTGGATGTTCTTTTTCAGTAATTTCAATGTTGAGTGGATTATTATCTAAGCGTTGTTTTTTAAATATGAACTTAATCATAAACAACACAAACATACCACTCATCCCAACGGTCCCCGCTTTTAGTAAGATGGTAAGTTTATTGATGTGGCCCATGTCGTACGTAAGGGCGAGATAAAAAAGATAAACAGACCCGGCAACCGCGGTAGCATATAATGCAAAAAATAGAACAATCCCCACCAATACTACAAATACGTTCTTTTTGTAGTTGGTAGTAATCTTAGTAAAGTTTTTTCGGTCTAACTCCGGACTTAAAGGGTAAAAATCAGCCATTGATCAATCATTTTTAGTTAGTGATTTCGTACAATGTTTTGTAACATTTATTGTAAGTGTCACAATAATCTGAGATGTTACCCCTAATATAAATTAGATGAGGAAAGTACCTGGTTTTTTAGATCTTAAATTTCGATATACGTATCTACAGTACGGTCACTTTTAATTTCGCCAGTATGCTTGGTAGAGGCTTTTTCGAATAAAAGAACATGTACCTCTTCACCATCTTTGGTACAAGGGCAGTGTTCTACACCTTTGGGAACTACAATAAGCTCTCCAGTTTCTACCGTCACAGTTTTGTCTCTGAATTTCATGTATAGTGTTCCTTTTATCACCTGAAAAAGTTCATCTTCATCATCGTGTTTGTGCCATACAAAATCTCCAGATAATTTTGCCAGATATACTTGATTATCATCCACCATGGCAATACGATGAGGATGCCACTGCTTGTCAAATTTGGATAATTTGTCTTTAATATTAATCGCTTCCATAGACATTAAGAATTTTGAAAAAACAAGGTACTTATTTCATCCGTGATCCGGGTGGGTCTTAACGTTTCTTTATGCAACAAGCACCATACAGTTTTCGCAGATACTAACACTTTCTGGGTGGTTGTATTGATAACTTTGGTATGCCGCTCACTTTTCACACCTCGATGGCTATCTATCCAGGTTCGTATGGTGATGGTATCTCCTAGGAATGCAGGGTTGTGATATTCTATAAAATGATTGAGTACTACCCAAACGTAGGTGTTTCTTATGTGATCATCGATTTTGGATTCCCAATGCTTTTTGGCAACGTCTTGGATCCATTGTAGGTAGACTACATTATTTACATGATTGATATCATCAATAGCAGATGCAGGAACCTTAAAATCGTACTCGAAAACTTCTGAGGTCATAAAGTATATTTTGTCAAATGTACTATAAAAACCTATAGCAACTTTGTACGATAAAACGTGTTAATCTAAACAATAACTTAAAAAGGTTAAAATAATGTCTTTCCTATAAAATATGTTCTAATTTTAGGAGCATTAACCATAACAAATATATTATATGAAAACAAACCTTTTAAACATTCCCGGGGTAGCTACGCTATCGCGAGAAAGTCAAAGTAAGATTAAAGGTCAGGCAGGAGTTGATTTATCACTATGTGGGTGTTCTTGCAGCGGATCAGTGACAGGGCCTGCTTATTGCAGCTGGTACCTGGCTTGTCCGGATGTGTATACCTGTGAAGAGACCTTTTAGTACTCTTTAAACTTGTTTTGTGAAATAATTACTTTAAGTCATTTTGAGCAGCGTCGAATCGTATTGCTGGTTTTTACGTTTTGATAATGCTCAAAATGGCGATAGAAACCCTACTAAAACTGCAGCATTAATTTAGCGATATAGAAGAACAAAAAGATCCCAAAAATATCATTACTGGTGGTAATAAAAGGACCAGTGGCTATGGCAGGATCGATTCCTCGTTTATCCAGAATGATTGGAACAAAAGTTCCTATTAAGGCAGCAACAATAATCACACAAAGCATGGATATGGCAATGGTCAAACTAAAATCCATCTCCATCCCAATAATCAAACCAAATAAGATAACCAATATACCAAGGGTAACACCGCTTATAAGGCTTAAACTTATTTCTTTTACCAATCGGTTAAATAGACTTCCTTTTACAACATCATTGGCAAGACCTTGAACGATAATAGCCGAAGATTGTACCCCCACATTACCTGCCATTGCTGCAATTAGAGGAGTAAAGAAAAATAGTTCTTTGTATTTGGCGAGGGCATCTTCAAAGCCTTCCATAATAAAAACACTTCCCAAACCTCCAAATAGTCCTAGAATCAACCAAGGTAGTCTAGCGCGAGTAAGTTCCAGTACGCTATCATCTGCTTCTACATCTTGCGATATACCCGCGGCAAGTTGATAATCTTTTTCTGCCTCATCTTTGATAAAATCTACGATATCATCAATAGTAACCCTACCTACTAGAACGCCATCATGATCCACAACAGGAATAGCCTCCAAATCATACTTTTGCATAACTCTAGCCACTTCTTCTCCTTCGGTATCGACATCTACAAAATCTACCTTTGCAATATAAACATCACCGATATGAGCTTTGGTGGGAGCGGTAAGCAGATCTTTTAAAGACAGTCTTCCTTTCAGTCTATCTTCTTTGTCAACTACATAGATCGAATGTACACGTGTAACATTTTTGGCCTGCCTTCTCATCTCACGAACACAGCCTGCAATGGTCCATGTTTCTTTTACCCGAACCAACTCTTTGGCCATTAACCCTCCAGCAGTATCTTCACCATAGCTGAGAAGCTCTTTGATATCCTCGGCGTGCTTTTCATCTTCAATTTCAGCGATTACCTCTTCGGCAAGCTCATCGGGAAGTTCAGCAACTACATCGGCAGCATCATCGGTATCCATCTCTTCAAGCTCCTCGGCAATCTCTTTGGCAGAAAGGTTTTCTAGAATACGCTCACGGAAGTCTTCTTCGAGTTCCATAAGGGCTTCCGAGGTTTTTTCGCTATCCAGTAATTTGATGATATAGGTGGCCTCTGTAAGGTTGAGTTCTCCAATAATTTCTGCGATATCCGCGAAGTGAATTTCATTGAGCATTGCGCGCAACTTTTTATCACCTGCATTCTGGATGAGGTGTTGCACTTCTGTTATAAGCTCATTGGAAATCTGAAACGCCATATTACAATGGTTTGCGGACTTTTACGCAAACGCTCACAAAGATAACCAAAGAATTTAATTGAGCTTTATGGCTGTGTTAAATGAGATGGACTTATTTTACAATCGATATTTTTTTAAATCAATCGTTATCCTTATGTATCTTGATTTTCAATTTGAGAAGTTAACTCAATAAATTGAGCTACAGACAATTGCTCGGGTCGCTTGTTGAAAATATCCAGCGCTTTGATTTCTTCATGAAGCTGAAGAGTTTTAAGACTGTTTCTTAGGGTTTTCCTACGTTGTCCAAATGCTGTTTTCACTACTTTAAAAAATAGTTTTTCATCACAAGGGAGGGTGTAGTCTTTTTTTCGAATTAATCGCAGTACACCACTATCTACCTTTGGAGGAGGATTAAATACACCGGGAGGCACGGTAAACAAATATTCAGCATCATAAAAAGCTTGAACCAATACCGATAAAATCCCATAGGTCTTACTACCTTCTTTTTCACAAATACGTCGTGCAACTTCTTTTTGAAACATCCCGGTAAATTCAGGGATTTGATGACGATATTCCAAGGTCTTGAATACGATTTGAGAAGAAATGTTATAAGGAAAGTTACCTGTAATGGCAAAGGGTTTATTTTCAAAAAGTGTAGTGAGGTTAAATTTCAAAAAATCAGCTTCTACGACTTCAAAAGAACGGCTTTTTTGCATCGCCTTTGCATGTTCCAAACGAAAATGAGTGTTGAGATATGCAATAGATTCGGTATCGAGATCCATAGCAACTACATGCAATTCTTTTTCAAGAATGTATTTGGTAAGTACCCCCATACCGGGACCGATTTCGATCACATGGTCGTATCCCGAACAGGTCAGGGTATCTCCAATTTTTCTGGCAATATTTTCATCTTTTAGAAAATGTTGACCCAGATGCTTTTTGGCACGTACGGTGCCTGTTTCATTGGATTTTGAAAAAGAGGAATCGGAATGATGGTTTTTTTTGTGTTTAGCCATTTCGTTCGCTCACAATTTCCAGTTCGGTTCTAAAAGCAACAAATTTCCCTGCAAATCGGTGAGATTCTGCTCGCAGTCGATCGGCATCTTCACTATAATATTGTTGTAAGGTCTCTTTGCTATTGGTGGTATATTGAACAGAATAGGTAATTCCTCCCATTTCTTCCTGTACCAAAACTTTGGTCATTAAGGCTTTGGTAAATTTTCCTGTAGCCAACATATCAGGGATATGCTCATTTTTCATCCAGTCCACCCATTCGTTATGAACGGTTTCATCAATATTTATGGTAACATTATATATGTACATCAGTAAGATATCTTTATTGTGGCAACAAAGGTAGTAAACTAAGGAGTATTGCCTACTGGTGAGATCAATTTATTGCATCACCACGAAGCGCTCGGTATTTTTTGCGAGCCTGTACAAAATAAATACTGTCTGCATGATTGAAGATGATCTTTTCATACAGCTCTTTGGCTTTTTCGGGTTCACCTAATTGATTGGTATATAGTTCTGCTAACCAATAATACGCATCGTCAACCAATATGTCTTCGGGATAAAACTCAATAATTTTCAGGTAATTTATCTTGGCATTTTCAAATTGCTCTTGTTTTTCAAACAACTTGGCTTGTCTTAAAAAAGCTTCATCTTCTATCTTTTCCCCCTTATGATTGGTAAGTATTTCCTGATATTTTGCAATGGCTTCTTCGTTTTTGTTCTGAAACGCTAGCAAATCTCCTCTGGCAAAAATCTTAAGAGCCGTTTGTGTAGAGTCTTCTTGAGAATTGTCGCTAATGATAAGACTCAATTCCATCGCATCGTTAGCAATCAGCTGAGAAGTCGAAGATTTAAGTACATCCAATTGGGTTTGTGCCCAAGAAAAATCCCCTTTATAATAACTCGTTTTGGCAACTTTGAAACGTGCATCCTGAGCCAGGAAATTATTCTTTAAGGCATTTTGTACCTGTGTATAATAGATGAGAGCCTGATTAAACTTTTGATCGAGCACCAAAATGTCTGCAATTTTCATTTTGATTCTGGAAGATTGAAACCTCGATAAACGCTCTCTTTTAATCAGATCTTTTAAGAAAGCAATGGCCTCTTGTTTTTTATCTTGATTGAATGCCAGAAAATGTGCATAATCCACTTGCAAACCAATAGTCTCTCTGGATTTTCCATACTCTTCAAAAACTTTATTGTACTGTTCAACTATGGATTTGTACTCTTTCTTTTTACTGTTATCTATCTTGGCTTTAAGGATAATCTTATGCGCGGTGAGTTTCATATCCTTAGAAGCCGAAGTCTCCAGAATGTAATTCAAAATTTCGGTTGCCGATTTTAAATCTTTCTCAGAAATTGCAATACGTGCTAAATCAATTATTCCCTGAGGACCTTCTTCTTTACGCTTGTATATTGCTTTTTCATGAATAAAAGCTTTTTTAAACTCCTTTTGCTGTACAAATAACCAGCTTAACATTTCGTTGTACAAAATGTCAGGGTTTTGTTGTAATTTTTTGATGAGCAACTTTTTAAAAATGATATTGGCTTCGTTGGTAGGGTCTGCAACAATATAATCACTAAAATTGCGCTGTACGATATTGATATAGTTAGGCTGAGATTGTAAAAGAGAGAGGTAGCTAGAAAACATTTTTTCGAGCTTCCCTTGTTCTCCATAGATTTTGGCCAGCTGCACATTATAATTCGCTCTAGGATTATCTTGCATCCCTTTTTCATAAATCAAGGCAGCTTCATCCAAGAGGTTATATTTCTCGAAGGTTTGCGCCAAAGAATAGGCATGATTGAGATTCGTATTGTCATAAGCAGCAATTGCTTTGTTGTAATAGATACGGGCTTGGTCTGATTTTCCTTGTAAGTCATAATGATGCCCTAACTCTACCAATAGTTGCGCATTGTTTGGATTTTGGTCAATACGCTTTTTTAAAATAGTTTCTGCCTGTTCGAATTGTTCTAACTGTTGGTGGGATTCTACTAACCCTAATAAGTAATTGATCCGATTAGGATATCTGTCAAACAGTTTTTGGTAGACACTCAAGGCTTTTTCATATTGCCCTTGTTGCATATAGTTCTTAGCCAACTGCTCCGACTGAGCAGAAGCAGATAGCGATATGCATAGGACTAAACAGAAAAAGAGAAAGCGCATTTTGCAGTTTTTTTGTAAATATAGCAAAATGCGCTTTAGCAGTATGTTATAGATAGCTTAATCTATGTATTCAAAACCGCAATAAGGTACAAGTACCTCAGGAATCTTAATTCCTTTTGGGGTTTGATAATTTTCTAAAATTCCAGCCAACACCCTTGGTAATGCCAATGAGCTACCGTTAAGGGTATGCGCCAATTGTTTTTTTCCGTCGTTATCCTTAAAACGTAATTTTAATCGATTGGCTTGGTATGATTCAAAGTTAGATACCGAACTGATTTCCAACCAGCGATCCTGAGCAGTAGAGAACACTTCAAAATCATAAGTTAGTGCAGAAGTAAATCCTATATCTCCACCACACAAGCGTAGGATACGATAGGGTAGCTTTAATTCTCTAAGGATATTTTTTACATGATCTACCATGCCATCTAGTGCTGCATAAGAATTTTCAGGTTTTTCAATTCTTACAATTTCTACCTTGTCAAATTGATGCAATCGATTCAATCCACGTACATGAGCTCCATAAGATCCAGCTTCTCTTCTGAAACAAGGAGTGTACCCTGTACAGCAGATCGGAAGATCACTTTCTTTTAGTAGATCTCCTCTGAACATATTGGTCACTGGTACCTCTGCAGTCGGGATAAGATAAAGGTCATCTCCTGTCACATGATACATTTGCCCTTCTTTATCCGGTAATTGTCCGGTACCATATCCAGAAGCTTCATTCACCAAATGAGGTACTTGATATTCTTTATATCCGGCTTCTGTATTTTTATCTAGGAAATAGCTGATCAATGCACGCTGTAATCGGGCACCTTTTCCTTTATAAACAGGAAAACCAGCTCCGGTTATCTTAACACCAAGTTCAAAATCGATGATGTCGTATTTTTTGGCTAGTTCCCAGTGAGGTAAAGCTCCATCTTCCAGTTTGGGAATATCACCTTCTTTGAAAACCTCTTCATTATCCTCGTCACTTTGTCCGTTAGGCACAGAGTCATGAGGCACATTAGGAACCGTATACAAAAGCTCAGAAAGTTGAGATTGAATTTCGGTAAGTGTAGTCGAAAGTTCTTTTGAAGCTTCCTTAAGTTGTGCAGTTTTTTCTTTTAATAAATTCGCTTTTTGCTGCTCTCCATTTTTGAACAACATTCCAATCTCTTTGGAGAACTTATTCGAATCTGCTAAGGTGTTATCTAATTTTGCCTGTGTTGCTCTACGCTCTTCATCAAGCGCAATGATTTTTTCTAAAACCGGAGCAGCATCAAAATTACGCTTGGTCAAAGCGCTTACGTAATGATCTTTGTTTGCGATGATTTGTTGTACTACTAACATGATATCCTACTTTAGGAGATTCTACGAATTAAATTAATGAAGGAGCAAATTTAAATAAAAGACTGGGTTAAACAGATATGAAATAAACATATTTTATTTAGGAACCACACTGTCAAGAATATTTAAGATCATTTCTAGAATAAATAGTCAGTATCAGATTTTGAAACTGAAGAGTATTTCTTTTGCACAATGAAAAGATATGTGCGTTAGGTTTGTCCATAGATACTTCTCGAAGAAAGAAAAATAATAGGGTAACCTTTTGCAGAACTAGTACACATAATGAAAAATGTAAGGTGTAAGTATATTCAATAAGAATGGTTGACCCAATGGTGACAAGGTCTTTTCTTTTTGAAATACGAAAAACCGCTATAGGTATTTAATAATCTCAAAATTAAAATTGTAAATGGGAAAAAAGTTAATAGTTGTTTTAATCATCATTTTAGGGTGTCATGGGTATGGACAGGTGAATTTTGAAAAAGGATACTTTGTCACCATGGGTGGAGAGAAAACCGAATGTCTGATAAAAAATATTGATTGGAAGGATAATCCAAAAGAATTTATTTACAAACAAACTGTAGAAGGGGAGGAACAAACTGAAAGCATCACAAGAGTTAAAGAGTTTGTGATTAATGGGATTTCAAAATATATAAAGGCTACAGTAAAAATGGATCGTTCTTCAGAAAGTATTGAAAAGTTAACTGAAGATAAAAACCCAAACTTTAAAGAAGAAACGGTGTTTCTGAAACAACTTGTAGAAGGAAAGGCAAGTTTATATAGATATGAGGATGGAAATTTAAGACGATTTTTTTATCAAGTAAATGAGGGTGAAATTCAACCATTGATCTATAAAAAATATAAGTCAGAACAACGATACCAAAACCGAACCATACCCGCCGTCGTCAAAAATAATCATTACAAGCAGCAAATATGGAGTGATTTGAAATGCGGTGATTTAAGTTTGAAGGATGCAGAAAATGCAGAGTACCGCACTAATAGTTTGATCAAATATTTTGTAAAGTATAATTCGTGTGTTGATCCAAATTTTGTTCTAAAGAGGAATACTACTCAAAAAGATGCGTTTCATATTACAATTCGTCCTGGAGTTAACTTTTCATCCTTATCGGTAGATAATAGTAGAAACAATCTTAGGGATATTGATTTTGGAGGTAATACGAGCTTCAGAATTGGGGCAGAGGTAGAATACGTTTTACCATTCAATAACAATAAGTGGTCTTTGTTTTTAGAACCAACTTTTCAATCGTATAAGGCAGAAAAGTTCATTACCTATTTTCAATCTTCATTACTTACTATCGAAACCAATGTGACTGCAGATTATACGTCGATCGAATTTCCCTTGGGAGTAAGACATTACTTTTTTCTGAATGATACTTCAAAATTATTTGTTGATGGGGGCTTGGTAATTTTTGATGCCAGTATTGATTCCATCATCGATTTTGAAGATGATAGAGGAATGGATTTAGAGATTGATGGAGGAGAGACAGGAAGTAACTTCTTTGTAGGGTTTGGATATAATTTTCGGAATACATATAGTGTAGAAGCTAGATATGGATTTGGTAGAGAATTATTAGGACCTTTTTCTGGATTGTCTTCGAGTTACAATACGTTTTCCTTGGTTTTTGGATATACGATATTCTAGTTTTATTTAATACTATAATTAAGAATGTGGTGATACAACATTTTGCTAGTTGTGTCACCACATTTTTTTTGCTTCAGATACATCTTTTACAGCCAAATTTGTAATTAAAATAAGTGCAAATTGTGGTGTAAACACTACTTTTTGAATACAATTTGATCGCTTCTTCAATAAAACATATGATAAATAGTTAATCTGTTTTATTTATCTGTTTTTCAATTATTTAACATGATTTTTTTATAGGGTAATATTCATAAATGTTATCCTTATCTTATTGCAAAGAGGGAATTTCTGCCTATATATTTGCGTCATCATGAACAGGCAAAACAAACACAAAGAATTACTCAAAATGCAGCAGAAAATGCTATAGAATCAAATAGAAGATTTTATATCAGAAACTACTTAGGGAAATACAAAAACAATCAACAACGAAATTGAAATTCAATGAAAAACAAAATAACATGTATCTTGTCGATTCTCCTATTATACATAGGATATGCGCAGGATAGTTTTTTGCCAAACGTCACACCTCCCTCACCAGAAGCGGCGGCTTTATCAAGATTTACAGAAGTACCCGTATCACATTATACGGGATTGGCAAACGTATCTATTCCAATACACACCATTTCGGTAAAAGGTCTTCAAATACCAATAAGCATCAAATATCATGGTAGAGGAGTAAAGGTCTCTGAAGTTGCACCTAGAACAGGTATGGGTTGGTCATTAACCTACGGAGGTGATGTTTCAAGACAAATCAGGGGACAAGCAGATGAATCGGGGTATTTTGGAAATGCTAATGATTTTATGACAGTACCGCTAAGTCTAACAGCAAGACAGAATTTCTTTGCTAGAGAATCACATTTACAATATGATTACGATTATTATCCAGATCAGTTTACCTTTAGTGGAGGGGGTACCAGTGGTAAATTTGTATTCGATTATGAAACTTTAGAGCCCGTAGTTCAAACCTTTGGGGATGTAAAAATTAACTATGAAAGAGAAATAATACGAGGCATTAAAAAACGAATTATTGCTTTTCAAGTTACCGATGCTAGTGGAAATATTTTCTACTATGGGATTTCTAAGGATCGTCAACGGCAAGCCAGAGATTTGCAACTTTCTTCGATTGGAAGCTCGATTTATTTGAACGGGAATATTGTAAATGATGGGCAAAGTCCGGTATCACAAAATTTTAACTCCTGGAAGTTGATGGATATTGAAACTCCATATGGGGAGGTAATTAGTTATCATTATAAAGACGAATCTCCAATTCGATATGATAAGTCCCATGACAAGCATGATCCCACTCCTGGATCTCATGCTAACTCACCGGGAAACTTGAATGATATCCTTAAAATTAGTTCAAAAGTATCTAGGATAGAGGAGCAGGTATGGCAATTAAGTAAAATCACATATAGTCAGGGAAGTATCGTTTTTACCAAAGAATCAAATTTACGTCAGGACTATGATGGGTATGCTTTGGATAAGATAACAATATATGACCAGAACAATCAAAAAATCAAGTCCTACGATCTAAATTATACCTATACAACGAGTACAGATCATTCTAATGTATTAAGCTACTTAACTCAATTACCGATGTTTGCCAAGTCGCTTAAACGTATGTTTTTAAGTAGTATCGAAGAAGAAAGTAGCAATGGAGTTAGTTTACCTCCTTATGAGTTTACCTATAATTCAACGATACTACCAAGTCGTTTTTCTACACGACAGGATTACTGGGGGTACTATAATGGAGCGGCCAATAATGGTCCTTTTTTAAGACTGTTTGAGTATGGTAATTACAAACCGAATCGAAAAGTACACCTGGAAAATGCTGAGGCAGGAATACTGAAGCAGATCAAATATCCAACAGGCGGGATTACCAAATTTACCTACGAACATAATAGAGGTCAAAAACCTTACTTTTTTAATGAAGTAATTACTCCATCTATTAACCCATCTTCGGATGTGGGGGTGAAGATAGAATTGACCAAAGAAGATTTTTATGATATCACCACTGGAACCTATAAAACATTGAATTATACATTTCCGGCTAATACTCCAATAAAGTATAAGTTAGATTGTTTCCATTTCAGAGATATTAATGGAGATCCTAATATTCCAGACTGTATTTTTGAAGTGTCGAAAGATGGTTGGCCCATGGAGATAGGAAAGGAAGTAACATTTTCTAATTGCCAAGGGAGCACAGGTGCTAGTTTTGGAGTTCGAGTACCCAGACATCCTAGTGTGCCCAGAGATTTGCATTTAAATCGAAATTATAATTTTAAGTTGACTATCACTTACGATCAACCTAGTGCGATATTGTATTCTGGAGGGAAGCGTATTCAAAAGATAGAATACATCACAGAGAGTGACACTCGTGTTAAGGAGTTTGATTACACACGTGGAGGAGGCGAGACCGGAATCGTAATTGGTCTACCGGGATATTTGAATTTTGACAAGAACAATAATTTTAGTCCATGTTCTTATAATATATCTACCTATTTTGATCAGACCAGCGCTTTTAGTTCATATCAGGCCAATAGTATTGGATATTCTTTTGTAACAGAGTACCATGGGACAAAGAATGTTAATGAAGGGAAAACAGATTACTATTTCACCAACCTTCCCGATGGTGGAGGTGATTATTTTGATTTCCCTTATCATCCTCCTACTGATAATGAATGGTTGCGAGGAAAGAATGTAAACACAATGGTGTATAGCAATTTGCCAGGTCAAGGATACGTGTTGGAAAAAGAAGTCATTACCAATTATCTATACGGAGATCATTTTTATGGTTTTAATTCTGTTGGAGGAGCTTTCACCTACCCAGATTTTAGTTTTAATCCGGACGGAGAAGTTTATGGATGGAACACAAATAAACCTTCGTTGGACAAAGTGAATACAAGGACGCTGTTCAAACTCCCTTTATTTATGAAGGATGGATATGGGGATATTCTTGATAATAGCACTTGGAAATACAGGGTCTATTATTTAACCGGTGGAACCGTAAATATACATAGTACAACAGAACGTAATTATTTTGAAGAAAAGCTTCTGGAAAGTGAAACCAAATACTTCTATGATTATAATAATCATTATCAGTTAAAGAGTTCTGAGGTAACCAGTAGTAACGGAGATGTATATAGAACCGTTAACGATTTTAATCCAGCATTAACGAACCAAAACAGAATGCAACCGGTTACTACCAGTGTTTACAAAAACGGCAGTATTAAAAGTAAACAACATACTGTTTTCAATACTTTTAGTGGTAAATTATTACCATCAATCATTCAAACTAGTAAAGGGAAACAAGCATTAGAAGACAGAGCAGTTTTTCATCAATATGATGCAAAAAGCAACCCTGTTGAGGTAAGTAAAAAAGATGGGAGTAAGATCTACTACGTTTGGGGATACAATAACGCTCAGCCTATAGCCAAAATTGAAGGGTATGCAGATATTAGTTCATCCCGGAAAAGTTTAATTAACGCTGCGATTACAGCATCAAACAACGATGTATCAACTGCTACAGAAAATACTTTACGTTCGAAGTTGGAGGCTATTCGCGCTGGTTTCCCAGAGGCACAAGTAACCACATTTACGTATAACCCACTAATAGGAGTAACTAGCATAACAGACCAAAGAGGAGAAACAATCTACTATCAATACGATAATTTTAACCGGTTAGAATTTGTGAAAAATTCTGCAGGTGAGATTCTAAAAGAGCAGGGCTACAACTACAAAAATAACTAACAGCATGAAGAAGACATTTGTTTTATCAAGATGCAAAGAATTTTGCATTCTTGTAGGACTATTATGCGCCAATATAGGGTATAGTCAACAATCCTTGGGGGCTGAAAGTAATGGTTCGATAACTGATTTGCCACAAGTAATTCCACCATCACCTACGGTGGCCAACCTAATGCATTTTGAGGAGGTTCCTGTGGATACCTATACTGGGCAACCCAATATTGTATTGCCATTATTCTCAAAAAAAATGGATGGAGGCCTTTTATTCGATCTATCTTTAAACTACAACACACAAGGTGTTCGAATAGATGAACGTTCGGGATGGACCGGAACCGGATGGTCGTTGTTTGCTGGGGGGACAATTTCAAGAACGGTATTAGGAGTGAATGATGATGAATATATTCTCACTCCTGGGATCTATGCTCCTGGAGAAGTAGGATCGTTTCATAGTGGTTATTATAAGCAGATGAAATATTTACGGGATTTTCAATCGGGTAATATAGTAATCAATCCAAATGGAACTGATTTTAAGGATTACCAAAACTTTTTGTGGAATACCGCTTATGGCCCTCAAACGTATGATTATCAACCAGATTTATTTCAGTTTAATTTTATGGGCTATTCTGGGAGGTTTATTATCGTGAATAATAATGGCACTTTAAAACCGATATTGATTTCATCATCGCAAAAAGTGAGGATAGAATTAAGTCATGACCGGAATACTTTTGAAATTTCAAGTTTCACCGTCGTCGCTCCAAACGGATATAAATTTGTATTTGATCAAAAGGAAACCACCAAAACACAGAGTAGAAAGTCAGGAGTAGATCAAGCTGGGAATGCTTTGGACAGCGCAATTGAAGCATTTAAAGAAATTAGCTACACCTCTTCATGGCATTTGTCTGGAATAAAATCACCAAGTGATTTTACGGTATGCTCTTTCAACTATCAAGATGTTTGGGTGCATTACAATACGCAAAAGAGTACGCAAACAGCTACCACTAGAAATAGCCCTTCTGTTTTTAACACCTATTTTGATCATAATAATCCCAACGCTAGTTTTAATGCGTCCCTGGTTCCGCCAGAAAGACTAACTACATGGAATATTCTTCAAGTATCTACTAAGAAATTAAAAGAAGTTACTTTCAGAGATGGTACCAAGGTGGCTTTTACCTTAAGTCCAGATAAGCACCCGGAACAAGATAATGCAACGGGTTGTATTCTGGAAAAAGCGGAAGTGTTTGATGTTGGAGGCGTGAAAAATAAGGAGTTTGTCTTTACATATAAAACTACGCCATACAATCGTCTTTTTTTGATGAATGTTGCGGAAAGATCTGGTGCAAGTACGCTGAACTATAAATTGAATTACAATAATGAAGAAGGACTGCCTGGTTATGGAAGTGGAGCAAAAGATCAATGGGGATATTACAAATTCCGAACTCTTACTCGTACAGGACTGCAATTTAATCCAGGTGTATTAAATCCAGGAGGAGGAATTGCAACTACCGGCGTATTGACCGGAATAACGTATCCAACAGGAGGTAGAAAAGAATTCTTTTTTGAACCACACGAATTTTCATTTTTGGGAGATGTACTAGTTGATCCCAAGGATATTGAAGCAAATTATCAGGATATAACTGCAATTAACAATACCACCTTACGTCATAATCCTGTAAATCCAAGTGTAAATTCTAGCGATATATTATTAAATATTCCGAATGATACTGGAGCTAATGTTACTATATCTGGTCTAACCGGAAATGATGAAAGTATTGGGTATCATTTTCTGGAATTTGTCCCGGCAAACGCTTCTTTAAGCACCATTCGAATAAGGGATTTAAAAACAAGGTCTCATAGTATAAGTTTGAAACAAGGAAGCTATGTAGTTCGATTGAAATCACTGTTGTACCTGCCAGATGGATCTAGTGGTTCTCCAGAGGTTTCGTTACGAACCACATTGAGCTATACCAAGTATTTGGGGCCTGTAGTAAAATACAAAACAGGAGGAGGGTTGCGAATTCAGGAAATTCGATTTACTGAAGGTTTGGATCAAAAAACTAAAGTTAGCTATAACTATCCATTGTTGGATCCGACTACAATGAACACCTATAATATATCCGGGGATTCGTATAGTTCAGGTTCTTTTGATGGTGCTTTAGGGATGACCAGAAAATCGATCAAAAATGTAACAGCCTTGTTAAGGGGTAGTACCGTAGGAGGATTAGCAGGTCGTTGTTCTGGAAATAGAGTTAACACATCATTTCTGGTGCAACAACAAGGTAATGCTGTAGAAGCCTCTCTAACCAAAGGAAATTATGTTGGGTACAAAAATGTAGAGGTGTATCAGGACAACAATGGTAAAAATGTAATGTTGTATACCAATGCGATAGATTACCCTAGTTATGATGCCCGATTTTATGAAGATATTATTCCTGCGCAGTATAATAATCCAGAAAAGGATTTAGACTTCAAACGAGGGAATTTACTAGAGCGTAGCGGTTTTGATAATAATGGGAGAATAATAGAAAAAACAATCAACCGATATGATTATCAAATTTTGGCAAGTGAAAAGTACTTTTTTAAATACAGCGAAAATGAACCCTGCGCATCTGCTCTGGCATATAAGGGAGAGACGTATCAGAACTATAAATCCCTTTCTGTGCAGGAATCTTGTTTCCCATGCGGTAATGCTGCAGATTTTATAGGTATTGGAACTGCTCATTATGATTATGGGTTGCCTTTTCTTAAAGAGAGTACGGTAGAAAACTATTTTTATGATGCTGCGGGAAATCAGAAAATGACAACCACTAATAAAAGGTTTAATTACAGCTTAAAGAACTATCAACCGACCTATGTTGTTACCAAAAATAGTAAAGGAGAGGTGCTTACATCTCGAACCCAATATGCTCATGAAGTAAATAATATACGTTTACTCTCAGAACATCGCATAATAGAACCTATAAAAGTAGAAACAACAAAGGGTGCTCTTATAAATATAACGAAGTTAAGTACTCAAAATACCATTTATAAAGATTTTGGTAACGGATTATACCTACCTCAAAAGATACAAACCAGCAAAGGAAATCAAGGGCTGGATGATAGAGTAGTATTTCATGAGTATGATGCAAAAGGAAACCCAGTTGAGGTCAGTAAAAAAGATGGGAGTAAAATCTACTATGTCTGGGGATATAATGGTACACAACCTATCGCCAAAATTGAAGGGTATTCGACGGTCAATACGTCGCAACAGCATCTAATCAATGCTGCTATTACGGCATCAAATGCCGACGTGTCTGATGCCACAGAAAATACACTAAGAATCAAACTGAATGCGATTAGAAATGGTTTCCCAACCGCACAAGTGACTACCTTTTCTTATAACCCAATTGTTGGAATAACCAGTATTACTGATCCAAGAGGAGAAATCTTGTATTATGAGTATGATGACTTCAATAGATTATCTCTAGTAAAGAATACGCAGGGGCATATTTTAGAACAACACAACTACAACTACAAAAACTAACAGCAAGATGAAAAAGATATTTATTTTATTAGTATTCTTTCCGTTTGTCATATTCGCACAAAGTCAAACGGAGAATTATACAGAAACCAAGGTTTATAAGCAACCTACGACCACCCCGGTAACAGGGCATGATAAGGACAAGGTGATGACTACCATTCAATATTTTGATGGATTAGGAAGAGTAAAACAAACCATTGGTGTAGCAGCTGGAGGTAATGTAGTTTCTGATAATGTGGTGCCTATAGATTGGCAACTCAATAATACAGCCACAGCTTTTTATAATCGTAATGGAGCTGCAACCGAAAACAAGGTGGTAAATGGAGCTACTCCTTTTGGAGCTACCGATTTGTTATGGGAATGTAAACCCGATGCTACTAGCAACGCAGATGGAGGTTGGAATACCGATTACTTTACTATCGATAATACCAAAACGTATCGATATACAGTATGGGTAAAACGTACAGCTTCTCAAGCGGGAACGACTTACCATGGTACGCAGAACGTAAATAACTTAAGCGGGACTGAAAATAACAACCCTTATTTTTGGGCAGGTGATTTGCCTCAACTAAATACCTGGTATTTGATGGTAGGAATCGTACATCCTCATAGTTATACTGGTGGAGATACAGGAGAAAGTGGGGTGTACGATCTTAACGGAAACAAGGTCATAGATGGTACCGAATACAAATGGCGTCCAGGAATCGATCAAACTCGTTTTAGAAATTACCTGTATTATTGTACAGATACTAACGTACGACAATACTTTTGGAACCCTCTAGCACAGGCTATAGATGGTACTGAATTATCGATACAAGATATTGTAAATAGAAAATCAGCATTTGTTACTGAAGAAAAAGCTAGTGATATCGTGACTCATGTAAGCTATGATGCTTTAGGAAGACAAGCCAAGGAATATTTACCTTTTGCCAGCCAGAGTAACAATGCCAATATCCGCACCGGGGATGTTGGACTTACAACTCAAAAATACTATCAACAAAAATATGAAGAAGACTTTGCAGGAGTAACTTTGCCTACAGGGGTAAATGCGTATTCTGAGAAAGCATTTGATGGTTCCCCACTCAACAGAGTAGTGAAACAAGCAGCACCAGGTAAAGACTGGAAATTAGGTAGTGGGCATGAGATTAAGTTGGGCTATCAAACCAATGGGGTAAACGAAGTAAGAATGTATAGCGTAGCAACCAGTTTTGCCAACAACACCTATACACCAACATTGCAAGGAGGTACAAGCTATTATGGTCAAGGGGAGTTGTATAAAACAGTAACCAAAGATGAGAACTGGACCTCAGGAGTGGATCACACTACCGAAGAGTTTAAGAATAAACAAGAACAGGTTGTTTTAAAAAGAAATTACAATGCAGATCAACCGCACGACACGTATTATGTATATGACGACTTTGGAAACTTAACCTTTGTAATCCCTCCCAAAGCAGACACGTCTGATGGTATCTCGAACAGTGAGCTTACCGAGCTGTGTTATCAGTATAAATATGACAACAGAAACCGTTTGGTAGAGAAGAAAGTTCCTGGTAAAGGGTGGGAGTATATCGTATATGATAAATTAGACCGTCCAGTACTAACTCAGGATCCTAATTTAAAGTCAAAAAATCAATGGTTGTTTACCAAATATGATCATTTAGAAAGAGAGGCATATACTGGTATTTTTACTTCAAGTAACTCACGTATTTCTTTGCAGCAGACCTTTAACTCCAAAAATAGTGCGGAGAGTAATTACGAGACTCGAGTTTCTTCGGGATATACATTGGGAGGCGCATTTATTTATTATTCTAATAGTGATTTCCCTACTTCAATTACTGAAGTATTAACAATTCAATATTATGACGACTATTTGGTGAATAGAGAAACCTCTCCAATTCAGGTAAACTCATATGGTGTAGATTCTGAGTTAAAGGTAAAGGGATTACCTACGGTTTCAAAGGTAAAAGTATTAGGGTCTTGTTGTACGTTAACGACGACGATCTCTTATTATGATGAAAAAGGTAGAGTTATTCATAGTTACATTAGAAACCCATATTTAGGAACAACCGATATTGTAGAAAGTAAGTTAGACGATTTTACAGGAAAAGTACTAGAAACCAAAAGCACTCATAAAAAGACTGGAAAAACCGATGTAGTTACTGTAGATCGTTTTGAATATGATCATATGGATCGAGTGGTTAGTCAAACTCAGCAAATCAACAATCAAACCTCAGAACGTATTGTAAAAAATAACTATGATGATTTGGGGCAGTTGGCTAGTAAAGTAGTGGGTAACGGTACCAAATCTGGATATAAAGATATCACTAGCGGAATCACAATGAGTAATAATGAGATCACCAAAGTGAGCGGGGGTGGCTGGGCTGTTGGTTTGGCTACGCAAGGTAGTTTTGCTAAAGATGGGTATGTTGAGTTTATTGCCGGTTCAGACAATACCCCGATGATGATTGGGTTGTCTAATAGTAACAGTAATGCGCATTACAACACAATTAATCACGCTATTTATCTCTATTGGACAAAAAGACTGATCATTTATGAAAATGGGAGTCATAAAGGAGAGTATGGTAAGTTTGCAATTGGAGATGTCTTCAGAGTAGAACGTATAGGTAATACGATCCATTACAAAAAGAATGGGGACACCTTTTATGTTTCCAAAACAACTTCGTCTGGGAGTTTGTTGGGAGATATCTCAATGCATACCAATGGGGCAAAGATTAGAGACTTCAAGATTGTTGATAATTACAAAGGGCTTCAAAAAACAGATTACAAATACAATGTGCGTGGTTGGTTAACATCAATCAATGAGGATGCAATAAATGATAATGATTTGTTCAATTTCAACCTGAGATATAATACAGGTGGTGATCCAAGCAAGAGGCTGTATAATGGACATATTGCACAAACGAGTTGGCAGACTCTAAATAACGATGCCAGCACTAGAGCATATACGTATACGTATGATGCGTTAAACAGAATTACTGGTGCGGTTGGTACTCAGAATGACCGATATAATGTAGGAGGGATTACATATGACAAAAATGGAAATATACTAAGACTACAGCGAAGAGGACATACTAATACAGCTGCAACTACTTTTGGGTTGATGGATAACCTAGTATACTCTTATGACAGCGGGAATAAGCTCACTAAAGTACTGGATAACGGTAATGATAATTATGGTTTTCAAGATGGAGCAAACGTAGCTACAGAGTATTCTTATGATACCAATGGGAATATGAAAACGGATGCAAACAAAGGCATTACAGGAATCACCTATAATTACCTCAATTTACCTACTAGAGTAACTATTACAGGCAAAAATATTGATTACAAATATGATGCAGCCGGGATGAAGTTACGAAAGACAGTAAATGGTGTGACTACTGATTATGCAGGGGGGTATATGTATAAAAATGGAAGTTTACAATTCTTCCATCATCCAGAAGGATACGTAGAAAACAATAACGGGACATTTAATCATATATATCATTATAAGGATCATTTGGGGAACATTCGTTTGTCGTATACCGATGCTAACAAAGATGGAGAAATCACAGCACCGACCACAGAGATTTTCTTTGATGACCTAAGCCATAGTGCTGGATGGAATAGTGTAGGGGCGCTACATGGCTCCTCCGCAAGTATCGATAGTAAGCATGTCGTATCCGGAACCAAAGCAGTGAAACTATCCAGAACCGGGTCGGGTGAAGTATTTGCCCATAGTAACCAGTGGATCACCATTAATAATAGCACTGCTACCGATTATATCTTTTCTGGGTGGATTTATATAGAAACGCCAAGTACTTTCTATGGCCGAATGTTATTATTCATGAATGAAAATGAAGAAACAGGGTATTTTACACAGATAGCAGTGAGTGATAAGATTTATGAAAAGAACAAGTGGGTATACATAGAAAAACGAGTGACTGTGCCTGCCAATATCGATAAGTTGAACCTCAGAATTGATGTATATACCAATGGTGCCGAAATTGAAGGTTGGTTTGATGACTTACGAATTATCAAAGTGAATGGTACAGTAGGTAATGAGATTGTAGAGGAAAAGAATTACTACCCATTTGGGTTAACACACAAAGGGTATAACAATATGATTTCTTCACTAGGGAATGCAATGGCTAAAAATTTTGGATATAATGGGAAGGAACGTAATGAAGAGCTAGGATTAGAATGGTATGACTTTGGAGCTCGTAATTATGATGCTGCTCTAGGGAGATGGATGAATATAGATCCACTTTCGACAGAGTTCTATAGCTATTCAACTTATAATTCAATGATAAATAATCCTTTGAGTTATGTAGATCCAACAGGTATGTCCGCTGAGTGGGTCCCGGAAGTAGATGAAAATGGTTCTGTTTCTTATATAGCAGAAGAAGGTGATAGTGCATCTACTTTATCTGATCAGTATGGGATAAGTCAAGAACAAGCAGAAGAAATAACAGGAACGAATGGGGATACTGAGATAAAAGAAGGAACAAAGATATCTGGTGAAAAAGTTGCAGATGTGACAGGAAGTGATGTCCTAAAACTAGATTTTACATCCGATATGGCTACGGACCAAAGAAAGTTTGATCAAATTTTGTTTGCGAACGATTATTCGAGAGCACTAGGTGATACAGGATTTAAGCCTAATGACTTTTTTACTAATTTGACTTCATCTAGTACCGGATTTACTTTGAGGAATGTTAATTATAGTTTTGAAGGTAAATCGTATTTAGTTAAATCCGTTAACATTATAGCAAATAGTAATTGGAACTGGAAGATTAGTAATTCTGTTGGGAGGCAAGGGTCTTCAATGAAAGATAGAGATGGGAACTATTCTGTTAATGTGCAAGTGTACAAAAATGGAGGGAATAGCAAATATAAGTTGCCTGCAATGTATTTAAAAGTACCATCTCATGAAGCGGGTGAACTTCAAGATAGACTTCATTCTGTGCAAAAAGTAGAAAAAAAATGGGTTCCAATCAAACACTAATGAAAATTACAATTGGATCATTCAGGTTTTATCCTGAATGATCTGACTATTAGTAAATCAAAATAATTTAGGCAATTCAACTCAAACTAAAATATAATAGCAACACCATGCAAAGCTTAGCATGAATTGCATGGTGTTTTCTCAACTGCTTTTGTTTTATTCTGTTTTTTAATTTTTAATTGACGATTACCAAATTTAATTGATAAAGTTGAGGACATAAGGGTCAAAAAATAGGTGTGGTATACGGGGTAGACAGCAATTATGCCGCACCAGGGCCCTTGTGATTATTCTTCCTGATCATATTTGATGATCCATGGATTGGTAGTAAAATAATTCCAAGGAGTGTTGGCCAGATCCACTTCGGGATCAATAAAAGGCCTACGCTTTTTACCATTTACAGAAACACTACTTTTTACATATACCGAAATATCTTTACCTTCTTCGGCGTATATTTTTTTAAGACGTTGCGCAAATTGCCAGATGGCATCAGGCTTGGCCGCTACCGTTCGCAATTGCTTTTTGGATAAGTAGTTCTTTTTATTAATATACTTTCTTTCTGCATTAGGATCTGCTTTGTCTACTATATAAAAATTAGTAATACCCGATCTCCCTCTCAACATCATACGCCAGCTCATGCGATGACCTTCTTCGGTCCACAGCACATCTCCGGGGATAAACCAATGCCGTACAGGTAAAGCAATCTGTATCACAAACCAGATTATAGCCACAGGAATCAGCACCTTTTTGTAAGAGGGAACAATGACTTCGTTTTTATTGTAAAACTCTTTCTTTTTCATAAAAATGGCGTGAATCCGTTCTTTGGAAAAGAAAAACACGGTAAAAGCCAGTGATAAATATGGAAAAATCCCAATTTGAAAGATGATCGAATTGAAAATATGAAAGAAAATACTAAAGAAAAATGCAGCTAATCGAGTTCTTCTCCATAAGAGAAGAGGAACAATAAGTAAATCAAATAAAATCCCAAAATAGGTGATACTTACATGGGCCCAATGTCCTTGTAGTAGATCCCCAATAATAGGGTAGTATGCTCTACCCAGCATTAGGTTTTTGGCAACACTATAGTCCAGCCAATCTGGGTATAATTTGGCTACCGAAGCATAGGTGTACACAATCCAAAGTTGTGCAATGATGGCCAAAACACACCATCGGGGCATGGATATTTTCTTTAGAGCAGGATTGCGTTTTACGTCTATAGAAAAATAATTACCAGCAGGCAATACACTCATCATGATCAATAATAACAATAGGAGATAGTAATGATTGTTATACGAGGATTTTTGCATAAAATACACCCCAGCCCACATGATGGTGTAGGCAAGCATGCTCCATCGGTATTTAAACCCAACCATGACTAAAAGCCCAAAGATGCCCATTACCGCAAAATAATAATACATGCCGTCACCGGGTAGAGGTTGTAAAAAGTCCAGCCCGATAAAATTGAAGGTAAACTGAGGTTCGATCATCGTGCGGGTGATCCAACCGGTAAAGATAGCCCCAATCGCTTCTGCGGCAATCAGGAATCCAAAAAAGACTCTAAATATAATTAAGGCACTATTATCAATTTGAGTAAATAGCCAACGATTGATCATACCAAAGAATTTATGTATTCGCGAGAAAATTCTTCATCTTGTTGCATCGCTTCCTGAAGTTCCTCGACCGAATTGAATTTTTTCTCGTCTCGAATGCGTTTAAGCATTTCGATCTGTATTTTTTTATCGTATAAGTTAAAAGAAGCATCAAAAAAATGCGTTTCTATCGTTTGTTGCTCGCCATTTACGGTAGGATTTGTCCCGATATTCATCATTCCAAAATAGAGTTTGTTGTCGATTTTGGATTGTACCACATATACTCCCTTTTTTGGGATGAGTTTGTACTCTTCGGGGATGTGCAAGTTGGCTGTTGGGTAACTTAATTTTCTGCCGAGTTCTTTTCCTCGTACGACTTTACCCGTAAGCATAAAGTTATAACCCAAATAGGTATTGGCCTTGATAATATCTCCATCGGCCAGTGCCTGTCGTATTTTTGTGGAGCTTATCGCTACATCATCAATATCCTGTTTCGAAATTTCTTCTACCGTAAAATCATTTTGAATCCCATAAGAAGCGAGATCGGTAATATTCGAATTGCGATTACGCCCAAAACGGTGGTCATATCCTATGATGACATGACGGATATTAAGCGCATCGATCAGCATTTGTTGCACATACTCTCCGGCAGTAAGTCTCGAAAACTCTTTGGTAAACGGATGAATGACCAAATTGTCTAATCCTGTTTTTTCTAGAATTTGAATACGCTCATCGATGGTGTTGATCAACTTGATGTCGGAATCTTGTTGCAGCACCATTCTAGGATGTGGAAAAAAGGTAAGAACAACAGATTCTATTCCGTTGGTTTTTGCACTTTCTACCAGGCGTTCAATTATTTTTTTATGGCCAATGTGTACACCATCAAAAGTACCTATGGTCACTACGGTTGGAGTTATATTGGTGTATGTATCGGCGTTATGATATAGTTTCAAGAAGTAAAGTTTTTGAAGTATAAAATTACGGAAATGTTGGTATACATTTCTTTATTTTCCGTTAAAGATGTTCATAGTATTGGCTAAACCAGCCGTTGCAAACGACTTGATGAGTCCGATACCTTTTTCAATTCGTTCGGGCATGGCACTGCTTTCTTCTTCATTCCATTCGCCCAATACATAATCTACTTGTCGTCCTTTGCTAAATTCTGCCCCCACACCAAATCTAAATCTGGCATATTTTGAAGTTCTTAATTGTGCTTCGATATCTTTAAGTCCGTTATGTCCTCCTGCACTGCCTTTGGCTTTGAGACGGATCGTACCAAATGGAATATTGATATCATCGGTCACCACCAAAAGGTTTTCTACGGGGATTTTTTCCTTTTCTAACCAGTAGCGAACGGCCTTACCGCTCAGATTCATATAGGTGTTTGGCTTTAAAAGAATAATACTACGTCCTTTATGTTTGTAGAGCGAAAGATCTCCTAACTTTTTGGTTTCAAAAGTTAGGGCTTCTTCTTTTGCCAGCGCATCTAAAATTTTAAATCCGATATTATGGCGGGTATTATGGTATTTGGGACCAATATTTCCCAAACCAGCGACAAGAAATTTTTTCATTGGATCTTCTTCCTGGATTTCTCTTTTCTCTTTTGAAAATAGTTTTCTAAAAACAGAAATCATATTGTTCTTTTTTTGGGTGAGGGATAGTAGTGATTACCCCGCAGATTATGAGCCCTGAGATTCAATACCGAGTGTATCGAAGTGCTCTCGAAGGACGAATAATCGAGGAGTAAAAACGGATAGCCCGACCGAAGTGCAACGGAGGGCACCCCCTCAATAATCGTAACAAAAATAAAAAAAGCATCCCGAAATTGATCAGGATGCTTTTATACTTTATCAATGAGAGATGATTAAGCTTCGCTAGCCGCTTCAGTAGCCTCTGCAGCTGGTGCTTCACCTTCTTCTTCCTCTTCTTCTTCATCCACAGCATTACGAGAGGTTTTCACCTGACAGATTACTGTGTTGTCTGGGTGTAGAATCGTAAAGTCATCACTCGCTACATCGGTTACATATAATTTGTTTCCGATTTTTAGTTGAGTGATATCTCCTTCGATAACATCAGGAAGTTTGGCAGCAAGACCTTTTACTTTGATACGTCTAAGGTTGAAACGCAATACACCACCATTTCTTACACCACGAGAGTTACCAACCGTTCTGAAAGGAATTTCCATAGTGATGGCCTTGTCGTCGAAGATTTGAACGAAATCGATGTGTAGAATTTTATCGGTTACAGGGTGAAATTGGATATCCTGTAAGATCGCGTTTATTTTTGTGCCATTATCCAACGCTACTACCACGGTATGAACGTCTGGAGTGTACACTAAATCTTTGAAAGCAATTTCTGGAGCTGCAAAGTGTACAATAGTGTCTCCACCATAGATCACACAAGGTACCTGTCCAGCATTACGTAGGGCTTTAGTTGCTTTCTTGCCCACGCTTTCTCTTTGAGATGCGTTGATTGTTAATGATTTCATTTTAAAAATTTATATATTACTAATTTACATTATAAACTTAGAGCTGATCGACTCGTTATGGTGCACTCGGTGCATCACATCGGCAAATAGATTTGCACAGCTAACCACTCTAATTTTATCACTTTGTTGTTTTAGAGGAATCGAATCGGTTACGATCAACTCTTCTAGTTTTGAGTCATTTAATCGGTCATAAGCACTACCTGATAAAATTGGGTGAGTACAAATAGCTCTTACACTTTTTGCTCCTCTTTCCATCATCAAATCTGCTGCTTTGGTCAATGTCCCCGCAGTATCTACCATATCATCTACTAATACTACATTCTTTCCGGTTACATCTCCAATCAATTCCATGTGCGAAATCACATTGGCTTTGGCACGTTGCTTATAACAAATAACTACATCGCTTTTTAATGCTTTTGAATAGGCGTAGGCTCTTTTGGAACCTCCCATATCCGGAGATGCAACAGTCAAATCATCCAGCTTTAGTGATTGCAAATAAGGCAAGAAAATCGTAGAAGCATACAGGTGATCCACCGGTTTTTCAAAGAATCCCTGAATCTGATCGGCATGTAGATCCATAGTAATGATTCTTGTTGCTCCTGCTGTTTCAAGCATTTTGGCAATCAATTTTGCAGCAATAGGAACTCTAGGTTTATCTTTTCTATCCTGTCGCGCCCACCCATAATAAGGTAATACTGCGGTAATATGTCTGGCTGAAGCTCTTTTTGCAGCATCCAGCATCAATAGCATTTCCATAAGGTGATCAGAGTTTGGATGCGTAGATCCAATGATAAATACTCGAGACCCTCTTACCGATTCTTCAAAAGAAGGTTGAAACTCACCATCGCTATATGTGGATGTGATCACATTTCCCAATTCTGCACCGTAAGCGGTTACTATTTTTTCTGCAAGTTCTGTACTTTGATTACACGCAAAAAATTTTGCTTCAGTGTTTACGGGTGGCATAGGGTAAAATGTTGTATTGTAATGAGTTAAAACTAACTTTTGAAAAACAAGGTGCAAATTTAAAAATTTATTTTAACTCTCCTGCTTATTTTATTACTTATTTGCTGGTAGGGAATAAATATTTTTTTAATTTTGCCGTCTAATTCAATACCAAATTGCTCAAGTGGCGGAATTGGTAGACGCGCTGGATTCAAAATCCAGTTCCTTCGGGAGTGTGGGTTCGATTCCCACCTTGAGTACAAAAAGGACATTCATTTTATAGTGAATGTCCTTTTTTAATTTTCATTCTACCAAGTTTTATCAAAATCTTAAGAGTTGTCTCACATATTGGTATTGTAATATGGGTTTTAATTAGGTAATTTTAGCTAATGAAACCAACCACACAACAACTACGAGAAATACCCGATTTCTTGAATGTTCCTGACCAGCAATTGCAATGGTTGATCGATAAATCTGATATTGAGACGTTTACACAAGGAGAATTTCTGTTTAAAAGAGGAGATGCTACCGAGCATTTATCGATTATTCTCGAAGGGAAAATCATCATCAAATTAGAGCAAAATGGAAACTTCAAAGTAGTTGGGGAAATTTCGAAAAATGGAATTGCAGGGCTATTGCCATTTTCCAGGATGAGTTCTGCCGCAGGGTATGGAGAGGTCACCCAGGATGCCAAAATCCTTCTTCTGGAAAAATCCTTTTTTAAAGAAATGGTAGCCAATCATTATGAACTCACAGAATCCTTGGTACATAATATGACCTCTCGGGTGCGAGAATTTACCAAAAACAATGTGCAGTCAGAAAAGATGATGGCCTTGGGGAAATTGTCAGCGGGCTTGGCCCATGAGTTAAATAACCCAGCATCTGCAATGGTAAGCAGTGCCAAAGCCTTGAAGAAACATCTAGCGCATGTTCCAGAAAAATTCAAAAGAGTGACTTCGATACGTATTACAGGAGATCAGGTAGATACCATCAACGATATTCTTTTTAATAGCATTACCAATCGCCCAGAAAATAACATGAAACTTACCGAACGTGCCGAAAAAGAAGACGAGCTAGAAGAATGGCTAGAAGATCATGGGCTGGAAGATGCTTTCGAACTTACCGAAACCCTGATCGATTTTTGTATCGACATCCCAGCTTTACAAAAGATTTATGACACCACTGGAGAAGAGAACTTTGCCAGTGCTGTAGAATGGATAGAGAATGTATTGACTACCGAAAAAATCGTAGATGAGATTAGTGAAGCTTCAGATAGAATAGCCAAACTGGTGCAATCGGTAAAAAGCTATACGCATATGGATCGGGCTCAGGAAAAAGTAGCGGCCGATATCCATACCGGGATCGATAGCACATTGGTGATGTTGAAACATAAACTAAAAAAGAAAAATATCGTAGTAGAAAAGCATTTTGCTAGCGAGCTACCCCACCCCAAAATATTTATCAGCGAGATTAATCAGGTCTGGACCAATTTGATCGATAATGCGGTGGATGCCATGGAGCCTTCGGGGCGATTGCAAATTACAACCAACAAAGACAAAAGTTTTATCAAGATTGATATTACCGATAATGGGAAAGGAATTCCGCAAGAACATATTGGAAATATTTTTGATCCCTTTTTCACTACCAAAAGTATCGGGGAAGGTACAGGGATCGGATTAGAAGTTGTACAACGAATTATTAACCAACACAATGGAGATATAAAAGTGACTTCACAACCTGGAGCAACCACGTTTACCGTTTGTTTACCTATAGATTAATATGAAAGCGATTACAGATATACAAGGTACATTTCAATTGCATAATGGGGTAGGTATGCCTTATTTTGGTTTAGGAGTGTATTTGGCCGACAATGAACAAGAGGTAGTAAATGCCATACACTGGGCACTGGAAACAGGATATAGACATATCGATACCGCAAGTATTTATAAAAACGAAGAAGGAGTGGGTAGGGCGATACAAACTAGTCCAACCCCAAGAGAAGATATTTTTGTGGTAAGCAAAGTATGGAATGCCGATCAGGGATTCGAAAATACATTGAAGGCGTTTGAAGATAGCCTAAACAGATTGCAGCTGGACTATCTGGATTTGTATTTGGTGCATTGGCCGGTGCAAGGAAAATATATCGATACCTGGAAAGCCCTGGAGCAATTGTATAAAGAGAAAAAAATTAGAGCGATCGGGGTGAGTAACTTTATGAAACATCATCTCGAAGATTTGATGCAACATACCGAAATCGTTCCTATGGTCAATCAAATGGAATTTCATCCGCATCTTGTACAACAGGATTTGATCGATTTTTGTAATCAGAACCATATTCAATATGAAGCATGGTCTCCCATGATGCAGGGTAAAATATTTGATCTGAAGATCCTGGATCAATTCGCCGAGAAGTATAAGAAGACCGTCGCACAAATTGTATTGCGATGGAACCTTCAGAAGGGCGTAGTTACCATCCCTAAATCTGTAAAAAAAGAAAGAATACAATCCAATGCCGATCTGTTTGATTTTGAATTATCCCAAGAGGATATGGATCGCATAGATGCCTTAGATCAAAATAAACGTACTGGGCCAGATCCAGATAATTTTAATTTTTAAGGCAGAAGTAAACACTAGATAAGAAATGAAAAAACCCATCCTATTTGCATTAGACGACGATGAGCAGGTATTACGTGCAGTAACCAGAGACCTGAAATCGCAATATCGCAAGGAATATAGAATTATGAGTACCCTTTCTGCCAATGATGCGCTGGAAGCCTTGGTAGATCTCAAGAAAAAAAATGAAACCGTTGCCCTTTTTTTGGTAGATCAACGTATGCCCGAAATGCTGGGTGTAGAATTTTTAAGCGAGGCAAAGAAACATTTTCCAGAAGCCAAAAAAGTGTTGCTTACC
Organism: Aquimarina sp. AWH4_224; assembly: GCF_056160245.1. Classification (NCBI taxonomy): domain Bacteria; kingdom Pseudomonadati; phylum Bacteroidota; class Flavobacteriia; order Flavobacteriales; family Flavobacteriaceae; genus Aquimarina; species Aquimarina sp. AWH4_224. The sequence continues at coordinate 151,366 of NZ_JBSWWU010000007.1, read as the reverse complement.
GCTTATTCTGATACCGACGCCGCCATCAAAGCGATCAATGATGTGCAGTTGGATTATTACCTTACCAAACCCTGGAATCCACCAGAAGAAAAACTGTATCCAGTGTTGAATGATCTTTTGGATGCCTGGCAGTTGAATTTTCAACCTGATTTTGAAGGTATTCGAGTAATTGGCTATCAGTTTTCTCCAAAATCGCATGACATCAAGGATTTCTTATCCGGAAACTTATTTCCGTTTCAATGGTTGGATATAGAAACCAGCGATAAAGCGCAAGAATTGGCAGAATTACATAACCTTAACCCCACAGATATGCCTGTAGTGTCTTTACAGGATGGGAGCTGTTATAAAAACCCGGATATTATCGAGTTGGCCACTGCTTTAGGACTCAATGCACATCCGCAGGATAACCTGTATGATGTAGTGATTATTGGTGCAGGCCCATCGGGATTAGCAGCAGCAGTATACGGCGGATCAGAAGGACTCAAAACACTGCTTATCGAAAAACATGCTCCGGGAGGTCAGGCCGGTACTAGTTCCAGAATTGAAAATTATTTAGGATTTCCAAAAGGATTGAGCGGACAAGAATTAACCCACCGAGCGATTACACAAGCCAAACGATTTGGTATCGAATTTTTATCCCCACAAGAGGTGACTTCGATTTCCGAAAAAGATGGATACAAAAGTTTAACCTTAGGAAACGGAGAATGCATTAGTACCAAAAGTGTGGTGATTACTACCGGAGTAAATTACAGAAAACTAGAAGCCGAAGGAATTGATCAATACACAGGGGCAGGAGTGTACTATGGATCATCGATGACCGAAGCACAGGCCTGTAGCAATAAAGAAGTATATATTGTTGGAGGAGGAAATTCTGCAGGGCAATCCGCAGTGTACCTTTCCAAATTTGCCAAAAACGTATACATCGTAGTGCGCAAAAAGGATTTGAGCAGCAGCATGTCTAGTTATCTTATTGATCAGATCGATGCCATTGATAATATTACGTTACTAGGGCATACCAATGTTACCAAAGCGATGGGGGAGAACGAACGTTTAACTACTTTAGAACTTACCTGTAATAATCCTGATGAGGTAAGAGAAGTTCCAGCTGATGCCTTATTCATTTTTATTGGAGCTCGCCCCTATACCGATTGGATCGAATTAGGAATCATTAAAAATGAAAGAGGATTTATTGAAACCGGTAGAGATCTAAGTAGATATGATGATTTCAAAAAAGTATGGAAAAAAGATAGAGAACCCTTTTTACTGGAGACATGTAGTCCCGGAGTTTTTGCCTCTGGAGATGTGCGAGCAGGAGCTATGAATCGTGTAGCTTCAGCAGTAGGCGAGGGGGCCATGGCCATTAAGTTTGTGCACGAATATTTATCTGAAATGTAATGTTTGAAAAATGAATCCAGTATGCCACTAAAACCCAAAATATGTGATCACCTTAAGGATTTTGATGCAGAAAACCTTAAAAGACATGAACGTTTTGAATGTGCAGAGTGCGTCAAAACTGGGGATACTTGGGTGCATCTTAGAACTTGTCAGATTTGTGGGGTCACCCTTTGTTGTGATTCTTCTCCTAATAAACATGCCAGCGCACATTATCAATCTCATAAAGATCATAACATTGTGATTTCTGCAGAGCCTAATGAGCGTTGAGCCTGGTGTTATGAACATAAGTCCTTTTTAGCGTATTGATTAAAAAAAAATCGAGTTATGCACCAAACTTCTCTGCATACTCTGTCGGGGTTTTTTTATAATACTTTTTAAACGCTTTTGAGAAATATTTTGGGTCTTTAAAACCTACTTTATATCCAATTTCTGAAATACTGTACTCGGTCTGTTCTAATAACTGACTTGCTTTTTTCATGCGAACAGAAAGAATAAACTCTTTAGGAGTAAGGTTGGTCCAGGCTTTAATTTTTATAAATAGCATAGTTCTGCTCAACCCAAGTTCCGAACAAAAAAAGGCAATATTAAAAGTAGGGTCGTCAATATGATTTTCTACTAGAGTCAACGCCTTATGGAACAGTTTATCATCTACTGAAATATGATCTTCATCACTTAGTATATTGGTATTGATTTGTTGTTCTAATCGCTTCTTTGTATTAAGAAGATTGTTGACAACCAACAGAAATTCTTTGATATTAAAAGGTTTTTCAAAATAAGCGTCTGCACCAGATTCTAAACCTTCAAGTTTATGTATTTGCAATGATCTTGAGGTAAGCAAAATAATAGGAATATGGCAGGTTCTGTCATCGTTTTTTAGCTGGTTACAAAGTTCGGTTCCTGATTTTTTGGGCATAATTACATCGCTAATAATAAGACTAGGATGATATTTTAGCGTTTTTCGATAAGCGTCTTCTCCATCTATAGCATAAATAATACTATAAGACTCTTTTAAGAGATCAATCATGTACTGTCTAAACTGATCATTATCTTCAACTATCAAAACCACTTCTTTTTCCGTAGAAACAAGCATGTTTTTGAATTCAACTTCTATGGTATTTTCCGTTTTTGGGATCATCTCTGCATGATTGGAAATATAACCTTCCTTAGCAGTTGAGATTTCGTTTTCCTTTAAGTGGGCTTTCCCTTTTTTCAAAAATACTTTAAACACAGAACCATTTTGTTCTTCACTATCTACGGTTATCTTACCATGATGTAAATCAATAGCTTTTTTGGCGATAAAAAGCCCGATACCACTACCTTGATTGAAATGTTTTTGATATTGCAAATCACTAGCCACTTCGTAATATTTATCAAAGATTTTATGTATAAACTTTTCATCAATTCCTTTCCCATTGTCAGCAATTTCAACAATCACATGATCTGTATCCTGATTTACTTTAACACTAATGATCCCTCCTTTTTTAGTGTATTTGAATGCATTAGAGATCACATTAAAAAACACCTTTTCTAGTTTCGTTTTGTCATAATACAATTGGATTTCATCCTCGACACTTTCAAAAGAATAAGTGTAATTTCCTAGGTCAGCATATTCTTCAAAGGAATGATAGATGTTTTTGATAAATCTTACAATATCGTCGTTTTCGGTCAGCAACTGGGTGTGGTGGTTTTCTAACGCTCGGAAATCCAAGAGCTGGTTGGTGAGTTTCAATAATTGGCTAGCATTACTCTCAATGACCTGAAGTTTTTTGAAAACCTCTTTGTTGCCTTTATAATTTTCAATCACTTGCTGTAATGGAGCAAGGATTAAGGTTAGGGGAGTTCTAAAATCGTGAGAGATATTTGTAAAGAACTCAAGTTTAGATTGATTAATTTCTTTTTGCTGAATGCGCTCTTTTCGTTCTGATCTTAATTTATGAGAAAGGATCAGCTTTGCCCGCATGTTGTTGTAGATCAGATACAAGGTAAAAACTACTGCCGAGAAGTATAAAAAATAAGCTAATGGTGTTTTCCAGAATGCTGCTTTTAGTGTAATGGGTAGAACAGTTGCAGTTTTATTCCAGGTTTCTTCATTATTCGCTTCTTTTACTTCAAAAATGTAATTCCCTGGTTTTTGAATGGTGTAGGAAACCTCATGATTATCGGTAAACTTCCAATCGTCATTCAATCCTACCAAACGATATGCATACTTGTGGTTTGGGTTGATGAAATTAGGAAGTGCAAAATTGATCGAGAAAGAATTTTGATCATAGTTCAAGGTGATTTTATCCAGATAGGAAATATTTTCATCAATGGTTTTTCCGTTGATCTTAAATTCAGATAAAATCACGTTTTGATCAAAATTGTTTTTTTTGACTTGTTTAGGATTAAAAAAAGAGACGCCTTTAATTCCTCCAAAGTATAAATTTCCGTTTTTAGATTTTAGGTAAGAGTTGTTGATAAATTCGTTACCCATAAAATTCTCTGATTGGTTATAGATGGTAGCTCTTTGTAAAGAAGGATTGTATTTTACCATCCCAAGATTACAACCGATCCAAAGGTTTTGCTGCTGGTCTTCTACGATACTAAATGCTGAAGTAATTTTAGAATTCAAAAGTTTGAAATCTACTTTTGTAAATTGATTACCTTCAAATTGTAAAACTCCTCTTTCTTTGGTGCCTACATAAATTTTTCCTTCTACGGTTTGATACAAACTGATCACATTATGCCCATAAAAGGTGTTTTGATCATATAGAAAATGAGCAACTGGCGGAGAGGTTTTGCTAATATCATCATACCTAATTTTGTTAAGTCCTTTGTCGGTACCTATCCAGAGGTTTTTGTCCTTGTCAAAAATCATCGTGCGAATACGGTCATTGGTGACCCCGTTAGATCCCAGATCAGATACTCCGATATGAGTTACATCTAATGTATTGCGATTTACAACAAAAACACCATCTCCAAAGGTTCCAAAAACTATATAGTTTTCTACAGCCGTGATTGCATAAATGGATTTGTTTTCAAGAAAGGTATTGATATGTTTTAATTCGGGAGTGTCATCGAATTTTTGAGTGGTAAGATCAAATAAATGAACTCCAGATTTTAAAGTACCTATCCATAACTTGTTGTTCTTGAGGAGTAGGGATTTGATATTTGAACTCAAAAGTTTTTTATGAAGTGCCTGTGTGGTATTAAGATCAGATGTACCATCGCTATGTACTACTTTTATTCCTTGGCCTTCTGTGGCAAAATAGAATCTATTTTGATCATCCTCTACCATAGCACTTACGACTCCCAAATCTAATGCCAGGGAGCCACGAATATCATAAAAAGTACTAAAGCTGGTATTGAAAGGGTCCCAAAGATTAATCCCACCATAATAGGTTCCTATCCAGATAGATCCGTTACGATCCATAAAAATTTCTTTAATACTATTTTTACTTAGACTTTTAGGATCTCCTGGTTGTGTAGTGACATGAAGAATACTTTGATCTTTTTGAATGATAAATAGTCCATTATAAGTACCCACCCATAAGTTTCCTGCCCTGTCATAACACAGTTTACGTATGTCCCGACTAGCGATCGAAGGCGTCGTTGTAGGTAAACTTTGATAAGGAGAAAAGTTACGTTTATTTTTGTCAAAGACCAGTAGTCCATTACTTTTTGTCCCTATCAATAGATTGCCATCTTGGTCATTGCTTATCGCCTGGATTTGTATGTTTCTGGATTCATTGTTTACAATCCATGGATATTTAACGACCTTAAAACTGCCGGGTTGGATCTGATAAAGTCCTTTTGTAGATCCAATCCAAATTTGATGATTTTGATCTTTAAAAATAACCGCTATGGTGCTGCTTGAAATTTCCTTTCCATATTCCGAAGCATCTTGGATTTCTACAAATTCGACATTGTCTTTTTGATAAATAAATAAACCACTCGAAGTACCTAGCCAAAGCTGATTTTGATCAATCTCTTTTATGGTTCTTATAGAAAAATGCTGGTTTTTATTGTCTTCGGTAGTGTAGAAGTACCGTGTGAATTTTTGTTCTTTTGGATCAAAACGATTTAAACCGTTGTACGTTCCCACCCATATATACCCATCGGTGTCTTCCAGAATAGAAAGAATGTCATTATTACTAATGGAGGTGTCGTTCTGGGGATCGGTTTGATATACTGTAATTTCCTCTCCATCGTATTTATTAAGACCATCTCGTGTACCCATCCAAACTTGACCTAATCGATCTTGTTCTATGGCTAAAACTGTACTTTGCGATAATCCCTCGGCGACAGATAGATGAACAAAGTTATTGAAGTTGTATTCTTGAGATATAGCAAAAAAATGAACTACCCATACTAGTATGCTAATAGTGTATTTCATTATTCATTGGGGTGATTGGTTAAAGAACTTTTAAAGATAACGCCAAATTTTTGGAATATTATGAATCCATCTTGACGAGTTTACTTTATAAAGATAAAATATACTTCGATACAATAATAACTTTTTCGTGCTTTGTAGTAGAATTTTCGTTCTGAAAATCAGATGTTTGTATTTTTTTACCCCTATTATCGTACTCTTGAACCTGAAAGTTTCCTTAATATTGAATCATCAAATTTTGATCTATTACCCCTGGATGATTTATTTGATTAAGGAACACTAAACAGAAATTTGGGAAAAATTAGGATAACCGTTAAACACAAACCTAACACTATGAAAACAATGAGATCTCGAAAATCTGTACATAATATACAAAACGAATAACTGTTTTGTATTGAACTCACCTTAAAGGTTCCGTTTCCCCTTTATAACCCTAAGGTTTATTTTAAATTAATGTATTGAATTAGCAATGCTATTCAATATATCCATGTCTAAGAAAGCATATGATCAACGGCTACTGGTCATTGCAAGTAATCGACTGTGGAAAAAAATGTAGAACCTAAACTTTTAACAAACTCACAATCATGAAAATTATCTACGAAATGTTTACAAGTAGGGAAGGCTTTATTTATGGTATACTCTTTACTTTAGTTTCATTATGTATGAATGCCCAAACTCCCGTTCAACAACACGGACTACTTCGCGTAAACGGGAACAAAATTGTTGACAAAAACAACGTCCCAACCAGTCTTGCCGGAAACAGTCTTTTTTGGAGTAACGCAGGAGATACTTCTGACTTTTACAATGCAGAAACCGTATCGCATCTAGCTGATGACTGGAATAGCTCCATAATAAGAGTAGCCATGGGAGTAAAAGAAAACTGGGATGCCGGTAATGGATATATCGATAGCCCTAATGCACAAAAAACCAAAATTAGAAAGGTGATTGATGCTGCCATAGACAAGGGCATTTATGTAATCATCGATTGGCACACTCATGAAGCCGAAAGATATACGCAAGAAGCTGCAGATTTCTTTAAGGAAATGGCACAACTCTATGGAGACCAACCTAACATTATTTATGAAGTATACAACGAACCTATTGGTCAGTCCTGGACTCAGGTAAAAAACTATGCTAATACGGTAATCGCAGCAATCCGATCAGAGGATCCTGATAACCTAATCGTAGTAGGATCTCCTACATGGTCACAAGATGTGGACGTCGCTTCTAATGACCCAATTAATGATACAAACACTGCCTATACACTGCACTTTTATGCAGGAACACATACCCAGTTTCTTCGCAACAAGGCACAAACTGCTATGAATAATGGTGTCGCACTTTTTGTAACCGAATGGGGTGCTGTTGATGCTAGTGGTGATGGTGGTATCGCTACTGCCGAAACCGAACGATGGATGCAATTTATCAAGGATAATGATATTAGCCATGTAACCTGGTCGGTAAGTGATAAGCCCAGTAATAGTGATCCAAATAGAACTGAAGGTTCTTCAAAAGTACAATTACGAAAGGGGGTCACCGGATTGGTAAATAATGAACTTACTCCTTACGGTGTATTTGTAAAAGACATTGTTAAGAATTGGTCTGATGATTCTGGAAATCCACCACCTCCACCTCCTTCTGGGACTATCGAATGTAATAATGTAGATTGTATTATAGCAGCAATGAAGAATGCGCAACCGGGTGACGAAATTATTGTAGCATCTGGGACCTATACAGCTACAGATAAGTTCAACTTTGGAAATAAGGCTACACGATTTGGATCTGATAAAAATGGAACAGCTTCAAAACCAATTACGCTAAGAGCGAAAAATCCATCTAATCCTCCAATTTTAAAAGGAGTTAGCGGGAGCTATGATGGTTATGTAATGTTTATTCTAGGAGATTACTGGATTCTTAAAGATTTAATTCTGGAAGAAGGATCCAAAGGAATTGTTTTTGACAATGCCAATCACGGAGTGATCCAAAATGTAGTGGTTCGAGAATTGGGAGAAGAAGGAATTCACTTAAGAGATGGATCTAGTAATAACCTGGTAAAAGGATGTCAGGTATATAATATAGGAATCAAAAAACCAGGAATTGGTGAAGGTCTTTATGTGGGATCGGACAAAGGACAGCACGAGAGCGCATCACAAGCCGGAAACATATTTGATAACAAATACAACCCAAGGTGTGATAATAATACTATTGAAGATTGTATCATTGGACCTAATGTAACCGCCGAAGGTGCAGATATCAAAGAAGGAACCAAAAACACTATTATCCGCAATTGTACATTCTCTGCCCAAGGGATATCAGGAGAGAACAGTGCAGATGCCTTTATAGACCTTAAAGGAGCCTATGGATTTGTGTATAACAATACGTTTAATAGAGATGGATCTGCTATTCTTAATGCAGGAATTGATTTTCTAGATAGAGGAACCGGATTCAACACAGGATTTAGAAATGCCATTTTTGACAATACATTTAATTTAGGAAGTAGGGCTAACGAAATTCCAACAGCGAGAAAAAAACAAGGTAGCCCTAGCGAAATTCACGTCTGGAATAATACTCGTAATCCAAATTCACCAGATTTTCCTGTAAGTGACGGGACTACAAATTTTGTTACACAATCTTGTCCAAGTTGGAACATTGTTCCTTGTAATGGAGGAGGTACCAACCAGGCACCATCAATATCTTTGATTACTCCTACAGGAGATGTGAACTTGCAAGAAGGATATTCCAATTTTAAGGTTGAAGTAAATGCAACTGATACCGATGGAACTATAGACAACGTAAAGTTATATGTTGATGGAAATCTGGTACGAGAAGAAAAAAGTGCACCCTACGAATGGGGAGCAGGTGATAATGCAAATGAGTTGTTAGGATTACCTGTTGGAACACACACTATTAAAGTAGAGGCTACGGATGATGATGGAGCCAAAAAAAGCACCTCATTTACCGCTACGGTAACTAGTGTTACTTCTAATCAACCTCCAGCAGTATTCTTTTCTTCTCCTTCTGGTGACCTTACCGTAGAAGAAGGATATAATCTATATGTAAAAGTAATTGCCACAGATAGTGATGGCAGTGTGAGCAATGTAAAGTTATACATTGATAATAATTTTATCAGACAAGAAAATTTTGATCCATACGAATGGGGACATGCTGGTTCACCAAACCCTTCAGAAGTGGATAACTTACCAGTTGGAACACATGTTTTTAAAGCGATTGCGACCGATAATGAAGGAGCCACTTCAGAAAGCACATTTACCTTAACGGTAAAGCAAGAAACTACCGGAGGAGGAGATAACAATTGCTCATTCGGGACACCGCTTGCAGGGGCATTACCAGCATTTGATCAAGCTTCATATACCAAAGTACATGTACTAGGAACAGGAGGCCCCGATGTATCCAATATCCGACGCTTCAGAATCAATTGGAATCCACAGTACAATGGATTGTACCAATTCGCGGTAAATACAACCAATGGTCAACCGGACTACTACGTAGATTTAAGAAATGTGACGAGTTATAGTTTCGATACGACTAATCCCGAAGTTACTTTTTCTAATTCTGGGTTATCAGGTTGGGACGGTTCGTATTGGGTGGCCAAAGATGGAGCTAACTTTGTCATGGTTTCAAAAGATAGTGATTTCTCAATCTATTTCAGTAATTCGGATAATGCTCCCACATGTGCTGCCAAAAGCCCGGAAGTAGCTTTTGAAGAAATACCTGTAAAACTATACCCGAATCCAGTTCAGGACGAGATGATGTATCTAGAAAATATTTCAGAAAAAGCATCACTCCTTCAGATTATTGATATGCAAGGGAAAGTACTACTCACTAAAGACATAAAAAATAACCGTCCACAAATTGATGTGGCGGATCTTGACTCTGGCATGTATATCCTAGTCGTGAAAGGGATAAGATATCAAAGTTCAACGTTATTTACGAAGCATTAGGAGATGCAATGTTTAAACTGTGTCACCGGGTGATTTAGGGGTTTCCCGGTGACTATTTTCAATTTTCAATTCTAAAACTATGAAGTATTCAACGCTAAAAAAATGGTTGGGTGGATCGCTATTGCTATGTGTCAACCTTATGTGTGCTCAGCAACATATTGTGTATCACAACAATTTTGATCAACTCGCTACAGGACAGTACAATGAAGAAGAGGCGAAAGAAGCTTTGAATGTCAACTTTTGCAAAGGTGCAGATGAAGGGAGAGTATTCATTTCCGAATTTCAAAACAAAGGAAATGTCTTAAAAGTGAAATATCCTAAGGGAAAAGTAAAGACCAATGATAGTGGGATGCATACCAAGTTATTTTGGAATCATTATGACACCTTTGAGGAGTTGTATTTCAGTTATAATGTGTATATCCCAGAAGATTTTGAGTTTAGAGCAGGGGCTAAATTACCAGGGCTGTCTTACCAAACTAGAGATAGAAATATGTCACTTCGTTTAATGTGGCGATATGATGGATTGCTGGAGTTTTATAACCATTTTGAAACCAGACCTAGTTGGGATGGATGGACGGCATCTGTAAATTGGAGTTTACTAGATCCCTATGACGAACCTGGAGGACCGCAACCCGACCAGGTCAAACTAAAAAAGGGAGCATGGAACCACATAGAGGTTTATCATAAACTCAATACTCCAGGAGAGAACGACGGGATTATGAGAGGGTGGTTAAATGGAGAATTGGCTATCGATATTACCGATAACGGGGATTACAGACAAAATGGACAAGAGGACATTCAATTGAATAGCATTTATCTGTCTACTTTTTTTGGTGGAAGCAGTGATGCCTACAAACCTACCAAAGATCAATATGCCTATTTTGACGATCTGATTGTATCTAAAACAAGGGTAGGATATGATGATTCTGGAGATGAAAATGATAGTTCACTGTCAGTATCTTTCAAAACACCATCAACAGATCTAACCCTACAAGAAGGTTATGATTTGGATATTGAAGTTAATGCCACCGACGAAGAAAATGGTATCCAGGAAGTTCGATTATATATCGATGATACTTTTGTGAGAAGGGAGCGTTTCTACCCATATACCTGGGGGCATGATCGATCTCCAAACCCCGAAGAAGTCAATGGCCTGGCAGAAGGAATGCATCTTATAAAAGCCATTGCTACCAATCGCAAAGGAGAAACCAAAGAAACTTCGATCATCCTTACGGTAGAAAACAATAATGCTTGTGATTTTGCTTTACCCGATACCAGAGGAATTCCTGGGTTGGATAATGTGTATTACAATAATGTACATATTATGGGAAATAGAGCTCCTAGTTTCCTAAGTAATTTCGTCAACTTTTCAGTAAAGTGGAATCCTATTTATGATGAGCTTTCCAAGTTTGCGTTGATTACCAATGATGGTTTCCCCAATTGGTATGTGGATTTTAGCAATACAGCCGAGTTTCAACTCAAAAATGAACACCCAGAAATTACATTAAGAAATACAGGTGTAGCAGGATTAGATGATAGTTATTGGGTAACCCTAGAAAATGGGGAACTGATCTTAAAATCAAAAAATAATGGAACACTAATCTGTTTCAGTAATTCTTCGCAAGCACCATTGTGCATGCAAGGAGATCGGCAAAAAGTAACTTCAATAAGCAACACACAAAACCTAAGGCCATACCCAAATCCAGCAAAAAGTTCTATTGCTATAGATAATCTCCCACCTACTACAGATCAGGTAAATGTCATGAATATGAATGGTGAAGTTGTTCTTTCTCTACCAGTTTCCATAAAGCAATCGGATGTAAGTATTTCTCTAGAAGAATTACCATCAGGTATGTATTTTCTTGAGGTAATTTCTGATACGCAAAATGTAAAAACAAGATTTATTAAACAATAAAAACAACCAAAAACACACAAGAAACACTTAAATGTTCAACACTTAAACAAACACAATGAAAACACGAAGCCTCACAATACATAATTGGCAAATTATGCTAGCGATGCTATGCATGATTTGGGGAGCTACAGCACAAGACTGCGGTAATAGCAGATTAGTGATTGATCAAAATTTTAACCAATATAATGGGCAGAACAAGCTATACACTCGAAGCCTGGCAAACAGCGATTTTCCTAAAATTGCAGGAAGAACTTCAGGAGGAAATGTACGCGGGTTAAGCAATGATTTTCCTCAAAGAAACCGAGTAATTAACGGAGAGTTACGAGCACAATTTACTAAGAATGATGCCAGTGGGCGTAGCGGCGGTTTTGTATTCGATAGTAGTTTTGATGGTGCAGAAGAGGCTACGCTGGAGTATCGAGTAAAATTTGCAAATGACTTTGTCTGGGCTACAGGAGGGAAACTCCCTGGATTGGGCGGAGCTTCGACACCCAATGGAGCACAACCCGCAGGATGCACACAAAATCAAAACACCATCAACAACGCCTTTTCGTGTCGCTTGATGTGGAGATCAAATCGAGCCCATACACAAGAGCCATATCTTATCGTTTATGATTACTTGCCTAATAGAGAAACACGATGTGGGGGGAACACCAGATTAGGGGACTTAAAGTTGAAAAGAAATCGATGGTATACTGTAAAACAATACTTAAAACTCAATACCCCTGGGCAACGAAATGGGGTTTTGAAAATGTATATCGATGGTCAAAAATTAGTAGATCAGGACAACGTGATGTTCCGTTTGTCTGGTAAAGGTAGCGTTAAAATAAATTCTATCGTGATGCATACCTATCGAGGAGGAAATCGAACAGATCCTGTATGGCATTCTCCCCAAGATGATTATATCTTTTTTGATGATTTCAAGGTATGGACCAATTGTTCTGGGGGCGGTAACACCAATAATCAAAAACCAACAGTTGCTATTACCAATCCTAATCAATCCAACTATACGGCGGGTAGTGATTTGTCGGTTACCATTAATGCGAATGATGCCGATGGAAATATTACAAAACACGAAGTTTTTGTAAATGGAAATTTGGTAGATACGGATGGTACAAATTATACACCACATCCGCTAGACAATATTCAGGCAGGAAATTATACGATAAAAGTAGTGGTTACCGACGATGACGGAGCCACAGCAGAAGATACCGTTTCATTTACAGTAAATTCAAATGGTGGAGGTGATAACACCGGAGGAGATTCCTCATGTACCGGTTATGAAGAAAAAAATGGGATGGTGGTTATTGAAGCTGAGAACCTTCAAACCCCGGGAAATTGGCCTAAAAAATCAGGAGTTTCCGGATTTACAGGAAATGGATATATCGAGTGGACTGGTCAGGACTTTTTTAATGATCCGGGAAATGGAGTAATTACTACTGAAATCAAGATTAACACACCAGGAAGATATCAGTTTTTATCAAGAACCAAAGTAGGCGAGGGAACCAGTACTACCGAAGCGAATGATGTGTGGTTAAAATTTCCGGATGCTGATGATTTTTATGGACAAAGAGGAAGTCTTCGTGTATATCCAAAGGGTTCAGGAAAAACACCACATCCCGAAGGAGCTAGTGGAGAAGGATATCTCAAAGTATACTCTGCAGGTACAACCAATTGGACCTGGTCTACAAAAACTTCGGATGGAGGAGAAAATGCTAGTGACATTTTTGTAGAGTTTGACAATCCGGGGACGTATACCATGTTGTTATCAGGTCGATCCAAACATCATCTTATTGATCGGGTAACCTTGAATCGCACCAGTGCAAATGCAACCGATCTTTCTTTGCAAGAAACGAAATGTGATGATGATGGAGGTGATGGAGATAACAATAGTGAAGCATCCATTACTGGGGAGTTAAAAAAATGGCATAAGGTGACCCTAACCTTCAACGGGCCGAATACTTCCGAAGGCGCTTCCAACAATCCATTCCTAAACTATCGTCTAAACGTTACGTTTACTCACCAAAGTGGTTCACCTTCTTATGTTGTGCCTGGTTATTTTGCAGCAGATGGAAATGCAGCACAGACCTCGGCTACCAGTGGTAACAAATGGAGAGTGCATTTTGCACCAGACAAAACAGGAACCTGGAACTATAGTGTTTCTTTTAGAAAAGGAAACAATGTAGCCGTAAATGAAAGCAATACTGCTGGAACTGTAGCTGGATTTATGAATGGCCAAACCGGATCTTTCAACATTGGTGCTACAAACAAAACAGGTAGAGATTTTAGAGGAAAAGGGCGTCTGCAATATGTAGGGGAGCATTATTTAAAATTTGCCGAAACAGGAGAGTATATGATCAAACAAGGACCAGATTCTCCAGAGAACTTATTTGCATATACTGATTTTGATAATACTCCTAATGCCGGGAATCGCAGAAAAAATTATACGCCTCATGTTGGAGATTGGAATAGTGGAGACCCTACCTGGAAAAGTGGGAAAGGAAAAGGACTAATCGGAGCGGTAAATTATATCGCCAGCGAAGGATTGAATTCAATGTCTTTCCTGACTATGAATATCAATGGAGATGATGATAATGTGTATCCTTATACAGGAAGAGATCAACGCTCAAGAATGGATGTTTCCAAAATGGCACAATGGGCTATCGTTATTGAACATATGCAGAAAAATGGAATCTTTGCCCATTTCAAAACACAAGAAACTGAGAATGAAACCCTATTGGATAATGGGAATACTGGAAACCAACGTAAGTTGTATTACCGAGAATTGATTGCAAGATTTGGTCATAATTTGGCCCTAAATTGGAACTTAGGAGAAGAGAATGGTGGAGGCCCACAACCTGTAGATCAATCGCCAGCACAAGAACGAGCAATGGCTGAGTATTTTTATGAAAATGATCCGTACCGTCACCATGTTGTGATTCATAAACATCCAAATGATTTTCCAGAGTACTTATTAGGAAATCAGTCTAGACTAACCGGTTTCTCTTTACAGACCAATAAGTCGGATTTTGTAAATGTTTTTAGTAAGGTAAAAGAAGCTATAGATGATTCTAGAAACTCAGGAAAAAAATGGGCAGTAGCTTGCGATGAACCTGGGGATGCACAACATGCTATCCGACCAGATAACAATGCGGCAAACTCACATACCGATGGTCGAAAAAATGCCATGTGGGGAACCTTACTTGCAGGTGGATGGGGTAACGAATGGTATTTTGGATATCAAAACGCACATTCTGACCTATCCCTTCAGGATTTTAGAAGTAGGGATAAATGGTGGGATTATGGGCGTCATGCAATTCGATTCTTCGAGATTACAGATCTGCCTTTGACCCAGATGCGAAATAACAATGGACTTTCGTCCAGTAATAATGATTATTGCTACGCAAAACAAGGCGAAGCCTACGTTGTCTATTTGAAAAATGGAGGTAGTACTAACCTTAATTTGAATGGACAAAACGGACAATTTACCGTAAAATGGTACGATCCTCGTAATGGTGGTTCGCTTAAGAATGGATCAGTAACAAATGTTAACGGAGGAGGAAATAGATCTTTAGGGAACGCTCCGAATAATGGGAGTAAAGACTGGGTGATTTTGATCACCAAAAATGGAACTACACCAGGAGAGAATACTCCTCCAACAGTTGCTTTTGCCGATCCATCTGGGAATACTTCAGTTGAAGTAGGATATACCAATTTTGAAGTTACTGTAAATGCTTCGGATACCGATGGTAGTATTGAAGGGGTAAAATTATATGTAGACGGAAACTTAGTTCGCGAGGAAGTTCAGGCACCGTATGAGTGGGGTAAAGGAAACAATGTAGGTGAATTATTAGGGTTATCTGTGGGGCAACATACAATCAAGGCCGAAGCTACCGATGATGATGGCGCTACCACAAGCAAAACGTTTGTGCTTACTGTGCAAGCAGCGAATACAAATGAAACTCCTCAGGTATCCTTTGCTACACCTTCGAGCAACCTTACGGTAACCAAAGGGTACGATATGGAAGTTATTGTTAATGCTACTGATCCAGATGGCAGTATTGCTAATGTAAAGCTATATATCGATAACAATTTAGTGCGTCAGGAAAATATCACTCCTTACGAATGGGGACACGATGGATCACCAAATCCAGAAGAAGTAAATGGATTAGATGTAGGGACATATACCTTTAAGGCTGTTGCTATAGATAATGATGGGAATACCGCTGAAGCTTCTTTTGTACTAACGGTACAGAATGATAATAGCGGTGGAAATGGCAACAATTGCAGATTTGGAACTCCTATAAATAGTGGGATAACTGCTATGGATAGAGTGACATACAACAATGTTTATGTTTTGGGTAATGGAGGACCGTCATTGTCTAACTTCAGAAAATTCACCATCAACTGGGACCCACAGTATAATGGATTGTATCAGTTTGCGATCAATACCGATGATGGAGTACCAGGATACTACATTGACTTTAGTGATACGATTTCTTTTCAGCTTAATGATGCCAATCCCGAGGTAATGCTTCAGAATACGGGGTTCTCAGGATTAGATGGTAGCTATTGGGTAGCATTGGATCAGAATAATCTGGCTCTAGTTTCCAAGGATAGAGATTTCACTATCTATTTTAGCAATTCTACCCAAGCTCCTTCTTGTGCGAATCAACAGAGTAAAATTTCGATAACTGCAAAAGACACTCAAGAATTGATGTTATATCCAAACCCGGTCAAAAGTGATGTGTTATCCATTGGTGGTTTGGAAAATGAAAAGATGACACTCCAGGTATTTAATCTGATTGGCCGCAGAGTATTGATCAAAGAAATAAAAGGGGTGCAAGTCTATCAATTACCTGTAGAATCTTTGGAGGCAGGCAACTATATATTAAACATACAAAGTAAACACGTCAACACATCTTTGCATTTTATTAAAGAGTAGTCAATCAATAGTTAGTTTGATTCTTGTACCTGTATGCTTGATCTCCTTATTCTGGTAATAAGGAGGTTAGGTATACTATGCATTATAAACTATCAAAAGATAGCTATGTGATGTTCTATACTTTTAAAACCACCAAATCATGAAAAAATCAATAAAAATCGACCGTATTGTATTAGTTACCATGCTGATATTATTTGTTCTAGGGGTTTGTAATCTTTTTGCAAATTATCCCAAAGAAACTACTATCGAAGTAGCTTCAAAATATGATTGTGCTCCTCCGCCAATCAGTTTGGTAACCATTAGTCCTGTTAATTCAGGTTTTTGGAATCAACCCTCTACATGGCCCAATGGCATAGCACCAACAGCAAATGATGATATCCTTATTCCACCGGGAATGGATGTGGTCATGTTAGGGACTTGTAGAGCAAGGAACATTACAGTACAAGGAAAGCTAAGTGCAGTGAATTGGCAAGCAGGAGGTGCCTGGATCGATTTGGAAGCCAGAAGTATTGTGGTGGCCAATGGAGGAACTATGGAAATAGGTACAGAAGATCAACCCTATATTGCGAACAAAAACGCATCTGGTATACGTTGCCAAATTACACTTACGGGACCAAAAAACACGAACTTGGGAGCCTCCTACAAGGCAATTATGGTACAAAATGGTGGAGCTTTAGAGCTGCATGGGAAGAATAAAAAAAGCTGGACGAATATCGCCATCACTGCTAACCCCGGCGATACCCAAATTATCTTGAAAGAAACCGTAGATTGGGAAACAGGGGATATGATTGCTTTAACTTCTACAGCCTTGGCAACTGCAAATGGTAAACAGTGGGAACAAGTAGATCAGGTAGAGATTGCATCCGTTGTTGGAAAAACAATCACTCTAACGGCACCACTCCAGTATCAACATATAGGAGGTTCTAAATCTTATACCAGATCGACAGATGGTAAAACCTGGGATGTAAACATTCAAGGAGAAGTTGGTTTGCTTTCTCACTATATAAAAATTCAAGGTCGGACTAATGATAATGATGGTTTTGGAGGGCATATCATGCTGATGAAAGGTTCTGTTTCACATTCAGAGAATATCGAATTGTATAGAATGGGACAAAAAGGAGTATTAGGCCGTTACCCTTACCATTGGCATTTAAATGAAGATCAATCACAGGGGAGTTATCTACGAAACTCCAGTATTCATAAATCCTTCAACAGGGCGGTTACTATTCATGGAACTGATTATGTAACTGTAGATGGGGTGTTTGCATATGATCATATTGGTCATGGTATTTTCCTAGAGGATGGTGCAGAGCGTTTTAATACCATAAAAAATAATGTGGTTTTTGTAACGAGAAGGCCAAAGAACGGTGAAGAATTAACACCATCTGATAACGAGGCTAACGAACCGCAAAATAGAACCCCAGCTTCTTATTGGATTACAAATCCAAATAATTATTTCGAAAATAACGTAGCCGCGGGTACTGAGGGAACAGGGTTTTGGTTTGCCTTTCCAGAAAAACCAATGTTTGATTCTGGTAATCTGTCCTATTTTCAGGGTGTAAACCCTTCAACCGAACCATTAGGGAGATTCGATGGTTTTGTGGCTCATACGTGTATGACAGGATGGGATGTTTTTGATAGATTGAATCCTGACCACTCTATAAAAAAGAATTTTGGCTGGAATGTAAACACAAGACAATTGATTAAAGATGGTTTGTTTTATGGAAATGACCAAGCATTATATAGCGGGTTGGGTGTAGGCGGTATCAATGAAAACACTGTTTTCTATAACTGCGCCTTCAGTGATAATAAAACGGTATCTATGCTTGCCGGGGATCTAACCATAGAAAACAGTCTCTTTAATGTAGATACAGATCTCGGAGTATTTGATGGAGTACGAGAATTTTTTAGATTTTATGATGGTCCAGGAAGACATATTGACTGTCATTTTGAAGGATGGAATCGTTCTAATGCAGAAATGATTAAACAAATTACCGGAGGAGGAGCTACAGAGAATTTCAATCCTACATTCCGTGGAACTACCAAAGGATTTTCAGAACCATTCCCATTTAGATTTTTTCCTTTACCTAATGCTGATAACACTAGAGCAAGAAAAACTGGTCAGTTTTTCAAAGACTATGACGGAGGATTAACAGGTAAAGCTAATACTACGTTGATTAGAGATATTGCATTTCTTAGAGATGGACATGAGTATCGACATCCTTCTTGGAGAAATGCTGCTCGATCTGATTATTTCTTTGCGGGATTATGGCTTGCAGGTATTAATTCTAGTGGGACTAGAATATCGGTAGTGCGTTCTAAATCAGGAACAGAGGATGTTTGTTTCTACGAGTCTGGAAATGCATCTTCAGGAACGTATAAATTCCCAACAATTGTTAATCAAGGGTTTACCTATACCTATTATCTAGACCGAGCACCATCAAATAAAAGTATTCATTTGATATGGAATAGAGGAGATGCTGGGGATTTGGCATTCGTACTTTTTAAAGGCTTAGGAAAATTGGGAAATTTTAGGGTAAGAGGTCATAATTTTAATCTGCCACGTCTCAATTCTATATCGGCAGTTGAAAATGCTACTAATAACGCCTATTTTATTGCAGGAAATGGAGATGTATTCCTTAAACTTAGAAATCTTGGAGGAGATAATAGAACCAATATTTTCTTTAACTGGGATACCAATGGAAGTTTTCAACCAGCAACTCTTCCTTGTACAACGAATAATTTAGATGGAATTACTGCTCTAGATAGTGATGGCGATGGAAGAACTGATATTGTAGAAACAGAGACTTGCGGTAATCCAAACAATGCTTCAGACTTAAACTTTGAATTTAGTAATACCAATGAGAGTTTTGAGCAATTTAATACTGCTGCAAACAATACAAGTAGTGATGAATTTTGGTTGATAAGAGCAGATAATTCTAATGATCCTTTTATTGTGAGAAATGGTCTAAAATTTAAGGGAAATCAAGTCCCTCAATTAAAAATCAGAACCAAGTCTGAAGCTGCAGGCGCCTTTCAGTTATTATGGACAACTACAGATCAACCCAATTTTGCTGCCAATCGATCTGTAACTGTTGCTCCGCAAACGACAAATGTTTTTGAAGAACTCATTTTTGATATGAGTACTATCAATACCTGGATGAGTAAGACCATTACCAAAATTCGCTTGGATTTTCCTCCGGATCCCTCTTCAGCAAGTCATACCTGGATAGATTATATACACGGCCCTAATGCCTCAAATGCTCCATGTGATGACACACCGAATATTGTATTTGCTAGTCCCACAAATGATCGCTTACAAGAAGGTGATGATTTGGGAGTAATCGTTGCCGTTACGGATGGGGATGTTTCTAATATTAAACTCTATTTAAATGATATTTTGGTGAGACAAGAAAATGTAGCACCTTATGAGTGGGGTACCGCAAACCCAGGCCAAAATGATACAGTATTGTATAACCTTACCACTGGGACCTACGAATTAAAGGCAGATGTTACGACTGTTGATGGTCTTATTACCTCTATTTTCAAAACGATAGAAGTTCGAGGAGAGGGAAACCCGATTGTTCACTTACGAAAACGTAATGCTACTAATTACGCTCTAGACGGAGGTGCAGGAGGAGCACCAAATCAGAATGTAAAATTGTGGCAAGCGAATCCTAATAATATCAACCAACAATGGATCGAAATAGATCGAGGTAATGGATATTATTCGTACCAAAAAGCGAATACTAATTATTGCATGGATGCAGGAGATAGTGGAGCAAGAAACCAAGATGTAAAACTTTGGGATTGTGAGACCAATAATTACAATCAACAGTGGCGTAAAGTGCGTATCGCAGATAATATTTATCGTCTTGAAAAGCGTAATGCTAGTGGATTTTCTATAGATGGAAACAATGGTGGAGCAAATGATCAGCAGACATATTTGTGGGATAGTGGTGATGCGAATCAAAATCAGCATTGGATATTCGAAGTAATTGGCGAAGATAAATCGGAGGTTGAAGATCAAAATGTAGTAACCCTATTCCCGAACCCAGTGTATAATACCTTGTTCATATCAGGAAATAATGCGAATAGATTGGTTAAAATATATGATCTATTAGGCGCTTTAAAAATTGATCAACCTTTGGATGAAAATGAAAATAAAATAGATGTTAGCCAATTGCCTAAGGGGATCTATATGGTTCGAATAATTGATTTTAATAATCTGGGTGCTAATTCGATGATGTACAAGATTGTAAAAACAGACTAAGCACACTTGTTGTCAAACAAGTCTGTTCTATTTTTAAGAGTTCAAGAAGAGAAAAACAAGCCGTACTCAAATTCAATATCTGAGGTTACGGCTTGTTACTTGCATAAAGTTTATTTCACATCAACTTCTAATTTGTATCCGGTAGATGAAACCCGATTAATCGATGCTTTTTTAATGTGCAATCTTCTTCTCTTCTCCAGAATATGGTATTGGTTCCTTCTGTTTTTCCAGAGAAATCAGGAACCGTCCATTCTACATAGAATTTAGAGTATTTGATAAATCCATTGTTTACTGGGGTATAGTCATAGGTCGATATACTTATACTATCGATAGTAACCGGATGTCCGTAGTATCCTTTATAATATTCTTCCAAATTTTCTTTGCCTTCGATTACTGTATTTGCAAAGCGGTAATATTTACAATCTTCGGTATACGTACATATTACTTTTTCAACATTTCGCTCTCTTACATGCTCTTTTCCAAAGGCATCGTACGCTTGTAACTCGGGGAGTATCTTTTTTCCATTTCTGATATCAGGACCTGGGGCTTTTTCCTGAATCTCCTTCACCAGTAATGGGGTGAGATCTGCTACTTTATGAGAGTACCCAAAAGATTCGGATTCTAGTTGTAGCTTACCATCTTCAAGAGGTTTCCAGACATTCCAGTATTTTCCGTGTAAGGGCTCCATATTCGTACAAGTTTTTTGAAAAGTGCCAATTTCCATAATACGATTCCCAAGATCTAAGATTTCGGTAGTTTCTTTGGTGTAGTTAGTAACATCTTGTTTTTGAAAGATATCTGAATAATAAATTTCAATATTGGAAATGCCATCGATGATAGGATGATAATCAGTAAGTAAGAGTGCGTCATCGGTATATATCTGTTTTATACTACTGAAGTTCTTACTCTTGGCAGCATTGATTAATTTTTTATTCAAGGTGTTGATCTTTTGATCTAGCCCGCTATTCGTATTTGTGTTCAAGGTAGCGATCTCCTCAATTTCATTATTTACGTGTAGCATAGGTGAAAAAGAAGCTATAGTGCAAATCAGAGCTAATAAGATAATTGTAATTCGTATCATTTTGAAAGGTGTTTTTAGTGATTTTGTGGTAAACGAAAGCCGATAAGACGATGTCTTTGTAAAAAGCCATTATTGTCTTTTTTTAGGTATACCAGACCAGTCCCTTGGGTTATTCCAGAAAAATCTGGGACAGTCCATGCTACATAAAATTGCGTATAGGATAGGTAACCATCTTTTACCTTATGGTAGTGGTAGGGCTTCACTTTGATAGAGTCGATGGTGACCGGGTTGTTGTAATAATCGGTATAGTATTTTGAGATCACATCAAAACCATGAACTTCTTTTTTGGCAAATCGGTAGTAGGTAGCGTCTTGGGTAAATAATTTCATGGCTTTATTCGGATTTCGTTCTTGAGAATGCTCTTCGGTTAATCGATAATAAGTCTTGATCTCTTCGGGTATGGCTTTAATGTTTCTGGAGGTTTTGATAGAGGTGTTATCTTTCAATGCTTCTACCACCAATGCGCTTTGGTCTGGTATTTCATAAGTATACCCAAAAGATTCCGAGGTTAATTGTAAAGCACCATCTGGTTGAGGTTGCCAAACATTAAAATATTTTCCTTTTTGAGGTTCCTGATTTTTAAAAGATTTATCGAATATTCCAATTTCCAGAATCCATTCACCAAGATCAATGATCTCGGTAGTGGTTTTGGTATATCTTATTATTTGTTGTCTGCCAAACAGCGCTGTATAAAATGGTGTGATGTGGGCTCTTCCATCTATGATTGGGTTAAAATCAGTAAGCAATAACGCATCTTCTGCATAGATGTGCTTTGCCTTAGCAAAATCCTGGGTCATTGCTGCATCAATTAGTGTTTGATTTAGCGCATTTATTTGAGAAGTTAATGAACCGAAGGTGTTTTGAGTTTCTAAAAGGGAACTTTGATGCTCTTTCTTGGCTTTGACATTGGTACATGATAAAAAAATACCTGACGCGAGTATGGCTAGGATAATTACGGGTTTCATTTTGTCAGTGTTTTAATAGGTGAATGGTTGTAGATGACTTTCCATATTTTTAAAGAATGATCTTCTTGTCGTTTAAAAACAAAAAGATTCTTGGTTTCAAATGGAACAGTATTATTCATGTCTTTTGGGGTAAATGTTCCGGTGACTTTGCCACGTACAATTGTGATTTCTGGATACGAGTACAGATCAACAATTTGATGTTGCATGACTACATTTCCATAAGTATTTTGCTTTTCCAGATAAGCTCTTAATTGCTCTTTGGTGGTGATCACTTCGTTATCTGGTGCCATATGAACGAGATCATCGATCCAAACGTTTAGTTTTTCCGAGGCTTTCAGGTTATTATCGTCTAGTGTTTTAAAGATTGTCTTTACTTCACTAGCATCTTTGGGATGCACCATAGATAAAGAAGAAGATTGATCTATCCTTACAAAGGTTCCTCCATAAAAATTCCCGGTAGGTTGATCGTTTGCATCAAACTGGTTAGATTCTAACAAGTATTCATTTTCATTGATCCAGAGGTAATTGTATACCCTATAAGTGCCCTCTGGTTCACCTTGAAAAGAAACTTTGAGTTGCATATCTCCATTTTTGGAAAAACTACCATCACCTACACCATTACGAAAGGGCAAAAAATTAGATAAGTGCTGTATTTTTTTGGTATCGTGATTGTATCCCCATAGAACATGTCCTTTCGCGGAGGTAGCTTCAATAACACATAATATACTAGTGTCTGTATTCACTTCTTGACAGGTCGTGATATGCCCTGGGATTTTTAATGTGGTTATAGCCTCCTCGGTATTTCCTTGTTGCCATAAGTCATCTTTTAATGTCCATTTTCCAACAAACTTTTTAAATGGGTTTTGTGGACGTTTAATGTATTGAAAGTCATGAGAAAAGTTGTGGGTGCCTCCTGGTTTTAAAGTGATTTTTCTTGCATCTCCAGCTTCCCATTCAAATCCGTTGAGAACATATTTAAGGTAAACATCGGTATCTTCAGTAATTTCAAAGTCCAGACGAACTGTATAAACCCCATCCCTATCTGTGTCGGTAAGGGTAACGCCTTTTACCCAAGATAATGGTGGTACGCTCCCTCGTATTTCTAAGTTCAATACGGTGTCTTTGGCTCTTTCGGTAATTGATTTGGTTTGTAATTGAAGGGAAAGCGTTGTGTTTTGTTGCCCATAAAAATGATTAGGTAACATTAAAAACAAAAGCAGGGTGAATAGGTTGAATGATAAAGCGCTCATCTAAGTTTTTTATTGGTTCGAACTCAAATTAACAGTAAGACTTACTGCAAACAAAAAGGGATTGACCAACGGTTGTAAAAGCTGTATCAACGATATTATTTGTCCATTTTGGAGTCCAAACCAGTGATTTAATTCGTCAATATGACGTTTGTTTACAAAATCATGTCGTTGGTCAATACTTTGATGACTTACCTAATTCTGAAATGCATACCATAGCCTTAATGGGTACATTTAACTGTTTTTGATTGTATAACCACTAAAAAATGAATAGTATGAGTTTCAGAATATTACTAAACCGTTTTTGTTTTTTGTTGATTTTTATGTGCTGCATAAGCATCCCGGCGCAGGATGCAATGAAAGGAAGTCTTGAGGTCAAAACACTAGAGTCTGAGTTTTTGAAAGAGAATAAAATAGGTATTGATGTAAAGAGAAGCCTTCAAGTGTACCTTCCGCCAGATTACACAATATCTAATCAAAAGTATCCTGTTGTTTATTACTTGCATAGTATATTCGACAGTCCTGAAGTCATCATCAAAAATCGAAAAGTAACTACACTTATCGATAATACTATTCAGGAAGGTATATCCAAAGCTTTCATTTTGGTAGTTGCTGATTTTACTTCACCAACCTTGGGGAGCTTATTCGAGAATTCGAGTACTAGTGGTTATTGGTTGGATTTTATTACCAAAGAATTGGTGCCTTATATAGATAAAGAGTTTCGAACAATTGCTAACAAAAACAGCAGGGCTGTGATAGGAGATTTTATGGGAGGCCGGGGAGCTTTAAAATTAGGAATGGCCTATCCAGAATTGTTTGGAATCGTATATGCAATGCATCCTGTTGCTACGGGTTCTGGGTACTTACCCAGATCTGGGATTGGTGTAGACTGGGATAAGATTCATTCGGCTACATCTTATGATGATTTGGTAGGTACCGGAAGAACTCAAATTTTTGCTAGTATTTGTCAGGCGTTTTTGCCAAATCCCAATCGACCACCTTTGTATGCAGATTTTTTATTCGAAAAACAAGAGGATCAAACATTACATCTGCATCCAAAAAACATAAGAAAGGAACAAAAGGAATTTCATTTGGATGAAGTTCTGGATCGGTACGCTGCAAATCTGCAAAATCTAAAAGCTATTGCATTTGATTGGGCGCGTTTTGATCCTACTCAGGCGCATGTAATTTCGAATAGAAGATTTAGTAAAAAACTGATGGATTTAGGAATTGTCCACAAGGGAGAAGAGTTTGTAGGAGATCCATGGAATAAGTATTGGGGAAACAGTGGACGTTTTACCACAAGAGTACTTCCTTTTTTAAATGAGCATTTAAGTTTTTAATCCAACCCTTAAAATTGGGTAGTCTACCATAAATTATATAATTTCATAGCTAATACGCTATAGTGATCGTTACTTAAAAATATGTTGAATTGGTTTTATAAATATAAAATTTACCATCTGGTCTTTTGGATGGTTTATCATTTTGCCTGGTGGTCGATATCAGTGGGAGATCCTGTACAAGCTATTGATAACATCTTATTTTCACCCTACACTACCAAGTTTGTTTTTTATGTGGTGTTTCAGGCATTAGCGGTTTATTTTAACCTTTACTACCTAATCCCAAAATACCTGATCACTGGGAGATACAGAACTTATCTTTTTGCACTAGTTCTAACGATCATGATTACCGCTTCTTTTATCGTAAGTGGTTATTATTTAACGCCTGTCATCACCGGGCTGCCTTTTGAAGAATTGTTTAAGAATCCCACAAGCGCATATTGGGATCTTTTTAAATCCAATGCGTTATCATCTACTATCGCCAGTATGACCTTGGCAATGAGCATTAAGTTGGGTAAAAATTGGATCGAAACACGAAAAAGAGAACAAGAATTAGAGAAAGAAAAAATAGAAACCGAACTCAAGTTTTTACGATCTCAATTCAATCCTCATTTTTTGTTTAATACCATCAATTCTATCTTTGTATTGATTCATAAAAACCCGGATAAAGCGTCCGATTCATTAGCTAAATTTTCTGATTTGCTACGGTATCAATTATATGAATGTAATGCATCAAAGATTTCTGTAGAGCAAGAACTCAATTACCTTAATAATTTTATAGAATTGGGTAGTTTACGTTTGGACAATAGTGTGCGATGTGATTTCAATTTACCGCAAGCTACTAATAATCAATTGGATATTGCGCCATTTATTCTGATGCCTTTTATCGAAAATGCGTTTAAACATGTTTCGCAAACCCATTTGCAAGACAATTGGATTTCTATTCATATTACTATAAATGGTTCCAGTCTTTATATGGAAGTAAGTAATAGTGTTGCCCAAGCACATAACAATACGGATGTCATAAAAAGTAATGGTATTGGATTAGTAAATGTGAAACGCAGATTGGCCTTAATTTATCCGGATCTGCATGTACTAGAGATTTCAAAAGAATTAGATAACTATAGACTTCGTTTGCAAATTCAATTGGATACCACCAAAGAGTTAGAAGCCTCTTCGGAAGTAAGAGAATTATCTTTTAAAGTATCGTAATATAAGAGTTGATGATAATACAATGTGTAATAATAGATGACGAACCTTTGGCAAGAGAATGTATTGCTAACTATATACGAGAAATTGATTTTTTGAAGTTGGTTGGAGAAGGGAATAACCCTCTACAACTCATCGAACTAATGGAACATCAAGAGATCGATCTTATCTTCTTGGATATCCAAATGCCTGTGATGAATGGAATCGAGTTTTTGAAAATTACGAATCAAAGACCTTCAGTAATTCTTACTACGGCGTTTCCCAATTACGCCCTAGAAGGGTTTGAGCTAGATGTTATGGATTACCTACTAAAACCGATCACCTTTAATCGCTTTTTTAAAGCGGTGAAGAAAGTATGGGAGTTTAAGCAGGTTCAAGACGCATCCGCAAATAAAACATCGAGGGCGAGTGATATCGATTATTTTTTTGTGAAAAATGATAAGACCTACGAAAAGATCTATGTAAAGGATATCTTGTATGTAGAGGCTATGCAAAATTACATTGCTTTTCACACGGTAGATGGTAAGAGACATTTAGCGTTGATTACTATGAAACAGGCAGAAGAAAACTTGCAAGGGAATAATTTTATACGCGTACATAAATCGTTTATCATTGCAGTGGATAAGATAAAATCTATAGCCGATAATAAAATCAACATTGCTTCTATGCAAATTCCAATAGGTAGAAACTACAAAACACAATTGATGGAAATCGTGCAAAAAAATAGGTTTTAAAATTCTCTTCTCTCCCTTTTGTTAAGGAAAAAGTATATTTTATTTGATTGAAAACCAGAAAATTAAAACAGGTTTTCTTTTGAGGGAATTCCGTTTTATGATTTTGGAAGTGATCAAACAATGGTTTTACAGTAAGTAAATTACAATTTATTGTTATAAAACCACAAAATGTTTACAGATATCACCGTTATGGCTATAAAACATAACTGTTTAACATTTTTTTTCATAAATTAGCTTATATATGTTAGAGAAATCATAATTCTGTAACATAAACTATTAACCCCCAGAATAACTAACAAATGAAATCTCTTAAAGCTAACCTTTGGATTATATTCCTGTTTCTATTTAGTAGTATTTATTGTCAAAAAGAAGTTGTAGATCATTCTTCTTGGGATCAAATTTTAATCCTCAATGTTACCGACGATGGCCTTGTGGATTATGATGGTGTGACTAGCATTGCAGTTGTTTTTTACACGTATTTCAGATCATTACAAACGATTTCTCCAAAAGAGAATTGGAGTAGAGAAGAGAAACTAGCGTATTGGCTCAATGTATACAATGCTACCGCTATGAAAATGATCATAGACGAATACCCTATCAAAACCATTAACGACATTGAAAACCCTTGGAAACGAAAAGTATTCAAATCTCAAAATGTTAGGTATAGCCTAGATGATATTGAACACGATATTTTGAGAAAATTTGGAGATCCTAGAATTCACTTTCTACTCAATTGTGGTTCTATGTCCTCACCACGTCTGTGGAACAGAGCGTATACCAGCGCCAATATCAACGAATCTCTTGAAGAAAGAACGCGCGAGTTTATCAATGACCCGCAGCGAAATCAGATCAATTCCAGTGTAGTTCGAATTTCTGAGTTATTCAAATGGTATGAAAAAGACTTTACTTCTCAGAATGTTGATGTGATCGATTTTATTAATCGTTATGCCAATGTCAAGATTAGTAAAAATCTAAGATTGACAGATAGGAATTATATAACCTACGATTGGAGTCTTAATAAAAACAATAATAAAACACCGATCACCAGTAACAATTAAAGTTACCCCTTTTAATCGTTCTCTTTACAATTTTACTGAAAAATTAGTATCCAAAAACACCAGAATAAGAGTCTTTTGTGTGTAGAATGTTGGTTTTTGGATCCAGGTATACTTTGTTCCTGTATCTATTTTAGATTAGGATTCTCAATACCTATTAATCGTAAGAGTAGAACATACTTTTAAAACCTAAATTATACAATTATGTTACATCTAATCCAATCAAAACAAGCCATTTGGATCCTGTGCTTTTTAACCATTTCATCGGTATCCGCACAGACTCTTATCAATGGTTTTTTTCCGAAGAAAAATGACCTTACGGTCGCTACATCCTATTCGTACAAAAGTTTCGATAACTTTTACAGAGGGGAGAGCTTATCCAAAAATAATCCAATGAATATGGGAGAAATTACGTCTTCTATTGTAAGTGTTTATGGAGAGTACGGAGTACTGGATTGGTTATCAACTACTATCAATGTACCTTATATCTCCATGGAAAATGAAGAAGGCGTTCCCGATCCTGTGTTACAAGAAAGTCAAGTTTCAGGAGTACAGGATTTGAGCCTGTTTATGAAAGCAAAAATTATAGATAAACAATTTGATAATGCAACCAAGCTTGCTATTGGGGGCGCTACAGGAGTTACCTTGCCTGTTGGAGGATATGAAGAAGCAGCAATATTGTCTTTAGGTAGCGGAGCTACCGCTTTTGATGGTTGCGGTTTTATTCAATTGGCAACACCATCAAACATTTTTGTCGAGTTGCAAGCGGCATATAGCCTAAGAAACAATTCTGATTTTGAAGTTCCTAATGCTACGATCTATAGCGCTAAGCTTGGATACTATAACAAGTGGTTTTATGCACATGCCAAGGTGGGTATTCAAAATTCTTTGAGTGGATTTGATATTGGATCTCCCGAATTCGTAGCCGCAGGAGGACCAGCAGCACTGCCTGAAACAGAAGTGGATTACACCAATTTCTATTTTGATCTATATGTACCAGTGTACAAAAACAGCATCGGAATTTCTTCTGGATATACGGTGAATATGAATGGAAGAAATTACGACCGAGCTTCTGCCATTTCTCTTGGTTTGGTATATAAAGCAAATTAGTAAGTAAAGACTTTGGAGTATGAAAAAAATATACTTTTTGATTTTAGTGGTAATACATTTCTCTTGCGAACCGGAAGAGTATGTTTCTTTGGATGAAAATCAAGGACAGAACCCGATCGTCTCCATAAAAAATGGAAATGGAAATGGGTTAGATAAGAACCTGACAAAAGCCCTAGAGGATGCTTCAGGAGGAATTGGAGCACCTTTTTTTACACTCCCGGATAGTGATGACTTTAGCAATATTCCTCAAGATCCTTTAAACCCAATTACAGCCGAAAAAGTAGCACTCGGTCAGTTGTTATTTCATGAAACTGCTATGGGAGGCAGTCCCAAGGTACCTTCGAATCTATTTACGTACTCATGTGCATCATGCCATCATGTTGCTGCAGGATTTAGTGCAGGACTCCGACAAGGAGTAGGAGAGGCAGGCCTTGGATTTGGAATAAATGGAAGAGGAAGAATCATTGATCCAAATACTGCAGTCAATTTAGTGGATATTCAGCCTATTCGGTCTCCAACGGTATTGAACGTGGCTTATCAAGACGTGATGCTCTGGAACGGACAGTTTGGTGGCACGGGAACCAATGCGGGTACAGAAGCGAGTTGGACTAACATACCAGAGAATTTTTTAGGATTTCAAGGAGTAGAGGTGCAGGCTATCAAAGGTCAAGGTGTACATAGATTACTGGTTGATGAAAACTTTGTAAACACCTTTGGGTATAAACAAATGTTTGATGATGCTTTTCCCGATGTGCCTGTAAACGAAAGATACTCTACCAATACCGCAGCTTTGGCAATCGCCGCCTATGAACGTACGGTACTACCCAATCAATCACCTTGGCAACAATGGTTAAAAGGTAATACTAGTGCATTAACCAAAGAAGAAAAACGTGGTGCTATGGTCTTTTTCGGGAAAGGGAAATGTTATGAATGTCATACAGGACCAGCTTTAAATGATAAAGGCTTTCATTCGTTTGGAATGGGAGATTTTGATAATTCAAGTCTTGCCATTGTGGTTGATCCAGTAGGTTTTGAGAATGTGAAAAAAGGAAGAGGTGGATTTACTCAAAATGCTGCAGATGATTTTAAGTTCAAGACTCCAACATTATACAATTTAATAGATCATAGATTTTTTGGTCATGGAGGTACCTTTACAAGAATTAGAGAAGTAATTCGATACAAGAATGAAGGAATTGCTCAAAATAGTGAAGTGCCAGTCCAAAACCTTGCCTCACAGTTTGGAACAATAAACCTAACCAAAAAACAGATTGATAACCTAACCCTATTTATAAAGAATAGTTTGCGAGACCCAAATTTGATTCGTTACGTACCCGTTGCGGTAAATTCCGGAAAATGTTTTCCAAACAATGATCCACAGTCTAAAACGGATCTGGGTTGCAATTAACGATGCTAGGGGAAGTAGCTCTGAGAGGGTTTGCTTAGTCATTAGACCAAAGTGGGCCCTCTCTTTCACATATTTTATAAGGATACCCCAACAATTACACCAATTCCTATACCCCCCAACGCAAAAAGAAATTTTTCGAAAGCACTCTTTCTGCGTTGTCTTTTGGTGTTTTTGTCCACAATCTCCAAACTGTTAGATGCTTTTTCTAGGCTATTTAAGGTATAGTCCAATGCTTTTTGGGTATTGGCCAAGGTCGCCTGAGTACGCTTATAAATTTCTAAATCCAGACTGTCTGAAGCTTGAAAGTTGATTTTTAGTTTACGCTCCAAATCAATATTTCTTCGCAAGGTCTGCGAATATTTTTCGATAAGATCCTTAGTCATTTTATCTTGATCCAAGGTACTTAAATATACATTCCGGAGTGCGGTAAAGGATTTTACATTAACCAAGTATACATCAGAGGTCCGAAAAAGATATAAACTATCTTGTTTCACCTGTAATGGTTCGCCTACGCGATCCGCATACGAACTTGGAATTTCAATAACTTTTAGCGAATCAATATCTTGTCCAAAAGAAAAAGAAGATAGAAACAATAAAGAAAGAACGACTAATTTTTTCATGACTTGTGTTTTAGAATATCGTATAGAATGTGATGAGTAATAAAAGAAAGAATCAATCCAGCCCCAAAAGACCCTCAACAATAGCTCTATCCTTTGCAATTTGATCGTTTACTAGCTTTATTGAATCTTTAATGCGTTGTAATTCCTCCCAATCTTTGGCAGTTCTTCGTTTAAAATCCAGAATCAAAGAATCTCTTGTATGAATAATTAGATCTTTTTGCGCCTTCATTTTCTCAAATTCCTTTTTTGAACTCTCTAGCTCAGCTTTGGTAGTGGTGACTATTTTTTTTGAAGTGTCCAGCTCTTCTCTGGCTCTGTCTAATTCTGACTTGATGATTTTCCAATTAGAACCAGAACTGAAGGTCATGTACCCGATTATGACCAAAAATAAGAGTGCTACAATCTGAAGAATTGTATTGGTGTTGATACTTTTCATTTATGTTATGTTAAGAGTTACCTTGTTGTATTCCAATTACACTCTTTTGGGCTTACGAAAAGTTAAGTAAATGTAAGTATTTTATTTTTTTATTGTCAAGGAAAACAACCCTAATTTTTAGGGGCATTCCTATCCAATTACGCTACTGAGTCTGAACATTGGTAAATACATCGCAATTAATATTACCCCTACTATAATCCCTACGATAATCGTTAATAATGGATTAAGTACATTCGAGATCACTTGAGATTGATGTTTCACCTGTTGGTTGTATTGCTCATTCAGTTTCTGAAAAATAAACTCGGTCTGATTAGTTTCTTCTGCCACACGAACCATGGCAATCATTTTCTTATCAAAAACAGGGCTTTTTGCAAAAGCAACACTTAGTTTGTCTCCCGCGATTACTGCTTTGTTTGTTTTACGCAAGCCTTCCTGTAGGGGGTAGAAATTGATCATGTTTTTTACCAGGTCAATACTGTCTACCATAGGTACTTTGGCGGAGGTTAGTAAAGAAAGGGCTTGGGTAAACTGCGCCATGTATATTTTTCTGAAATAATTACCCAAAATTGGAAGCTTGATTTGAATACTTCCCAAAATCTTTCGAAACCATGGTTTTTTTGATACTAAGATTATGCTTCCAATTATTGTCAATAAGAAAATCAAAAGCACCCAGCCATTATCAGATACAAAATTTGAAAAATTGATAATCCCTTCGGTGATATCGGGTAAATCTACCTTATTTTGTTTAAAAATATCAACAAACATCGGTACCACATACCGCAGCATAAAAAAGATCACGATAAGTGCAGTACATAAAACAATAATGGGATAGGTAAGGGCAGATACGATCTCTCGTTTCAGATCATTTTTTCTTTTGTAAAAGTCGCTGAGTTCTAGTGTGATTTGTGCCAATTGTCCAGTCTGTTCTCCGATCTGGATTGCATAGTATTCGTAATCGCTAAAGTTGCTATTCTTCTTTATGATTTCTGAAAAAGAACTACCAGCAACAAGTTGCGATAACATAGTTGCCATCAAATCACGATCTTTAGCCTTTTTTTGCGTTTCTGAAAGTAATTCGAGTCCACTTTTCAGATCAATACCGGATTTTAGTAAGATGTTAAGCTCAGCATACCATTGTTCTTTTTTCTTATTCGAAAAAGCATTTCCAAACAGAGAAATTTCTCTGGTTAGGATCTCAGAGATATCAAACGAATCCTCGCTTATTTTTTGTTTTTTGGTATCTGTTATCTTTATCCCCATACTTAAAAATGAATTGTAGGATCATTGTGCTTGAATACAAAAATCTGATGTAGTCGAGCGGTATTGTCAAAGGTAAGCTTAATTGCGTCAATGGATCCAGAATTTACCGATGCTCCTTCAAAAAGAAATGATTTTTCTTTTAGACTTACCTTAAAGGATTGCTCGTTTGTTACAATACTATCTCCCATAAAACGATATCTTTTTTGATGTATTGGAGAGGATAAAACCAAGACTTCTTCTCTTGCAAGCCATTGTAGGTTTGTATATCGATTAAAGTCAATGGTCAATGCTACCTCTAGCGATTGCAATTCTGATTTTTGCGCATAATTATCTTCAATACTTCTCATATTGTGTTGTACCAGACTCAGGATAGAAAACGCAAGACCAGCAACAATGGCCGATATCACAATAACCACCATGACTTCGGTAAGTGTAAATGCTTGTATTTTACCACTCAATTTTTTCATTCCACATGTATTCGTTTAAGGTGTTCAACTCCTTCTTTGCTATAGGTGATAATGGTGGTGTTTTTTTGATTGATCACTTGTATCTCCCAATCGTTATAATCCTCAACATACGGGAGTTTAATTTTTTGATGAATCGTTAAGTAATGCAATTCTTTGATCCTATTGTTTATACTACTCTGATCTCTTTTGATATGGTTATTAAAAATATTATTGAAACTTAGACTAGCGATCATAAATACAATAATAATCAATACTGAGGCGGTCAAGGTCTCGATAAGTGTAGCACCTCGTATTTTTTTTAGTATAGCCATTGTGCAACAGAATTAGAGGTATTTTCAAAAGGTAATCCAGCGTAATTCGGGATAGGGTTGGTCAATATTTTGCCATTGTAGATATGATTAAGATAAATCGAACCCGATTGATTGGCAATAAATTGTTGCGTGTATACAGCTCCTCGCACAATACCTTCAAAATCCATGCTGCCCTGGCAATATACCTCCCCGATTACTTCGGTCCCGGGGGCCATTTTTAAGTGAGTTTTAATTCGATTTTGAGTGCTTGTGTGTTTTTGTAGGTAAACAACAGAACCTTCTATCAATGTACCTTTATCTATACTGAAATCAATATCTCTATTTTGAGTATTATAATTTTGGGTAGGAGAGGGTCTGGTTTGGTCATAAAAAGCAATGGTCGAAGGATAATTGAAATAGCAGTTTTTACCAATCGTTAGTTTTTGAGAGGCAAACAATTGCATAGCGCCTTTGGTATTGTCCTTTACTATAATTTTTGGAGCAACCAGTATTACGTTTTGTAGGGTTGCTGTGGGTTCAACAACGATTGCCGTAGTGGACTGAATAATTATGTTTCCAGCAATTTTTTCGTTCCCCAAAACAATAGTGGAGGGACTAAATATGATTTGACCAGAAGTATAAAAACTGTTTTTGATATCCTTTTCTAAAGAAATGCTGTTGAGATTGTCGATAAAGGATCCATTGCTTAAAGACTCTAAATAAGAGATCCACTCTTTTTTTAATTGTGGTAAAGTGGTTTTGCTTTCAAACACCCTACCATAATACAATCGAGATCCTTGGTAATAATTTCCAGAGATATTACCGGCTTTTAGCCCTTGTTTTGGGACATAGGCATTCCCTTCAATCCGGGTATTTCCTACCACTACTAATGGCGAATTAGTATTCGCTAGATACAAATTTGCAGAACGATCGGTTATTGCAGTACCGACCAAAGCCGATTTGTGCACTTTTCGATTATGAGACTCTACTTGAGCATAAACTTTGGTCCAGGCACCATAAAAATTGGAATTCAGCTTCAGCGTTTTTTGCTGTTCTTGATTGGATATAGTATCTCCGGTTTTTAAAGAATCTCCCAGGGATTGCAAGATATGTTGATTTGCAATTTCGGAGGCTTGAATCAATTCGTTGGACTTGATTTTGAAAAAAGACTGTACATGGGTGAGTAGTAAAAATGCCCCCAGAATCAAGGCGATAATTACTGAGATCAGCAATGCAAATTGCATTGCCTGTGCCTTTATTTTTGTATTAGGTTTCAATTCAAGATTTCAAATCGTTTGCTCTTTCTTTTGTATTGTAATTGTACCCATGATTTGTTCCCTCGGGTCAATTTCACCTCTTCAACCATATCATTTCGTTTCATCAAATGATCAGCTCCATTAATTTCTACAAGATAAATTGCCGTAGCTCCACCACCACCAGTTACTAAACCTTTGTATCGAATAGATGGCCAGGTAATCTCGGTTTTTACAGTTCTGGGAATCCTCTTTTTTTCAACAACTTTTTTGGGTTTATAAATGGTGCCTAAAAATGGATCGCGTTCTACGGTACTTATGGTGAAAAGTTCACGTTCTTTATTTTCAACTTTAGAAAATGAAAATGAAGTTGTATTCACTGCTATCGGATCATCATCAGAAAACGCATCAGTAATTTGATAGACGATGGCTCCCCAGATAAAAACCACCAGCGGTAACAAAACATACAATCCCTTTTTACCTTTTAGCATGACGTTTAGTTTATAGTAAATCTAAGTGTTGTACTATTTGCACTTTCATTTTGTGCTTCATCAAATGCTTTCAAAAACCAATAATACGTCTTGCTTGCTTCAAGAGTAATTTCTGAAGGTGATGTAACCCGATCTTTGGTGACCAGTTGAGTTAGAGCCTGATCTTCAAAAATATAGATGCTGTCAAATTCTACAGAACCCTGTACTGCTTCTCTGGTCCAACTAAACGTAACTTCAGCATCTGTTAAAGTAGCATCGTTTGCCGGAGCTGTACCTACAGGTGTATTAGGATCCATAGTATCCAGGGTTAATGTTCTTGTAGTGTACAGTGTGCTTTGTGTTGCATTCTCTGCACGTACCTGCCATCTTGAAACACCTTCGGGGAAGGTAATCGCTAGAGACGTTTGATTGATAGTTTCTTCTTGCTGTACTTCATCATTAGTATTGAGCACTTGAATTCGATAGGTATTGGCATCGGGAACCACTTGCCATGTTAACGTTTGGGCTACGATATTTGTAGTAAGCTCATTTTCTGGAGAAGTTAATAGTACTTCTCTAGAAGAAAAATCAGCAGCTTCAATTACACTAAACTGAGCTCCATTGTATGCTGTGGCCGAACCAGAATTTTGCGCTCTTACACGCCATTCATAGCTATTTTTAGCTAGAGTAGCATTAAAATTTGAAGTAGCAACTGTAGTGTCTAATACAATTTGTGCTGCGTTTTCAAAATTGGGTCTAGCTACCTGAAGACGATAAGAAGTAGCCTGGTCAACTTCTGTCCAGCTAAAGTTTATTGAGGCATCTTCAATCTGCGCTCCATCTTGTGGAGCAATGATAGAAATGATAGCGTCCGTAAGGTCCTCTTCTATAAACGCTTCTTCGCATCCAAACAGGATTCCTATGAATAGTAGGGAATATATAATTGGCTTTTTCATCATCTTTTTCATGGTTTATAGTTTAAAATAATCTGTTTTTTCTTTTGCCTTCCGTTCGTACCGATAGGAGTTTTTGGGGCAAGAAGAGTTTTCATCAATAAGATCAGAAATAACGATTTTTCTTTTGGAGTTGGCACTCCAGCAAAAATGAGATAGGTGATATCCAAATATAGAAGTCGCCGCAAAATCTATGGTTTTGTAAGACTTGCCACCTCGAACCAAAGAAATTTGATATTGCTTGTAGTTTTGATTTACTAAAAATACAGCTTCGGCATCCAAAATTTCTTGTATGGATTGTGGTTCCATCGCTAACGAAACTGCAGAGACCAATACAGCATCTTTTTGACTTCCGATAAATTCGGTAACATGGGCATTTGCTTCTTTTTTCAGTTCAGAAAGCAATGAGATCTGATCCAAAATTTCCAGTTTCAAGAAGGAAGGTTTGATGTCTAAGCTATCGATATAAGTAATGTTGTGTTTGTTGCCTCCAGATTGCCGTAAATACGTTTTGTAGGTGTTTGAATCAAACTGTACTCTAGAAACCCCTAGTCGAATAGCACTTTCGTACTTAGGTAACGCAACTTCTCTAAAATCTGATTGTAGCATTCCGTTATCCTGCAAACCAATCACACCTATAGCTACAGGTGCTGTAGTCGAGGTGTGCATGTTAGTTTTGTGTACCTTAATGCTATGACAGGACACCAATACTATCATTGCAAATAGCAGTAGAACGTATTTTTTATTGTGATTCATATATGAATATCTTTTCATGTAATTCTTCATTTTAATTTAATCGTTGTAATAAAATATTACATTGTAAATAGGTGCTTCGTGTTCTGAAATTCTTCTTCTTTTCAAACTGCATTTGAACAACATTTCCAAAACTATATTTCTGTTCCAAAGCATAGATGACATTAATTAGCGCCTTGTAATCTCCTTGCAGTGTAAAATTATAGGTGGTCGTTGTTTTTTTGCTTTCTTCATCTGTAAAAATATGAGGTTCTTCAAATGCGATAATCGTAAAGCCAGATTCATTGGATAGCGTATTTAATGTCTTTAGTATGTTATTTTGTAATGAACTTCCTTCTACATTGTTTTGTTCCAGAATTGCATCCAGTTGTTTTTCTTTGTTAGATAATGCCGCCAATTGTGCTGGAGCCGACTGATAGGCTTGTTTTTGAGCTTCAAGCTTATCGACTTCGCTACTTATTGCAAAAGTTTTAGAAAACCCAAAGCGATACGCAAAAAACAGCATCACTATCAAGCCCGAGACTAAAAGAATATTTTTATTTCGTTGTGTCATGTGCTAAGTCAATGGTTATTTCAAAACTTGAAGTATTATTTGTACTCGCTCCATAATTTATGATGGTTACCGTATTCACGAAATCCAAGTGTTCAATGGTGTTTAACCAAACTGTAAAATTGGCTTTATCAATCGAGGTTCCTGTTACAGAAATTGTATGTTCTTTTATGGATATTGGTTTATCGGCACGTATTGTTTTGGAAATAGGCTGATACGTAAATGATGTTAGTAATACCGAAGTGGGTAGTGATTGTACGATTTGATCCATGTAAAATGAACTTTTAGAAAACCCAGTGGTCAATATGCTATTTACAATAGCTTCTTTGGTAAGTACTACGGATTGCTGCTTTTTGATGCTTTCATTTTGGTTAGTGTATACCTGGATTTCTTCTTGTAACCCTTGCCATTTTTTATATTTTGAATTAAAAACAAAGAAATTGATGAGTAGGGTGATCAGTAAAAAGCCAACTCCGTATTGCAGTGCTTTTTTGAAAAAAGAAACCTCCTTGTACTGCTGCTGTAAATGCGCATTTTTTTCTTCTATATTACCCGTAATCCCAGCTTGTTGTGATAATGCATCAATAATCATGGACAATGGGAGTAAATGAGTACTGTTTACCGAAAGCCCATCAATACTATATGGTAATTCTAAAGTGTCGTTTTTTGGTAAAATGGCAGTAATCTCTTCATTCTGAATTTGAATGACACCGCTATTAGTGATCAACTCATCATTTGATATATACGTTACTATCGATGCTAGTTTTAGATTTCCCAGGGAAATGTCGGTAATGGTAATCCCTTCTTTTTGATAGTTATCAATCAACTCATCGACATATTGTTTTCTGCATACGGCAACAAAGGATTTATTCTGGGTTTTTAGCACTTGATAATAAAAGTCCTCTAGGTTTAAATTAGGAAAAGCATCAGATAAAACCTCGGCATCAGAATTGATGTTGTTTACTTCTTTGACCAGAACATTATCATCAGTAATAGCTAAACTAACTTTATGTAGACTTTTCTGAAGATCCGGTATATCAGAAATTTGTTGAACAGAAAAACTTTTGACAATATCCAGTTCTCCTTTCTTTAACAACACGAGTATGGCTTGAATAGGAGATGAGCCATTCTGACCCGAATGCTCGAGAGCCAAAAAAGTTTTTCCAGTTGGGTTATATGATAATACTTGTTGTATCATTAATAAAATACCGTAGGCTTAATAATTACGTTTAACCTTCTTTTTGAATCTTCCCGTACTCTTTTACTAAAAAGCCATTTGATTACAGGGATTCTTGAGAGTAGAGGTACTCCAGAACCCGAATCATTTTTTACTTTTTGCTCGATACCTCCTAGAATAGCGACATCATTTGCCTGCATACGCATGATTGAAGAGAATCTGCGGCTATTGATATCTGGTGGAGCATCTTCAGCAATTCGTTCTCCACTAAAATTGGACTGGATCACTTGAATATCTAAGGTGATCTGACCATCTCCAGAAACAAATGGTTTAAATTCTAAGGCCAATTCGGCATCAATAGGCTGATAGTTAACGATCTCAGACGTTTGCGGGTTTTGAGAACCGAAAATATTCTGACTAGTAACCGCATAATAGGTGGTTTGACCACTAGATAGATAGGCCTTGTGCCCATTAAGCGTACTTAACTTTGGAGTGGACAGTATCTTGACATTTCCGTTGGTTTCCATAGCCTTAATATCCAGGTAAAAATTAGGAACTACATTCCCAAGGTTTAAGGAGCCAAATCCATCAAAACCTCCGATGATTCTGTTGATGGTTTGTGCACCCAAAGTGATATTGGCACTCGGGAAAGCTACTCCCTGATCGTTTACAGGTTCTTCGCCCAATCCAAATTCTACTCCTGTTTCTACCGTTGCACTTCGATTGACCTCTAGGATCATTACTTCGATTAGAATTAACGGAACAGGCTTGTCAATATATTTTATAAAGTTTTTGAATTTTTCAACCTTGGTCCCTGATCCACTTACTACAAAACTGTTGAGTTCGGTGTCAATTTTAATGTCTAGACCTTGCGTAATACTTGCTGGAAAAATAGATGAAATAGAGCCAGCTTCACTACTTTGTGAAGATCCGCTAGAGGTATTTCTTGCAGTATTATTAAGTCTGTTTCGGGAGTTTAAATTGTTTTGATTAAATCCGTTGTTTTGATTGTTACCAAAAAAATTGGTCCCTCCGGTTACAAAATTACCGCCACCACCAAAACTGTTTCCGTAAGAGGTCGAAGGATTAGCATCACCAAGCATTGCGATAGATCGATGCATCATTTGTACCAATTCAATCTTCTTTACCGTAAGTTGGTTTTCTGTACCAAAATAGTATACATTTCCTTCTTTTTTAAACGTAAAATTCGAAGAACTCGGTTGCGAGTTGTTTTGAAACCCTTGTGGGTTATTCCCTTGATTGTTATTGTAATTTTGAGAATTGTTGTTACTAGTATTAGTAGTCGTTTCGTTATTATTACTTTCAAAAATCTTGGTCAATAAATCATCAAAACTTATGGCTTCAGCTTTTACCGTTACATTACCTGCATTCTCTAGAGGTGATGCAGTAAACACATTTAGGTTGAGATCTTCGGTAATATTATAAACCACATCGGCAATAGGTGTGTTTTTTAAATCGACAGAAATAACTCTGTTGATAGAATCAACTACGGTATAATAAAAATTATTTCGATTTCTTCTTGGTCGGGAAGCACCATTAGGATCATTGGCACCCAAAATAGATTCGAATTCATAAAAACCATCGCGTGTTTTATTGAATTCTAAATTATTGGCCTCTGCAAGCTTTCTAAGCGCTAAATCGATAGGGACATCGGTAATGAAAAGTGTTAGGTTTTTACCGTTTAAATCTGGGGAATACAAAAGATTCTTACCAGAAATCTCTGTTATTTTTCTAAATACTTTTGGGAGCGGATCATTATTAAAATCTGTAGATAGAGTTTCTCTACTTACATCATAATTGGCGATAATTTCTTTTTCTACAGGAGCTTGAACCGGAGGAGTATACTTTCGAACTGAGAGAATATTTCCTGTAAAATCAATATCTAATTGATATTCTTTTGTCAAAAAGATCAGTAGTTCCTGTACACTTACATTATTAAATCCATTAATGATGTTAATGCTGCTTAGTTCTTCAGAAACGCTAATATTTATTTTGTTTACTTGAGAAACTGCTCTTAAAAAATTAAGGAGATTCGTATTAGAGATATTAATGTTCACGGGGTCAGACAAAGCAGGAACATCTACAGCAAAAAGTTTTAGTTTGTTCTCTATGGTAGCAATTCGGTTTTGTTCATTAGTTGTGTTTGCAGGAGGTTGCTGCGCAAAAGACAGTGCTCCTAAACACAAAATAAAACCGATGATAAGTATATTTTTTTTCATTTTCTATTCGTTGTTTTCCAAGGTCATTACTTTTAATTCGTAGCCAGAATGGCATACACTTCTTCTACAGAAGTATGACCTTCAAGTACCAGGCGTATGGCGTTGCTTTTTAATGTTTTTATATTGTTTTCGGCGATATAATCATCTATTTGTAATTCGTTATGCCGTATCGTGGTTTCCAGTTCTTTGGTTATTGGTAATATCTCATAAATTGCTTTTCTACCCAGGTAGCCCGTTTGATAACAATGATTGCAACCAACAGGGACATAATGTGTGTTTAATGCTTCAGGAATCTCAAATCCAAGTGGGAAATCTTTGGCCTCAGCATGTTTTTCTTGTTTACAATGCGGACATAATTTACGTACCAGTCTTTGAGCAATACTCATGGTTAAGGTACTTGCCAATAAGAAAGAAGGTACATTCATGTCGATTAACCTTGAGATGGTAGCCCAAGCCGAATTCGTATGTATAGTAGAGAGTACCAAGTGACCAGTTAGCGCTGCTTTTATAGCCATTGCTGCCGTTTTATCATCTCGAATCTCACCGACCATAATTACATCTGGATCCTGACGTAAAAAGGCACGTAAAGCAGCAGGGAAATCAAATTCAATATCTTCTCGCAATTGAACCTGATTGATACCCTCGAGCGTATATTCGATAGGATCTTCTATGGTAAGGATGTTGGATACTTCTTTGTTGAGCTCTTTTAGCGTAGCGTACAGGGTAGTTGTCTTACCAGAACCTGTAGGTCCAGAGATCAAAATGATTCCTTGCGGTTTTTTTACTGCTTCTCTGTATATTTCAAGTTCTTGTTCAGTAAAGCCAAGATCGTTAAGTTGTACTTGTTGCGTATTTCGATTCAGCAATCGCAACACAATTTTCTCTCCGTACAAAGTAGGCATTGTAGATACCCTGATATCAAATTCTTCGTTCCCATTTTTGAACGTAATACGTCCGTCTTGAGCGAGCCTTTTCTGAGAAATATCCAAACCAGATTGGATCTTGATTTGATTCACCAATTGAGGAAATTCCTTTTTGGTGATCGTGTACATTTCTTTAAGTTTCCCATCTAATCTAAAACGTACTCTGCAAAACTTCTCGTAGGGCTCCATATGGATATCACTACTTCCAAAATCTTTTGCTGTGGCAATTAGCTTTTGTAAGAAGTTGTCCTCGTAATGTAGTTGTTCTTGCGAGGTACTGGTTTTTCTATAGTTAAGAGTTAGATAAGATTGTAAATTTTCGGAAGTCTCTTCTATTAAAACAATACGTTTGTTGAGAATAATAGAGAGTTCTTTTTCCAGACTTCCATTTTGTTGGTTGTCGGTTTTAAAATGAATAGTGTCCTCTTCTTTTAGAACAGGTACAATTCTATAATGAAACGCCTGATTCGAAGTGATCAACTGTTTTAAATGTACGGGTATGTCAAAACGATCTACACTCATTATATCAGGAATAAATTAATAGATGTTGTGAGCCAATTGGCGACAAAAATAAATAATACAAAACAGGACATATATCCAGCCAGGGGAATCGTATTGTAATTGCTTTTATGCTTAAGGACGATCCATGTAATCAATGAAAACAACAGGGAAAACACAAAGATGATCACAAAAGTAACCGTCGGGAAAGCGATAGCCAGTGCAAAAAAGAATAGGGCATCTGCTGGACCGAAAACCTCTTTAAAAAAGGACTTTTTGATCTTTAAAAAAGTATAGATGTACAATACAGAAAGTACTAATGTGATAATGGCCATATTCATCAGAACCGCATTGATAAAGTGAATAGATATAACATTTTGATAATGCTGATATCCAAACAGGAGCATCAGAACGGGCAACAAAAACCAATATACCTCACGACTTTTGATATCCTGATAGATGATAGCTCCAAGGCTAAGCAAAATAAGTCCTTTCAAAATCAGCATATTAATCTTTTACTATCTGTTTTGGACTCCCTTTTTCATCAATTTCCCAAACGTTGAAAGTGCCGTCTCCATCAAAGTCAACTACTGCGGTAGCCCTAGCTTTAAAATTTGAAACAGAAGCTTCAATAATTTCGTAACTATAATTGGCAGTACCACCATTTTGTACAGTGGTTGGAGCTTCATAATTGATTTCAGAAAAATCCAAAGAATATTTGGAGTTCAAATACCGATATTGCGTTTGCATGTTACTGATTGTACTTAACTGTATTTTTGCCTCTTGAGCCTTGGTTTGCGCAATCAATGGCAAAAAGTTAGGTAATGCGATGAGTAATAAGATCCCAATAATGGCCAATACCAATAACATTTCCTGAAGATTAAAAGCTTTAAGCTTGTATATCTTGGCGTTCATAACTAGTGTTTTAATAAATTTAGGAGGAGACAGCTGACAAAAATATACTTTTTCGTTTATTAAAGGTTGCATTTCTAATACAAATGTTACCCTCAAAAGTGTAATTTTTTTTGATTCCTTGCTTTTATAAGGCTTTTGAAGAGAGTACGTGGGTAAAAACCTGTAGATTTATGTAGCTAATTGAGCAACAATAACTTTGCTAATCTTTTTAAGATGAAATTAACATTACAGATTTGATCGTTTGATGAACTTTTGAATAAGATTTAATAGCAAATTTTAGGATTCTCCTTTTAAATTGTACATTAGCGAAACCTCAAAAACCATAAATATGTCAGAATTTTGGCTTTATATAAAGCTTGGCTTTAGTCATGTGCTGGATTGGACCGCCTATGATCATATACTTTTTCTAATCGTTCTGATTGTTGGGTATACCTTTGATAATTGGAAAAGAATATTATTACTAGTTACCTTATTTACTGTAGGACATACGATTTCTCTTTTTTTGGCAGCCTACAATGTGGTTTCCGTAAATTCAAGACTTATAGAATTTTTAATTCCAGTTACGATTCTACTTACAG
The DNA here is from genome assembly GCF_056160245.1 of Aquimarina sp. AWH4_224. Classification (NCBI taxonomy): domain Bacteria; kingdom Pseudomonadati; phylum Bacteroidota; class Flavobacteriia; order Flavobacteriales; family Flavobacteriaceae; genus Aquimarina; species Aquimarina sp. AWH4_224. The sequence goes on along the minus strand of NZ_JBSWWU010000007.1, from coordinate 106,975 downwards.
CTTTGTATAATGTTTTCACCTCAAAATCGGGTTCCAAAAATGATAAAGTATTCATTTTGTATGGTGCTACGTTATTTTTTGGGCTCATACACGGATTTGGTTTTTCAACTTATTTTAAAGCAATTAGCAGTAATACAAGTTCAAAAATTTTACCACTTATCGAATTTGCTTTAGGAGTAGAAGCGGCACAAGTTGTTATTGTGTTTTTTGTGCTGATCGTAAGTTTCGTCTTCGTATCATTACTCCGATTTTCAAAACGCGAATGGATTTTGATTGCATCTTCAGTAGTTATAGGAATGGTGATCCCTATGCTTGTCGAAAATAAAATTTGGTAATTAAGTAATGTTTAGGGTTGTATTTGCCACATGGTAATAATATATTCGTATTTTGAATGTTAAGCTAATACAAGTCGATCTACCCTATGTCTAAGGAAAAACAACTGAAGTATGATAAAGCCTACTTACGAATTGCTAGAGAATGGGGGAAATTATCGCATTGCGAAAGAAAGAAAGTTGGTGCGGTTATTGTAAAAGATAGAATGATAATCTCCGATGGATTTAACGGGACCCCAACAGGTTTTGAAAATCCATGCGAAGATGAAGAAGGATATACAAAGTGGTATGTGCTGCATGCAGAGGCTAATGCAATTCTGAAAGTTGCCTCTTCTACGCAGTCTTGTAAAGGAGCAACCTTGTACATTACATTATCACCATGTAGAGAGTGTAGTAAATTGATTCACCAAGCCGGAATTGAACGAGTGGTGTATCATGTAGCGTATAAAGATGATTCCGGGCTTGCTTTTCTTGCCAAAGCCGGAGTAGAAATAGAACAGATTACGGATTTAGAAGATTAATGGGATATTCAAAAAAATACTTGCCCTTGTTTTTAGGAGTAGCTGTGGGAGTGGGGGTGTTTTTAGGTAGCAAACTGGATTTCAGTAGCAACCCTTCTACCAAATTATTTGCTTCTAATGCAAAAAAAGAAAAACTCAATCGGTTGATTGATTACATCGACTATGAATATGTAGATGAAATCAATACCGATAGTATTGTCGATGTTACTGTAAACAGAATTCTTGAAAATTTAGATCCCCATTCAGTGTATATTCCTCCAGAAGAGTTGGAAGGAATTACAGAAAGTATGCAAGGTGATTTTATTGGGATAGGAGTTACCTATTATCCATTTAGAGATACCATTTCTGTGATCAACACCATCAAAGGAGGACCTAGTGAGCAATCTGGAATCAAGGCGGGTGATCGAATTCTTATGGCTGATAATGACACTTTGTACGGAGAAAGTTTGTTAAGAGAGCGGCTAGCGGATAAATTAAAAGGTGAAATTAATAGTCAGGTACAACTCAAAGTATTTCGCAAGGGCACTGGAGTGTTTGATGTTTTGGTGAAAAGAGGAAGAGTGCCTTTGAAAAGTGTTGATGCAGCTTATATGTTATCCGATAATATGGGATACATTAAGGTCAATAGATTTGCAGAAACTACATACAAGGAATTCAAAACAGAACTGGACCATTTAAAAGATAAAAATGTAAAATCACTAGTCGTTGATTTGAGAGATAATGGAGGTGGTTTTATCGCTCCGGCACTTAGAATGGCTGACGAGTTTTTGGAAGATGATGTGCTGATTATGTTTACGAAGAATAAAAAGGGTGCTATCGAAAATAATTATGCGACACAGAAAGGAGACTTTGAAAAAGGGAAGATATATGTGTTGATTAATGAAAATTCGGCTTCTGCCAGCGAAATTTTTGCTGGAGCCATACAGGATAACGATCGAGGTGTCATTGTTGGAAGGCGCTCTTATGGAAAAGGTTTGGTACAGCGAGAAATGGCCTTGGGAGATGGAAGTGCCGTTCGGCTTACCATTTCCAGATATTATACACCGACAGGGAGGTCTATCCAAAAGCCATATGGAAATGGGAATAAAGAATATTTTAATGAGTACCTTACCAGATATAAGAATGGAGAAATGATTAGTGCAGATAGTATTAAAGTTGCAGATTCTCTGAAATTTAAAACTCCAGGTGGTAAGATAGTATATGGAGGTGGTGGAATTATCCCAGATATATTTGTAAGTAAGGATACCACCAGAGTTGGAGAGACGTTAAACTATTTATTGCGTTCTGGGCGAATGGGACGTTATGTATTTGAAGAATTGGATAAGAAAAGAATTTTTTATAACGAACTTTCAGAAGAACAGTTTAGTGAAGAAGTTGAAATAGATGACGAGTTTGCTGAAGGGTTTATGCTGTTTTCTCGTAGAATAGGAGTAGAAATAGAATTGCAAAATTATCAGGATCAGTTAAAAAAATATTTGAAGGCAACCATGGCGCAACAATTGTTTGGGACCAACGCCTTTGAGAAAATTATTAATGAAGATGACGCTATGATTAAAAAGGTGTTATCACTTTCTGAAAACGACTAATTCATTTTTATGTCAGAATTAAAAGAATATCTTGTTGCCATTGCGGTGTGTTCTCCACTTTTTTTCTTTATCATAGCGGTAGCTTTCCGACTGTTGGATAACAGTGCATCCATTTTTTTGAAACATGATATATTAGTGGATACCTCTTACGTTTCTGCCGATGTAATTCGGGAGCATATGAAAAGTTCAAACGATGCTCAGCTCAAAAAATCATTAAAAAGAGCACTGTTGTGCAGGAAGCTGCATAATTTTTTCATGATCCTTATGGTGATCTCTATACCTCCTGTTATTATCGCTTGTTTTTTCTTGTTCTAAAAGATAGAAGTTCTCAAGTTACTTGTTCTTTTCCTGAATCTTTTTGGAGATCAGTAAAATAAGCATTAAAATGATAACACATGCCGATGCAAATATCCCAATGAGTGCAGTTTTGCTTTCTTCCTCAAACAAATCATTGAAATCTAAATGAAAGATGTTGAAAATGAGTAATCCTGTAGCAATAGCAATTAGTGAATATATAAAATACTTCAAAATTTAATGTATTTAATAAGGTAAAACGAATGGTTAAAACAACCCTTTAATATTAGTAGCAAATAGCTTAACTGCAATAGCTAATAATATGACTCCAAAAATCTTTCGAACCACATTAATCCCCTGTTTCCCCAGAACCTTTTCGATTCTTCCAGAAGATTTAAGTACGACATAGACAAAGATAATATTAATGACAATAGCAATTACAATATTAATAGGTTGATACTCTGCTCTTAGCGATAAAATAGAGGTCATTGTACCGGCTCCGGCAATTAGCGGAAAAGCCAAAGGAACCACTGCAGCAGTCTCTGGGGCATCATCTTTATACAATTGCACGCCCAAAATCATTTCTAAAGCAATAAAGAATAGGATAAAGGATCCGGCAACCGCAAAAGAATTCACATCAATTCCGATCAGATTAAGGATTTCTTTTCCTATAAATAAAAAAACAATCATAAGTAAGCCTGCTACGATAGAGGCTTTTTCACTTTGAATATGACCTACCTTTTTGCGTAAGTCAATAATGATAGGGATGCTTCCTATGATATCAATGACCGCAAATAAGATCATGCTGGCTGTCAAAATTTCTTTTAAATCAAAGTTCATAAGTTGATGGTTTCAAAATTTGTGCAAATGTAAACAGTCTTAATTTAATAAAGGTATTATAAAAAGGTGAATAATTTGTAAAATTATAAGCTATTAAAAGTATCTTAGCGCCATGTTTCAGTTAGGAAAAACTATAGTTTCAGAGGATATTGTGGAGAAAGATTTTGTTTGTAATCTTTCTGCTTGTAAAGGAATATGTTGTGTAGCGGGTGAGGCAGGGGCTCCTTTGGAAGAAGCTGAAATTCAGAAGCTGGAAGAAGTCTATCCGATAATCAAACCTTATTTACGAAAAGAAGGTATAGCGGCTGTTGAAAGTCAAGGAGTATATATTAAAACGGCTAATAACGACCTTGAAACGCCTTTGGTTAATGGTGCAGAATGTGCCTATGTTGTTTTTGATGATCGTGGGACCGCTTCTTGTGCTATCGAACAAGCTTATAACCAAGGTAAGGTGGATTGGAAAAAACCAATCTCATGTCATCTGTATCCGGTAAGGGTGCAAGAGTATACAGAGTTTGCTGCAGTGAACTATCATAAATGGGAAATATGTGATGATGCGTGTACTTTGGGGAAAGAGTTAAAAGTACCGGTTTATAAGTTCGTAAAAGAGGCGCTGATCAGAAAATTTGGAGAGGACTGGTATATGGAATTAGAAAAAGTTGCCGAAGGGTTAAAAAAGTAATTCCTAGATCCTAAATTCATTACAATTTCAAATTATTTTCAACTTTTTTTGTTAAAATTTCACTTAGAACTAGGTTACGGTTATCCCGTAAATCGATGATTTGGTGAACCAGAGTTTTTATAGGTAAAAACGGTGTGAATAAGTGTGAAAACGGGACTTCACGAGGTTGCTAACAGGGCTGTTGATATCTTTTTCAAAGTCTTGCAATAACTTGATATACAGTTGTTTAATTTTATTTTTGGTTTTGTTTAACGAGAAGGGGTAATCTTACTCGTGTTGAAAACTTTGTTGAAAACGTTTATTAACTTTTAGTAGAACATCTTCCCTATTTTTTGATCTTTGTAAGACCCTTTAGAAACAAAAAATCGTCAAGAAAAGTTAAAAAAATTAAGATGAGTGCTGTAGAACCAATTTTGCAAGAAAATAAAGACCGATTTGTAATTTTTCCAATTCAACATCATGATATTTGGGAATGGTATAAGAAATCTGAAGCTAGTTTTTGGACTGCTGAAGAAATAGATTTACACCAGGATATTACAGATTGGGGTACAAAGCTTACTGATGATGAGCGTTATTTTATCAAGCATATTTTGGCCTTTTTTGCAGCTTCAGACGGAATTGTAAATGAGAATTTGGCAGAGAATTTTGTAAACGAAGTTCAATATAGTGAAGCTAAATTCTTTTACGGATTTCAAATCATGATGGAAAACATTCATTCTGAAACGTACTCTTTACTTATAGATACTTATGTAAAGGACGAAAAAGAAAAAGATGTTTTATTCAAGGCGATAGAAAATTTCCCTGCAATCAAGAAGAAAGCAGATTGGGCGTTACAATGGATCGAGTCTGATTCGTTTGCAGAGCGCTTAATAGCTTTTGCAGCAGTAGAAGGGATTTTCTTTTCTGGAGCATTCTGTTCGATTTTCTGGTTAAAGAAGAGAGGATTAATGCCAGGGCTTACTTTTTCTAATGAGTTGATCTCAAGAGATGAAGGCGTGCATTGTGATTTTGCAGTTCATTTACATAACAACCACTTGGTAAACAAGGTGCCTAAGGAGAGGATTAGACAAATTCTTATCGATGCATTAAATATCGAAAGAGAGTTTATTACGGAATCACTTCCGGTAAGCTTAATTGGGATGAATGCGAAGTTAATGACACAGTATCTTGAATTTGTTACGGATAGATTATTAGTAGAACTAGGTTGTGAAAAAGAGTATGGGACCTCAAATCCATTCGATTTTATGGATATGATTTCATTACAAGGGAAAACAAACTTCTTTGAAAAGCGAGTTTCAGAATACCAGAAAGCGGGAGTGCTTAATAAAGATGACGAGAACAATAAAATAAGTTTTGACGCTGATTTTTAATCATTAAAAATCGATCAGAATTAAGATATATTCATTCTGAGCTAGTCAAAAACGTTTCTTCTGTTTAGTATCGATTAGCTCAGTTTGATAAAGTTCGATAAAAAGAGCTTACACAAAAAAAAGGGACGAAAGTCAGTCAATTTATAATATAGTATCAGATAAATTCTGTTCAATATGAATGGAGTTCACAAGATCTCACGCCTTAATGTTGGTCATTAAGGAGGGTAATATTTTTTGATTTTCGAATTTAGGAATATAAGTAACACAAATTAACATCAATTTCTTCGTAAGGAAGAAAGTTTTAAAAACCAAAAGACAGTATGTATGTAGTAAAAAGAGATGGGCGCAAAGAACCAATTATGTTCGACAAGATTACCGCAAGGGTAAGAAAATTATGTTATGGACTAAATCAACTAGTTGACCCCGTAAAGGTGGCGATGAGAGTGATAGAAGGATTGTATGATGGAGTAACAACTAGTGAGTTAGATAATCTTGCTGCTGAAATAGCAGCTACGATGACAATAACACACCCTGATTATGCGAAACTTGCTGCTCGTATCTCTGTCTCTAACTTGCATAAAAATACCAAGAAAACATTTTCTGAAGTGGTAACAGATCTTTATGAATATGTTAATCCTCGAACAGAAAAGAAAGCACCTTTGATCTCTGATGAAGTATATGAAGTGATCATGGCTAACAAAGAAAAGTTGGATTCAACGATTATTTATAATCGTGATTTTGGGTATGATTATTTTGGTTTTAAAACATTAGAGCGTTCGTACTTGTTGAAAATCAATGGGAAAATTGCAGAGCGTCCGCAGCATATGTTGATGAGGGTTTCTATCGGTATCCATTTAAATGATTTGGATGCTGCTATCGAGACCTATGAGTTGATGTCGAAAAAGTACTTTACGCATGCTACGCCAACGTTGTTCAATTCGGGAACACCAAAACCACAGATGTCTTCATGTTTCTTATTGACAATGAAAGACGATAGCATCGATGGTATTTATGATACATTAAAACAAACTGCAAAAATTTCACAGTCTGCGGGAGGAATAGGATTGTCTATTCATAATATTCGAGCTACTGGGTCTTATATTGCAGGAACTAACGGTACTTCGAATGGAATTGTACCAATGTTACGAGTATATAACGATACAGCTCGTTACGTAGACCAAGGAGGAGGAAAGAGGAAGGGATCTTTTGCGATCTATGTAGAGCCATGGCATGCGGATATTTTTGATTTCTTAGACTTGAAAAAGAACCACGGTAAAGAAGAAATGCGTGCTCGTGATTTATTCTATGCAATGTGGGTTCCGGATCTGTTCATGAAGAGAGTGCAGGATGATGCAGAATGGACATTAATGTGTCCTAATGAGTGTCCTGGGTTATTTGACATGCATAGCGACGAGTTTGAAGAAACGTATACGCGTTACGAGAAAGAAGGAAAAGGTAGAAGAACCATTAAGGCAAGAGAGCTTTGGGAGAAGATTCTGGAATCTCAGATAGAAACAGGTACACCTTATATGTTGTATAAGGATGCTGCGAACCGCAAATCAAACCAGCAAAATTTAGGAACTATTCGTTCTTCTAATTTATGTACTGAGATTTTGGAGTACACAAGCGAAGATGAAGTAGCGGTATGTAACCTGGCTTCTATCGCATTGCCAATGTTTGTTAAGAACGGAAAGTTTGATCATAAAGAACTGTTTAGAATTACAAAACGAGTTACCAAAAACTTGAATAGAGTGATCGATCGTAATTACTATCCGGTTAAAGAAGCTGAAAATTCTAACATGCGCCACCGTCCTGTTGGATTAGGAGTGCAAGGATTAGCAGATACTTTTATCCAGTTACGTTTACCATTTACCAGTGATGAGGCTAAAAAATTGAATCAAGAGATTTTTGAAACCTTGTACTTTGCTGCGGTAACCGCTTCTATGGAAGAAGCCAAAGCAGATGGTCCATACCAGAGTTATGAAGGGTCTCCAATCTCTAAAGGAGAATTCCAGTACAACCTATGGGGAATTAAAGATGAAGAATTAAGTGGTCGTTGGGACTGGGCAAAGTTGCGTAAGCAAGTACTTAAAAATGGAGTGCGTAACTCCTTATTAGTAGCGCCAATGCCAACAGCATCTACATCTCAAATCCTTGGGAATAATGAGGCATTTGAACCATACACCAGTAATATTTATACCAGACGTGTGTTGTCAGGAGAGTTTATCGTGGTAAATAAGCACTTACTAGAAGATTTAGTGAAGCTTGGGTTATGGAATGATAATTTAAAAGATGCCATTATGCGTGCTAATGGATCTGTTCAGAATATCGATATCATTCCGCAAGATCTTAAAGAATTATATAAGACCGTTTGGGAAATGAGTATGAAAGACATTATCGATATGTCTCGTCATAGAGGGTACTTTATCGATCAGTCTCAGTCATTGAACTTGTTCATGGAAGGAGCTACAATGGCAAAACTAACCTCAATGCATTTCTATGCCTGGAAAAGTGGCTTAAAAACAGGAATGTATTACCTGAGAACAAAGTCTGCGGTAGATGCGATTAAGTTTACACTTAAAAATGATAAGAAAGAAGAACCACAAGCCGAAAAAGTAGCCGTAGCCGCTGCACAAGTAATGGAAGCACAAGCAGCTAAGGAGCAACCAGCACAAGATCCTGTAACACCAGAGGGAACTTCGCTATCTCCAGAGGAGCTAAGAGCACTAATAGCTCAGGCCAAAGAAGGCGAAGGAGATGATTGTTTAATGTGTGGGTCTTAAGACCTAGATTTATATAGAGAAAAAAGGGAAGTATTAAAGGGTGCTTCCCTTTTTTGTATATTCGAATTTTCTTTAAAAAATATGATGAATTGGGAACAACTCCTATCCTTAAAACGATATGGAGATAAAAATAAAAGACTACGCAAAGAACAAGATGAAACCCGATTAGGATTCGAAGTAGATTATGATCGTATCATCTTCTCATCGGCCTTTAGAAGTTTACAGGATAAAACACAGGTCATACCACTCTCCAAAACTAGCTTTGTCCATACTCGGTTGACACATAGTTTAGAGGTCTCGGTAGTAGGAAGATCTTTGGGAAGAGTAGTAGGAAAAAAGATTCTGGAAAAACATCCGCATCTCTCGACGATACATGGGTATCAGTTTAATGATTTTGGAGCTATTGTAGCAGCCGCTGCTTTGGCACATGATATAGGGAACCCTCCTTTTGGACACTCCGGAGAAAAAGCAATAGGCGAGTATTTTAAAACAGGAAGAGGGAAACAATACAAGGAACAGCTTACTCCAAAACAATATCAGGATTTGATTGATTTTGAAGGTAATGCAAATGGGTTTAAGATTCTAACCGAATCCCGTGAAGGCATCGAAGGCGGGTTACGTTTGTCGTATGCCACCTTAGGAGCTTTTATGAAGTATCCTAAAGCTTCATTACCCAAAAAGCCAACATCTCATATTGCACATAAGAAATATGGTTTTTTTCAGAATGAAAAGATCTTCTTTGATGAAGTAGCCGAAGAAGTGGGCTTATTGAAACAAAACATCAAAGGGGAAACTACCTATAGCAGGCATCCATTAACATATTTGGTAGAAGCTGCAGATGATATTTGTTATACGATTATCGATTTTGAAGATGGGATTAATTTGGGGCTAATAGAAGAAGAATATGCCTTAGAATATTTGATCAAATTGGTAAAGGAAACCATTAATACAACAAAGTATAACCAACTTACAACTACTGCAGATCGATTGGGGTATTTAAGATCTTTGGCAATCAATATATTGATACAAGAGGCAGCAAGTATTTTTATAGATAACGAAGAGAAAATCTTATCGGGTACTTTTGATACTGCATTAATAGATAAGAGTAAATATGATGCCCAAATTAACGACATCATTAAGATTAGTATAGATAAGATTTATCAAAGTCAGGAAGTCACCGAAAAAGAGATCGCGGGATATGAGATCTTAGCTACATTGCTTGATCAATATTGCGTAGCCGCAGATCGATATAATGCTGGAGAAGCTTCGAATTACGACAAGCTGATTTTAAGAGCCGAAGGTCATAACTTTGACTATCAAAATGAAGAGGTATATACAAGATTGATCAGCATCAGTAATTTTGTAGCAAGCCTTACCGATGGGAATGCTTTGTTGAAGTTTCAAAAGATAAAAGGATTGAAAATATAAAAAAGCCATCCTCTTGGATGGCCTTTTTTGTATGTTTACTTTCCGTATGTCCATATTTCTGTCAATATAGTTCCGTCTCCATTATCATCTTCAAAAGTGTATTTTAATGTGGTTTTAGTAAGTTCCAGGATGGTATTAGTGAAAGTAAGACTAGTTGAGTTTCCTAGCTCATTTAAGGTAAGGGTTAAGGTGTTTTCGGATAGTTCCCAAGTTCCTGCTCTTAGATCATCTGGGCTACAAACTCCAGGAAATCCGCCATAATTTTGTTCTTCAAAACTTCCGTCTGCATTGATTTCAAGAGTACCAAGCAATTCACAATCATTTTCAGGAAGATCATTAATGGCGGTAATTTGCCATTTTCCGATAAGTAACTCTTCCTTGGTTAACTCCTCTGTTTCTTGAGTAGAATCATCGCTTCCACAAGAAAATATAGTAATCATGGTAAGCACCCATAGGAATAGGTTTAATTTTTTCATCATAAATAATTTAGTTTATACAGATACGTACCTCTAAATGGAATTTATTACCATGTGGATGGTGCTTTTTTTGATGTGATTGAAATGGAAGTAAGAGTATGAATAATAAGAAAGGCTACATTTATATTTATTATGTAGCCTTTTTTATTATGTGGAAAGAAGATGTTTAAATTCTTCTATAGGTTTCGGTGTAAACTAGTATTACACCATTGTCTTCATCTCTATATTCGACAATCAAAGTAGTTTCATTTAATGTAGTAATAGTAGCAGTTTCGGTTTCTGTTATTGCCCCTGCTGTAAAAGACAAGGTTAGTTGATCTCCGGCTAAAGACCATCCGAATTCTTCGGTTTCAGGACCGGTGCAAGTAATTTGATTGTTTGTAGAAACAGAATTAAAGAATCTGTTAACTACGATTCCACCTTCTCTAAATTCTAGAGTTTCCTGTAAATCACATTGGTCGAGGTCTTCGGCAACTCCATTTTCTGAGGCAGATACCCATTGCCAAGTCCCTATGAGACCAGTATCACTTACCTCGGTACCATCGTCGTCACTTCCGCATGAAACGACAGCGATTGTACAAGTGAATAGAATAAATAAACTAAGTTTTTTCATGGTTATAAAATTTGGTTAAAATCTTCACGAATTAACAATTTTAATGAATGACTACCAAATCATAGAAATAGAAGAGTGCCGAATCCAGAACAAAATATTTTTATAATGGCTAATTTTTTGTTTTTTACATGAAAGTATATGAATATAAAACCGACCATTATATTTATACGTAAATACTTGTGAGTAAATGTAGTAAAGAGAAAAAAAATGTTATGCATAAATAAGGGGATGCATCACTTGTAATATCGATCTTTAAGATTATTCTTATCTTAGACATTCTCTTTCCTGCTATCATCGCAAAATCATTAGGGGTATAATTTTTGTGACTTACTTGTAAGGATTAATTGATAATTGGTATGAAACAGTTCTATTTTTTAGTTTTTTTGGCCTTTATAGGCGTTTTCCGTGTTGGAGCTCAGTCTTCAGATTTAGACGTAATAAAAGCATATTTGATACAAGAAGGGATGTCACCAAAAGATGTTTCTGGGTTGGTGATTCAGAGTGAGTCCTTTTCAAAAAGCTTACAATCGAATAATGTATATGTTGTTCAGTCGTATAAAGGAATACCAATTCAAAATGTTATCGGGAATTTTACAATAAGAAAAGGAAAAGTGGTTTCTTTTGCAGGTAATTTTATTGACAATATAGCATCAAAAATAAATGCGATATCGACAAGTGTTTCTCCTGTCGCAGCAGTAAAAAAAGCTGCATTATCTCTCGATTTAGGTGTTGCGTCCGGAATAGAGGAATTAGAGAATACGAAGAGCAAAAAAGATACTTACCTTTTGTCTAAGGGGAATATTAGTACAGATGATATTCCGGTAGCACTGGTTTATGAGTTTAAAAATGATCGCTTACAATTGTGTTGGGATCTTAGTATACATACTGTTGATGGAGCGCACTGGTTTAGTGTAAGAGTAGATGCAATTAACGGAGAACTGGTGGCCAGAAATGACTGGGTGGTTAGTTGTTCTTTTGAAAATCATACCCATCAGCAAAAACAACATAACACATTTTCATTGTTTAAAAATAATATTGAATCTTCTGCAGCTTTTATGGATCCTGTGTACAATGTATATCCTATTCCTGCTGTAGAAAGCCCAAATCACGGAAGTCGACGATTAGTTTCCGGCCAGGAAGACGAAGTGGCTTCTCCTTTTGGGTGGCATGATATCGATGGAGTTGCGGGAGCAGATGTAACTGTTACCTCAGGAAATAATGTAATCGCTTCTGAAGATGTAAATGGCAATGATGGATTGGGAGAGCAACCCGATGGAGGAGCAAATCTAATGTTTGATTTTGCTTTTGATCCAGATGCCGTTTTTCTGAATAATCAGAATGCTTCAATCACCAATTTGTTCTACACAAATAATGTGGTTCATGATGTTTGGTATCACTATGGTTTTGATGAGTCTTCTGGTAATTTTCAGTTGAATAATTATGGTCGTGGGGGATTTGGTAGCGATGAAGTGATCGCGGATGCGATAGATGGATCAGGAATAAATAACGCCAATTTTACTACTCCTCCAGATGGAAGAAATCCGAGGATGCAAATGTTTGTGTGGAATCCTCAAACCAGTCCGGATATAGAAGTGTTTGTGGTGAACAATACAGCTCTTGCAGGATCTTATACTATTGTTGATAACAGTTTTGATCCAGGGCATGTAGACGCACCAGAAGTACCAGATGGGTTAACTGCTAATTTGGTATTGGCAGTAGATGACAACCCTACGCCAGATGCCAATGACGCTTGTAGTGTGATTATTAATGATGCCGAGGTAAACGGAAATATCGCAGTAGTGAGGCGAGGGGAATGTAGTTTTGCAGATAAAGTATTTCGATGCCAGCAAGCTGGAGCGATTGCTGTTCTAGTGGTAAATAATCAGCCGGGAGATCCAATAGTGATGGGAGGAGATAACGGAATGATTACTATTCCAGCGGTAATGATAGGTATGGATGATGGAGAGGCTATTATTACTGAAATGGAAACCAATACCGTTAATATTACTTTGTCTGATCCAGGGTTGAATATTGTTGCTAATGATAGTTCCTTTGATAATGGAATCATTATACACGAATACGCACATGGTATTTCTACGCGTTTAACTGGTGGTGCAGCTGCATCCAATTGTTTAATTACTTGTGTAGAATTTGATGACGATGGGAATTGTATTCAAGATACAGAACAAATGGGCGAAGGATGGTCTGATTGGTTCGCTCTAATGATGACTATAGAATCTGGTGATACTGGAGCAGATGCCAGAGGGATTGGAACCTTTTCTGCCGGGCAACCGATTTCTGGGGTAGGAATACGACCGTTCCCATATAGTACAGATACCACGGTTAATCCTGTTACTTATGGAGATACCAATGACGAAACCAATTTCTCGGCTCCTCATGGAGTAGGATCTGTATGGGCTTCCATTCTTTGGGACCTGAACTGGGCATTGATAGAGCGCGATGGTTTTGATCCAGACTTGTACAGTGGAACAGGAGGAAATAACCTGGCCATGCAATTGGTGATGGATGGGTTGAAACTTCAGGCGTGTAATCCTGGATTTGTTGATGGGCGAAATGCAATACTCTTGGCTGATCAAATAGCGAATGAAGGAGCTAATACATGTTTGATTTGGGAAGTGTTTGCGGCACGAGGAGTGGGTTGGAGTGCTAGCCAGGGTAATAGTCAGTTAAGAACGGATCAAGTGGAGGCATTTGATTTACCACCAGTATCTGAATTAAATTGTAATGAGGTTGAAGAAAATCCTAATGTAGGAGCATTTATTATAGAACCCAATCCATCCAGTGGATCATTTAATATCAGAGTTCCTCAAGATATGGGTAATAGTTCTATTAGAATCTATGATGTGAATGGTCGCTTTGTGTATGAAGAACAAGCTGTGATAGAGAGCATATATCCTATTGATGTAGTGCTTAGAGCGGGGATTTATATTTTAAAAGTTGATGCAGAAAATGGATCAGCATCCTATATTTCAAAAATTGTGATTCGATAAATCTTTGCTAGACATACTTTAAAATAGTAGAGGAAATTCCTTGGACAGAAATGCCGCAAATTTCATGAAGTTCCTCTATGCTGCCATGATGGATAAACTGATCAGGAACACCTAGATTGACAACACGGGTTTTGAAATTGTTTTCATTTCCGTAGGAGAGGATATTGTTTCCAAAACCACCGGTAACAACTCCATCTTCAACAGTAATAATGGTGTGATATTCAGAGAAGATAGTGCTTAGTAAGTTGTGATCCAAAGGCTTTATGAATGGAAAATGATAGTGACTTACGTTTTGTTTACTATGGTTTATCGCTTGGGAGGCAGTAGTTGCAATTGCTCCTGTAGAAATGATAGCAACCTCTTTTCCTTTACGCTTTGTTGTTCCTTTACCTATGGTTACCTTGTTAAATGGTTGTTGCCAATCCGAAATATGTCCTCTACCTCTAGGGTAGCGAATAGCTATTGGGTGGTCTAAACCTAAAGAGGCGGTATATAGCAAATTACGTAATTCTATTTCGTCGGCTGGAGCGGTTACGATCATATTTGGAATGCAATTCAAATAAGCGATATCAAAAACTCCGTGATGCGTAGCGCCATCTGCTCCTACAAGACCGGCTCTGTCTACACATAAAACAACAGGTAAATCTTGTAAAGCTACATCGTGAATCACTTGATCATAAGCTCGTTGCAAAAAAGTAGAGTAAATAGTGCAAAATGGAGTCATGCCTTGAGTAGCCATTCCAGCAGCCAAAGTTACTGCATGTTGTTCTGCAATACCCACATCCAATGCCCTGTCGGGCATTTCCTGCATCATATATTTTAAAGAGCTACCGGTAGGCATAGCAGGAGTGATCCCTATGATTTTTTCGTTTTCTCGTGCGAGTTCTAATAACGTATAGCCAAAAACATCTTGAAATTTTGGAGGTAGATTAGTGCTGTCTTTTGGGATTAGATCTCCTGTAGAGGCATCAAACTTGCCAGGAGCATGATATTTGACCTGGTTTTCCTCGGCCTGTTTCAGTCCTTTTCCCTTTGTTGTGATAATATGTAAAAGTTTTGGTCCGTCTGTCGATTTTAATTGCTCCAAAGCCTTAATTAGAGAAGGTAAATCATGACCGTCGATAGGACCAAAATAGTTAAAATTCAAGGCTTCAATAATGTTGTTTTTCCTGGGTTTTATTCCAACTTTTGCCTTGGTAAGGTATTCTTTAAGCGCTCCCACACTAGGGTCTATACCAATAGCATTGTCGTTTAGGATAACCAACATATTCGTTTTGGCAACACCAGCATGATTAAGTCCTTCAAAAGCCATCCCGCTGGCGATTGAAGCATCTCCAATTACCGCGATATGTTGTTTAGATAGTTCTCCTTTAAGCTTTGATGCAATGGCCATACCCAAAATTGCAGAAATAGAAGTAGAAGAGTGTCCTACTCCAAAAGTATCGTATTCGCTTTCACTTCTTTTTGGAAAACCACTGATTCCATTCAGTTGGCGATTGGTATGAAAAATATCTTTCCGACCTGTTAGAATCTTATGAGGATAGGCTTGATGACCTACATCCCAAATCAACAAATCGTTTGGAGTGTCAAAAACATAATGTAGGGCTATAGTCAATTCGATCACACCCAAACTTGCTCCCAAATGCCCTTCTTTGGTAGCCACAATATTGATTACAAAATCACGAAGTTCTTGTGCTAGGATGGGTAACTGTTCAGCGGATAGTTGTCTTAGATCCGAAGGGTTTTGAATTTGTGAAAGCAATGATGTTGACATGTGACAAAAGTAAGCTTTTGTACTGGTACTTTATAATCTTTTGTGAGATGTGGATTACGGATAATTTTAGCTAGTTTTACAACAAAATAGAACGTACCATGCTAGATCCGTTTGATGATGCCTATTTTATGAAGAAAGCGCTTCAGGAGGCAGAAATGGCTTTTGAAAAAGATGAAGTTCCGGTTGGAGCTGTAATTGTAGTGTCAAATAAAATAATTGCCAGAGCCCATAATCTCACAGAAATGCTTAATGATGTTACTGCTCATGCCGAGATGCAGGCCATTACCGCGGCAGCAAACTTTTTGGGAGGTAAATATTTGAATGAGTGCACTATGTATGTAACCCTGGAACCTTGCCAAATGTGTGCAGGAGCATTGTATTGGAGTCAGATAGGAAAGGTGGTCTATGGAGCCGCAGATGAAAAACGAGGGTTTAATGCATTAGGAGTCAAACTACATCCTAAAACAGAAATGGTAGGAGGTGTGCTGCAGGAAGAATGTAGCCAGTTGTTGAAACGTTTTTTTATCGAAAAACGAAACCTGAATTAAAAATCTTACATAGGTATTTTTTAATGAATTTACCGCTCTTAGCAATTTGATTCAAGAATGATTTGCAACCTGTTCGGTAAGCTATAGTCTTTATAGTATAAACCGAAACCAATGCAAAAAATCATTCTGTTATTTTTTGGAGGCATGACTTCTATTGTCTTTTCGCAAGAGTATACAAAGCTTAACGGAAGAATTGTCTCGGAAACAGATGAGTGGGATGATATCCATGTGATTAATAAAGCTCTGGAGGTAGGTACGATCACCAATCAAGAAGGGTATTTTTCAATTCGAGCGACACCAGGAGATACGCTGATTATTTCTTCTATACAGTATGTGCCTTATACTCATATTGTGTCTTCTTCAGATATGCAAAATGATGCTTTTTTGATAAAATTAAAGGAAAAAGTAAATGCCCTGGATGAGGTAACGGTGTCACAATATTCCCTAACTGGTCGTATTGAAGAGGATGTGTCAAAAATACCAACATACACAGAAAACCTTCCTTTTTTTAGCGCTGCAGAATTAATGCAGATGAATTTACCAGAATTTAATGATGCACAATCCAATGTAAAAAACATTGCGTTAAGAGATGATTTCGTACCCACAACAATAGATTTTTTGGCTTTAGCAAAATTAGCGGGTGGTTTAGTTAGAAGAAAGAAGTATACAGCCTATGGTCCTCCCAAAACAGTGGTTGATTATTTTGACGAACAATTTATTGTAGAAATGCTGGAGATTCCGGAAACGGAATATTACAATTTTGTAGACTTTGTAAATGAAAATAACGAAACCAAATTAGTGCTTCAGTCAAAGGATGAATTAAAGATTTTAGAATTTTTAATGGTTCAAAAAGAGGTTTTTATAGAAAAGTATAATATCAAGAAATAAAAATAGCGCTGTACAAACAGCGCTACTCAGAAACTGGGTGCTCTATATCTTATTCGTGAATTACGCGCACATTTGCCGCAATAACTCCTTTACGTCCTTCTTGCTCTTGATATTCAACTTTGTCACCTTCATTTAAAGCGTCGCCATCGATTCCTGTTGCGTGAACAAAGATGTCTTTACCGGTTTCGTCGTTGGTTATAAAACCATAACCCTTTGATTCATTAAAAAATTTAACTGTTCCTTCCATTGTAATAAAAAATAATAATTGAGTTCTAAAGGTAGGTCTAAATATTTTATGAATCGTTATGAAAATGTGAATATTTTTAAAAAAACAATTTTCAAGCTTTATCCTTTTTGTTTTGGTAATCTCTCATTTTCTTAAGATTCTCTTCGGTTAGCATATAATCCTTTACTTTCTTGTTTTTCCATCGATGATAGATAAAAATGGGCATCAAAACAAAGGATGCAGCTAGGATGGCTACACCAACAAACTTGTCTCCAGTGGTATGGTCTCCGATGTTTTTGAAATAATATCCAACCAAAATACTAGCCAGGATAGCTACAAATAAAATTCTGATAACATATTTCATGAGTATACAATTAGCCAGTAAAATTAATCAACTTTCTTCGATATGAGGTAAGCAATTTAGATTTTGAGATAAATCCATGATATTTTCCATTTTTTATCACAGGAAGATTCCAGGCACCTGTATCCTGAAATTTTCTCATTACCGTTTTGGCATTGTCTTCTTCATAAACAATACTCGCTTTAATCTGAGACATCAAAGTCTCAACTTTTACTTTGTGATATAAAGTGATGTCGAACATAATATCTCGTATGTCATCCAACGAAACCATCCCGATAAGTTCGTTTTCGTCATTTGTGACCGGAAACAAATTTCTATTTGATTTAGCTACAGCTTCACTTAATAATTGTTTTAAAGTGAAATGCGGTTGCACTGCTATAAAATTGGTTTCAATGCAATCTTCCAGATTCATTAAAGTTAACACCGTTTGATCTTTATTATGAGTCAATAGTTCTCCTTGTTCAGCTAGTTCACGATTGTAAATATTGTGTTCTATACTGTTTTTGGAAATAAAAAACGAAATCCCTGTAGTGATCATTAGAGGTACAAATAGTTCATAACTCGAAGTAATCTCAGCAATCAAAAATATAGAGGTCAAAGGAGCATGCAGCACACCAGCAATTAATCCAGCCATGCCTAATAGTGTAAAGTTAGCTTCAGATACTTCTAATCCTAATCCGAGGTTGTTGATTACTTTGGATACTACATTTCCTAAGGCACTCCCCATAACCATGGTTGGAATAAAGATTCCGCCTGATCCTCCGGCTGCAAAAGTTGCGGTCATAGCAACCGCTTTAAAAATCGTTATTCCTACAAGCAATCCTATCACTACCCATATGTTACTGGTAATAGTATCGAATGGAGTTTCACCAATAGCGGTATAATGGTCGCCTCTCAAAAGATCGTTGATAAAACCAATTCCTTCTCCGTAAAGAGGGGGGATAAAATATAGTAACCCTCCAATCGCAAAACCACCAATCAACAGACGATGAATTTTTTTAGAAAAACGATCAAAAAAATGTAAAATTCCAAAGTACATTTTTGTGAAATAAATGGATGCTACTGCAGTACCGATACCTAGAATGATATAAAACGGAGTATCATAAATATCAAATTTTTCAATAACATCAAATCGAAATAATACCTCGTCTCCTAAAAAGAAATAAGATGTCAGTATTGCGGACACCGAGGCAAAAAGTAATGGAAGTAACGAAGTGAGTGTTAGATCCAGGCTAAATACTTCAACAGCAAACACCAAACCAGCCAAAGGAGATTTAAAAACAGCAGAAATAGCACCTGCGGCGGCACAACCGATTAGCAAAAATCGGGTTTTCTCACTTAGTTTAAATAGAGAACAAATATCTGAGCTTATTGTTGATCCAGATCCGATCGCAGGTCCCAATAGTCCAACAGATCCTCCAAAACCTACGGTTATAGGAGCCAGGATCAAAGGTAAGTATCCGTGTATGGGTTTTATAATCCCGTTTTTTTTGGATAATGAGTTTAAGATTAATGGGATGGCGGAGCGTACGTCTCTTTTAATAATGTATTTGGTAAAGATGTATACAATAAGTAAACCAATTACCGGGATAATAAAATAGAAAGAAGTTTGCCAGGAGATCACGTCACTCTGTAAAACGACTTGAATGAGGTGCGTCAAATTTTTGAGTAACAAAGAAACAAGTCCTGCAGTAAAACCTACAATAACACTCAGTAATAAGATAAAGTTCTTATTAGAAATGTTGCGGTAACGCCATTTCAGTATTTTGTATAGGATACTTTTTCTCGAGGACGTCATGGATAGTTAGTTCTACTATAAAGTTAACTATTTTCTAATTGCTTTTTTAATCCTTCTAAATCTTGAATATAAATTTGATAAAGTACTTCAACATAATTCCGGCTGTGAAAATAACCCAGATCAAAGTCTTTTATTGCCTCATCGATGTGATGTTTTGCTTTTGAAAGGTTGTTTTGTGCAGAAAAGCATTTGGCCAAATAATAATGTGCATCTGCATAATGGTTACCAGAGTATTGTAAAACTTTTAGAAAATCTTCTATAGCACTTTCGATTTCATTGTTTTGGTAAGCTATGATCCCACGATATAAAAATGCAGTTACATCAGCATAATCCTCACCCGAGGTTGCAATTTGCTCATTGATATAAGTGTCAAAATATAATTTTGCTTTGTCCCAATCCTCAAGCCCCATATAGGCAACACCTCTCATATAGTTTACACTCTGTCCCTGTGGATAGTCGTCAAAATCTGGTGTCAACTGATCTGTAGCATCAAAATCTTCAATTGCTTTTTCATAATTTCTATAAAAGTAGAGGTAAAGGTATCCTCTCCAACCTTGCCAATTTACGGGATCGAGCGCTACCGCCTTGTCAAATAGAGGTTTCCATTGTACAGGCATTCCACGTTTCAGATATGGGATTGATAATTCCCTACGTGCATCTGCATTGTTGGGGTCCAAAGTGATCGCATGCTCAACCAAAGTCATCATTTTTGATGAGTCTTGATAATGAGGGCTAAGTAGCAAAGTCTTGCCATTAATAATTTGATCAGCCTTTGCTTTTTTCTCTTCCTCTGTTAGGGGGGAATCACATGAGGCAATACCAAGAATAATTGCGATGCTAAGGCAGTATTTCAGTGATTTCTCCATTTTTTATTTTATAACCAACATATACATAATAATCTATCGGAGTATTTTTTCCTTGTAAGACCTTCCAGTTTTCAGAATCGGCAGTTAATTGGTGTAACTGATCAATCAAATCCTGTTTAAATTCAATTTCATTGAACTCGAAATCTGTTCCGGTAATCTCAAACCTTCCTGTTTCTCCATGGCAGTTCACAATAAATCTAAAGAATAAATATCCAGAATCGGTATAGCCTTTATTATTATAATTTTCAAGAATCTTTTTCCTGAAAATCCCTTTATTTTCTTTAAAAGCTTCTGGAATTGCGCCGTGGTGGGTTTTATACACTTTTGTTTCGTTACAGGTTTCAAACCCTTCTTTAGAAATTGTTTTTTGCGGATCTAGATAACCTACATAATGAGGATATTTTTCCTGGTTGGCATCATGTTTTCCTACATGTTGATAATAGAACCATCCTGCTAGCGCTAGCACAATGAGTACCAAAGAGGAGATAATAATGAGTGTTATCTTAAGCAGTTTTTTCATATTCTAAAAATAAAAAATCCCGCTAAAAGCAGGATTTTTTTTGATATGTTTTTAAAGATCGAGTTGAATATTCAACTCTTTGAGCTGTTCCTGATCAATAGTTGCAGGGGCGTCGATCATCACATCGCGGCCACTGTTGTTTTTAGGGAAAGCAATAAAATCTCTAATGGTTTCCTGACCACCCAAAATTGCGACCAATCTATCAAATCCAAAGGCAATTCCGCCATGTGGAGGTGCGCCATATTGAAAAGCATCCATCAAAAACCCAAACTGAGCCTTAGCTTCTTCAGGAGTAAAACCTAAATGATCAAACATTAATGCTTGTGTTTCTTTATCGTGAATACGGATAGAACCACCACCTATTTCATTACCATTTAATACCAAATCATAGGCATTAGCACGAACTTCACCAGGTTTTGTGTCTAGTAAAGGGATATCTTCTGGCTTTGGAGAGGTAAAAGGGTGATGCATAGCGTGGTAACGTTCTGTATCTTCATCCCATTCCAAAAGTGGGAAGTCAACAACCCACAGCGGAGCAAACTCTTCAGGATTACGTAATCCTAAACGCTCTGCAAGTTCCATACGTAATGCGCTTAATTGTGCTCTTACTTTGTTGGTCTGACCGGAGAGTATGCAGATCAAATCTCCAGGTGTTGCACCAGTAGCTTCAGCCCATTTGGCCAAATCTTCTTGGTCATAAAATTTATCTACAGACGATTTGTACGAACCATCCTCATTGCATTTCACATATACCATTCCCAAAGCACCAACTTGTGGTCGTTTTACCCAATCGATCAATTTGTCGATTTCTTTTCGGGTGTAGGATGCTCCCCCAGGAACGGCAATACCCACCACCAACTCTGCTTCATTAAAAACCTTAAATTCTTTATGCTGTGTTACAGTATTAAGCTCACCAAATTTCATCCCAAAGCGGATATCTGGCTTGTCATTTCCGTAGGTTTTCATAGCCTCATCAAAGGTCATTCTTGGGAAATCTCCAATTTCAACTCCTTTGATGTCTTTGAGTAAATGGCGTGTCAACCCTTCAAAAATGGTTAAGATGTCTTCTTGTTCGACAAAAGCCATCTCGCAGTCGATTTGGGTAAATTCTGGCTGCCTGTCGGCTCTTAGATCTTCATCTCTAAAACACTTTACAATCTGGAAGTATTTATCCATACCTCCTACCATCAACAGTTGCTTGAAAGTTTGTGGAGATTGTGGAAGTGCGTAAAACTCGCCTTCATTCATTCTTGAAGGCACTACAAAATCTCTTGCGCCTTCAGGAGTAGATTTGATCAAATAAGGGGTCTCTACTTCAACAAAACCTTCGCTAGAAAGATAATTACGAACTTTCATTGCTACCTGATGACGAAACATCAAGCTATTTTTTACTGGATTTCTACGAATGTCCAGATATCGATATTTCATTCTTATATCCTCTCCACCATCAGTTTCATCTTCTATAGTAAAAGGAGGTACAATAGCTTCGTTAAGGATATGCAGTTCACTTACCAAAATTTCAATATCTCCGGTTGGGATATTGGCATTCTTGGATTCACGCTCAATTACATTACCTTTTACCTGAATTACGAACTCTCTTCCAAGAGTTTTTGCCTTTTCAACTACTTCGGCAGGTGTTCTTTGTTCATCAAATATTAGTTGGGTAATCCCATATCGATCCCTAAGATCTACCCAAATCATAAATCCTTTATCTCTAGTTTTTTGAACCCAACCGGCTAGTGTAACTTCCGTATTAATGTCTGAGGCTCTCAATTGGCCACAAGAATGACTTCTGTACATAATTATATGTCTTATTAAGGCTGCAAAAATAAGAAGTTTATTGGATATCTAATCACTGTATTGAGTATAGTTTTTTGTAACCGATACGATCTTATTACTGTCGTATTTTTTAAATGCCGAGCAAGTATGAACTCGCATAAAAATGAAAGGGATATTAGAATTACATGTTGAAAAATGAAATAAACGTAATCATTTAACGGTTTTTCCGTAAGTATTTGAAGATTAGAGGTATTTTAATGCGAACAATCGTTAGTTTTAACATTTTTTTATAAATATCTTTTAATAGATTTAACCAAACATTTAAACAAATCATTATGAAAAAACAAACTCATTTTAGCAGGATGAGAGTCCTGCTATTATTACTTTTCTTTCCTGTCGTGCTTTTAGCCCAGGAAACTATTACGGGAAGAGTAGTGATTCAAGGTTCGGGGGAACCTGCTCCTTTCGTAAATATTGTAGAGGAGGGAACGAATAACGGAACAGCTACCGATATCGATGGTAATTTTTCAATTACGGTAAATTCTTTACCAACTACACTAGTCGTATCTGCACTAGGTTTTACAGAGAAATCTGTACCGGTGCAAACTGCGGGGGATATTTCGATCGAAATAGCAGAATCTTCAGAAGCATTAGAAGAGGTAGTAGTAACAGGTTTAGCAACTTCGGTAAAAAGAAGTAACGCAGCCAATGCTGTAGCCTCGGTATCTTCAGAAGAACTTGTAGGGCTAACACCTCCTCAAACTTTAGACGGAGCTTTGGCTGGTAAGTTTGCCGGAGCACAAATCACCAGAAGTTCAGGAGCACCTGGGGGAGGTATTTCTGTTCGATTACGTGGGGTTACTTCCGTAAATGGTAATGCGCAACCGCTTTATATTGTTGATGGAGTTTATGTAAACAACAACAGTATTGCTGCAGCAGGTCTAAATGCGGTATCTGGAGCGGCTTCCGGAGGGAATGCTTCAAATCAGGATAACCCGTCAAACAGGATTGCAGATATTAACCCTGATGACATAGAAAGTGTGGAGATCCTTAAAGGAGCTTCTGCAGCTGCAATCTATGGAGCAAGGGCTGCTGCCGGGGTGGTAATTATTACTACCAAAAAAGGTAAAAGAGGGCAAACGAAAATCTCATTCAATCAGGATTTTGGATTTAATACCTTATTAAACTCTTTAGGGCAACGAAACTTTACCGAAGCTAGAGCAGAAGCTCTGGGAGCTGGTAATGGAGCATTGTTTGCTGCTGCAAGGGACAATGGTACCTTGATAGATTGGGAAGATGAGATATATGGAGAACAAGGTTTTATTTCGAATACTAGTGTGAATATCTCCGGAGGATCGGATAATACCCTGTTTTATGCTGCTTTTTCTAATAACGAGGAAGATGGAATTGTAGATAATACGGGATATGATAGAAAATCGATACGATTTAATTTGGATCATGAATTTATGGACAAACGCGCAAAACTATCGATTAGTTCTAACTATATAGATTCGGTTTCTGATCGTGGTTTCTTCAACAATGATAATACAGGAACTACTATTGGTGTAGCATTAAGTTCTACTCCACCTTGGGCACAGCTATTTCCAGATGCAAATGGAAATTACCCAGACAACCCATTCGGTTCTTCAAACCCATTACAAACCAGAGATCTGATCACCAACAGAGAGGATGTTAATCGTTTTATTGTAGGAGCATCATTGGACTATAAAGTTTTTGAGAATGATAAATCCAATTTGAAACTTATTCTTCGTGGAGGGGTTGACTATTATGAATTAATTACAACAGCTATTTTTCCAGAAATCTTACAGTTTCAAAAACCATCTAATGGAGGTCTTAATGGGGTAACGGCATTAGGTACAACCGAAAACAAAGATGCCAACTACTCGGCCTTTTTAGTACACAATTATACTACTGATAAAGATCTTAATTTCAGAACGCAGGCGGGTGTTACCAAGCTTACGTTTTCAAGAAATACGGTAAGAAATATTACTTCAGATTTGGTAGCTTCTCAAACCAATGTAGATCAGGGAGCGAATGTAAGTGTAACTCAATTCAGACAAGAACAAGAGGATCAAGGATTCTTTGTACAGGAAGAATTGAATTACCAGGATAAAATCATAGGTACACTGGGGATAAGAGGAGATAAATCCAGTAATAATGGAGACGCGAATGAGTTGTTCTACTATCCAAAGGCCTCTGCAGCGGTAAACTTCCATAATTTTGATTTCTGGAATGTACCATATGTGAGCCGTTTCAAAATAAGGGCTGCATATGGAGAGGCTGGAAACTTTGCTCCTAATGGAGCGTTGTTTACTGCATATACCAATTCCTTGATCGATGGTAATGTGGGGATTGTAGTGCCAGTAACACTGGGAGATCCAGATATTTCTCCAGAAAGACAAAAAGAATTGGAAGTTGGTTTTGATGCAAGCTTCTTGGAAAACAGAATAGGGTTAGAATTTTCGTACTACAACAAATCTGTTGATGATCTTATCCTACAGGCAAATGCCGAACCTTCTTCTGGATTTACCACACGTTTTGAAAACGCTGGTAACTTAGAAAACCGAGGAGTTGAGATCGCTTTGAATGCTACTATCTTTCAGGAAGATAATTTTGACTGGAGTTCTAATTTGATCTTCTTTAAAAATACATCAGAGGTAACTAGATTAGATGTAGAGCCATTTTCTCTAGGAGGTTTTGGAGAAGGATTAGGAACTTTTAGAATTGAAGAAGGTAGAAGTGTAACACAAATTGTAGGTAATGACGCCAATGGAAACTTGGTAGTACTAGGTGATGCAGAGCCAGATTTTCAGATGACGTGGTCAAACAATTTACGTTATAAAGACTTTACCTTATCTTTCTTATGGCATTGGAAACAAGGAGGAGATAACGTAAATCTAACTTCGTTATTGACAGACTTTGGTGGCACTAGCCCGGATTTTGATGATTTCGATTTTGATCCGGCAGTAGCCAATGGAGATTTCAGAGTTGCCGCATTCTTTGCTGGTAATGCAACACCATTCGTAGAAGATGCATCTTACCTGAGATTAAGAGAAGTAGGATTGTACTACAATATTCCTTCTAGTGTTTTAGACAAAGCGTTTGCGGGACACGTGTCCAATGTTAAAGTAGGTTTCTCTGGAAATAATTTGATCAATATTTTTGATTATAACAGCTATGATCCTGAAGTTTCGAACTTTGGATCTAATGGATTGTCAAGTGGGGTAGAGGTAACGCCATTCCCTTCTTCTAAACGTTATTTGTTTCACTTAGCTGTTGGCTTCTAAAAAAATAAGAAAATGAAAATACTAAAGAATATATTCATGCTATTGTTATCTTCAGTTTTGATGCTTTCGTGCGAGGTTGAGGATGGTAGCAATTTAAATGGACCTACTACAGATACTATATCTGAGGATCTGTCTAGAGCAGAATTGGTACAAGCAATGTCAGGAGTTTTGGCTGATATGAGAACTAGATTAGGAACTCAGGTCGATGTGCAAGCTGTAGCAGGTAGAGAATACTGGAGATTTCAGAGTTCTGATCCTCGTTGGACAGCAGATTTACTTACGGGTACTCTAGACGATAATACGTTTTATACTACAGTTCCTTATGCTTCGAGATATGGAACGGTAAAGGATATCAATCTGCTTTTAGAGGGTTTAACAAACTCATCTGCAGATTTTACTGATACCGAAAGAGCTGCAACCAGAGGGTTTGCGAATACACTTAAAGCTCATGAGTTATTAATGGTGTTGAATCTACAATTCCAGAATGGAATTCGTTTGGATGTTTCTGATCCAAATAACCTGGGGCCATTCGTAGGTTATGATGAAGCTTTAACAGCAATATTTGATATGCTTACTACGGCTGCAACCGATCTTTCGAATGGAGGAGCTGATTTTCCATTTACAATTCCTGAAGGGTTTGACGCATTCAATACACCTACTGCTTTTTTAGAGTTTAATAATGCGTTGGCAGCAAGAGTAGAAGCCTACAGAGGGAATTATACTTCTGTATTAACACTGCTTGGAAATTCATTTATGGATATGGCAGGAGATCTTAATGCAGGAGCTTATTTTACATTCTCTCTAACTGGTGCTGATGTTGCAAATCCATTGTTTTTCGCCTTAAATTCTACCGGGGCAAATGCAAGAATAGCGCACCCATCTTTTATCACTGATGCTGAGGCTGGAGATACAAGAGTAGGTAAAGCAGTAATGAGAACGGCTTCACTAACACAGTCTAATTTGACAGGAGATCACGATGTGTTTATCTATGATAGCAATGTAGCTCCTGTGGCTGTCATGAGAAATGAGGAGTTAATTTTATTAGCTGCAGAAGCGAATCATATTGCGGATCCTGTTGCTGCAGTAGCAGCAATAGATGTGGTTAGAACCGCAGCGGGATTACCAGGGTATACAGGAGGAACTACTCCGGCAGAATTGGTAACCGAAATATTAAATCAAAGAAGATATTCATTGTTTGCAGAAGGTGGGCATAGATGGATCGATTTAAGAAGATTTAATCGACTGGGAGATCTACCGTTGGATAGATCTGGAGATGCTACATTTGAGCAATTCCCTACACCTGCCAATGAAAATAGATAGAGACAAGATATCTTCTACATCAATAAAAAACGCCGCAATTTGCGGCGTTTTTCTTTTATCAATTTACAAACCGTTAAGTATTAAGCTGTAGCTGTAGTAGCTACAGGTACTTCCACGTTTTTCTTTCTACGTACCCATACTTTAAATCTATTCACAATAAAGAACAAGCAAGGAACGATAATCAATGTTAAGAAGGTAGCGATAATCAATCCGTAGATCACAGCCCAAGCTAATGGTCCCCAGAAAATTACATTATCACCTCCGATATATATTTTTGGATCAAAATCAGTAAATAGAGAGAAGAAATCTACATTAAATCCAATTGCAAGCGGGATTAGCCCTAGTACCGTAGTAATAGCCGTAAGCAATACTGGTCTTAAACGTGCTCTACCTCCTTTGATAATGATTTTCATTACTTCATCATTAGGTAGTAATTCACTTTCAGGAATATTCAACTCTACTTTCTTACGATCGATAAGCAGTTGCGTATAGTCTAGTAGTACTACACCATTATTTACTACAATACCGGCCAATGAGATAATTCCCATCATCGTCATCATAATTACAAAAGATGCTCCGGTAACCAAAATACCTCCAAATACTCCTATAAAACTTAAGAAGATAGCGATCATGATAATCGTTGGCTTAGATATCGAACTAAACTGGAACACAAGAATCAACATGATCAATCCTAATCCGGCAAAGAAGGCTCCCATCAAGAATGCCATTTGTTTACCCTGTTCTTCAATTTGTCCTGTGTAGTCGATCTTAACTCCTCTAGGTAATTCCTGGAAACTTGCCATTTCGGTTTGAATCTGAGAAACAATTGCCCCAGCATCTGTAAATCCTGGTTGTAATCCTGAATATACAGTAACTACTCGTTTTGTATCTCTATGCTTGATCGCGCTAAACGATGAAGTGTTTTTTTGCGAGGCTACTGCAGAAACAGGAATCTCTTTTAACTGCCCAGATGCCTGATCTCTGAACGTAATGTTCTGATTAAACAGTGCGCTAGTATTGTATCGGTTTTCGGCATTAAATCGTACGTAGATATCATAATCTTCTCCGTCTTTTTTATAAACTCCAGCTTTTTCACCAAAAATAGAACGACGCAATTGATTACCAACCTGACCAGCAGCTACACCAAGCTCTCCAGCTTTTTCACGATCTACCACCACCTGCATGGCAGGTTTACCTTTGTTTACATCAATTTTTAACTCCTCGATTCCTGGGATGTTTTTCTCATTGATGAAATTACGCATCTGCTCCGCAATGTTGATCAAATCGTCGTAATCCGGGCCTTCGATCTCGATATTGATAGGGTATCCAGCAGGTGGTCCTACAGGATCTTTTTCGACAGAAATAGCAACACCTGGATAAATCCCCTTTAAGTCTTCTTGTACCTTTTGACGTAATACCTCAGAGTCTTTTCCTTTTCTGAATTTATACTCGCGCATAGTAGCCGTAATCTTAGCTCGGTGCGGCATTTCGGCATTACTACCTCCATCAGTTTGTGGGTTACCTGCACCTTCACCTACTTGAGAGACTGCAGATTCTACCAGGAAATTATAGTCCTGTCCTTCTACGTATTCTTTGTCATTTACAACGGCATATACACGTTGCTCAATTTCTTTGGTGATGGCATTGGTTTTATCGATATCCGTTCCTTGAGGATATTCGATATAAACCACAATCTGATTAGGCTTATTATCCGGGAAGAACTCCACTTTGGTACGTTGGCTTCCAATTGATGCACCAAACATCGCAAAAACAACGAACAATAATATAAAAGTACCGAAAGTAAAAGCATAGGATCTCCATCCTCTTAAGGCAAGTCCTAAAAATCTTTGGTACTTATCTTCCAACCAAGCTAATATTCTTCTTTGGAAAAAATTAGCGGCACCTTTTAACACATATCTATATACCCAGAACATAATAGCAGTTACGATCATTAAGGTTCCTAACCCTCGTACTGGTCCTCCTATAATTAGAATAAAAGTACCAATACCTCCTAGGATAATACTGAGTCTTATCAATTGTTTACGTGACAAAACTTTTTCTCCAGTTTCCATAAATTGTGAAACCAACATGGAATTGATAAAAATGGCCACAAACAAGGATGACCCCAATACAACGGATAAGGTAATCGGGAAATAAATCATGAATTGTCCCATCACACCTGGCCACATACCAAGAGGAACAAATGCAGCTACTGTTGTTGCTGTCGAGATGATAATTGGGAAAGCAATTTCACCAATTCCCTTTTTTGCGGCTTCTATACGTGACATGCCTTCTTCCTCCATCAATCGATATACGTTCTCTACCACCACAATACCGTTATCTACGAGCATTCCTAATCCCATAATCAGGGCGAATAGAATCATAGTGTTCATAGTGTAGCCCAGAGCTGATAGAATCATAAAAGACATAAACATCGACATCGGGATCGCAAAACCTACAAATAATGCATTTCTAAATCCTAAGAAAAACATCAATACTCCTACAACCAGGATAATCCCAAAAATGATGTTGTTTACCAAGTCACTTACCTGGTTTTCGGTCTTTTCGGATTGGTCGTTAGCAACACTGATCGAAAGATCTTTTGGAAATACATCTTCTTTAGCTTCTTCCAAGATTACATTGATCTTTTCTACCGCTTCGATCATGTTTTTTCCAGATCGTTTTTTTACGTCCAACATCACCACGTTCTCACCATACTCTCTTGCATATGTGGTTTTGTCTTCTTCTTTAAAAGTAACCTTAGCAATATCTCTAAGGTAAACTGCACCATTTTGTGATTTTACTACAAAATCATCAAGTTCAGAAGGGCGATCAATCTCTCCTAAAATTCGAATAGTACGACGCTGGCCACTAGAAATCATATTACCGGCAGACATCGTCATGTTTCCATTTCGGATGGAGTTAATCACATCATCAAAACTTACCTGGGCAGCCATCATTTTGTAAATATCTACAGCTACTTCAACCTCTTTTTCTTGTGCCCCTCGAATGTCTGCTTTTTTGATTTCAGGTAGATCTCCAATTTCATCTTCCAAGTACTCTGCATACTCCTTTAATTTGTCTACTGGATAATCTCCGGTGATATTGATGTTCATAATCGGAGTTTCTTCAGAGATACTCAAATCAAAAACATTCGGTTCTACCTTGGCTCCGTTAAAGGTAGGCCAATCTTCATTCGCTTTTTCAGAATCTACTTCATCCTTTACCTTTTGTTTGGCTTCAGGAACAGATAATTCTTCGTCGAATTCAACAGTAATGATTCCGTAATCCTCCTGCGAAGTGGATAAGATTTCAACCACATTACTAACATTCTTCAGCTTATCCTCTAGAGGGTCGATGATCAATCGTTCTATATCCTCAGAAGTATTACCAGGGTAGGGAACACTGATATAGATTTTGGTTTCGTTAATCTCTGGGAAATTCTCTCTCGGCATCGAAAAATATGCCGACAACCCCAATACTAGAAATATACCGATCATTACATAGATCGTAGTAGGGTTGTCTATCGCCCAAGACGATAGTTTAAATTCCTTATCTACTTTTTTCTTGTTGACTTGCATAGGGTTTTTAGTTTAAAATTTTCACTTTTTGACCATCTTTTACACTTCTGGCTCCTTCGCTAATTATAGCATCTCCATTAGCAACACCTTCTAGGATTTCTATAAAATCTCCCTGTGTTTTTCCGGTCTTTACGATGACTCTTTTAGCTTCGGCAATATTTTGCGCGTCCTTGTCAGAAGTAACATAGGTGTATTGATCTCCTTCTGCATTTTCAGAAAGAATACTCTGCGGAAGCAAAATCGCCTTTTCGTTGGTGTAATCGTTAATTTTTACTTTGGCAGTAAGATTAGGTTTTACTGTACCTCCTTTTGAAGGAATCCCTACTTCAACCATAAATGATCTGTTATTAGGATTGATGTAGTTTCCTACCTGACGAATTTTTGTCGTGATCGTTTGACCAAGTACCGGGAAATACACCTCTACACTTTTACCTACGGTAACACTTGGGATGTAACGTTCTGGTACCTCAGTTTCGATGTACATATCATTAAGATTCACAATACGAATGATCTGATTTTGACCAGGTGATACTACACTTCCTTGCTCTGTAATCACATCGTCGATTACTCCAGAGAAAGGTGCGTTTACCGTTGTTTTTGCCAATTGACGCTTGATTTGGTTTACAGCATTTTCCTGAGCTTCGTAATTAGTCTTAGCTTCAAGATATTGAATCTCAGAACCGATTTTTTGCTCCCAAAGTCTTTTTTGGCGATCAAAAGTAGTCTTTGCTAATTGTGCTCTTACTTCGGCTTGAGATAATTGCTGACTCAATCCACCATCATCTATTCTGGCTAGTAATTGTCCTTTGCTTACTTTTTGACCTTCTTTCACATAGATTTTTGTAAGTACACCTCCCATTTCTGGATACAATACAATGTTTTGCTTGGTTTCAACATTTCCTTGTAATTCCAAGTAGTGATTGAATAAAGTATCCTTGGCAGTAATGGTAGTCACCAAAGGAAGTTTTTTTACAGTATCTAAAGAAGCAATGGCTTCGTCAAGTTGTTTTAATTGGTCAGCTATGGTTTGTTGCTGTCCTACAACTTCGGTTCTTTTGGCACGTAATGCCTGTAGATTCCCATCTTCTATAATTTTATCAATAGATTTCGAACTATCTTGTCCACAAGAGACAATTAATAGTGAAGCGGATAATATGGTAAGTATCTTTTTCATAATGGGTTACTTATTTTTTGGTGTATTTAAAATCGTTTCTAGTTCTGCTTTTTTGTTGATGATATCCAGCATGGTTTGCAATACTTCTTGCTGAGAGCTGTAGAGTTGCAATTGCGCTTGTCTGAGGTCGAAACTTGTTGCTAGACCTTCAGAATATTTGATTTGATTTTTCTTTTCGATACGCTCTGCTAGGGATAAATTTTTCTTCGAGGTTTCGTAATTTTCTATAGACAGTTTATAGTCACTCAACGACGAATTGTATTGTAATTGAATTTGCTGCTGCGCTTGTATAAACTCAGTATTTGATTGCTCAAAAGCAATTTTTGCTTGTTGAGAACGCGCACTTCGTTTTAAGGAACTAAAGATTGGAATATTTAAACTCGCTCCAAGTATAGAAGATTGAAACCAAGGAGTATCACTATCTAAGAATACAAAGTCATTGTCAAATGCTGCGGTTCCATAATTTACAAATGCTGACAGCTTGGGTAAAGCTCTACTTTTTTCAAGCTTCAATTCTAATCGTCGCTGTTCGGTTAGTAAATAGGCCAATCGATAATCTACATTGTTTTCCATAATAAATGGAGTAGTAGCGATAGACTGATCCATGTTTTTCATAGTCAGACTATCCAAATCATCAGTTAATGTTGTATTTGCATCTACATCAACCCCCAATGCCAGATTAAACATTTGTAAAGCAATTTTCTCCAAACGCTTTGCATTACTCAATTGATTCTGAATCTGTAACAAAGTGATCTGTAACTGCTCTACATCTTCCTCTTCTGCCAAACCATTTTCAAAAATCGTTTTGGTTTCATTATAGTTTTTCTCAAGCGCCGCCACGTTGTTTTCAAGAATTTTTACACTTTCCTGAGCGACAAGAACACTACCATAAGCATTGATTACTCCTTTGCGAACTTCGAGCAAGGTCTTTTCTTCAGAATCATTGTTGAACTGAAGAAAACTTTTTGCCGCTTCTAGCCCTACCAGATAGGATCCGTCAAAGATCAATTGGTTTAAGGTGGCTGTTGCAGAAACTTGTTGTTTTACTCCAAATACAACAGGAACAAAAGTTCCGGGTTCTCCTCCAACAATTTCTCCTGGTAGGGGAGTAACCGGTTGTTTTAATTGGTTTTGGTAATCAATAAGCCCACTTATTTGTGGTAACCCGTCAGCTGTGGTTTCCCATTTTCTTTTCAAAGCCTTGGCAACGTCGCGTCTTGCATTAATAGATTGGTAGCTATTTTCTAATGCAAACTCAATTGCTTCGTCTAGTGTAAAAGAATAAGAGGAGCTGGTTGGTGTTTGTTGGGCCTGCAAAGAAATTGCGCAGAGCCAACTAAGACAAAATAACCATAGGTTGTTTCTCATATTTATTGTTCTTTTATTAGATTGTTTAAAATTGTTCGTCCTTTTTCTGTTGTTATTCCCAAAATGTGGTATTCTAAGTAATCGTCCATTAATTTGGCTACTGGAAAATCATTATCAGGGAACATATTTTTATCCTTGATACCGTTGGTGCCAATGAAATAGATTCTAGAGATAAATTCTATATCAATGTTAGATCTAAACACTCCGGTTTCTATTCCTCTTTTCAGGTTGTCTACAACACATTCTTGAAATACTTCAAATTGTTTTTCTTTAAGCCCCGAGTGAATCTTGGGATAATATTTTTGCAATTGATATAGGGGGGCTGTCTTTTCATTTTTAAGGTGCTGCATCACAAAAGCCTTGATCGTATATAGTTCTTCAATAGGATCTAAGGTTTGATCTAGGATGGCTTCAATACCATCACTAATCCTACAAAATAAATGATGTGTTGTAGCCTCTACTAGTTTAGTTTTATTCTGAAAATGCGTATAAATTGTCTTTTTAGATATGCCCATCTCAGAAGCAAGATCGTCCATCGTAACACTTTTGAAACCAAGGCTCAAAAACATATCATTCGCTTTCTCAATTATTTTTTCTTTCATCGTGGGGATTCTTGTTGAGGGGACAAATGTAAGTGCGGAAACTTTTAAAACAATAAAAGTTTCCAAAGTTTTACATTTATTTAACATTGTTCTAATACTTGGAGTGATTTTGTTAACTTTTATTGGGCTTTACTCTATAGTACGACGTTTGTAGCGTGTTTATTTGGACAAATAATTGACATGGCGATCTGAAATTTTGTTTTACCTTAGCACAAAAAAATACAGTGCACACGATTTCTGATTATCAGCGGTTTTTTCTGGAATACCTAGAACAAAAGAACACTACCAAAGAACCCAAAAACCTTTACGAACCCATTACATATATTTTAGGATTAGGCGGAAAGCGTCTTAGACCTACTTTGGTGCTTATGGCTTCAGAGATTTTTGGTCGTTCATACAATGAAGCGTTAGATGCTGCTCTTGCGGTTGAGGTGTTTCATAACTTTTCTTTGATTCATGACGATATTATGGATGATGCGCCTTTGCGTAGAGGAAAAGAAACTGTTCATGAAAAATGGGATATCAACACGGGAATTCTTTCTGGTGATGCCATGTTGATTAATGCTTATCAATTGTTCGAGAATTATCAAGGGGATACCTTCAGAGAATTGGCCATGCTCTTTACTAAAACAGCAATTGAGGTATGCGAAGGCCAGCAATATGATATTGATTTTGAAACCAGAGACGATGTAACCATTCCTGAGTATATGAAGATGATCGAGTATAAGACTGCAGTATTGGTAGGCGCAGCACTCAAAATGGGGGCGATCGTTGCAGGAGCGTCGAATCAGTGCAAGACTGCCATTTATGACTTTGGTAGATTACTTGGTTTGGCATTTCAATTACAAGATGATTATCTGGATGCCTTTGGAGATCCCGAAACTTTTGGAAAACAAGTAGGAGGAGATATTATAGAAAATAAAAAGACGTTTCTGTACCTCAAGGCTGTAGAGTTTGCTTCAGAAAATGAAGAAAAGCAGTTGAGAGGACTTTTTTCTTTAAATCCCGAAGACCCTTCAGAAAAGATAAGTACAGTAAAATCCTTTTTTGAAACCACAGGAGCAAAGGATAGCATTAGAGCAGAGATCGAAGCGTATACCCAAAAAGCTTTTGCAGCATTGGATTCACTATCGATTTCAGAAGATAAAAAAGAGATGCTGCGACTGTTCGGGTCCACTTTAATGAATAGGAGTGTCTAATATTGATCCCAAAGATAGTAGTGCTCTTGTTTTGCAGGAGGCAGTTACTACAGATCTGTATTCAAAGCTGTTGCAGCAACTTCAAAAAGATATGA
The DNA here is from genome assembly GCF_056160245.1 of Aquimarina sp. AWH4_224. NCBI lineage: Bacteria > Pseudomonadati > Bacteroidota > Flavobacteriia > Flavobacteriales > Flavobacteriaceae > Aquimarina > Aquimarina sp. AWH4_224. Next base: position 71,632 of record NZ_JBSWWU010000007.1, on the reverse strand, counting down.
TTCGTGCTGGTATCGACTATATGATTCCCGCTACGATCACACCAGAAGTTTTGGTGGTAGAATTATGTGATTTGATTCAGCAAAAATTGCGCTATCACTTTAACGAATACCTCAATTTTTTGTACGCCGTAGATGTTTCAGAACAAGAAGTCAAAAAATGTACTTCGGAGGATGTTGAAGATATTGCCATCTATGTTACTTCCCTGATCTTAAAAAGAGAATGGAAAAAAGTATATTATAGGAATAGGTTATAAAATTTTAACGGGATGAGACTATATAATTTTATTTGGTTGATGTGTTTTGTAACTCTTTCTTATGCTCAGGAAGAATTTACCAAAGTAGATTTGTCTTTTAGGACTCTTCAAGAAGCTATAGCAAAAAAAGATACGCTTATAACGTATGTTTCTAAAAACTATAAATGCTCAGAAAGCCTATCCGGGAGAATTCAGTATTACTACAAAGAGAACCAATTAAAGTTGATAAAACATACGTATCAGCAGGGTTTTGCCAGAGATGTTTATTTAGAGTATTTTTTTGTTGAAAATGATACCATAAGTTTGAAAACCTCGATCTCTGAGGTAATCCGTATGAATACTCTTTATAAAGAAAGCTCACAAGGTGTATCATCTCTAAGCGCTGAAAAAGTGGTAGAAGTTACTGAGCATGTACTATTTTTTGAAGGAAATAATAGTGTTGGTTGTTATGAAAGAAGACATGGAGAAAAGTTGAGCCAATGGGATGCAGATTTTTTTGAAACTATTCCGTTTGAAAAAAGCAATTGTCAGGAAGATGTTGAGGATATTCGTTTCAAATATAGGTTGTTGAGAAAAGCTGAGAAAAAATTAGAAAATTATTCGAATAGAAAACCTAGTTGTATTTTTCATCTTTGGTGATTTTTAAATCGAAAAATCATTTTCTAAAAAAAACACTCTTACAAAAGGAGCATAGGCGGATCCATAAATGCTCTTGTCGTCATCATACAATACATCATATCGTATACCGAAGCTTACAAAACCAGTACGATAACCAGCGCCAAGAAATAATGCAGGGTACCAATAATCATCTGTAAATGTTTGGTTAGCAGTCTCTATACGTTGACTCACACCCATTTGTTCAAATTCTGCAGATAGTTGAAACTCGGGAATAGGGTTAAATAATCCAATAAGACTAGCACCATAATTGGTGCTTCTGCGTTCTTCGTTAAAAACATCATCATCAAAAGTAGAGTACCCAAAACTAAGCCCTACACCACCACTAAACCAAGGATTGAAATCGTAAATAGCTGCAGGAGCGATTACTGCATTAAAGGTGTCGTTGGTAAATCCAATTCCGATATTTCCACCAAATCGAACCTTTGACCAAAAATTTTCATTTTGCGCAGAAATGTTTTGTAAGGAAAACAAAACAAACGAAACTAAAACAAAACTCTTAATATTTTGAAAAGGAATCATGATCATGATTAATTTTATGAAAAATGTTGCATAAATATAGAGAATTCGATAGCCAATAAATTGTAATTGTTGTATTTTTGTAGCGTTTTGTCGTTAAAAAGACAACTGAATGCTTACTTATGGATAAATATTCATTTTTGAATGCGGCTCATACCGCATTTTTTGCGGAATTATATGACCAATATTTACAAAGCCCCGATAGCGTAGAGCCAAGTTGGAGGGCTTTTTTTCAAGGATTTGATTTTGGTTTAGAAAACGCAGACGGTTTTGGAGAAACCATCTATGTAGAAAAAGAAACCCAAGGAACGATTGCTGTTCCTGAAAATGTACAAAAAGAGTTTCAGGTAGTTCGTTTAATAGATGCCTACAGAACAAGAGGGCATTTGTTTACCAAGACGAATCCAGTACGAGATAGAAGAAAATATACTCCTACATTAGCCTTAGAGAATTTTGGTTTAAGCCAATCAGATTTAAATACGGTTTTTAATGCCGGAGAAATTATTGGGATTGGTCCTAATACGTTAAGCAATATCGTAGTTCACCTAGAAAAGATTTATTGTGATGCTATAGGGATTGAGTACATGTACATTCGAAACCCTGAGGAACGTGAGTGGATTCAGGCCAGAGTAAATTTCAATACCAATAGAACAAAGTTTTCTGCAGATCAGAAAAAACATATTCTCAAAAAATTAAATCAAGCCGTTTCTTTTGAAAACTTTTTGCACACCAAATATGTAGGGCAAAAACGTTTTTCGTTAGAAGGAGGAGAGTCTTTAATTCCTGCTTTGGATGCTTTGGTAGAAAAAGCTGCCGATCTGGGGGTAAAAGAATTTGTGATGGGAATGGCTCACCGTGGTCGATTGAGCACGCTGACTAACATTTTTGGGAAGAGCCCTAAAGATATTTTTAGTGAGTTTGATGGTAAAGATTATGAAGAAGCAGTTTTTGATGGAGATGTAAAATACCACCTGGGTTGGACTTCAAAACGAAAAACAGATAGTGGTAAAGATATCAATATGAATATTGCTCCAAACCCTTCACACTTAGAAACTGTTGGAGCTGTTGTAGAAGGTATTACCAGAGCAAAACAAGATCGTCATTATCAAGAAAATACTTCGGCGGTATTGCCAATTGTTGTACATGGGGATGCGGCTGTTGCAGGTCAAGGTTTGGTCTATGAGATTGTACAAATGGCTAAGCTGGATGGATATAAAACCGGAGGAACTATTCATATTGTAGTAAATAACCAAATTGGGTTTACTACCAATTATCTGGATGCTAGATCCTCTACCTATTGTACCGATGTTGGTAAGGTTACTTTATCTCCTGTGCTGCACGTTAATGCAGATGATGCAGAGGCCGTGGTGCATGCTGCCAATTTTGCATTAGATTTTAGAATGACCTTTAAGCGTGACGTTTTTATAGATCTATTAGGATACCGTAAATATGGTCACAATGAAGGTGACGAACCTCGTTTTACACAACCTAAGCTATATAAGGCGATAGCTAAACATAGAAACCCTAGAGATATTTATGCCGAAAAGTTAATTTCCGAAGGGATTATCGATAAAGATTATGTATCTAATCTCGAAAAAGAATACAAAGCTTCTCTAGAAGAAGAGCTTGAAGATTCTAGAAAACAAGAGAAAACGGTAATTACACCGTTTATGCAAGATGAATGGGCAGGTTTTGAACGTGTTCAGGAGGATGAAATGATGGATGTGGTTAAAACTGCATATCCTAAAACTAAGCTTACTGAAATAGCGGAGGTAATTACAAAGCTTCCTTCAGATAAAAAGTTTTTACGTAAGATAGAGCGTTTAATTGAGAAACGACACAAGATGTTCTTCGAGACCGATGAATTAGATTGGGCAATGGGAGAATTATTGGCTTATGGATCTTTGCTTAAAGAAGGATATGATGTAAGAATGAGTGGGCAAGATGTAGAAAGAGGAACTTTTTCGCATAGACATGGAGTAATTAAGGTAGAAGACAGTGAAGAAGAGGTAACTCTTTTAAATACCTTAAAGGGAGATCAGGGTGATTTCTATATCTATAACTCTTTGTTATCAGAATATGGAGTGTTAGGTTTCGATTATGGATATGCTATGGCAAGTCCAGATACACTTACCATTTGGGAAGCACAGTTTGGAGATTTCAGTAATGGAGCGCAAATTATGATCGACCAATATATATCTTCGGCAGAAGATAAGTGGAAATTGCAAAACGGAATTGTAATGTTGCTTCCTCATGGTTATGAAGGTCAGGGAGCAGAGCACTCTTCTGCTAGAATGGAAAGATATCTGCAGCTTTGTGCCAAGGATAATATGTTCATTGCAGATGTTACAACGCCGGCCAATATGTTCCACTTGTTACGTAGGCAAATGAAAGCCAAGTATCGTAAGCCATTGGTAGTATTTACACCCAAAAGTTTATTACGTGATCCAAAGGCAGTGTCTTCGGTAGAAGAATTTACCAAAGGAAGCTTCCAAACTGTTATAGATGATCCAGATGCAACTGCAAAAGATGTAAAATCTTTGGTGTTCTGTACTGGTAAGTTCTACTATGACTTATTAGAAGAAAAGGAAAAGCAGGGGAGAAATGATGTGGCTTTGGTTCGAATCGAGCAATTGTTCCCATTACCTGCTGCCGAAATGGATAAGATCATTAAAAAGTACAAGGCAGACGAAGTGGTTTGGGCACAAGAGGAGCCTAGAAACATGGGAGCGTTAAGTCATATGTTGATGCATTACGATGGCGCAAAAAGTTTTAGATTTGCAAGTAGAAGACCTTATGGAGCTCCAGCTGCTGGTAGCGCAACGCGTTCTAAAAGAAGACATCAGGAGGTGATTGACTACGTTTTTGATAAAACAAAGGATAATCAAAGAAGGTAAGTAAAATTAAGTAACTCATAGATAAAGAATTTCCGAAGGAAATTATACAAAGGATAAATTCAGAATTATGGCTTTAGAAATGAAAGTCCCATCACCGGGAGAATCTATTACAGAAGTAGAAATAGCTCAGTGGCTCGTTGAGACTGGTGATTATGTTGAAAAAGATCAGGCAATTGCCGAGGTAGATAGTGACAAGGCAACTTTAGAACTTCCTGCAGAGGCAAGTGGTGTGATTACCCTTATGGCGGAAGAAGGAGATGCAGTGGCAGTTGGTCAAGTAGTTTGCCTAATTGATACCGATGCTGCAAAACCTGAAGGTGGCGAAGCAAAAGCGGAAGCTGCTAGCGAAGCTCCAAAAGTTGAAGAGAAAAAAGAAGAGGCTCCGGCTCCAGCAGCACCTGCCAAAACAGAAACCTATGCTACAGGAACAGCTTCTCCTGCAGCCAAAAAAGTACTTGCCGAAAAAGGTATTGATGCTTCTCAAGTACAAGGTACAGGACGAGATGGTAGGATTACCAAAGCTGACGCACTAGATGCTAAGCCATCTATGGGTACTCCTGGCCCTGGTAGTAGGGGAGAAAGTCGAAAGAAATTATCAATGCTTCGTCGTAAAGTGGCAGAGCGTTTAGTTTCTGTAAAAAATGAAACAGCGATGCTGACTACCTTTAATGAGGTAGATATGCAGCCGATTTTTGATCTAAGAAACCAGTATAAGGAGACTTTCAAAAGTAAACACGGAGTAAGTCTTGGATTTATGTCGTTCTTTACACTAGCTTGTGTACGAGCGTTGAAATTATTTCCTGCGGTAAACTCGATGATCGATGGTAAAGAAATGATTTCCTTTGATTTTCAAGATATCAGTATTGCGGTATCAGGACCAAAAGGATTGATGGTACCTGTAATTCGTAATGCAGAGAATTTGAGTTTCAGAGGTGTAGAGTCTGAAGTGAAGCGTTTAGCAATACGTGCAAGAGAAGGTCAAATCACAGTTGATGAAATGACTGGAGGTACGTTTACCATTACTAATGGAGGGGTATTTGGTAGTATGTTATCTACACCAATCATTAACCCACCGCAAAGTGCTATTTTAGGAATGCATAACATTGTAGAGAGACCGATTGTAAGAGATGGTCAAATCGTAATTGCTCCAGTAATGTACGTAGCACTATCTTATGACCATAGAATTATCGATGGTAAAGAATCGGTAGGATTCTTGGTAGCGGTAAAAGAAGCATTAGAGAATCCACAAGAATTATTGATGGATAATAATGTAACTAAGGCCCTAGAGTTGTAAGAGCAAATAATTCTATATAGTAAAAAAACCTGTTAGATCAACTAACAGGTTTTTTTATGTTTTTGTATTAAGTGATTTCATAAGTTTCTCCAGAAAAGAATAGATCATCGGTCTTGGTAAAGGAAGAATTTGCCCGTACCCGTTCTCGTTGTTCATTTTTTCTTTCTTCCAGAGTGGTGTCCTGATAACTTCTTATAATACCAGTAACCAATGGATATTTTAGCCGAACCAACATTTGGTGTAGTGTTGGATCTTGTTCTTTTGCATCATGGATCAAAATGTCATTTTCGGTAATGTTGTTTTGGTTAATGGTAACCACTTCTAGTTTTAAGCCGTTTAGGCGTAATCCTTTGTCTCGTTCTTTCCCAAAAATCATAGGTTTTCCGTGTTCAACAAAGAGTTGCTGATCTTCACGTACAGCCTTGTCTGTATATTTAGAAAAACAACCATCATTAAAAATCGGGCAGTTTTGCAAAACTTCGATTAACGAAGTGCCTTTAAACTGTTGAGATTCGATAAACATCTTAGACATTTCTTTAGGCGTATTTCCTCCAATTCTGGCAAAAAATCGTGCCTGTGCACCCAATGCTAATTCTCCAGTAGAAAAGGGAGGTTGTGTATTGCCATAGGGTGAAGATTTTGTTTTTTGTCCAACTAATGAGGTAGGGGAGAACTGTCCCTTGGTTAAGCCATAAATTTCATTGTTAAATACAACGATATTAAGGTCCATGTTTCTTCGTAGTACATGAATAAAATGATTTCCTCCAATGGCCATTGAGTCTCCATCACCAGTAATGACCCATACGCTTAGGTTGGGATTAGCTAGTTTTACCCCGGTAGCTATTGCCGGTGCTCTACCATGAATGCTATGTATGCCATAGGTGTTCATGTAATACGGAAAACGTGAAGAGCAACCAATTCCAGAGATAAAAACAATATTTTCTCTTTGTAACCCCATTTCTGGGAGCGCATTTTGCATGGCTCTCAAAATCACATAGTCGTCACAACCAGGGCACCATCGTACTTCTTGGTCACTAGAAAAATCCTTAAATGTATATTTTTTTGTATCTGTAGTGCTCATGGTTTATAACAGGGATTTAAATTTTTGTACGAGTTCCAGGTTTCCAAAAGGAAGTCCTTGTATTTTGTTGTACTGAACGATATCTAGTTGATCAAAATGGGCTCTAAGAATCGTTACGAATTGCCCGTTATTAAGTTCGCATACTACTATCTTTTTGAACTTTGATAATACCTCTCTAGTATTTTTGGGCATGGGATTGATATAATTGAAATGTGCTAACCCAATAGTGTTACAACCTTCTTCAGCAATTTGTTTTACCGAAGAGTACAAAGAGCCGTAAGTACCACCCCATCCAACAACTAAAAGATCTCCAGAGCTTGCAAACTCAGTGGTCAACCCTGGAATATAATTTTGCACACGTTGAATTTTTTCTGCTCTTATTCTGGTCATGTACTCATGATTATCCGGCACGTAAGAGACATTGCCAGTAATCTTATCTTTTTCTAGTCCTCCCACTCGATGTTCTAGACCTGGAGTTCCTGGTATGGCCCAGTTTCTGGCCAAAGTATCATCATTCCTATGATAAGGATGCCATTCTTGCTTAGAAGTCTTAATGATATTGTGTTTGATATCGGGCATATCTTTGGTGGCCTGTATCTTCCAGGGTTCGGATCCGTTGGCAATATAACCATCGCTTAATAGGATAACCGGGGTCATATGTTCTAAAGTAAGTTTTGCCGCTTCGTAAGCAAATCTGAAACAGTTTCCAGGTGTGCTAGCAGCAATAACAATCACCGGGCTTTCGCCATTTCTGCCGTACATGGCTTGTAATAAATCCGATTGTTCGGTTTTGGTAGGTAAACCTGTAGAAGGTCCTCCTCTTTGCACATTTACGATCACTAGAGGTAGCTCGATCATCATGGCTAGGCCAATAGCTTCGGCTTTTAATGCTAACCCGGGTCCCGAAGTGGTGGTAATCGCCAAATTACCCGCAAACGAGGCCCCAATGGCAGAGGTGATACCTGCGATTTCGTCCTCGGCTTGTAATGTTTTGACTCCAAAATGCTCGTGTTTGGCTAGCTCATGAAGAATGTTTGAAGCGGGAGTAATCGGATAAGACCCCAAGAAGAGTTCCAATCCTGTTTTTTCTGCAGCTGCCAAAAAACCCCAAGCGGTGGCAGTATTACCCATGATAATTCTATAGGTTCCCGGATCCATCTTTGCGGGAGCAATCGTATAGGCATTTGGGATTAGCTCTAGTGTTTCTGCAAAGTAATATCCTGCATTTAACACTTTGGTATTGGCTTCAATAATTTGAGGTTTGGATTTAAACTTTTTATTGAAGAAATCTATAGTATATGCTGTAGATCGATTATACATCCAATACACCATACCCAATGCAAACATGTTTTTGCTTCGCACCATGCTTTTATTATCCAATCCTTCGAGATCTTTCAGCGCTTCTTTGGTTAAAGAAGTCATTTTGGCTTCGATCACTCTGTAATTTTCTAAACTTCCATCTTCCAAGGGGTTGGACTCATATTGCGCTTTTTCCAGATTTTTTCTGGTAAATGCATCTGTATCAACAATAATAGTATGGCCAGGTTTTACTGCATGCAGGTTAGTTTTGAGGCCTGCAGGATTCATGGCAACGAGCAAATCTACATCATCTCCAGGAGTGCTAATCTCTATACTTCCTATATGCACCTGAAATCCGGATACGCCATATAAACTTCCTTGAGGAGCTCTAATTTCGGCAGGATAATTAGGAAAGGTAGCTACATCATTTCCAAACATGGCAGAGGTGTCTGAGAATTGGGAGCCTGTTAATTGCATTCCGTCTCCAGAGTCCCCGGCAAACCTTATTACTACAGCTTCTAAAACGTTTTGAGTATCATCGATTTTGTCTGTAGCCATAGGTATATGCTTCTTAAATTCACTTAAATTTATCAAAATTTGAGCAAATGTCTACGAAGCAAGTGTCATATTTAACCTTACTTTTTAAAATGTTGTAATGAATTTAACGGGAATGGATGAGCTTCCTACATGTCAAAAGTTGTGCTGCCTAAGATAGTAGCATTTCTTCATAGGGAACTACGGTGATGTATCCCTTTTTCTTGAAATAGTCCATGTCTTCATAAGAACCGGTTACCAGTACAAAGTCACCGCCCCATCCACCAAGACTCTTGATACTTCCTGGATAATCCGAGAAAAGCCTGGATTTTACAGTTTCTGTTTTGATGATTTTTGAAATAATTGTTTCGTGAGCTGAAATCAATTCTTCAAAAGTTGCAAGATCTGTACACTCCAGCATTTGTTGAGTAATGGCATTAACTTCAGCTTCAGCTTTGTCGAATTCTTTTAAAGGTAGAGATTGGTAGCGCTTAATAGAATCTTTGCTATCTTGTTTTTGATTGAGATAAACAAAAAAGAGGTTGTTCTTGAATACAGGGTCAAAAGGAGCTTCGGTTACTACAGGTTTTCCTTCTGTTCTTTTGTAGATGATAGGAGTGTCATTTTGAGCACATGCAATGTCATAACCACTACCTCCAAAGCTATTTTCTAAAAGTTCAAAAGCATTCACCTTTGCCCATTGCGCAATATTGTTAATCAATGTAGACGAAGAGCCTAATCCCCATTCGCGATCAAATTCCAAGCGACTTTCAACGGTATAGCCACTACTAGTGGTCAAAAAAATTGGATTGAGATCCTTGGCACCGTTTAAAATAGTGAGCAATGTATCTGCAATAGGATCATTAAGAGTATCGTCGGCAAGAGTAAGCCCTTTTTCGGTGATCAGGAAATTGGTTTCGAACCAACAATTTCCGTTTTCATCAAAACTTTGCCAGTGAATACCTTCGGTATCGGTCTCCTCAATAAATAGCCATTGCCCTTTTTGGGTAGGAATTGCTAATGCCTGAGCACCATCCAAAACGAGATACTCTCCGGTTAGTAATAATTTACCATGACTATAAAAGGACTTTTTCATTGGTTAGGACCTTAGTTTTTCAATTTGATTGGCTACTTCACTATGACTAACGGCATTTGTTTTGAAATATGCGATCAGCTGCTCCTTTTCTGTGTTAGTTGCTTCAAATTGGTTAAGGATATTCATTAAGTGCATTTTCATGTGCCCTTGTTGAATCCCTGTGGTTATTAAAGAGTTTATTGCTGCAAAATTTTGCGCCAGACCAGCAACTGCTGTTATCTCCATGAGCTTTTTGGCATTAGGTTGTCCTAACAGTTGTAGGGATAATTTAACCAATGGGTGTAGTGAGGTTAGTCCTCCTACCGTCCCCAAAGCCAGTGGTATTTTTATTGAAAAAACAAATTGATCATCTTGGATCTCTGCATGTGTTAAGCTTTTGTACTTTCCGTCTTTTGCAGCATAAGCATGTGCACCCGCTTCGATCGCTCTGAAATCATTTCCAGTGGCCAACACAACAGCATCAATACCATTCATAATACCTTTGTTGTGGGTTACTGCACGATAGGGTTCTACTTCAGCTATTCGAACCGCTTGTACAAACTTCTTCGCATATTGTTCCGAAGATAAATCTACACCATTAGGAAGTTCGTTTATCGGGCAAGAAACAGTGGCTTGTACAATACATTCAGGAACATAATTAGACAGAATACTCATGATGATTTCGATATTCTTTTCATGATCCGAGAAGTCATCATAAGTTTTGGCTTCAGCTACAAAAGTTTTAGCAAACTGCTCCAGGCACGAATTGATAAAATTCGCCCCCATAGCATCTACCGTTTCAAAGGTGCAATGCAACTGATAATAATTTTCAATTTCAGTAGCCTTATCTTTTAGTACGATTTCTTTTACTCCACCACCTCTTTTCTCCATGTTTTTGGTGATAGAAGAAACGGCTTCTAACAATAGAGGTTTCGTAGCCTTAAAGAAACGTTGTAGTTTTTCAGAGTCTCCTGCATACATAAAGTGTACCTGACCTACTTTGGTAGTTGCAATCACCTCGGCTTTAAATCCACCTCGATTTTGCCAAAACTTGGCCGCTTTACTTGCCGCTGCTACCACAGAACTTTCTTCAATAGTCATGGGTAATGTGTAACGAGTGCCATTGATCAAAAAGTTAGGAGCAACAGAAAATGGGAGATAGTAGTTAGAGATTGTATTTTCTGTAAATTCATCATGAAGCTGTTGCAGCTTTTGATCAGAATTCCAATAGGTAGTAAGGGTATCTATGGTGTTTTGATCATTATTGAAATGATGTTCTGCTAACCACTTTATTTTATCTGCTTTAGAAAGTTTAGAAAATCCAGAAACTACTGGTGCCATCTTGTAATGTAATTTAGTAATGGGGTCAAAGATACTATTCTGTTTTGTGATATTCACTATTCTTTGAAAGTAGCAATTACAGAAATCTACTGAGTTTCATTGTGTAATTATTGTTTAAAAAGCTATTTGTTTAATGATCTGTTAAAAAAAAACACTTTAGCACCCCCGATTTTATTGTATTTAACATCAATTGTTGTATTTTTCACGGATTTTTTAGTAATCTTGGCGTTAACAATTTATACCTCTATGATATGAAATTTACAAAATTGTTTTGTAGTATTTTACTATTTGTAAGTGTTGTCAGCATCGCACAACAAAAGGCATTCACTCTTAATGAGATCTGGGGAGGGGCTTTTAGAACTGAAGGTTTTCAGTCTTTGCACTCTATGAAAAACGGAACTCAATATTCAGTTTTAGAAAACGACCCAATCTCGGGAGCTACCAATATTCAAGTATATGATTATGAAACAGGAGAGAAAGCCAAAACTTTGGTTACTTCTTCTTCTATAGATGGTTTAGCCTCATTTCAAGGGTATACCTTTAGTAAAGATGAAAATAGAATTTTGTTGGCAAGCGAGTTAGAGCAAATCTATCGTCGTTCTTCAAGAGGAATTTATCATATTTATGATGTGCCCTCCAATGGAGTTTTTAAGGTGCATGATAAAAAAATTCAATCCCCATTGCTATCTCCTGATGGAAATAAAATAGCATATGTGCTGGATAATAATATTTATGTATTGAACTTCGCTACTGGGCAGGAGATACAACTTACCGACGACGGAAAGAAAAATGAAATCATAAACGGGATTACCGACTGGGTATACGAGGAAGAATTTTCATTTGTAAGAGCTTTTGATTGGAGCGCAGACAGTAACAAAATTGCATTTTTAAGATTTGACGAAAGAGAAGTTCCGGAATTTTCTATGGATGTGTATGGGAAAGACTTGTATCAAAAACAAGACGTTTTTAAGTATCCTAAAGCGGGAGAAAAGAATTCTAAGGTCTCGTTGTTTGTTGCTGATATAGGTGCAATGGCATTGGATGAGGTAAAACTAGGAGATTATAAAGATTTTTATATCCCAAGAATAAAATGGAGTGCTAATCCAGATATTTTGAGTGTTCAGGTGATGAACAGGCATCAAAATAATCTGGATTTAATTTTTGTAGACGCCAAAACCAAGGCGCCAAAAGTGGTACTTAATGAGAAAGATGAAGCCTATATCGATGTTACCGACAACCTTACTTTTCTAGATGATAATAGTTTTATCTGGACTAGTGAAAAAGATGGGTTCAACCATATCTATCACTATGCTGCTACTGGGGAGTTGATCAATCAGGTAACCAAAGGCCCTTGGGAAGTGACACAATATTATGGGTATGATACCAAAAACAAAAAGGTGTTCTATCAAAGTGTAGAAAATGGAAATATCAATAGGGATGTATATTCTATTGGATTGGATGGAGCTGATAAGAAAAGATTGAGCGCTAAGGAAGGGACCAATGATGCCGAGTTTAGTGCAGATTTTAGTGTGTATATCAGCTATTTTTCGAATGCAACAACACCATATGAGTATTCTTTGAATAACGGAAAAACAGGAAAAGTAATTCGAGAATTAAAGAACAACAACGCACTTACGGAAAAATTAAAACAATACGATGTTCGTCCAAAAGAATTCTCGACAATCGAGATCAATGGAGAAACTCTGAATATGTGGATGATCAAGCCAAAGGATTTTGATCCAAGCAAGAAATATCCATTGTTTATGTATCAATATTCTGGGCCTGGATCCCAGATGGTGAGAAACTCCTGGAATAGAGCTAATGATTACTGGTATATGATGTTAGCACAACAAGGGTATATTGTGGCTTGCGTAGACGGTAGAGGTACCGGACTGAAAGGAGCAAAGTTTAAAAAAGCAACGCAAAACGATTTGGGGAATCTAGAAGTACAAGATCAAATAGCTGCAGCCAAGCAGTTAGGAGCATTGGATTATATCGATGCTTCTCGAATCGGAATTTGGGGATGGAGCTACGGTGGATTTATGTCTAGTAATTGTTTGTTTAAAGCGCCGGAGACTTTCAAAATGGCGATTGCTGTTGCTCCGGTAACGAGTTGGAGATTTTATGATACCATATATACGGAACGATATTTGATGACTCCTCAGGAGAATCCTAAAGGGTACGATGATAATTCACCTATTAATTTTGTGGATGGTTTAAAAGGAAAATTCTTGTTGGTGCATGGTAGTGCTGATGATAATGTTCATGTGCAAAATACGATGCAATTGGTAGAAGCCCTTGTGCAGGCAAATAAAGATTTTGATTGGGCAATTTATCCAGACAAGAATCACGGTATATATGGAGGAAACACAAGGTTACATCTGTATAACAAGATGACTCACTTCATTAAAAACAACTTATAATCATTTAAGCTAATAAACTAAAATTAAACTAACATATAATGGCAAATACAGTTAAAGCAGCTCATCAAAAGGAGCTTTTTGGGCACCCAGTAGGGTTATATATATTATTTTTTACAGAAATGTGGGAACGTTTTTCCTACTATGGAATGAGAGCTCTTTTTGTGTTATATCTTACAACAAAAACTGTGGATGAGAACCCTGGACTAGGTTGGTCTTCGGGTGAGGCTTTGGCATTATATGGTTGGTATACTATGTTGGTATACGTAGCATCTATTCCGGGAGGGTGGATTGCAGATAAGTTGATTGGTCAAAAGAAATCCGTTCTTGTAGGAGGACTTTTATTAGTTGCCGGACATAGTATTTTGGCAGTTGAGGAAATGTGGGCATGGTATTCTGGTTTGGGACTGATCATTGCCGGAGTTGGTATGCTAAAACCTAATATCTCTACAATGGTAGGAGGTTTGTATAAACAAGGTGATATACGAAGGGATAAAGGATTTACTATTTTTTATATAGGGATAAATTTGGGAGCATTTCTGTCAAGTTTAATCGTTGGTTATGTAGGAGAAGTTCATGGATGGCATTATGGATTTGGATTAGCCGGAATAGGTATGGCTTTAGGATTGTTACAATATCTTTTGGGACAGAAATACTTAAAAGAGGTAGGTAATTTCTTAGGTACTTCAGAAAAAGCAGAAGATAAAGAAGCAATGAAAAAGCCGTTGACCAAGATTGAAAAAGACAGAATCGTTGTTTTATTGATTTCATTTTTGTTAGTGATTGTTTTTTGGGGAGCTTTTGAACAAGCAGGAGGATTGATGAATATCTATGCAAAAGAAAAGACCAATAGAATGTTAATGGGATGGGAAGTTCCGGCTTCTTGGTTCCAATCTCTTAATGCGATGTTTATCATATTTTTAGGTACATCTGTAGCATTGTATTGGGCAAATAGAAAACTAAAAGGAAAAGTATCTAGCTCATTATTTAAGATGATTGTGGGATTAATTATTATGGGTACGGGATTCTTTTTTATGACAGCAGCCTCCATGGAGTTTGAATCTAGTGGATCATCTGCCATGTATTGGTTGGTATTAGCCTATTTGTTCCATACCATAGGAGAGCTTTGTATTTCTCCGGTTGCACTTTCATTTATTACCAAGTTAGCTCCGGTAAAATATGCAGCTTTGATGATGGGAGTTTACTTTGCGATGACAGGATTTGGAAATAAATTGGCTGGATTACTAGGAGAGTGGGCGGAAAGCCAAGGAGAGTTTAAAATATTTACGGGGATAGCAGTTTTCTGTGTAGTGTTTGGTTTACTCGTAATGATTTTTAGAAAGAAATTAGAAATACTTACTCATGGAGTAGAGGATAAAGAAGGAACTATTCACGAGGAAGCGGAAGGGTTCGAACTAGCAGACGCTTCAGAATAATTATAATTCCACTTTATGAGTACAGATATAGAAAACCTGTTTAAGGACAAGGTCCTAGGTCACCCAGCTGGTTTATTCATCATATTTTTTACTGAAATGTGGGAGCGATTTTCGTTTTATGGAATGAGAATCCTCTTAGTCATATTTCTTACAGCACCTTTGTTTGGAGAAAATCCAGGGTGGGCTAATTGGCCCAGAGAACACGCTTTGGCGTTGTTTGGCACTTATGCTTCCTTGCTTTATCTAACTCCAATATTAGGAGGGTATATAGCTGACAAGATCACAGGATATCGTTGGGCAGTGGTCATTGGCTGTTTAATCATGACACTGGGGCATTTATCTATGGCTTTCGAAACTGAAATGACCCTATACCTTGGTTTAGCTTTATTGGTAATAGGAACAGGTCTGTTTAAACCGAATATTACTTCTATTATTTCGGAAATGTACAAAGGTAATGATGCCAAAAAGGATGGAGCTTATACCATATTTTATATGGGAGTAAATGCAGGAGCATTTTTTGGGATCATGCTTTGCGGTTATCTTGGCGAGAACTATAGTTGGGCGCTAGGTTTTGGATTAGCGGGTATCTTTATGTTTTTGGGGATGATTATGTTCTGGTTGGCTAGAAACCTATTTGGTGATATCGGAGCCAAGCCCAACAAAGAAGCTAAAAAAGAAGTGGTACTTGAAGATGGGGACAAATTAAATCCTTTTACGATGCTGGATAAAGTATTGATAGCGATTACCGCTATTATTGGTTTTACTTGGTTGATTAACGATCCAATGTCAAAGATTGGAAACGTTAATTTATTTGACTTCTCCTTAGGAGGTTATGAGGGGCCGACTGTGATGATCGTATTTGCAGTTATTCTGTTTGTTTATCTTATCATTTCAAGAATTCTTCGTTACAGCCATACCGTAAGAGATAGAATGTTTGCAGTTGCTATATTCGCATTTTTTACGATTTTCTTTTGGGCAGCTTTTGAACAAGCAGCAGGTTCATTAAATATTTTTGCAAGAGACTATACCGCAAGAGACCTTTCAGGATCTTCGGCATTAATCTTTAAAGTGATTGATACCATTTTAACGGTAGTACCTCTTGCGATCATTACCTGGGTGTTGTATCTGGTATTCAAGAAGACGTTTTCTAAGATAGGCCTTTCGAATGTGGTATTATCTATCTCATTTTTGATTATCTGGGGGATTGTAATCTGGAAATTAAATAATGAGTTTAGTAAAGATACTACAGAAGTAGGAGCTACCTGGTTCGGAATTTTGAATTCGTTTTTTATCATTGCTTTAGCTCCATTATTCTCAAAATGGTGGGAAAGTAAATATAATCCAAGTGCAGCCTTCAAATATGGATTTGGTTTAGGACTATTAGGATTTGGTTTTGCATTGCTTGCTTATGGATCTTCAGGAATTCCACAAGGGGCGCAAACCGCTTCAGTAAGTATGATTTGGTTAATCTTGGCCTATTTATTCCACACTTTAGGAGAATTGTGTTTATCACCAGTAGGATTATCTTATCTTAGTAAACTCGTACCCGGAAGGATGATTGCATTCATGTTTGGGATCTGGTATTTGGCCATTGCCATCGGTCAAAAAGCGGCAGGTACCTTAGGAGGAATGATCGATGAAGTAACCGCAAATTATAATTTGTCTACTTTTTTTCTGATATTTACAGTAGTCCCTATAGCGGCAGCGGTTTTAATTATGTTGCTTAACCCGGTCATGAAAAAACTCATGCACGGAGTGCGATAAATAATAATATACGTCTTCACTCGTTTCCCAAAGACGGGTGAAGTTTTAAATAAGGAACAGTTTTTGTTTCCGACAAACTAGAAAAAAGGATACTAATGAAGAACCTACTTTTAATATGCGTGATGCTTTTGTGTGTTACTACCCAGGCACAAGAGATCAAATGGATGTCTTTTAATGAAGCACTAGAGGCACAAAAAAAGGAACCGAGAAAGATTTTTATGGATGTGTATACCGATTGGTGCGGTCCTTGTAAACTTCTGGATAAAAAAACGTTTCATAATAAGGACGTTGTTTCTTATGTAAATGAAAACTTCTACGCGGTAAAGTTTAATGCCGAAGGTACAGAAAAGATTGAGTACAATAATTTTACGTATACCAATCCTAACTATAAACCCGGTAGAAAAGGAAGAAATAGTCAACACTTTTTTGCCAATGCGTTAAAAATTTCTGGATATCCAAGTATTGTTTTCTTTGATGAGAATGGAGGATTAATTGCTCCCGTGGTGGGATATAAAACACCACAACAATTAGAGCTGTACCTCAAGATGATTCATAGTGATGATTATAAGCAGTTAACCAGTGCTGATGCTTGGAAAAAGTATGAGAAAGCTTTCGTAGGTACGTTTACGAATTAGAATTACATAATAAGAGATAAATAAGCTCCTTTTCGTTTTACGGAAAGGAGTTTTTTATTTGGAAAGTGAGAACCAAAGAAAAAGAATTATTTAGTATCTTCAAAGCACACAACTCACAAACATCTTAATTATGATTCGGTTCAAACTATTTGTTGGTGCTCTACTATATAGTACACTTTTTTATGCACAACAATCCAAAATCAGTTCCAACAAAACTTCGGTAATAGAAGCAGTTGAAAAACAAGAAAAAAAGATGATCACCATGAGTGATCAAATATGGGGATTTGCCGAAACTGCCTTTCAAGAAAAACAATCGGCCAAGGTATTAGCAGATTATGCCGAATCTCAGGGGTTTACTGTAGATCGTGGAGTAGCAGATATACCTACAGCTTTTGTGGCTTCTTATGGTAGTGGTTCTCCAGTTATTGGGATTTTGGGAGAGTTTGACGCGTTGCCTGGGATATCACAAAAAGCACAGCCTACCAAAGAACCTTTGCAAAAAGATGCTGGGGGACATGGATGTGGTCATAATCTGTTTGGAGTAGCTAGTTTATCTGCCGCTGTAGCTATAAAGGATTTGATCAAACAAGGAAAGATAAAAGGGACCATTAAGTTCTTTGGGACTCCTGCCGAAGAGAAGTTTTTTGGGAAACTATTTATGGCAAGAGCCGGATTGTTTGAAGGTCTTGATGTTTGTTTGGATTGGCATCCTTCGGCAAAGACCAAAGCTGATGTACAAAGTTCGCTGGCCTTGGTGGATTTTATCGTAGAATTTAATGGTCAGGCGGCTCATGCATCTGCCGATCCCTGGAATGGAAGAAGTGCTTCGGATGCTTTGGAATTGTATACCACTGGGATTAACTATTTGAGAGAGCATATCAAACCTACCGTACGTATACATTACGATATTCAAAAAGCAGGAGATGTGGTGAATGTAGTTCCAGATTACTCCAGAATATGGATACGTGTAAGAGATACAAAACGTGAGGGTATGGAAGAAGTATGGAAACGTGTGGAGATAATGGCTGAAGGAGCTGCTATTATGGCAAATGTGGACTATAAGGTTAGTTTGGTTTCTGGATTACATGAGATTTTGGTGAATAGAGCAGGAGGGAAAGCCATGCAAAAAAACCTGGAGTACCTGGGAGAAATTCAATATACTGAAGAAGAATTGGCATTTGCGTACAAAATACAAGAAGGAACCGGGAAACCTCAAAAGGGAATAGACGCCAAAATAAACCCTTTGGAAGAGACAAAAGAGCATCCTGGAGGTGGTTCTACAGATGTGGGAGATGTGAGTTGGTTGGTTCCGGTTGTGCGATTAGGAGTTACTACGGCTCCAATTGATACACCTTGGCACTCATGGGCTGTTGTAGCCTGCGGAGGAATGTCTATTGGTCATAAAGGGATGATTCAAGCGTCAAAGGCACTTGCTATGACTATGGTTGATATGTATGATGACGAAAAATTAGTCGAAGAGGTCAAAAAAGAATTTAAAGAAAGAAAGGGAGATTACGTCTATAAAGCCATCCTTCCCGATGGTCCTCCTCCCATTCCTACAGTTTCAAACTAAGGTCTATTTGGATAAACAGGAAATATCAAAAAGATGAGTCTCACACATTTATTAACCTTTTACACAATTAATTAGTAAGTTTTTCGTTACCTACAACGTAAACCCAAAAATACCCAAATTGGAAGAAAAATAGATAAAATGTGTATTTCAAAGATAATTTTGTTGTTTTTGTCGATGTTTTTTCTTTTTTTTGGCACCAATAAACCTACTTAATGAAAAAAATCTTCACCCTAGCTACCCCAACTATGTTGTTCATAGGCTTACTCCTTTCATTTATGCCTACCAAACAACCGCAGTTACCAAAACAAGAACAAGCGGTGCTTTTACCGCAACCACTTCCAGAACCAGTTTTAGCGTCTGATTCTTTTAAGAAAAGGATCGCAGATTCTATTCAAGCGTATTTTGATAAGGCAGTACAAAAAAAGCAAATCGTTGGTGCTTCAGTTGCTGTTGTAAAATGTGATTCTATTATCTATGCAGATGGTTTTGGTAGTAGAAATAGCAGACTACTAGATAATGTGGATGAAGAGACGATCTTTAGAATTGGATCTGTATCCAAGGGATTTGCGGGAATCTTAGCAGGAATTCATGTACAAGAAGGCCTTATCGATTGGGAAGATAAGATTATCAATCACATTCCTAATTTCAGATTAGCCAGTGCAGCGCAAACCAAAAAAGTAACCCTGTCTCATGTGCTTTCGCATACTTCAGGATTGCCTTATCATAGTTTTACCAACCTTGTAGAAGCTGGAGTTTCTTTAGATAATATCGCCAGTAGATTTAATGAAGTGCGTCCACTTCAGGAACCAGGTTATTTTTATAATTACCAAAATGCCATTTTTGCGTTAAGTGGTGAAATTATTGAACGTGTTACTCAAAAGCCGCTTTTTGAAGTTATTCAGGAAAAAATATTTGACCCTCTTGGGATGGATAGAGCTTCTGCTACTTACGAAGCTTTACAAGGAGATACTAATATTGCATTACCGCATCAACGTTTACGATATGGATGGAGACCCATGCGGCTAAACAAAAAGTATTATGGAGCGGTTGCTGCAGGTGGTATTAATGCTAGTGCAATGGATATGGGGCAATGGATGAAGTTTTTGTTGGGGAATAACCCCGAGGTGCTTATGCCGAAAACCATGGAAAAAGTATTTAGCCCAGTAATACAAGTAGGTGGAAGAAGAAGTTACTACCAAAGATGGCCAGGATATGTAAGTTCACATTATGGGCACGGTTGGAGAATCCACACCTTTAAAGATCAGGAAACTGAGCAATTACAAAGAGTAATCCATCACGGAGGAAGTGTTAACAATTTCCGAAGTGAAATAGCGATTTACCCAAATGAGGATTTAGGGATTTGTGTACTATTCAATAGCCCAAATAAAATGGCAAAAGATTGTATCCCTAAAATCCGTCAAATCATAAAGGATATCCTTAATTCAAAAGAGATTATCGAGGAAGATGAAAATTTAAAAGAAGCATTGGTGATGTTGTAATGACAACTCGAAGGTTGGGCTGTTTTCAGCTACTTTAATACAAACGCTCCGTCTCGATCCGTGCGATGAAAAGGAATATTTCTATCGGCGCAGGTTTTCTCCCAACGTTCTATAAAATTTCTATAATTGTTGCCATCTGCAATCAGTTGTTTAGGTGCCAGGCTGTCAATCAATCGTTCTAAATGAATTCTGGGCGAACCGGATAAAAGAAGGATGTCTGAATCCAAGAAGCGTTGAGAATACGTAAATGTACTATCGATAACCATTATGGTTCGCTTCTTATGTTGATATTGATGTTGAAAAACCTCATTTTGTTTCAAAACAGCTCTTTTTTTGATCAAATAATTAGAAAAGAGGAAGTTTTTGGTGTTCTCTGCAATTGGTGATTTGGCATTCATGATCAGTTGTTGGTGTTCTAAATGTCCAACTACAGTATTTCCAAATTGATGAAAAATAACCAATTCATTTTGTTGATTAGCTTCATGTTTTTCAAATGCTATGATCAACATTATCATTACCGTTACCATTCCTAGAATAATATATTTTTTGAAGGATGCTTTTTGAAGCGTCAGAATGGCGATAATAATCAGGGTATAGGAAAGAAGTAACAACTGCCAAGAAAAGGAAATTTCAGTTAGCACAAAATTGCTTTTTGAAGCAATCCAGGAAACACTTCCATTCATAAAATCGATACCATACCCAAATACTGCAACGAGCGGTTCTGGTAATATTCCTATTGAAGCTAAAATAATAACAACCACTCCCAAACCCAGAATACTGCCTAGAAATGGAATGATGATCAAATTAGAAACAAAAAACAACAATGGGAATTGATGAAAGTAAAATATAGTAAGCGGAGCTAATCCCAGTTGAGCTGAAAAGGTTACGGTAAGCGTTTCCCAAATTTTTTTAACTAGAAAATTGGAAGGAGTGTACCATTTGGCAAATAGCGGTTGTAAATATACTATAGAAAAAACAGCGATATAACTGAATTGAAAACCAATGGAGAAAAGTAATAAAGGATGAAAGCAAAGTAAAACAAATGCGGAAAGGATCAAAGTATTATAGGTGCTGGTTGTAGAACCTATTTGCATCCCTATGGTAAGAAAAGAGAACATGGTTACGGCTCGCAACACCGAGGAAGATAGGCCCGCAATGACTGCAAAAAACCAAAGAAATATTAATAACAAAACTGCTTTGAGAATCTTTCCTTTTGGGTGATATCTTTCTAAAGGTCGTAATACAGTATTGAGAAGTAATAATAAGATCCCTACATGCAATCCCGAAACGGCTAGGATATGCATGGCTCCAGCATCGCGATAGGATTGTATGGTTTGTTGATCGATATCTTGTCTCTGACCTAATAATAAAGCTTGGATTACGGCCAATTGTTTTGTGGAAAATGAGTAGGTCTTTAAGTTTAAGATAATGTGTTTTCTAACCTGATCAGCCAATCTGAAAATAGATAGAATTGAGGTTGAGTCTTGAGCTAATTGCGATGGGTGCAATTTGATTTGATGGGTGATATACTGTTTTTTTAAGTATGCAGCATAATCAAATTGGTCAGGGTTTAATGGTTTGGGAATCGATTTTATTTGAGTAAACGTGGTATAGCAATTTCCTATATCTAGGTTGTTATGAAGACTATCCTTAGGAAGGAGCAATAATAACTTTCCTCGGGTTGACTTACCGTCGATAATAACAATATCAACGACATATTTTTGATAATAGGAAGTGGATTTTAATCGTTCTTTGACATTAAACTTGATTCCTATTGGCTGTTGAAGCTGTTGATCATAAATTAGGTTCGAATAGTGATTCGGTCTAAGTAATGGATTGTGTAGGTTAATAAGTGTTATTCCAAATGCTATGAACACAGCAATGGCAGTTGTTACAAACCCCCAACCTTGGTTAAATGGTTTTTTGGATTTCCACCAAAACATACTGAGCATCGCTATCGCAATACAAAGACTTATTAAGCTTGGAATAACAGCAATGCAGAAATAGTAACCAATCACTATTCCAACAATCATGGATATAGTAATAATAAGAAATGGTGTGTTAATTGACTTTGGTTGCTGCACCAGAAATATGATTTGCAAAATGTATCATGCAATTATACAAGCTGCCAGTTTCATATTTTAAAACTCCAAGTTTGGATTAATCTATATTCTTTTTCAGAGAAAACAAGAATTATAATACCCTTCGAGCCCATGCAAAAGCCTTGTTCCAATAGGTTTCGTCAAGGCTTGAAATGATAACACCTCTGGAGGTGGATGCATGGATAAATTTGATAGTGCCTCTGGTTTCTACTACAAGTCCTACGTGTGAGATGACATTCTTTCTTTTGTTGGTTTTAAAGAATAGCAAATCCCCAACAGCTACTTTTTTTAAAGCAATAGCTTTTCCTTGAGTGGCCATAGTTTTTGACGTCCTGGGGAGAATCACATTTTCTTTTTTGAAAGAAGTATATACCAATCCAGAACAATCCATACCTTTTTTAGTAGTTCCACCATATTTGTATTTGGTCCCACTGAAGGATTTGGCGTGGCTAATAATACTTTTAATCTTTTTGTCGTTAGGATTCTTTTTTGAGGTAGCCCTGGTTGTTTTCTTAGTATTTTGAGATATTACGGCCTTCTTTTTGGAAGAACTACCGCAGGAGGTCAAAAATAAGCCTAAGGTTAGTATTAAAAAGTAAGTAATTATTTTTTTCATTTTGGGGAGTTTTTTTGTTATCGATGAGCGTCGACAATTAATTGAGCTGCTTTATCGTTTGCACCTCGACCGCCAAGTTGTTTTTCAAGGTCGTAATAGTCCAAAAACATAACGGCTCTTTGATAATCGTCTACTATTTTGGTAAGCTCTTCTTTTAATCGTTCAGCATTAAAATCATTTTGAATGAGCTCGGTTACAACAGGTTTATCCATAATCAGATTTACCAATGATATGTAGTCAAGATTAATGATACGTTTTGCAATTTGATATGAAATGTAACTTCCTTTGTAACAAACCACCTGTGGGACTTTAAACAAAGCCGTCTCTAGCGTAGCAGTTCCCGAAGTGACCAAAGCGGCATTACTAAGACTTAGTAAATCATATGTTTCGTTCATTACAAGATGAACACCTTTCTTTTTGATAAACGGAGCATAAAAAGATGCTTCCTGACTGGGAGCACCACCAATAACAAATTGATACGCTGGGAAATCATCCACTATAGTTAGCATAGTCTCTAGCATTTTTTTGATTTCCTGCTTACGACTCCCAGGTAATATTGCAATTATGGGACGATCATCCAGTTGATGTTTTGTCTTGAACTCTTCTGGAGTAATTTGTTCATGATTGTTGATCGCATCGATAAGTGGATGCCCTACGAAATGAACCGGATAGTCGTATTTGTCGTAAAAATCTTTGACAAATGGTAATACTACATACATATAGTCTACATAGGCCTTTATCGTTTTGATACGACCTTCTCTAGATGCCCAAATTTGTGGGCTTATGTAGTAATGAGTAGTAAAACCATGCTGTTTTGCCCACTTTGCTATAGGAAGATTAAACCCTGAGTTGTCGATCAAAATGAGCACATCTGGTTGATATGCTTCAATATCCTTTTTGCAATATTTAATAAACCCTAGAATCTTGCGTAGGTTAAGGAGTATTTCTATGAACCCCATAAAAGAACGCTCCTTGTAATGTTTTACCAATGTGCCGCCAACGGCTTGCATAAGATCCCCTCCCCAAAATCTAAATTCTGCTTTAGGGTCTTCGATAAGCAAGGATTTCATTAAGTTAGAACCGTGTAAATCCCCGGAAGCTTCTCCTGCAATTAGGTAATATTTCATCTGTTCTTTTTTTGTTGCTTTTAATTGTCAGATATCATTCGCCACTTACCTTTTGTTGATGTCAACCTCATGGTTATGGTTTATTTGATGTGTTTATTTCAATATATTATAAAAGGTGCGATCTTGTTTATCCAAATTTACTAATTGCAATACAAATGGCTGCTATTAGCGTAGCAAGAAGCACACCACGAGCACGATACATATTATTTTTTTTGATAAATAGGAAGAAAGCAACAAGATTGGGGATTGCTCCAAGTACGATTAAACTTCCAAACGAATCATTTTCTAATGAAGCTTTGATGGTTTCTGTAAAGTTGAAATTTTGAGGGCTAAGTACCGAAAAAATAAAAACGCAAAATGCAAAACCAATGCTGTTGGCGATCAAACCAATAAGAAAGCCAATTCCAATTTCTTTTTTAATCATGCAAAGACCAGTTGTTTAGTTCTTGAATAAAATGATGAGCGGTAAGGTCAAATTGTGTAGGTACTACAGATACATATCCGTTTTTGAGTGCCCATTCGTCGGTATCCTCACCTTTATCTTCGTTGATAAATTTGCCCGAAAGCCAATAGTATCTTCTTCCCATTGGATTTGTACGTTTATCAAATTCTTCAACCCAATGTGCATTTGCCTGTCTGCAAATCTTTACTCCTTTGATTTCTTCTGCAGGTAGCCTAGGGATATTTACATTAAGCACCACTCCTTTGGGTAAACCATTTTCCAGTACATTTTTTACGATCGATCGCACATACTTTTTAGAGGGTTCAAAATTGGCGTCCATCCCGTAATCGCAAAGAGAAAAACCTATCGCAGGAATCCCTTCTATTCCTGCTTCTACCGCAGCACTCATCGTTCCGGAATAAATCACATTAATCGCCGAGTTAGAACCATGATTGATACCACTTACGCACAAATCAGGAATACGATCCATAATTTGTCGCGATGCCATTTTGACACAATCTGCTGGTGTCCCCGAGCAGCTATATTCCTTTTGAGGAGCATCTTTGTCAATTACAATAGGATCACAATACAAAGTGTTGTTGACTGTAATAGCATGACCCATCCCACTTTGAGGACTATCAGGAGCTACTACAAAAACATCACCAATTTCATTCATAACACTAATAAGTGCCCTAATTCCGGGAGCAGTTATGCCATCGTCATTGGTCACTAAAATAAGCGGCTTTTTTTGGGTCATGTCATCGGATTTTTACGATGGTAAAAATACACTTTTTTTGTACGAAAAATCGGTTCTGGAAAGAGTAACAAATAATATTAGTTGTTTTAAGAAAAATTTAGTATTATTACGTGTTCTTGGCACGATTTTTAATGTAATTTGCCAGGAAAAACCCCTAAATTTATATTTTAAGCGTATGAAAAAGAGTTTTTTGATTTTGATGCTTACCATGATTGTTTCAGCTGCGTCATGCAGTTTTACTACCAAGGTGGAGAATGACCCGGACAAGGATAAGCTGTTGATTGATTTGATTAGTTATGTGTTGGGAAAAGGTCATTATGATGCAAAGGATATTAATGATGACTTCTCAAAAGAAGTTTTTGCAGATTATATTGATGCTTTAGATCCTTTGAAGCGTTATTTTTATGAGAGTGATATTAATGAGTTTAAGAAGTATGAGAAACTGATCGACGACGAAATCAGAAACAAAGAGATTACTTTCTTTAACCGTACGTATCAACGTTTGCAACAACGTATGGATGAGGCGAGAGTCTTATACAAAGATATTCTGGAAAGCCCTTTTAATTTTGAAGTAGAAGAGGCGATCGATACTGACTACGAGAATTTAAAATATGCAACGAATAAGAAAGAGATGCGAGAGCGTTGGAGATTGCAACTTAAATTCAATGCATTATCAAGTTACTACGACAAAGTAGAAGAGCAGATTGATTCTGTTACCAAAAACAAAGATTTCAAAAGAAAAACAGGAGTAGCTCTTGAAGAAGAGTCTAGAGATCTTACCAGATCTTCTTTAGAGGAATACTTTGAGTTCGCCGATGATCTTGAGAGAAAAGATTGGTTTTCCATTTACATCAATTCTATTGTAGAGGAGTTTGATCCTCATACCTATTACTTTGCTCCTCAGGACAAAGACAGATTTGATATTGCCATGTCTGGAAAATTGGAAGGAATTGGAGCGAGACTACAAAAGAAAAATGATAATGTAAAAATTATCGAAATCATTTCTGGAGGTCCCGCATGGAGAGGGAATAAGGTTGAAGTAGGAGACCTGATCATGAAAGTAAAGCAAGAAGAAGAGCAAGAGCCTGTAAGTATTGTGGGGATGCGCTTGGATGATGCTGTAAGCTTGATCAAAGGACCTAAAGGAACCAAAGTAACACTTACGGTAAAGAAAGTAGATGGAACTACTGAGATTGTTGAGATCGTAAGAGATGTCGTAGAGTTGGAAGAAACCTATGCAAAGTCTTCGGTAGTAAAGAAAAACGATAAAACTTTTGGGGTGATTAATCTTCCTAAGTTTTATTTCAATATGCAAGATTACAATCAACGTAACGCAGCAAAAGATGTAAAACAAGAAATTATCCGTTTGAAAGAACAGGATATGGATGGTCTTGTAGTAGATCTTAGAGATAATGGAGGAGGATCCCTTCAAACTGTTGTAGATATTGCTGGATTATTTATCGAAAAAGGACCTATCGTTCAAGTAAGAACCAAAGGTGAATCCCCAGAGGTGTTAAGCGATAAAGACCGAAATATATTATGGGATGGTCCTCTAGTGATTTTAGTAAATGAATTATCGGCTTCGGCTTCAGAAATACTAGCTGCTGCAATGCAGGATTATAAAAGAGCTATCATTATTGGTAGTAAACAAACCTACGGAAAAGGAACCGTTCAAAATGTGATGGACCTTAATCGTTGGATGAGAAGTAATGATTTTGGAGATTTAGGAGCATTAAAGTTGACTACTCAGAAATTTTATAGAGTTAATGGAGGATCTACTCAGTTAGAAGGAGTAAAAAGTGATGTAGTTGTTCCGGACAGATATAGCTATATTGATATAGGAGAGAAAGATCAGGAGAATCCTTTACCTTGGGATAAAATCGCTGCGGCAGATTATAACATTTGGGACGGGTATATTGATTTTAATCAAACTATTAATAATAGTAAAGAACGAATGGCTAAAAACGATCAGTTAAAATTGATCGAAGAAAACGCAAAATGGGTTCGTCAAAAGAGAGATGTTAATGTATACTCTTTGAAATACGATAACTATAAAGCCAATATAGCATTGAATGAAAAGCAAGCTGAGCGCTTTGGTGCTATCGATGACTATAAGACTAATCTTACTTTTGAGTCTTTGCCATACGAAAAGCAGTTAATCAAAGAAGATACAGTATTAGCAGAAAAACGTAAAAGATGGCATGAAAGCCTGAGCAAAGATGTATATGTAGAAGAGGCAATTAGCGTATTAGAGGATTTAAAGATTAATAATATCAGAAGATCTAAAAACCCTCTTACATTGAAGAACTAAAATTAATGCCAGAGCAAAATTCAAACTCTTTAAGTACACTAGCGCTCCAAAAATTTAAAAAGAATTTTTGGGGCGTTTTGAGTTTTAGCTTCATTGTTTTTTGCGCTTTTATAGCCGTTTTTGCTTATCTGTTAGCTCCCGATAACTCTAGGAATGCTAATCAGATGCATTTGTCTATCCATTCCAAACCTCCTGGTTTTGAGGTGACCATGTTAACGGTTCCTTCACTAGAAAAGTCTAATCAATCTTTTTTGAATAAAGCTTTTTTTGGAGAAAAAAACATGGACAATGAAATCCCAATAGATAGTTATAGTTTTGAAGATAATGGACTAAAAATAGTTCCTTATAGTGAGGGAGAAATTACTGGGATTTCAAAGGTGATACCGCTAAGCAGTTTTTCTTCTGAACATACTGTCAATGAAATTGAAGAGAAGTATATAGCCGCAAAAACATTTATTCTCGGTACCGACAAGTACGGAAGGGATTTGTTAAGTAGAATGTTGGTGGGTATCCGTATTTCGTTTTCTATTGGTTTTGTGGCTGTTTTTATCTCATTGATTCTAGGAATTACTCTAGGAGCTGCCTCGGGCTATTTCGGAGGGAAAGTTGACGCAGCTATCATGTGGTTGATTAATGTTACCTGGTCAATACCTACTTTACTATTAGTAATTGCAATAACTCTTGCTTTAGGTAAAGGTTTTTGGCAGGTTTTTATCGCTGTTGGATTAACCATGTGGGTAGAAGTAGCTCGGGTAGTGCGTGGTCAGGTAATGAGCGTAAAACAAATGCAATATGTTACTGCCGCCAGAGCTTTAGGGTTTACTGATTTTAGAATTATTACACGACATATATTACCCAATAGTCTTGCACCAGTAATTGTCATTGCTGCTGCTAATTTTGCTGCCGCTATTTTGATTGAGAGCGGTCTTAGCTTTCTGGGAATCGGAGCACAACCCCCTATGCCTAGTTGGGGGGCAATGATCAAAGATCATTACTCATATATCATTTTAGGGAAAGCTTATCTTGCCGTTATACCCGGATTAGGTATCATGAGCTTGGTTATGGCATTTATGCTTATTGGTAATGCGCTTAGAGATGCGTTGGATGTGAAAACCTAAAAATCTCTAGGATAGATGATCCATAAACTCCTCCTGCATCTGTATCCAAAAATCGCTGTAGAAGTTATTGGTTGTTAGCAATTGTCGATGAGATCCAGAGGTTTTGGTTTCTCCTTCTTCGATGATATACATACGATCTGCGATTTTGGGCAATGAATGCAATCGATGAGAAATAAAGATGATTCCGATTTCTTTTTTGATACGATTTAGAAGTGCTAATGAGAATTGTTCTGCTTTTCGATCCATAGCCGAAGTATATTCATCCAGAATGAGCAGTTGTGGTTTTTTGTATAACGCTCTGGCAAGTGCTAGTATTTGTTTTTGTCCACCAGAAAGGTTGATTCCTTCTTCTCCCAAAATGGTCATGTATCCTTGAGGTAATTGTGCTATAAATTGATCAAAACCGTATTCTTGACAGAACTTCAATATATTTTCTGGACTTTCTTGGTTTCCTAATACAATATTATCTAGTACAGTACCATTAAAAATATGAATGTTTTGTTCTATCACCCCGATATGATTTCTCCAGGATTTTAGAGAAATGCCATTAAGGTCATACTTTTCGTTGATTACGATTTGTCCGTTTTCCTGTTCATAGAATTTTTGTATGATTTGTCCAAGTGTACTTTTTCCACCTCCACTTTCACCAACAATTGCAATACATTCTCCTTTGGATACTTGTAGGGATACGTTTTTGAGCAATTGACTTCTCCCGGCAAATCGAAAAGAAAGGTTATGAATTGCAAGGGAATTGAAGTTGTCAAGATGATGTTTCCCGCTTTCTTCTTTTTTGATAGCAGCAAACTCATACATTCGATTAAAAGCCACCGTAGCTTCGTTTATAGGTATGGCGATCAATGCCAAACTGGCTACACTGGGCAATAAAGAACCAGCGATGCCTAGGATTGCCATTAACTCTCCAAGTTGTAGTGTATTGTGATATACTTTAAGAGAAGTAAAGGTTAATATGCCTATTAGAAAAAGTACTCCAAAAATTCCTGATAATAAAGAGAGTCTGATATTGATTTGTCCTAAATCAAATATTTTATCCTGATAGTTCCCATAGATAACTTTATTGATATGCTGAAATATAGATTGTTTGTTATTGTTTTTTATTGTAGCAATACCATTCATGGTGGCAATGTAATTACTCTGGCTATGGGCTCTGGATTGCATTACCTGTTTTTGAGTACGAATAATCCGTTGATTAAACCCATAAACAAGAACGAAGTAAAAAGGAAGACTGATCAAAGCAATCAATCCAGTTTGCCAGGAGTAATAGAAAAGAAAACTCAATGAAATTATAGATGTTAAAAGGTTAACTACAAAATTATTGGTTACATTTCTAATAACTTGTTGTACTCTCTGGGTATCATTAAGCCTTGATACTAATTCTCCAATCTTACGGGTATCAAAAAAAGACTTTGGTAAGCGAAGTAAAGAAGAATAAAAGCGATTTATAATACGGTTATTGAAATCTTTAGTTTGCCGAATTAAAAAATAAGAACGAAGAATGGAAAATATGGTTTTTACGATAAGTAAAAAGGCGACTAATGTGATTCCGGTAATCAACTTGTTGAAATCTCTAGAGGGTAATATGTCATCGATTAATTTTTGAGAAAATACTGCCATGGCCATACCTAATATAGCAGTTAGTGTTCCGAGAACAATGCTAAATAGTAAGAGTTTTACATCCTCCCTAATTAGATCCATAAACCATTTCTTTTTTGCGCTCTTTTCGTCTGTTAGCGTTACAAAATCTTTATTTGGAGTAAGGGTAAGGCAAGTTTTTGATTTCCAAATAGACATTAGCTCTTGTTTTGAATAATAAACGATACCCTTACCAGGATCGCCAATAATGAATTTTCCGTTTTCATATCCATAGCATACCAGATAGTGTCGTAATCTTTCGTCAATCACAACATGAAGGATCAAAGGCTGTTGGCAGGCCATTAAATCTTTTATGTCTGCTTCGCAACCCGCTGCTTCAAAACCTATATTATTTGCAGATTGGTATAATCCCAAAAGAGTTGTTCCCTGTTTCGAAGTACCACTTAATTCTCTAAGTTTTTCCAAAGAATTTGTTCCGCCATAATAGTTAACTATAGATAATAAACATGCTACACCACAATCACTTTGGTCATGTTGTAGAACAAGTGTTTTTTGAAGTGCTTTTGTAGATAAACGCAGTGTAATGTTCATAATAGTGGTTTTTGAAAAGGGAAGTTAGCCGGTGATTTCTTTTACTCACAAATCCATACACCGACTATACCCTTATTGTTTTAATTAATGGCTTTAAGTAAACCAGTAATACTAAGCTGTCCTTTGTGCTTTTTTATGAGTTTTTGATCCTTATCATATATTAGAAGGTAAGGAACTGATGTAGCGTCAAAACGAGTGGTAAAATCATCTCGTTTATCAAATAAGAAAGTAACATTATCATAAGTATCTAATTTATATTGTCTGGAGAAAGTACCGATTTTGTATACTGGTTCAAAAGAGACAAAGATGAGCTGTGTATTTTTAAAATGTTCTATGTTTTCTTGTATGGACTTGGCTTCTTGTTCGCAAAAACTGCATTCACTATTGAAATAGATAAATATGGTTGTAAGATCTTCCTTGAGATCATTGTTAGTAAATGGAACTCCTTCCACGGTTTCAAAAGAGAATTGAGGTATAGTTTGTAACGTATTTTCTACCTCTGATTTGTATTGTATTTTTGAAATCACTTGAATTCCTGTAAATGAAAGCAATCCAAACCCTAAGACTATGATGCCCAATTTTATAAATCTTTTCATTTTGAATGTGTTTAAATTAAAGTATACTTGATAGGAAGATGAACTAAAATTTTAGCTGGCGTTAAGTGTAAAAAACATTACTGCTACTACCCAAATCAACATGGCAGATCCATAACTGCTAGCTACAATTTTTAAACCGAAATCCGTGGTGCTTTTTATTTCTTTACCTATAAAGTAGGCCAATACAATCCAATACACCAACTCAAAAAGATTAAGCATTTGGAATGGATAAATATACCAGGGTGATAACCCTTGATGTCCAATCAAGCCCAATGCCGATAGCGGATAAAAATACTGTACATCTTTAAGCTCGTATCCATCTTGAAATGAGAACCACAATAACTTAATTATGCCAACGAACACAAATATGAATTCTGCTTTTGTTACTATCGTGAAAAGTTTTTTATAGGTTAATTTTTTATTGAACAAAAAGATACCCATGTACAATGCTCCGCTTATTAAGACAATCTTGATTAACAAGAGTAGGGGTAATGCAGCGTATCCTATCCATTCCCATTTTTGATTAAATTCAAAAATTTCATTGATTTGACTTTGAGTCATTTGTTCGGATAGGCTATTTAATAACAGTTTATCTGTGTTGATGGTTAATTTTGAAATAAGCATTAGCATCAATAATGTGATTGCTAATAATGGAAAGTATAATTTAGAATTTAGTTTCATTATTCATTATTTTGAATGACTGATAGGAGAGGGGACTTATTGATCCCCTCTTTTAGAAAATTCACTAAAAAGGATTAGAAATTTGATTTGTTTATACAACTGAAGTCAAACCTGGGTCTAATTCTACTTTTGAGTATATTTGATCTTCGCATTCTCCAGCCTCATCTGCCATTGTTAAAAGACCAGCGGCTGCGATAGCAATTCCAAAGCCTAATTCAGATGTTGCAACACCGATACCTACACCGATCATCCCTGCTACAAAACCTAGGCAACCTTCTCCGGTGATGTTTTCCATTTGTTTTACTTCTAAAGTTCTCATTTTTAATAATTAATTTTAAAATTTTGCCTACTCTTATTTATTGGTTTTCGGCTTCCCCATATTATGTTTTTACAATTTTCTGTTTTTCATTTGGTGTATAACCGTTATTTAACTGGTCAAACTCAATTGTATGTTGTCTTATCCTATACAACCACCTGCAGCGCTAAGCATTTCTCCTCCAAGTGCTACAGCCGCTGCCATTCCAATTAAAGATGGTCCAGCAAATACTGCTGTTGCTACACCTGCTACTCCAAAGGCTACCATAGCTGCACAGGAATACACTTGTGCTTCGTTTTGCCCTCCGTTAAGTGTTCCCATTTGTTTGATTTCTAATGTTCTCATTTTTAATAATTAGGTTTAAAATTCTGCCTACTCTTGATTTTGTTTTTTGGCTTTCCCAATGTTTTATGTCAAAGATTTGATCTTTTGGAATTTAATAAGGTAGTTTCCCTAGAAAGTCTTTTTTGTCTTCGTCTGTTGGAAATGACGGAAAGGGCAGTTGAGGCGTACATCCTCCATTACCACGTCCGTCACCAATGATATGGTGAGAATTTGTATCGTTTCCTCCTTTGATTTGAACTCTTTCCTCTTTGAGTAATTCCTGCAATTTGATGTTTGCCAGTGTTTTCATTTAGTATATTTTTTAAGATTAATAAGGCCTTTTACAATGGCCCTTTTTTCGTTTTCAACATACTGTTATCTGGAAATGTTTTTCTTACCCGTTAAAAATGATAGAAATGCAAAAAGTTCTTTAGAGAAGAGTCTAAAGAACTTATTTTCAAAAAATTAAGTTTGTGTTTTTTTATCTTTTTCTTCTGGAAAAAAGAAAAACCATAAGTGCTAGTACTGGGATTAACAGGAGTAATGCATATAAGGATAAAGGCGAATCGGACTGCAATGCATTTGTATTTCCAGATAAAACAAAAGTCGCCCAAAAATGAGGAGAAGCTTCGGATAAGGAATGATTTTGTAAGTAATTAAGCTTAGCCATTCTTAGAGATCTAGCTTTTGAATATCCTTGTTCTAAGTTCTTATAAAAGTCATTCATAATATAAGCTGTTGATCTATCATCTATACTCCATAAAGAAGACACCACACTCTTTGCCCCAGCATGAAAGAACCCTCTAGCCAAACTCATTACACCTTCTCCGGTTTCTTGTTTCCCTTGTAGGGTATTACAACCACTTAATACAACAAGATCTGCTTTATTTTGAGTGAGATATAATTCTTCAAGCGCTAACTTTTGATCACTAAAAGCGATCCATGGAGAAATAGAATCCATGGCATTGGCATGAGTAGCAAGATGTATAATATTATGATTTGCTAAGCTACTTAAAAAAGTTACTTTACTTGCCTTTTCTTTGGTATAAGCTTTACCATCAAAATAATCGGTTAAAGTAGAAAGTTCAATAACACTATTTTCTAATGGGGCCAAATCATAGGTCTCAAAATTCAAAGGAGCAAATGCAAGAAATGAATTTTTTGATTCACTTTTTGAGTCTTTGATTTGCTGTAAAAATGAATTAGAGTATGTATAACTTATTTCACAATCTTTAATCAAGTAGTTGGGTCGTTCCTTTTGATTCAAAGAAGTAACTAGTGCCTCAAATGGAAGATAATTTAGATAATTATCGGGTACGATAACTACCTTTTTGTTTTTGATAGCCTCAATACCAATTTGGGAAGGAAATAACATGTTATAGACTTTGTGGGCTTTTTGTTGATATACCTCAATGTCCTTTTCAATTTTGAATGGTTTTGAAGCTCGTTCTACCAGTTCGGAAACTTCTGCCTTTAACTGATGTGTATTTTTAACCTCTAGAAATCGTATGTCGTTTTTTGAAATATAAATCATATAACCATTCGTAGTTGTTCGCACACCATAATCACTTCCAGGATAAATTGGAGAATATTTCTGGTTTTTGGCAATAAGGCCATACTCTAGGTGCTCTGAGATATTGTATTCAAAAATAATAGTTTCGTCATCAAGGTTATCCTGTACATTTTCTAAAGATACTATAGATGCCAGGACATTGATAGGGTTGTATTCGGGATAAGATGCTTGAATGCTATCTTGTAAATTTTTGAGGAGCCCTTTTTGTTCTAATAGTTCGATCGTAATCCTATCTTTAGATAAAGGTTCATTGGTTTTTTCGTTTTCGAGGTGATAGATTCTTTTTTTAAGTGCTATTTCCTGGTCTATAAGGTTTTTTGGTAATGTCAGGGACTGACGTATTCTACTATTATTTATATCTTCACTTAATAATAGTGCTTTGTTTTTTTCCATAAAGAAAAAGGCGCTCTTAACATCTTTAGCAAGAAAGCAAGCTTCAATTGCTTTGCCATAGATTTCATTGCTTTTTTTACGCCAATAAAGTTTCGATTTAAATTCAGGGCTTTCAATTCTTATAATATCTATTAATTCGTCAGCTAAAAAGAATGCATTAACGGAGTTATTAAGTGCTTTTGTGTCTTTGGAGGTTAAAAATTTTTTCAAATAAGCATTAGCTAAGTCTTTGATAGCAATTAGTAAATAAGATTGATGAGGTGTAAAATATAAACTTTTACTTCTTCTCGATAATTCTAAATTTGAGAATTTAGTAAGAATAAGAGCGTTTATGGCTTTGTAATAAAAATCTATTCCTCTAGTGAAGTCATGTTTGTTAGTGTGGCAATACGCTATGTTCAAATAGTTTATAGCATATTGTAGTTTATTACTCTTTTTCGTGTATAGAAAAGCTTTGTTTTGATAGTCAAGAGCTTTGTCTAAGTCGGTAATGTTGTATAAATTCCCTAACAAACTATAGGAAGTCGCAATTTTAGCGGAATCATTAAGTGTCTTTGCAACCTGAAGCATTTGTGAATAATACTTTAAGGATTCCTTTAAATTAAAAGTACTGTTCTGATTATATAAATTACCCAAAGCCAATTTAATATTGTATTTACGACTCTGTTTAGAATTTAAAATAGTTACCAGAGAGTCAGCGGTTCTTAAAATTTTCAACCCCTTATGAATAGTTACGGTGTCTCCTAATTGAATATAAGATTCTGTCGAATTAATGGCATTTACAATAAGTTTATCGAAATTTTTTTGCCTTTTGAGTAATGTATGAGCTAGTCCCGAATAATTAATGGATTTATAGAAATCTCCTAATTTTTTGTAGCAACGACCTATCTCAGAGTAAGCATTTGCCGCTGCTCCATTTCTTGAGTTGAACTTTAAGACCTTTCTGTAGTGTTCAATACTTTTTAGGTATGCTCCTTTTTTGAAATAAAAAAAACCTATGTTATTAAGCCCATGCTGTAGTAGAATTGTATCATTAGAGTAATATTTGCTCTTAATGCTTTGGGATATTTTAGCTATCTGAATGGCCTTGTCAATGTTTTTATTTTTATATAACCAAATAGCATATTTGTGTGTTGCTCTTTCTAAGAGAGAATCTTCTTTTTTTTGCTTATGATAATTAAGAATTGAATCAATTTTAATTATTTTTTGATTTGGAGATAAATTAGAATCTAGTATTTCTTCCCAGATTATATTGTGTTGAGAATTGCAGACAATGGAACTTAATATGGAAAGTATTAAAAATTTAATTTTAAGAGTTGACATCGTTTCAAATACATTGATCATAAGTATTCAAAAATATACTTTTTAATCTTAACCGATACATGATGCCTAACAATATAAAATAAAAAAGAGGCGATGAAATAAATGTGCCCCTTTTCCAATTATTTAATTTTTAGGTCGAACTAATAAAGATCAATATCTATATTATTTTCAATGTCCAGAAGTAACGATTCGAATTGGGTTTTTGGCTTATTGCCTGGATTAGTTAAGTCAGAATCTTCCTCAGGCTGATTCTGAGCTCCGTTGTCGACCGTTGGATTAGGTTTTTCAATCCTATTCGGATTTTGTAAAGTCCAAACCTGGACATAAATTGGATAGGTTTTGAATGTTTTTATTTCTATGATATCGGGATATAGGTTTCTAAAGTTTTGTAGTATACTATTTACTCTTCCATAATCTATAGGGGTCCTTCTTCTTCTTCTGAATCCTCTCCTTTTTTCTTTGGTAAAGTTATACTGCACAGTTATGGATTCAACTCTATTTGCAACTTTTGAAAAATTATGAGGAATATTTTTTTGATTATCAATGTTTATTGTGTCAAAAATCATTTGCTCATCTTCAGAACAACTTACTAATAAGGTGATTAAAAATAGGTGTCCAATTATCTTCTTTGTTTTCATGCTTTTTTCTTTAAATTATTAAATAGGTTTAATTTTTAAAATCACCTATTAGTTATTCCATGTTTAGATTCTTACCCTTTGTTTTGAAAAAACTTTGCAAAAAAAAGGAAAGTAGTAACCATTAAAAAATAAAAACTAAATTTTTAGTTATAAAGTATGTATATTAGGACAAAGTGCATTTGAATCAAAAATTGATCCAGAATTGCCGGTATAATTTTTGATGATATGATGAAATATATTTTTAGAACATCAGTTTAAATTAGTATTATACAGATATTTGATATAGCATCTAAGTAACCAATTACAATGCAAGAAAAGCATAGCAATATTTATCTTCAAGGCCTTTTATCTGGCGATGATCGTATTATTAACACCATTTATAAAAAGAACTTTCCTTCAGTGTTATCTTTTGTGAGAAAGAATAAGGGTACCTACGAAGATGCAGAAGAAATATTTCAAGATGCTTTATTTCAACTTACTGTAAGGATGAAAGTAAGAAGTTTTGAAATTAAATCCACTTTTGAGGGATATTTGTTTACGGTTTGTAAAAATTTATGGCGTAAAGAATTAAATAATAGAAAAAAGGTGGTAAGAAATGATGGGGTAGTTGAACTAGTACATGAAGAAGAGAAACATAGCTCTTTTATTTTGGAGCAGGAGCGATGGGAACTTTTTGAAGAAAAAATAAAACAGCTTTCGGAGAATTGCATGAAGCTTTTAAAAGAATACTTTAATAAAGTACCCTATGATGTAATTGTGAAAAAGTTTAATTATTCCTCAGAAAATGTAGCTTTTCAGCGCGTGTTTAAATGTAAAAAACGCCTGAAAGATTTAATTAAGAAAGATAGTAGATACCGACAATTGCAATAACCAACATGGAAGAAAATATTGATTTAAAAATAGAAGCATACCTAGGAGGAGATATGACCGCTGAAGAGCAAAAGCAATTTGAGGAAATGATAACCCAAAATCCCGAATTGCAGAAAGAAGTGCGACTTGCCAATGAGGTTAATCATCATCTTAATGATAGTACTTGGATGGGTGTAGATGTAGCCAAAAATGACCCGGCAAGACAAGAATTAGAAAACTATATAAAAAGTGATGAAGCCGTAGCCCTGAAATCAAAATTGAGACAGGCAGGAGCAAATTACAAGAAGAAAAGGAGTAACTCTTCAAGCATAAAATACATTGTAGGTGCGGTAGCTGCTATATTAATTGTCGCTTTGATAAGTAATGTTTTTTGGAATTCAAGACCAAGTCATGATGTATTGTATACAGAGTTCTACATAGAATCAGATTTGCCTTCTATAATTAAGCGTGGCTCGGAGAATAAATTACTAACTGAAGCGGTTGCTTTATTCAAATCGAATGAATATGAGCAAGCTATTCAGTTATTTGAGCAATACGAAAGGGAAACACAAGGTACAGACCCTTCAATTTATATTTATACTGGGTTTTCTTATTTGGAAAATGGAAATTTTGATAGAGCACTACAGAATTTTGATAAACTATTGAATTCTGATTCAATTGATAAGTCGAAAGCGTTTTGGTATAAAAGTTTAGTTTATTTAAAATCAGATAGAATCGAAGAGTGTAAAACTATATTATCACAAATTATTGAGGATTCTTTGTTTAATGCTCAAAAAGCGAAAAGGCTTTTGGGGGAGTTGGAATAGTTTTTTTAAACTTCCATAGATTGTCCTTCTTTCATGGGCTTGTTTTTATAATTTTCTATCAAAAGACTTACAAAATAGAAGAACTCATCATAAGAATATTTTTTAGGATATATAGTGCCATCAATTATTGAAGCAGGGGTATAATGCAGCTCATGTTTTTTGGCCCAATCCGATTGTTTTTTAAAAATTTCTACATGTTTCATGCTATTCTTTGGGGCACCAAATTTCTTGATCCACTTAGAAAAAGTCCTGTCTGCAAACCATGTTCCATACGCATTAATAAAAGCTTGAGCCCCCTGTTCCTCATAAATTTCAAATAATCGAAGCCCTATTTTGGTGGCTTGATTGTCAGATTCCTCGGGATTAATGTTTAAACGAATAACCACTTGTAATTGATCTCCCATTCCTTTCAAAAGACGTGCATAGGCCTCAAAAGCATCTTTACAAAAACCACACATGGGGTTGGTTAGACTGATGATCTTAAAATTGGCATTAGGATTTCCTAAAACAATCTCATTTTCAAAAACAGAAGTATCCGATATCTTTTCACTGATGTTGTATAGATGTTCAAATATTTGTCCGTCTCTTTTAAATCGATTTAGTTTTAAATTGTCAGAACGATACTCCTTGTTTTCTTTGAGCTTGTCTCTTACAAAAATAAACCCAACCGTAAAAATAGAAGTAATAAGTCCTAATCCAGCAATAGCTTGAAGATCAAAGCTGATAGGAAGACTTATTAAAGCTATAGCTGCCAAGCCAAGCGATATTGTACCCATTGCTAAACAAATAACACACCATTTTTTTATAACAAATGCTTGGGAATATAAGGAATAAACCACAAAAGGGACTCCCATAAGCACAGGTATAAGTAAAGCAGAGGTGTAACCGTAAAAGATTTGGTAAAGCAGAATACTACCAAAAAATAGAACTCCAGCATCGGCTAACGAAAAGTTTTTCAGCAGTGTACCACTATTATTGTTAATCACATCCTCACAACTAGATTTCCCAACTGAGGTGCAAAATTGATGTACTGTTTGTGATTTGTATCCTAAACTTTCTCGAATTGCAAAAATGCTAAAAACCATTCCTAGTACTGACGTTCCCAGGAAAAGAGCTTGGTTTAGTGACCAGGTTCTGTTAAAAAAAGTATAGAGTACACTTATCAAGAATAAGCCAATCAAGATATTTTGCAACAAAGATTGGTTGGATATTAAGTTTTGCGCCGCTTGATATTCTACCGCTATTACCTTTGGGGTCCAAATATTTTTGAAGGCCTCATTAGTATATTTTTTTTGCTTAAGATTGGTGTGTTTGAGTTCTACCTCGTTGTCTTTACGAATTACGGTAACGATTTCATCACCGTTATCATTCTTTACCAAGGAAACAAAACTTTTAGGGAGTTGATCCAACGCTTCTATCGGAACCTCTACAGCAATATTATCGATGTCAAAATAATCTAAGGTGTCGGTAATAGATTGAAAACTTGGATAGTTTGGATGAATTTGTAACTGTAACTCCAAATCTTTTTTGTTGTAGTTCCTAATTCGGTTCTGAACTAGAACACTATCTACTATTTTTTCAATATTGTGCTCCATGATATGGCGTGAGATGAGTTGTTTTTAAGAGTAATAAAGTAAGCCTTTTAGAAGGGGTAGGAACATCTTAATTCTGTAAGATGATTAACCCCCTCGGTAAATATCTTTTAAAAATAAAGAGCTTTTTATCATAAATCAAATTTTTTAATTCCCATTTTCTTGAAACTTGAGTACTACAAAGCAGTAAAATAGCAGGTAATATTTCATTACTTTTGTCGCAAACTAATACTATACTATTGCTTTGAATAGAAAATACATTTACCCAATACTCATTATCATAGTGTCTATTGGCTTTTATTATTTTGAAGGTTATTTGGAGACTAAAGAGGACAATTCTGTTACTCCAGGTAACGAAAAGAACACCTCCAGTTTTTATTATTTGCCTACCTCAACAACAGGTTCTGTTATTATACATAATCATTATAGCTTGTCTTATTCTGAAAAGCATGAACAAGCAGAATGGGTGGCTTATGAATTAAAGTCAGAACATTTGTCCAAAAATGAGTTTAAACGCCCTTATTTTGAAATCGACAGAAAGGTAAGATCGACCTCTGCCGATTGGCGTAATTATAAAAAATCAGGATACGATCGAGGGCATTTATGTCCGGCGGGAGATCGAAGATTTAGTTATGATGCTTTTGAAGAGACTTTCAAAACGTCAAATGTTTCACCCCAAAATCATGAGTTTAATAGCGGGATATGGAATCGACTGGAACAGAAGATTAGGTATTGGGCAAAAAAGTATGATGGGGTGCATGTAATAACAGGGGGAGTTTTGTCTGATGATCTAAAATCTATAGGATATGAAGCCGTTTCTGTACCCAAATACTTTTATAAAATCGTATACAATCACTCAGAGACCGATCCCAAAGTCATTGCTTTTTTACTACCACATCAAGATGCTCAAAAACCTTTACAAAGCTTTGTAGTGTCGGTTGATAAAATAGAAGAATTGACTGGAATAGACTTCTTCGCTAAACTTGATGATCAAATAGAAGCGAGGATAGAGAAATCTACAACTACAAAAGGTTGGAAGTTTTAGAGGGATTACCACTCGTTTACTCGATTGGCATCTAGCTTAATAAAAATAAAAAGAAGGATAGTGAATCCCCATAAGCCAGATCCTCCATAGCTAAAGAAAGGAAGAGGAATACCTATTGTTGGAATCAAACCAGTTACCATCCCAATGTTGATCGCAAAGTGAATAAATAAAATCCCTATTACACTATATCCATAAACCCTACTAAACTGATTTTTTTGTCGTTCTGCCAAATGGAGTAATCGTATGAGTAGGAGTACAAACAAAATAATAATCAGAGTAGCTCCTAGAAATCCCCATTCTTCTCCAACAGTGCTAAAAATATAATCTGTATGCTGTTCAGGAACAAAACCACCTTTGGTTTGTGTACCTTCTTTCCAACCTTTTCCGGTCCAGCTACCACTACCAATGGCGATCTGACTTTGGTTGGTGTTGTATCCTATTCCTTTGGCATCTACTTCTTTACCCAAAACGATATTAAAACGATCTCTGTGTCGTTGTTCGAATACATTGTTAAAGATGTAATTTACAGAAAAACAAAACCCGGTTATAAATAGTAAAGTAATCAAGTATCTAGAATACTTCGGTTTTTGTTTTCTGTTTCTGACTAATATAGCAATCATGACAGTTGCTATCCCCAAAACCACCCACAAAGGACCAAACAGCAAAGTCAATATAAAAAGTACAGCGGCAGAAGCTCCTATAATCAAATATATGGCAGCCAGACCTTCTCTATAAAGTGGAAAGAAGAATGCAGCATATACTAATGCACTACCAGGATCTGGTTGTGGTATAATTAACAAGGCGGGTAAAGCGATAATAAGAAACGCTCTTAATTGATGGCGAATAGATTTGATATTGGTTTGCATATCACTCAAAAACTTAGCCAAAGCAAGGGCAGTGGCCGCCTTTGCAAATTCTGAAGGTTGTAATCCAACAGGACCAAATGCATACCAGGATGTGGCTCCAGAAATGGTTTTTCCGAAGACAAATAATCCTAATAAGGAGAGTAATGCGATCACATATATCAAACCAGCAAAGCGTTCATAAAACTTAGCTTCAATGGCTTGAATTACAATAATGATAATGATGCTAAATAGAATCCAATACCCTTGCTTAACATACACTATAGAAAGATCTGTTAAGGAGATGGCTTCATTTTCGTAGGAAGCAGAGTAGATGTTACCCCATCCAAATCCAACAAGTAGTAAAAATAATAAGACTGTGATCCAATCTATTGCTGCTACACTGGATTTTGCCATTATTGGTTAATTTTAAAAGGTTCACCACTATAGGGTTTGGCATATTCTTCTTCCAAACTGTGGGTAAGGACCCATTCCTCCAGATCAGTTCTGGAAATAGTGCCTTTCATATAGCTTTCGATCATCAGGGATGCAATTCTACCAGCGTATCGAGCTCCCCAATATCCATTCTCAACAAAAACAGCTAAAACAATTTTGGGGTTATCTTTTGGGGCAAAGGCAACAAAAACAGAATGATCAGTGAGCTGAGTTTTCACTCCATCGATCTTCGTGTAGTTTTCTGCGGTACCCGTTTTTCCACAAATTTCTATTCCTTCTACTTGCAAGAAATTGGCAGTTCCTTGAGTGTAGACTTCATGCATTCCCTCTACAACAGGTTCAAAATGCTCTTTGTTTATTGTGGTATACTTGGGCTTTACATAATTTTCATTATCAATAGGTTTGCCATCTATGGCTTTTATAATATGCGGAGTGTAGTAATATCCTCGATTTGCAATTGCAGCGGTCATATTGGCTAACTGAATTGGCGTCGCTAATACTTCTCCTTGCCCAATGGAGTTAGATATGGTTCCAGTAGCGTACCACTTGTAGGTAGGGTACCGGTAAACTTTATTGTAATATTCTGAGTTGGGAACTTTACCAGGTCGACCTGCAGAGAGATCATTGCCTAAGTAATTCCCCAGCCCGAAACTCTGTACATGTTTTCTCCAATTATCAATGCCTTCTTGTGGGGTGCTATACTTTTCTATAATCCTACGATAAACTGTAGCAAAATAGGCATTGCAGGAATGTGCAATTCCAGGTACCATGCTAAGAGGACTTCTATGCGAATGACAGCCTAACTTTCTTCCATTTCTACCATAGTAATAGCCCATTCTGCAAGAAACACTTTCTTTGGTGTCGATAACACCTTCTTGCAAAGCGATCAGTGCATTAATGGTTTTAAAAGGAGAACCAGGAGGATACTCTCCTTGTAGGCCTCTATCAAATAATGGTTTTGCAATCGTATCGTAATAGAGTTTGGTGAAATTTGGAGATCTTTTTCGTCCAACTAATAATTCTGGTTTGTAGGTTGGTGCTGTAACCAACGCCAGGATTTCTCCTGTAGCAGGTTCTAACGCAACAATACCACCTCGTTTATTTTGCATCAACTTCTGACCGTACGCCTGGAGTTTGGCATCAATGGTAATGGTAAGGTCCTTTCCGTTTACCGGTAAGGTGTCAAACTTTCCATTTTTATAAGGGCCAATATCTCTATTGAATCGATCTTTTTGGATTCGCTTTACTCCCTTAATGCCTCGAAGTTCTTTTTCATATTGTTTTTCTACTCCATCGATACCAATAAGATCTCCAGATAGATAATAAGGGTCTCTTTTGATAATCCCCTCATTTACCTCGCCAATATATCCCAAAACATTGGCAGCGTTCTCGGTCTGGTAATCTCTAAGTGATCGTTTCTGTATATAAAAACCTTCGAATTTCCTCATTTTTTCCTGCAAATAGGCGTATTCATCTTTGGTTAACTGAGGAATGATAATAGAGGGTACCCTTGGCGAATATATTCTTGCCTTATCCAATCTTTTGATAAGCTTATCCTTGGTAATATTCAGAATAGAACAGAATTCTAAGGTGTCAAAAGGTTTTAATTCTCTTGGGATAACCATCACATCATACGAAGGTTGGTTGGTCACCAAGAGCCGGGCATTTCTGTCGTATATTGCTCCTCGTTGCGGGTAGTCGTAAATTACTTTGATCGCATTGTCTTCGGATAATGAGGCAAAAGAAGTGTTATATATTTGTAGATAAAATAGCCTTGCGACAAACACAAAACCTGTAGTAACAATAATTAAATACAGCAGTAACTTTCTCATGAATCATTTCTTCTAAACAAAACCAGCACCAACA
This sequence comes from Aquimarina sp. AWH4_224, assembly GCF_056160245.1. Lineage (NCBI taxonomy): Bacteria > Pseudomonadati > Bacteroidota > Flavobacteriia > Flavobacteriales > Flavobacteriaceae > Aquimarina > Aquimarina sp. AWH4_224. The sequence continues at coordinate 27,340 of NZ_JBSWWU010000007.1, read as the reverse complement.
TGGTAATCATAATGGTGAATAAACTGGAAAATAACGTTTTTTTGAGTATTAATAGTATGTGAGAGAAGTTAAAAATTTCAAGTGAAAAAAGCACAATATGATGTGTTAAAACCATAAGCGTTACATAAGCAAGTTTTTCACCAAAACCAGTATTGCCAAGTTTCACAGTTTGAAACTCGTAACTCAATCCAAAAACAGTACGTAATGCAACGGGTCTAAAAAATGCAATAATCAAACAAGCTGCGGCATGTACGCCTCCAGAATCTCCAAACATATCAATAGTAAGGCCTAGTATGAAGCTAAGCAGAAGAAACAAGCTTTTGTTGATGTTTATAGGAGCCAATAAGATGAAGATGATATAAATGTATGGATTTAACCATCCCAGGAAATTAATGTGATTCAGAATAAAAGTCTGAACCAAAATCAGAATAACAAACCTGCCAATATGTGATAAGGTGTCTTTATTCATTCTCTAGGTTCTTAATTTCTTCTGTATCTCTATTTTTTATGGTGTATACAAAACCGATATTAGTCATATCATTAAACAACTTTACATCGATCAAGTAATAGCTTTTGTTTTCGTCCAGTTTGTAGTTGGCAATGGTCCCTATCCCTATTCCTCTAGGGAAAATGGTAGATCGACCATGTGTGATGATCGTGTCACCTTCTTTAAGTACAGCTTGCCTGGGCACTGTTTCCAGTTGTAAAATATTAGGATCTTTCCCATTCCATACCAACGAACCGTATTGATCAGAGTTTTTTAAACCTGCGTTGATTCTGGAATTGCTATTCAATATCGAGATAACCCTACTGTAATTTTTTGAGGTATTTTCTATGATTCCGATAATTCCCTTGTCGGTTATTACCCCCATATCAGGAATGATACTGTCTTTTGCTCCACGATCAATTAGCAAATAATTATCAGATTTACTATAATCATTTTTGATTACTCTTGCTTTGATAAACGTATAAGGCTTATCAAAATTTGTAGTATCCAGATATTGGGTAGCAACAGAGTCTACTCCCAAAGCACTTAGTTGATTGCGAAGCATTTCATTTTCGGTAAGCAACCGTTTATTTTCATTTCTCAGTTTGAAATAGTCTTTAACCGATCGCTGCCATTCATAAATCCCACCGCTCAAAAAGTTGGTAGAACTTACAAATTTACTTTTGTGGTAAGAATGCGATTGAATAGTAAAGATTAGCGATAGCAAAAACAGCAACAGAAACAACAAAGAATGTTTATTTCGTATTAAAAAATTAATAATCTGTTGCATGATTTAGGGTGTAATTACTTTGTTTGCTATTCATTTATGTATGTAACCGATCCACTTACATAGTAAATATAAAGCAGGATAACGTAAATTCTGAGATTTAGGTATATTCCAAAAGTGTTTTTTATAACACTACTTAATCAGTACGCTCTTATATCTGTTCAGATTTTTGAGTGTAATCCCTGTTCCTCTTACTACAGCTCGTAGTGGGTCTTCGGCTATATAAACGGGTAAATCAGTTTTTTGCGATAATCTTTTGTCTAAACCTCTAAGCATAGATCCTCCACCTGCAAGGTAGATTCCAGTATTGTAGATATCTGCTGCAAGTTCTGGAGGAGTTTGTGATAAAGTTTCCATAACGGCATCCTCAATACGTAAAATAGACTTGTCAAGTGCTTTTGCCATTTCACGGAATGAGATTTGTACCTGTTTTGGTTTTCCGGTAAGAAGGTCACGACCTTGAACATTCATGTCCTCTGGTGGTAATTCCAGATCCTCGGTAGCTGCTCCTATCTGAATTTTTATTTTTTCTGCAGTACGCTCTCCAACATAAAGGTTATGCTGTGTGCGCATGTAATAGATGATATCGTTGGTAAAAACGTCTCCTGCAATCTTTACGGATTTGTCACAAACAATACCACCTAGAGCAATGACTGCAATTTCGGTAGTACCACCACCTATATCCACAATCATATTTCCTTTTGGCTGCATGATATCTACACCAATACCAATGGCCGCAGCCATTGGTTCATGGATAAGATATACTTCTTTTCCATTTACGCGCTCCGCACTTTCTTTTACCGCACGCATCTCTACTTCGGTAATTCCCGAGGGGATACAGATGACCATGCGCAAGGCTGGAGCAAAAATTTTCTTCTTTAATGCCGGAATGTCTTTGATAAACATGCTTATCATTTTCTCACTAGCATCAAAATCAGCAATAACCCCATCCTTCAGCGGTCTGATGGTTTTTATATTTTCATGGGTTTTTCCCTGCATCATGGCAGCTTCTTTTCCGGCAGCGATAATTTTACCAGACATGATATCTCTGGCCACTATGGAAGGGCTGTCTACTACTACTTTGTCATTGTGAATAACTAAGGTGTTGGCGGTACCTAAGTCTATAGCGATCTCTTCGGTAAAGAAGTCAAAAAATCCCATAAAAATTCAAAAAAGGGGTTAAAATTTCGTAAATGTAATAAAATTAATGTTTAAAATGACGTGTTCCGGTCATAACCATTGCAATTCCGTTATTGTCACAATAATCAATACTCAATTGATCTTTGATCGAACCACCTGGTTGGATAACTGCTTTTATTCCAGCTTTGTCGGCTAGTTCTACACAATCTGGAAATGGAAAAAATGCATCACTGGCCATAACAGCTCCATTCAAATCAAAATTGAAAGCATTTGCTTTTTCCACAGATTGCTTAAGAGCATCCACTCTTGAAGTCTGTCCCGTACCACTGGCAAATAATTGCTTGTTTTTGGCAAACACAATGGTGTTTGACTTGGTATGCTTACAAATTTTTGAAGCAAATAGCAGGTCCTCAATCTGTGCATCAGTAGGTGCAACTTTGGTTACTGTTTTTAGATCTTCTACAGCATCTGTCTTCAAATCTTTATCCTGTACCAATGCTCCGTTAAGGCATGACCTTACTTGAGTTTCAGGTAGGTCAATGTCTTTTTGAATCAGAATGATTCTATTTTTCTTTCCTTTTAGTATTTCAAGAGCTTCAGTAGTAAAAGAAGGTGCAATTACTACTTCGCAAAATAATTTATGAATTTCTTCGGCGGTAGCCACATCAATTTCAGAATTACTAATCAAGATTCCTCCAAAAGCCGAAACAGGATCTCCTGCCAATGCATCTACATAAGATTGAAGCACGGTATCTCTTTGTGCTAAACCACAAGCGTTGTTATGTTTTAGGATGGCAAAAGTTGGAGCTTCACCTTTAAATTCGCTCATCAGATTTACCGCAGCATCGACATCCAAAAGGTTGTTGTATGAAAGCTCTTTTCCGTGTAATTTATTGAACATCGCATCAAAATCTCCAAAGAAGAACCCTTTTTGATGCGGATTCTCTCCATAACGTAATACCTGTCCCTTGGTTTCGCTAACTTTAAGGGCAGGTACTGCAAGGTCACTGTTGAAATAATTAAAAATAGCAGTGTCGTAGTGCGAAGAAACATTAAAAGCTTTTGCAGCAAAACGTTTTCTGTCTGCTAGGGTAATGCTTCCGTTTCCTTCAGAAAGAATATCAAAAAATTCATCATAATCTTCTACAGAAGCTACACAAGTAACATCAGCAAAGTTTTTGGCTGCAGCTCGAATTAGCGAGATTCCACCAATATCAATCTTTTCGATGATTTCTTGCTCAGTGGCGCCAGAAGCTACTGTTTTTTCAAAAGGATACAAATCAACGATTACGATATCGATTTGTGGGATTTCGTATTGTTCGATTTCTGCAACATCACTATCATTATTCTGACGATTCAAAATACCTCCAAACACTTTTGGATGTAATGTTTTTACTCTTCCTCCAAGGATAGAAGGATACGAAGTGACATCTTCAACCGGGATTACATGAATACCTAAATCTCGTATAAATTTTTCGGTACCTCCGGTAGAATAAATAGTAACATCTAGCTCGTCTAATTTTTTTACGATTGGAGCTAATCCTTCTTTGCTAAATACAGAAATTAGTGCTGATTTCGCAGTCTTTGTGTTGTTCATGAGAAAATTTAGTTAGTAAAACGCAAAAGTAGCAATTTACCAATCAATTAGACAACGATTATGTGTAATTGTTTGCGCTAAGTTGTAACAAAAATTAAAGGAAAACGTCCTATCTTTAGATTATTGTAAAATGGGTTCAAAAAACGGAGCATGCTAATCTATCTAAGAGTACTTAAAGAGAGTTTTTATTTTGCGGTAAATGCACTGGTTAATAATAAGTTACGAACGTTTTTGTCGTTACTTGGAGTTACGATAGGAATTTTTTCTATTATCGGAGTGCTCGCTGCGGTAGATTCTCTGAAACAAGAAATCAAGGGAAGCATTAGCTCATTGGATAATAGCACTATTTATTTAATGCGATTTTCTTTTGGACCTACCGATATCCCTCAATGGAAAAGAGAGCAATTTCCGGATGTTACTTTCGAGGAGTATCAGTATATCAATAGATCGATGCCAAACCTGAAAGCAGCCAGTTTTATTTTGAATGTAGCTCCCGAAACGGTAAAGTATCAGGATAAGAGTGTGAGTAACGTTGAAATTGCACCGGTAACCAATGATTATTACGAAATTGAAGCCTTACAAATTGAAAAAGGTAGATTTTATAACGAACAAGAGTCTGTAGCCGGGGCACCTGTGATTGTGTTGGGTGATGAAATCGCAAATAGCTTATTTGGGTCTTTTGAACCGATCGGAAAGAAGATTCGATTATATGGGCGTAAGTTTACGGTGATTGGTGTGCTGAAGAAAGAGGGGATGGGGCTTTTTGGAAATTCGAAAGATACCGCAGTATTTCTCCCTGTGAATTTGGTAAGGAAAATTTATGGAGATAATAACAAAGCCGCTTTTCCTGCTATTATCATCAAACCTGAATCAGGAATTGATGTGCCTGAGTTTGTAGCGGTATTAACCCAAAAGCTAAGAACCTACCGTGGGATGAAACCTGATGAGATCGATAACTTCTTTGTAAATCAACTGCAAGGATTTACTGATTTTATAGATAATATTACCAGTCAGATGAGTTTTATAGGCCTTATCATTAGTGGTTTCTCATTACTGGTTGGTGGATTTGGGATCGCCAATATTATGTTTGTAAGTGTAAAAGAGCGAACTAATTTGATTGGGATTCAAAAGTCTTTGGGAGCCAAAAACAAATTTATTCTGTTTCAGTTTTTATTCGAGGCAGTGATCTTGTCTTTGATCGGTGGATTAATCGGTTTACTTTTGGTTTGGTTGATATCGCTATTAGCTTCTCAATTTACAGGAGACTTTGAGTTTGTCTTATCTCCTTGGAATATCCTAATCGGTACTATAGTTTCTTCTTTTATTGGTTTGGTTTCTGGGATTCTACCGGCAATATCGGCATCTAGGCTAGATCCTGTAGAGGCGATACGAACTGGGATGTAGGTCGTTTATTCTTGTTTATTCCGTGTTTTAGACCTATAAATATCACACTATATTGATATTACACGCTCCACTTCATATGCGCTAATTTGTATTACCCCTTATTTTTGGTACTAAAATGTATGCCATACAGATTTCTGTAAGGATATTTCTTCATGGTAAATTAGTTTTGCTCTCGTCTTTGATGAGCAAGGGAAAGATTATCAAAAACTTTAACATTTCAATAAAGCAGAGTTTCAAATTTTGAAACTGGCGCGGTGTAATATTGCATTACAAAAAGGAAAAATTGAATTACAATTATTTGTGTTTAGATAATGAATCATAAGGGATAAGTTTAATTAGGAGTAGGCACCAAAAGAGAAGATTTCTCTGCTTATCCCTTCCCGGTTCATTGACTAATTATAATAGGGAATTAATAAAGTAAAACAAATCAAATTCGGTCATGAAAAAACTTTTTTTCTTAACAATTTTTATTGTGTTGATTCAGCACATGTATCCTCAAGGTTCTACAAACGCTGGTCCTGTGGATGTTCCACAGATACTTCCAGGTTCACCAGAAGCATCTAATCTGGGTAAATTTGGTGAAATCCCTGTGAATTTGGGGATAGGTGTGGCAAATCAAACCATTCCAATATACACAATTGAGGAAGGTGGTTTTGAATTGCCAATTTCTTTGAACTACAATTATACGGGCTTAATAGTAGATGAAATACCTGGGATTACCGGATTAGGTTGGTCTTTAAATGCAGGAGGGATTATTACTAGACAACTAAGAGGCCGTCCTGATGAAGAACCAAATGGTTATATTGGAATGAATAGGATAGGTGTAAATTGGGTGTTACCTTATGTAAATAATGAATTATCTACAGTAGATAGAAATAGACTTGAAGAAAATGCAGCTTCTGGTATTTGGGATACCCAACCTGACAAGTTTATGATTAGTGTTGGAAACATCCAAGCAACCTTTTATTTTGATGAAAATAAAAATGTAGTTGTTAAACCCTATAAACCTTACAAAATTGAAGTTATAGGGGGAGATTTTAATGAAGGAATCAAAGTTACAGATGATAGTGGGATTCAGTATTTTTTTAAGGATAAAGAAATCACTAAAAGAATTCCTCCTTTAGGAATTAATGATATTCTTTCTACGCCAGTAAATGGGTATATCTCAAGTTGGAAATTATCGAAAATAGTACTTCCCAATAATCGAAGTATAGATCTATTTTATAACAGTCATTCTCATAATCAACAAACCATTTCACAAACATTTACAAAATCTGTGGGACCAAGTGGTTGCGGTGATAATTTAAGAAATGCATGGACTAGATATAGTGTTTCTTCAAAAATTATAAATAGGATATCTTTTTCTTTAGGAGAGATTGAATTTAATACTTCTCTGCCAATAACTACCGATCTTAATGCTTATTTAGCTGTGCTTCAAAATATAAAGATCAAAGATCATTTTGACAAATCCATTTTGAACTATGATTTTATTTATGATGATAATAGTAAAACTCGAAAACTATTAACAAGTATAACAGTCAATAATGATAATAGTAATCGCTATCAGTTTGAATATAATGGCATTCCTACGGATATCATTTCATTTGCGCGACAGGATTTCTGGGGATATGCTAATTCAAATAATACAGGGAAATTAGTAAATATTAATGATTTATATGGTCCCAGAAAACCTGATTTTGATTCTTGTTCTAAAGGAGCGCTTCAGAAGATCATATATCCAACTAAAGGGTTTACAGAATTTACCTACGAACAAAATACTTATGATCCAGGGATCAACGGTGATGAGTATGATGATTTTTATGACGCTAATAATTCTGTTTGTACTTACAGTAATGAATCGCACGATTCTGCATCTTCGGCAACTGCTGGAAGTGATTCAGATATTATGGAATTTACAATTTCAGAAGATACTTCTGCTGAGATAATTATTTCAATAACAAAAGGCACTTCTGGCGGTGGATTAGGCGCGCGGATTTATAGAAAAAACACAGAGGATAATCAACAAGTAACTTGTCAATCCAGTGGTTTGGAAGAATGCGATTCTAGGAATCCTTGTTCTATAGCTGAGTTAAATTATGGCTCGGGGTTTTTAGAACCAGGTCAGGTACTCAACAATAGTTTTACAAAAAAAGTGTATCTCAAAAGTGGAACTTATATGATGTCAACATATGTAGATAACGTTGGCCCCGAAGGAGAGTCAAGAGCGTCAGTTAGAGTAAACCTGAATAGAGGTAATATAGTGCCGATATCATCACAAATCCGATCAAGACAAACCGGGGGTATTCGAATAGAAACAATAAAAAGTTGCCCTGATGATGATCCGGCAAATTGTATTTCTAAAGAATATCTATACGAAACAAATGATGGCATCAGTCAAGGATTACTTTTTAGAAGAAGGAATTTAACCTCTCATGAATATAATACATCTACTTTATTGAGTGGGAGTGTGCAAAATTGTATTTACAAAAGTTATTCAAGCTCAAGTAATATGCCTTTAGGGTATTATATTGGGAGTCATATAATCTATAAACAAGTTACCGAAAAGATTATTTCCGGTAATGTTAGTAATGGAACCAAAACACTAACCTTCAGTCATAATATTCCGACAGCCGTTTCTTTCCCTTTTGCAATTAAAGATGATAATGCTTACAAGAATGGAAAACTTTTGAAAACGGAATTATCGAAGTCCGATGGTACTTTGGTAAGACAAACTACTTATCAATATGATTTTGATGAAGATCTGAACTTTGATCGAAGAGTATATGCAATTAAAGTAGGACAAAATGGATTTAATTCTCAAGGACCAGGAAGCTATACTACAGACATTGTTAGATTTGACGCTAGTCGTAATGTAGATCGTCTAGTGCAAACCGCAGTGACAGATTATTATGATAATTCTTCAGTAGTAACTCAGAGTTTTAATCGTTATAATAATCCTTATGGGCATATTAAGGAGAAAGAAACTGTTAATAGTAATAATGAAATTAGTATTACTAAGTTTTTCTATCCTTATGATTTTACTACAAGTATTACAAATGAATTATTCAATCGTAACCAAATAGCTTCACCTATCGATGTGATTACTTCACAGCAGGTAGGTAATACAGAAAAAATATTATCTAAAGTACATAATATCTATAAAGATTGGGGGAATAATGTATTACTTCCAGAAGAAGTGCAAACTGCAAAAGCAGATGGTAATCTAGAGCCCAGAGTAAAGTATACATCCTATGATAATTTCGGTAATCCTACCGAGGTAGCCAAAACTGATGGTACACCTATGGCCTATATCTGGGGGTACAATCATCAATATCCAGTCGCTAAGATTGAAAATATGACTTATAGTAGGGTATCGGCTTATGTAAATGATATTCAATCCAAGTCAGATTTAGACACCGATCACAAAATGGGTGGAGAAGGTAGTGAAGGTGCGTTGCGTACCGAACTGAATAAACTACGGGTAGAATTACCGGCAGATGCCATGGTAACTACCTATACCTACGATCCTATGGTAGGAGTAACCAGTATGACAGATCCACGAGGATATACGGTGTATTATGAGTATGACGAGCTCAATCGTCTACAATATGTACGAGATGTTGATGGTAATTTGATTTCAGAGAATAAGTACCACTACAAAAATTAATCCTAAAAAGTAAGAAGACATGCAAAACAAGATATTAATGATTGTATTCCTATTACTTATGGGATACGGAGCACAGTCTCAGATCGGAGTTGGTTTAGACGGGGATACACGATATTATTATGACAGTGATGGCGATGGCTTTGGTGACCCCAATAGCGCTTGGTTAACATCTCCGGCAACAGGTTATGTATTAGATAAGCAGGACTGTAATGATAACGATCCATTAATTCATCCCAATACGGTTTGGTATCGTGATGTTGATGGTGATGGTAGAGGACGTACGAGTCCAACAAAAAGACAGTGTGCCAAGCCCTCTGGATATGTACGTTACAATGACGACAGAGACGATAACAATCAGTATATCACTCATATTGCTCCCAGGAACTATTATAGGGACGGAGATCGAGATGGATTTGGAAATCCTAGTATCAAGTATTATCGCAGTGCTCCTCCTAGTGATGGTTATACTTATGTGACCAATGGGAATGATTGTAATGATGGTAATGCATCGATTAATCCCAACAAGGTTTGGTATCGTGATTGGGATAGAGATGGTCGGGGTAATGCGACTGTTACCACACAGAGTTGTACACAACCGTCGGGTTATGTAGCTAACAATGATGATATCAATGATGGTAATGAGTTTATCACCAATATTCCACCACGATACTTTTACATTGATGGGGATTTGGATACTTTTGGCTCTCCAGCTGCAGCAACTAGAGTGTATCATAGTGTTCGTCCAAGTGGTTATGTGACCAACAATCTGGATTGTGATGATGGAGAAGGCGATATCAATCCCAATACGGTTTGGTACAAAGATGGAGATAGAGATGGTAGAGGTGATGCCGCGATTAGCGTCACTCAATGTGGTCAACCTTTAGGTTATGTACTTACCAGTGATGATATTAGTGATGGGAATGAGTATATCACCAATATTCCACCTAAGAATTTCTACAGGGATGCAGATAATGACACTTTTGGTAACCCTAGCATTAAGTATTACCGTAGCTTCCCACCTAATGATGGATATACTTATGTGACCAATGGAAATGATCGTAATGATAGTACTGAGTTTATCACCAACATTGCACCTAAGAACTTTTATCGAGATGTAGATATGGATAGCTATGGAGATCCTAATGCTCGATTTTACTATAGTGCAGCTCCAACAGATGGATATGCCTACGTGCTTAATGGAGATGACCATAATGACAATGATGAATACATCACCAACATTGCACCAAAGAATTTTTATAGAGATGTAGATACCGACACTTTTGGAGATCCAAATGCTCTATTTTATCGCAGTGCTGCTCCAAGTGATGGCTATAGTTATGTTCTTAATGGAGATGATTGTAATGATAACAACCCCAATATCCATCCCAATACCGTATGGTATAGCGATGGCGACAATGATGGTTTTGGTGATCCTGGTGATACACAAACGGGATGTGCTCAACCTACAGGGTATGTGACTGACAATATGGATCAGTGTCCTGGAGAGTATGGAGAGGAGATGGGCTGTACAGGTATCCCACACAGTCTTACGTTATCAGATACCGAGAGTTATGTATTTACCCGTACCTACCAAACCGCGATGAGCTCACCTAATGAGATACAGGTGAATAAGGATGTAATTGAAACAGTGACGTATTTTGATGGACTGGGAAGACCTAAACAACAAACGGCCATCAAAGGATCTCCTACCCAAAAAGACATCATCACTCATATGGAGTATGATGAAGTGGGTAGACAAGCCAAGCAGTATTTACCTTTTGCCAAGGCAAACCAAGGTAGTTATACATCGGTTAATATCACAACAGATATCAACCAGTATTACTTAGACACTTATGCGGCAGACTTTGCAGGGATTACGGGTCCAGTACAAGTAAATGCCTACAGTGAGACGATCTTTGAGGATTCTCCCTTAAACAGAGCACTAGAACAAGGCGCACCGGGTAAGGACTGGAAGGTAGACCCAAATAGTGATACTGATCATACCATCAAGTTTGATTGGGGAACAAATACTTCTAATGAAGTCCATTATTTCAAAGTTGCGTTTCCAATGAACAATGGTAGTTTGGATACCGAGAGTCCTTCTTTGACCAAAGATGGTTATTACCTAGCCAATGAGTTGTATGTAAGTATCACCAAGGATGAGAACTGGACTACAGCCGATGGCGATAACCATACTACCAGAGAATATAAAGACAAGCAAGACAGAGTGGTACTAAAACGCACCTTTGCTTCAACAAGCTCAGCTACAGCAGAGGCTCATGACACCTATTATGTCTATGATGATTTTGGGAATCTCTCATATGTGTTACCCCCAAAAGTGACCATTACCGATGGTGTTTCTAACATCGAGCTTGCCGAACTCTGTTACCAATACAAATACGATTATAGAAACCGATTGGTTGAAAAGAAGATCCCTGGTAAAGGATGGGAGTATATTGTGTACAACAAACTGGATCAACCAGTCATGACTCAGGATGCAAATCTAAGGAGTAAGAACCAATGGCTATTTACCAAATACGACAGACATGGTCGTGTTGCTTATACAGGTTTGATAGGCAATAGCAGTGATCGTGGTCCTATGCAAGAATCTGCAGACAATACGGTAGTATACACCCAACATGAAAGTAAACAAAGCAGTGCACAGACCATAGCAGGTACCACGATATATTATAGTAACAATGCCATCCCACAAGGGATTGCAGAAATCCATACGATCAACTATTATGATGATTACAATTTTGATCGTCATGGTATGGACAAGCCTGCAAGCGTATATGGGGTAGCAACTACAGATCAAGTAAGAAGCCTTGCTACAGGAACCAAGGTAAGAGTATTAGATACTAATAACTGGATTACTACCGTAACGGCTTATGACAATAAAGGAAGAGCGATTTGGATAGGGAGTAGAAACCATTACCTGAGTACTATCGATAAGACTTCGATGAAACTGGACTTTACTGGTAGAGTAGAAGAGACGACTACCTCACATGTTAAAAATGGAAGTACACCTTTGATCACAGTGGATACCTTTACCTATGATCATACCGGGAGATTACTTACCCAAACCCAAAAGATCAATGATCAGGATGTAGAATTAATTGTCAATAACACCTATGATGAGTTGGGACAATTGGTCAGCAAAAAAGTTGGTGGTACTTCGACTACGCTCAGCACCCAAGGAACCCTGAGCGGAGCCGAAGGGTTACAGACAGTAGACTATCGTTACAACATCAGAGGATGGTTAAAAACAATCAATGATCCCAATAATCTAGGAGATGATCTATTTGCCTTTGGGATAGCTTATAATAATGGAGCAAATCCGTTATACAATGGTAATATCTCACAAACCTCATGGAAAACGGCCAATGATAACTATCACCGTTGGTATAATTATGAGTATGATGCTTTAAATCGATTAACTACAGCCAATAGCCATAGTGGTAACTTTGATGTATCCAACATTACTTATGATAAGATGGGCAATATTGAAAGCTTAACTAGAAACGGTTTTGTAGGCGGGAATACCTTTAATGAAATGGATAACTTGTCGTACACCTACGATAGCGGTAACAAACTCCAAAAAGTAGCCGATACAGGTAATGATAACTATGGGTTTAAAGATGGTACCAATACCAATGATGATTTTGAGTATGATGACAATGGGAACATGATCATAGATCGTAACAAAGGGATTTCGGCAATTACCTATAATCACTTAAACTTACCCGAAACAGTTTCGATAAGCAATAGTGAGGGTACAGGAACAATTGCTTATATTTACGACGCCACTGGAGCGAAACAAAAGAAGATCGTAACAGGCGGAAGTTCTATAACAACGGAGTATGCAGGTAATTATGTATATAAAAACGGAAATCTGGAGTTCTTTAGCCATGCCGAAGGGTATATAGAAAAAGAAGCCAATGAGTACAAGTACGTATATCAATTTAAGGACCACTTAGGTAATGTACGCTTGAGTTACACTAAGACAGACTTAGGTTCTCTTGAAATTATTGAAGAAAGTAACTATTATCCATTTGGATTAAAACACAAAGGGTATAATAGTTTTGTTTCGTCTCGAGGGAATTCTACAGCTCAGAAGTTTAAGTATAATGGTATTGAGCATGAAGAGGCTTTAGGTATAGATTGGTATGAAATGGACCTCAGAAAGTATGATCCAGCCATAGGAAGGTGGAGTGGCGTTGATCCTGTTACACACCATTCTTTCTCTCCTTATAATGCCTTCGACAATAATCCCATTTATTTTGCCGATCCAAGTGGTGCTGATTCAGAAGATTTTATAAATAGTCTGTGGGAGAAATCAGGAGATGGAAAAACTATTTGGACCAACAATAATGATAGTACGTTTTCTGATGGTGAGGGTAATACCGCTTCTTGTGGGGATTGTAATACAGATCCCAAGAAAAAGAAAAAGAAAAAAAGTCGATCTCAATTGATGGGAGAAGGATATGCTAGAGGTTATAGCATAACAGGAGGTGGTTTCGTTGCAGCAATGGATGGTAGAGATCCATTTAATCCAACTAAGGCGGATGAAGATGAAGCAGACGACGCTTTTATGCAGGGGGTATTATTTGTTTCTGGAGAATGGGCTGTGGTTAAAATTTTTCAAGGAGGAGTATGGCTATATAGAACGATTCAAATAGGGCGAGGAGTTAAAGCTACTATGTCTTCCTCAAAGTTCTTGAAATTATTACAACCTGTAGATGAATTTGATGAAGCAATTACAATATTCCGAGGTACGACAGGTTCTGAAGCAGGTTCTTCATCATTGTTTTTAACGGATGATATTACAGTGGCTGCTACCTACATTAAAAACGGTGGTCAGGTAGTATCATATAGAGTATCACAGTATGCTTTAAAGTTTTTAGAGCAATCAGGATCTCTAAATCTATTTAGAGGTATTCATAAAGCTACAGGTAAAATTAACACTGAATATCAATTTATTGGAAAAGAATTAGTTGAAGCAATGAATAAATTAGCAAATCCATTAAAATAAAGAATGTTAAGGAATAGAAGAGAAAAAACATGCTGTCTTAAATTAAAAGGCTTGTATAACGTAAGTTCTGAATTTGGAATAAATTTTAGAGTAATTAAAAACTCGAAAAAGTTTATTGAAGAAAGTAAAAGACGAGGGGTTTCTGTAAAAAAAGATGAATTAAAATATATTCTGACAGATGGTTACTCAGAAAAATTATCGTCTAAAAAATCTAAATTATTATTTATAGAGTATTGTCCGTTTTGTGGCAAAAAGCTTAGTGATTTTTTTAATAATGATTCTCAGATAAATGAAGTTAATCACGATTGGTAGTTCAACTTCAATATAAGGGGGTGTCTTCAGATCAGATACCCTCTCTATTTACAATTATTTATCAAAATCCTTTAAGTTCCTTAAAAATAGGTTCGGATCTTTGATTATCAAAGCTAAAAGAAGAGTTTAAATTAACAGAATCTAAGAAATAATTTTTCTCATCTATGATTTTTTGATCAACATTTTCAGGGTGTTGAAACCAAATTACATAGTTGTTCTCATTTATAAACAACATATGTACTTCTATAATACTAATGCTTTTACCGCTGTAGATCTTTTTATGAACGCTTTTGTTCAATAAAAGTTTATTGATTTTGTAGTTTTCTTTAGAAATAACTTCCGTCTGATGCTTATCAGAAATACCATTCACTGCTCCTTCATAGTATTTTTCTAAATCACTTAGTTCAAAAATATCTGCATCAGAGTAAAATCCATCTGGTGATATGAAAACTGCGATTAATTTGTTTCTATCTAAATAATTATATGATCTTATTTTTAGAGTATCCTCAACAACATGTTTAATTGGAAATTTGAAGTTTAAATCACCATCAGTTAATTCTATCCAATCTATTCTCTGTGAATAACAAATTAAATTTAAAAGGACAAAAAAAACGAATAAACTTTTGTTCATTTTATAAATGAGCTTTTTTGACATTAGCATAAAAAAATCACCTAAAAGTACAAAAAGATAACCTTATCTTCTTCATTAATTATTTATAAGTTCCGCAGCTAGTCCTAGTTTGTGACTAGTGCCCAGGTATGAGTAAGATATATAACAAGTCAGTTTCATGTTTTGAAACTGACTTGTTGTATTTCTGGAAGGTTTGTCTAGTTTTATGCGGGGCACAAGTTGCAAACTAGCTACAATTGAGGCCAAAAAACCCGAAATAGGTTACATATGCAACAGGGGGAGGGGTACTGGTATAAGTACCCTTTTTATTGTACTGCATTCGTTTGGGGTACTACTCGAAGTACCCAATTATAATCAAAAACATACTAAGGGGTACTTCAAACAGAAGTTGGGGGTAGTAGAAACAGAAGTGAATCTATGTTAAAACATAAGTTGAACTTGTGTTCAACACAAGACGCACCTGTGTTTACAATAGGAGGTACCCACGACGATTACTAGTTAAGGGTAGTGTGATAAGTGGGGAGGGGGTACTTCAGAAGTACCTAAAAACAAAAAATATAATGAGATGATCTATGCTTCCAGAACAAGATGCAGTTTAATAAATTTCTGGAATTACTTCAAATACAAACACTTTCTCTCATAATCGATAATTGCTTTGCCTCGTTTTAGGATATCTGCACCTATGATGCCATCTACGGGAGCAGCATCATGTGCTACCAAAGCCGAATTGACATGAGTGAGATCAAATAGCACCAGTGATATTCTTTTTTTATGCCAGCTCCCCAATTGTATGTTGTTCTTTTTGGAAAGTTGTGTGGTCATATCCGTAGCACCGGCACCAGCAGCTTTTACATCACTATCTTCGGCAAAGAGATTGAACTTATGTACTGCCTCAAAACCAACACAAGAGTTAGAAGCTCCAGTGTCTACAATAAAAGTACCTTCAATACCATTCAAAATTGCGGTGACCTCAAAATGCATGGTTTTGGTAGTAGTCATTTTGATCCTGTGATACTCTTTTTGCTTCAGAAATTGTCGTAATGTATTCATGTTTTATTTTGAACAAACTTTCGCAAAAGTAGTACAATTAATAGCAATAACACAAAACCAATAATATACCAATAATAAGAAAAGGTATTAGGTCGATCGATTTCTCCGTAGTATACAAATGCTGCCCAAAAATAAGGGGATTTTTCGGCGTTGGAAATGTCTTCTGCAGCTAGGTAATCTCGTTTTGATTGATATAAAGCATTGGATTTAGAATTGGAAGCATTCAGGTGTTTATAAAAGAGTTGCATCAGTTTGGAGGTGGTTTTGTCATTCACTCTCCAAAGAGAAAAAAGAACATTTTCTACCCCAGCGTATTGAAACCCTCTCCCGATACTAATCGGCCCTTCTCCCTTGGCAAGTTTCCCGATTCCGGTTTCACAGGCACTCAGCACAATCAAATCTGCGCTAAGGTTCGTCCCGTATAATTGATTCACCAAAATATCTTTGTCTATAAATTTTATAGACGCAGGTCTCGAGAAACTACCAGCCTCGGCATGGGTGGATAGATGTATAATGCTATGATTGTTGGCGGTTTGGATAAAGTTTTGATACGTGGCCTGTTCTTTTTGGATATACATACCTTCAAAATAGTCTTGAATGTATTTACTTTCTGTTAAGGAATGGGGGAGGGCTAATGGGGTATCCTCAAAAACGGGAAAGACTCCCAGTACGGTATGATCTGCATCATTTTTGGATGTGGAATGTACATACTTGCTTGCCGAGATCTCATAGTGCACTTCTGTGGTATGTAATAAAAAAGGCATGTTCTGAAAACTAAGCGCGGTTGAGCTTTCAGTGAGTAGGGTTTCAAAAGGGATAAAGTTTAGCAACCCATCTGCGACTACAAGAAGTCGATTGGCATCCTTGGGAACCTGTAACAAGGTAAAGAGTTGTGCGGCATCTTTGGTAAAATCCGTCACCTGATTTAATATAATGGCCGAATCATTAAAATACCCAATATAATTTTTAATGCTTTCCTGAAAAGAAGCAGTGTTTTTTATTTTTCTGATCAGAAAGGAATCGAAACTAATTTCAAATTGATAAACATTTTGTTGGCCATAAAAATAGGCGATCATTATTGTTTGATCCTGCTGCAACTTTTCCTGTAAATCATTTATCGATATGGGTTGTTGGAGCTGAAGGAGTTTTGGATATTTGTTTTGAAGGGTTTGTGTTACAGCTTTAATTTCTAGTGACTTGGCATCATAGGCTGCTGTCCATTTTTGAATGTTAGAGATGTTGGCAGTATCCCTTTTTAGTTTTTCCTGCACTATCAAAACCTCCAAAGATGCTAATGTCGAAGTGATTTGCTCTTTTTGTTGTACCAATGCATCATTTTGATATTGAGAGAGTACCTTTTTAGAAAGTAACGCTTCACTTACCAATGGTGCTTTTGAGTGTTCTGCAGCTTGAAATGCTTTTTCGAGATATCGTTGATCTGCTGTGGATTGATACAGTTCAAAAAGAAGATCAATATAAAGTTCGGTTCGATTTCTGTTTTGACTGTGCTGTATGATTTTGGTGTCTTGTAAAGGATATAGGCTATTCAGCTTTTTGTTGACTTCAAAAGCGAGTTCATAGGCTTTTAAGGCTTCTTCAGGGTTTTGAAGTTGTATAGAAAGATGTGCATGTAGATCCAATATTTTTAAAAGAATCGGATCTGTGACTAGATGATCTTCTAAGGGTAATGGATCTTTGCTTTCATATTTTGGTAGTATTAAAGAATAGAGCTCTACAATGCTTTTTTGCACTTCCTTAAATTTTGAAGCAGATAATAATAGATCAATATACCCCAATTGTAATTTGGCTAGAGATCGTGGAGTGGCGTTATCATTGTTTAATAATTGAAATCTAGCCTGCTCCATATAGTGTTGCCCTGCTTGTAGTTCTCCTTCTTGTAAAGCTACAGCGGCCAGAATCTGATAAGCATTAATCTGTTTAGAATCTATAGCTATGATTTGTTTTGCTAGAGTTTTGGCTTCGCTATAATTACCAGCATCCAAATGATTGGTGGCAATATTGTTTAAGATATTCAGGTTTTTTGGAGCTATAGAGAGGCCCTGATTCAAAACGGTAATTGCCTTTACATACTCGCCTTGATTGTGATAGGCAATCGAGAGGTTGGTAATGGCAGCAACAATTTTGGATTGATTTTGAGATTGCTCTGCCAAATACAAATAGCTTTTTATGGTGTTCTCTGCTTTGGGAAGGTCACCTATTTTAAGGTATAAATTACCCAAAGGTTGTAAGCAGTTTTCGATAATGTCATAATCTGATAATTGATATTGGTAATAGGTGCTCCAGGCTTTTTCGTAATACAATATCCCAGAAGAGAGATTTCCAAATTGCTGTTGGTAGTATCCCAAATTACAGTGCACCACCACCCATGCCAGCTGATCTTCTTTGGTGATCAGTTTTTCTTTTTTTGGGTGGATGAGTTTGCTAAGTCGTAAAGAGCCAGATGAGGTAGGGTTTTGCAAAAAGTAATCCAACTGTTTGTATAAAAAAGTAGCCGTGCTTTCTTGGGATTGTGCATGGATATTACAATAGCCAATGCTAAGCATTGCAATAAAGCAAAGGAATACTCTAAAATTTCCAAATCCCATATACTTGAATTTGAGAGTTGGGAGCGTCAAAATTGTACACATATCGTACCCCAAGACTTGGTCCAATTCGTACTGTACCCAGATTCATGCCTACAAATACTCCAGCTTGTGCATTTAAGAAACTGTCTGTAATTTCTTCTGCAGTAAAAGAGTTAAGGTCTGGATTGGGAGTAGGAATACCATTTACTAATGTAAAAGCTTCCCCAGTAGTTTCCTGATCATTAACATTATTCATGTCTAATTTCAACTGTACCCCAGCACCCATGGCAAAAAAGTTATTGAAATTATATCGAATCGATCCCGGTACTGCATATACGGTGATGTTGTTGAATTGATTCAATTCAGAAAATTGAATAAGTGACGTAGACCCATCGGCATTGACGGTTCTGGTTTCAAAATTTCGTACTTCGTCATGGGTTGAAGTAGAGAAAAACAGCTCCGCCTGATAATAGGCTCTATAGGATTTGAAAGGGGATAAGGTGGCCCCCACAAAATATTCACGTTGATTGTCTAAGTCGGGAACAAAAATATATCCTGCCTTGGCGCCTATAGAAATGCCCGGGATAAATCGTGTGGTGGCATAATTGGTAATTATGGGTTCATTTTTGTCAAAATAGATGGCAGTTTTACTTTTGGTTTTTTTCTTATGAAAATCCTTTCCAAATTTCATCGAGTATTTTACAAAACCTTTGGTAGAATCAATTTCGGCAACATTCTTTTGTTGGCTACCCGGGAGATAAATCCTATTGAATTGAAAAATGATCTTATCCTTTTTTAATATGGTATCCAGACAACTATAATTTACTTCCCGATCTTTTGGGCATATTGGGCATTCAGGATACATACCATCAATCCGTAAGGTGGATTTGTCAAACATTTCTGGAGTATCCGATTCTAGCCTGATAGTGTTGGCAGGTCCTTCGCCATTATTTTGGAAACGAACTTTGAATTTGAGGCGTTTAAATCGAACTAATCGATAGTTCATCAACCAACCGTTGGAGGACATCTTGTTGGGATCATGAGAGGTAACGATTTCCATCTCCGTATCCTTTACGGTATGGTTGTCATAGCTGTCATCAGGAACATAAACACTACGTAGCGTCACAATAGCGCTGGTGTCTTTAATCATTTCGGGAGTGGTCTTCAGTGTTCTGAAGATGTTGCGCTCTTCACCAGGTTGCATATCGTTAAAAGCTATTACTTGATAATCGCGATATAAGGCTTTAGACTCTTCTAGGGTTAAAGGTAGATTTTTACGTTTGGTGGTGTCTTGTACAAAAAGTGTTTTGTTGTGCAGTATAGAATGTGAAGATGATGCCAATAGGGTATGATCATCATTTTCAGGTAAAGTCTCGGTAATGGCATTCAAAGGGATAATTTGTTCCCCATGATGCATTCGGGTGTCTTCAATGGTGAAATTATCGTTCTTAAATTTGTAATCGTTGTAAAATAAATACAATTTCCCACTAGAAACGTAGTTGTTGGTGTTTTTATAGCTGGTGATGATCACCATTTCCTGATCAGGAATGGGTTCTCGATTTCGTTTGATAAGCAAGTCCTCTTCTTCTTTAAATATAGAATTCGAATCTAATGACGCTTCCTCTAGAGTATTGTTTATCGCAACAGATTTGGGTCGGCTAGCGGGTGGTTTCCCATTGTCATAATTGTTTGTTGCCCAAAGTTTAGCTTGATAGCTCCCGGATTTAGGATAGGTATGAGTAGGATTTTTTTCAAAGCTGTAGTTGCCATCCCCAAACTCCCAGTAGTAGGTATAAAATGCCTTCGGCGCTCCTGCAATTTGATTAAGCGGAGGCATTTCGGCTCCAAATGTCACCTGGTTACCATCGATATCGTAAGAAATCGGAGCAATTCTAGGAATGGTGTCGTTAGTATTGATCTGAGATATGCCCAACATCGGGAAACACAATATTCCCATATAAATAATTGAAAATAAAAACCCCCTCATGTTTTTTTTTGTTTGACGTTACTAAAGATAGTAAAAAGTTAAATGTTCAAATTCCGGGAAGTCATCTTCCCGGAATTTTAGTAACCGTATTTGTTACTATTTACTGCCATGCATCGTTATAGGCGTTGTAGATCATTTGGCGCAAACTCGTAGTGCTTTGCAAGGTGACTCCTTGTGTGTTCATTACAATCACACAGTCGATCCCATTTGCAGGAAACATTACTATTTGTGTTCGTACTCCTTGTGATACGGATGGGTCACTACTGGTTCCAATCGAACCTGCTTTTCCGTAATAACTTCCGTGGATCTCGTCGTTAGCATCCTTTACATCCATACCCAATCGATGCAGTTTCATAAGATCTCTTTGGTCTTTAGATACTAGTGTTTCAGTATGCTCGAAGAACGCATTGACTTTTGCCATTTCCAGCGTACTCATAAAGTATCCTCCTCCTCCGGATTTGTTGTTCCAGCCACCGTAGTACTGACCATTGTTGTTTGTATCTGGGTCATTTACGTTATAATATAATGTCGATATTTCTCTGTTTTCTGGCGTACAACCTACTAATGGCAATGAAAGCCTATCGAAGATATTTTCCTGCATGTATAAAAGATACATGAATTGGGTATTGGCATCGTTTTCAATATCGATCGCATTGTTGCTTACTGCACTCCAAAGCGAAGGGATTAAGACTCTAAATAATGCAAAATTCACATTCAAATAATTACGAGATTTAGAGTTGACTACTCCGGTTTCGATACAATCCTTAAGTCCTTCGTAACCTAGGGTAGTATCAAAGTTATTATTGGTGCTCTGTAGTCCAGATTCGTGTTTTAATAAGTCTTTAAAAGTCAATTCACTTACCCCAGGTCCTTTTGCCCATGATTCAGGTAACCAATCTTCAATATTGTCTTCTATAGTTAGATTGTTGGCTTCTAGTAACTGCATCGCGCCGATTGCCGTGTAGAATTTGGAAACACTGGCGATATTAATTTCTTTGTTTAAAGTGAAATCAAGGGCTCCGTCTGCAGCTGTTCTTGCCTGACCATAGGCGTTGGATCTGGATAGGTTTCCGTTTGCGCTAATCGTATATGCCCATCCTATGGGCGCGTTGCCACCAGCTTCGACATAATCGATAAGATTTTGCTCAAATAAGTCGATGTCAAATACAGGACTGTTTGTCTGTATATCTGTAATCCCATCATCCGTTTCACAACTTCCGAAAAAGAAAAGAGAAAAGGCCGAAAATAAAATGCTTATGCATATTTGTTTTACATTCCTACTGTTTTTTGGTAATGCAAGTGTTGTGTGATTCGTTATCATGTCTTTCTTTATTTTTTTGTTTTACACCCTCAGATCAAGTGCTTTGATTTTTTGTTACCCTTTTTTTGGAATTTTTTTTCAAAATTTCTGTCTGGATATAGAAATTCCGGGAGCTATACCCCCGGAATACTAACTCGAATATGCCGTAACCCCCGTTAACCTGTAAGCATATTCCAGTAATTTTTTATGCGTTAAGGAAGCGCATTGATGATGGCTACCAATTCGGCTTCTGTAGCCGTCGAAGTAGTTCCAATTACCTCTACATGATTTTCTTCTACAGTAGCAGATTGGATTGCATATATATACTGACCGTCTTGAACAGATACAAAAATGATATGGATCTCCAGTCCTATTGGGATCAATCCATAATGTTCAGAAAATAGACCAGTATCTGGGTCATAAATATCTAGTAGCGCTAAAGTGCCAGGTTCTCCATCATAAGAGATGTATACATTAGAATTGGTGTTGTCATATCCTTCTGGTGGATCTACACTAAGTACCGTTTTTGGTCTGGGATCACTAAACCATCGATCAATATTGGTCCATCCAAAGTGATCGGCAATACCCAGATAAAAGGTTACGCCCATCCCATTAGGCCCTTCTCGTTGAACGATTTCCAGGTCTCCCTGATCGTCTTCTTCCCAAACCACATCGCAATCTAAGTCAGTCTCGTCGCAATCATTGTCCTCTGCACTAAAAAGCACCATTTCGTGGTCAACCTGATCCGTTGGAGCAAATAGCTGAAATCCATTGGCAAGTTCTAAGGGTGATCCATCCTGGGTGGCATTTACATAAAACTCTCCTCCAGAAACCAAGGTTTCTACATCGCCGTTGGGTCGTTTCCCGTTGGTGGGCATTTTGGTAAGTAGCATTTTGGCTTTGTCATAGATTTCAATCAACTCTATTGATACGCTACCAGTAACAGGATCTCCGTTTTGATCCAGAAAACTATTGGGTCCAAAGTAAAGAATGGTCCCTTCTGCACCATATACTTCTCCACCGGTGTCTGCGTTCAAAATCGTCGTTTGTTTTGCTTGTTCACGTTGATCCTTTATGGATTGTGCTAACTCTTCTCCATCTAAGATTTCCTGAATCAAAATTTCGTTATCATCATTTTTACAGCCCACAAACAAAAGAGAAGTGAGTAGAAGTGATAGTAAAAACGGAATTACTTTTTTGGTTCCTCCGTTGTTTTTTGAGGATACCCTTGTTGTATTCATTGCTTTCATAATTTTTAAAGTTTTATTGTTTACGACCTCATATCAATAGCTTTAAAGTTTTGTTACCCATTATCTTGAAACTTTTTTTAAATTAGAAGCGCTAACCAATTGTCTATGGGGAATTCCAAACCACATGCTGATCAAAAGTATATCGAGGCGCTTTTACGAAATGATAGTAAGGTATTGGCTGAGATTTATGAACGATTTGCGCCCAAGGTGGTAGGCTATATAAAGAAAAACAGTGGTGACGAGTCTCGGGCACAGGATATTATTCAGGAAACGCTGATTACGATTTACAGACAAGCCACTGAAAAAAAACTGCAACTTACATGTCCGTTTGATGCCTATTTCTTTTTACTGTGTAAGCGCAAATGGATCAATGAATTGAATAAATCTTCGAACAAAGAGGTAACAATTAACGAAGGTGTTGTATCTATTGATGATGAGAGTGCTCGTTTTGTTGAAGAAACCGAATTGTACGCGGCAAAACACGAACTGTTTGAAGAAATGTTTGACCAATTAGGAAAAGCGTGTAAAGAATTGTTGAAAACTACTTTTACCATAAAATCTTTGGAAGAAGTAGCGCAAAAATTAGGACAGTCCTATGGATATGTTCGAAAAAAGAAATCTTTGTGTATTGGTCAATTAACGCAACTAGTTCAAAGTGCTCCAAGGTTTAATCACTTAAAGAATTTGTTATGACCCCAGAAGAAAAATACGAGTTGTTCGAGAAATACTGCAGTCAGGACCTTTCTGTAGAGGATAAGGCAACTTTGGATCAAATATTGACCGAAGATGAATCGGCGAATCAAGAATTGAAAGTATATCAGGAATTATGGTCCCATTTGGATAGTAATTTCACTACCGAAAAACAACAACAGGAGCTAGAAGATAATCTCAAGCAAATCGGGGATTCCTATTTCAATACAACCACTACACCAAAGAAATCAAAAGTAATACAAATGCCTAGATGGGCCTATGCCGTTGCAGCTAGTGTAGCTCTGGTTTTTGGAGTCTACTTTTTTAATCAGGGAAATCCAACCTATGATGATTTTGCAACTATCCCCGAATTATCTATTGGTGAACGTTCGACCTCAAGTGAGGATGCCAAAAATGTAGAAAAGGCATTCAATGCTGGAGACTATAAAGCAGCAGAAAGTTACTTTTCTTCGCTATTAGTAGAAGATCCTGATAATACCCAATATCAATTTTATTATGGGATTGCATTGTTAGAACAGAACAAATATGCAAACGCTACTACTGTTTTTGAAAGTTTGTACAAAGGAAACTCGGTGTACCGCTATCGAGCATTGTGGTTTGAGGCACTCAATCAATTAAAACAGGAGAAGTATGAGTCATGCGCAGGATTACTAAAGAAAATTCCAGAAGATGCAGAGGACTATCAACAAGCGCAAAAACTATTGACAAAGCTGGATTAGAATAGGGAATGGTGTACTTCTTTATGCTGTTAATTTGTTTATAGATTGTCTTAAAAAATCTAAAATAATGTAATGTATATGCTTTTGTCTCCACTAAATTGATGAATAAATCATTAAAAAGAAAGGGCATATGAAGACTTTAGATCAAATACAACACATCGAAAAAGAGCAAATCGCATTTTTACATTTTCCCAAAGAAGAAGTTTTAGATAAAAAGAAAGAGGTAAAAGATAGATGTCAAAAATTACGTAGGGCACTTCGATTAGGTAATTTAGAACATGTAAAAGTCAAGATTCGTTTTGTAGACAACGAGGGAACAAAAGAAGTAGAGACGACCATATGGGGAGTTACCTCCAAGTATGTTATTCTCAAAAAATCCATGGTACTTCCTTTAGAAAGAATCATCAGTATTTCTTAAATTGATGTTACGCCAATTATATTGGTATTAGATATAGCGACCAAAAGTGAATTTATTTACTTTTGCCGCATGATAATTACAGACACCCATACACATATTTATAGCGAGTCTTTTGAAGAAGATCAAAAGGAGATGATGCAGCGAGCTATAGAAAAAGGAATCACACGGTTTTTTGTACCTGCTATAGATTCTACCTACACTACATCCATGTACGATATCGAGGCGCAATATCCCGAAAATGTATTTTTGATGATGGGGTTACATCCTACTCATGTGAAAGAAAACTATGAAGAAGAATTAAAACATGTTGAGCTAGAGTTGGCAAAACGAACTGCTCCTAATGCAGAAAAGAGATTTTATGCAGTGGGAGAAATAGGCATCGATTTGTATTGGGATAAAAGTTTTCTCAAACAACAACAAGAAGCATTTAGATATCAAATTCAATTGGCAAAAAAGTATAAAATGCCGATTGTAATCCATTGTAGAGAGTCTTTTGAAGAGGTTTTTGAAGTTTTGGAACTGGAAAAAGGGGAGGAGCTATATGGTATCTTTCATTGTTTTACAGGTACCATAGAAGATGCGCATAGAGCTATAGGGTATAATATGAAATTAGGTATCGGTGGAGTTGTTACCTTCAAGAATGGGAAAATCGATAAATTCTTAGATCAAATACCTTTGGAGCATATTGTACTCGAGACCGACGCGCCTTATTTGGCACCGACTCCTTATAGAGGAAAACGAAACGAAAGTTCTTACATTACCAATGTACTGGATAAGTTGGTAGATATTTATCAAAAACCTGTAGACGAGATTGCGGCTATTACTACCCAAAACTCTAAAGATGTCTTCGGGATATAATTTATAATGCATTAAATTTTGTTCATTTGTGTTATGAGCAGTAAATCAAACATACTTCTTATCTATACTGGTGGTACTATCGGTATGATCAAAAATTTTGAAACAGGGGCTTTGGTAGCATTTGATTTCAATAAGCTATTGTCAAATATTCCAGAGCTAAAACAATTGGATTGTAATATCGATACCATAAGTTTTGATGAGCCTATTGATTCTTCAGATATGAATGTGGAACGTTGGAAAGAGCTTGGGGATATTATTAATGATCATTACGATAAGTACGATGGTTTTGTGGTGCTTCATGGAAGTGATACCATGTCGTATACGGCTTCTGCCGTGAGTTTTATGTTTGAAAACCTGGCAAAGCCTATCATTTTTACGGGATCGCAGTTGCCTATTGGAGATTTGCGAACCGATGCCAAGGAGAATTTGATTACGGCGGTTCAGATAGCAGCATTACAAGAAAAAGGTAGACCTGTAATTACCGAAGTAGGCTTATATTTTGAGTACAAACTGCTTAGAGCCAATAGGACCACAAAACTCAATGCCGAGCATTTTGAGGCTTTTCAATCCCTAAATTATCCGGCTTTGGTAGAGTCTGGAGTGCATCTTAAAGTACATACACCTTTTTTGAGAGCTGTAAACAGACGGAAGAAAATGGTATACCACACTCATTTTGATAATAATGTCGTAGTGATCAAAATGTTTCCGGGGATCAATGAAACGATACTGAAGGGAATTTTTGAACTGCCTAGTATCAAAGGAATTGTATTAGAAACCTATGGGTCGGGAAATACAACTACCAAAGAATGGTTTGTCAAAATGCTATCGCAGACAATCAAAAAGGGTATTCCTATTATTAATGTGACTCAATGTGTTGGAGGAAGCGTCGAAATGGGGAAATACGATACCAGTGTTGCCTTAAAAAAAGTAGGCGTAATCTCAGGAAAAGACATTACAACCGAGGCAGCAGTAGCCAAATTGATGTATTTGTTGGGCGAAAATTTACCACTTAAAGTCCTTAAAACCATCTATGAAACCTCGCTACGTGGCGAAATGTCAGAAAATTAACGCCTCAAATTTTATTGGTTAACATTTTTTTTGTTATTTGCCCATCCCATTTTTGGGAAATGAAGAGAGGTGGCCGAGTGGTCGAAGGCGCACGCCTGGAAAGTGTGTATACGTCAAAAGCGTATCGAGGGTTCGAATCCCTTCCTCTCTGCAATATATTTAAATATTTGACAGTTTTTATAATATTTTTATATCTTTAACCCTTTAACTAATTAAAATTAAGAATCAGCGCAATGAAAAGACTATTTTCTATTCTGGCAATCACAGCAGTAATGGCTTTTGGAAATTTACAGGCGTCAACTGCACCTGCCCAGTTATTAACGACTAATGTGCA